>DASRRI010000086.1:0-30926 GCA_035695765.1 Dongiaceae bacterium
AGATCGGCTCGACTGTGCGGCGTCAGACGGGCATTCTTGTGGATGTTCATCCGGTCCCCCTCGCGAATCACTGAAGTCTCGACAACCTCAGCCTTCCCGATCGGGACCGGATGGACAACCTGTTGAAAGCTCACACCTAGCTCTTCTTCATGCCCCCTTTTTGATTCATGCCCCCTTTTTGATGCCGACGGCTTTTAGCCGCTTGGCATCCAGCCCCTGGCGCCAAGTCTGTGCCGCGCGCCATTCCTTGGGCAGGGCGACCTTGGTGACGGTTTCCAGATTGTACTCCGCTGGCTGCAACCCTTCTTTCACTGCGCGCCAGTCGAGCGGCATGGCGACCGGCAGGCCGGGCCTCGCGCGCACGCAATAGGCACCGACCGCCGTTGAGCCGCGGTCATTGCGCAGATAATCGACATAAATTCGCCCCTTGCGCGCCGCTTTGCTCGCCTTGGCAAGGAAGATCCTTGGTTCATCGCGCGCCAGCCCGTCCGCAATCGCCCTGGCGAAGCCTTTGGCGACCGGCCAGCTGGCCGCAGGCCGCAGCGGGACGATCACGTGCAGCCCCTTGCCGCCGGTCGTCTTCACGATCGACTTGAGCGCGAGCGCCTCCAGCCGCCGGCGCACCAGTTGCGCCGCCAGGATGACCGCCTCGAACGGCACGTCGGGCGCGGGATCGAGATCCAGGATGAAACGGTCTGCCTTGTCCAGCTTGTCGATATGGGTTTGCCAGGGATGGATCTCGATGACGCCGAACTGCACCAGCGTGATGACGTCGTGGGCGTTGCGCACGCACAGCAGCTGCTCCTTATCCTCCGGATCCTTCACCGTGCTGATCCGGCCGGCCAAGGTCTGCTGTGGGTGGCGCTGGAAAAAGCTCTGACCGGTGATGCCGTCCGGATTGCGTACCACGGCGACTGGTCTGTCGCCCATGTCCAGCAGCAAGGTCTCCGCCACACGGGCATAATATTGAGCCACATCAAGCTTGGTGGCGCCGGTCGTCGGGTCGACCACCCGCGTCGGATGGCTGATCTTGACGCCGCCCACCATCGGCTCTCCAGTCTCGGCCGCCGTGCGCAAGCGGTCGGAGCGGTCAACCTGCTTCGCAGGCTTGTCGGACCTGAGGCCGGCATAGGACGCCTGCCGCAGCAATCCGTCCGAGGAGCGGCCGCGATGCCCGATCTCGGCCACCAGCTCCGGCTTTACCCACAGCGCGCGCACCTTGTGGGCGCGCTCCATGTCCGGGAACGGGCACTCATCGACTTGCCGCGTCCGCAGGGTCTTCTCCAGCGCCACGGATTCCTTGTGCCCGAAGCCGGTGCCGGCCCGCCCGTCATAGGCCAGCCGCTTGCCGTCGTAATGGCCGACCAGCAGCGAGCCGATGCCGCGTCCGGCACGCGAGGGCGTGTAGCCGCCGATGACGAACTCGTCGCGGTCGACGCATTTCGACTTCACCCAGTCGCGGCCGCGACCGGAGCGGTAGGGACTGTCCTTGCGTTTCGACACCACGCCCTCCAGCGCCATGTTGCACGCGGCCTTGAAGAAGTCGCTGCCTTCCGCCTCGTGATGGTCGCTATAGGCCAGCACGCCGTTCGCCTTCGTGGCGGTGAGGATATCGCGCAGGGCCTGCTTGCGCTGGATCAGCGGCAGATCGCGCAGATCGCGCCCGTTCAAGTGCGGCAGATCGAACAGATAGAACACCATCTGCTTGTCATCGCCTTCGGAGAGGGCGCGCTGCAGGCTTGAGAAGCTGCTGAGCCCGTCCTCGTCCGGCACCACGACCTCGCCGTCGAACCAGGCGGATTTGATCCTGGTCTTTCCGAGCGCCTTGGCGATGGTCGGAAATTTCCGTGTCCAGTCGAGGCCGGAGCGCGTGATGAGCTTTGCTTTGCCGTTCTCGATCCGCGCGCCCATGCGATAGCCATCGAACTTCACTTCGTGGACCCAATTGGTGCCGTTGGGTGGCGCATCCACCAAGCTGGTGAGCTCGGGCTCGATGATCGCGGGCAGCTTGCCGGGCTTGCCGCTCGCATCCGCTTCCATGGCAGCCACGTTTCTTTTCATGGCAGATTCAGAGCGCGACGAGTCCCAGACCGGTCCGTTGCCTTCGGCGATCTGCCGCATGGTGCGGCCGGTCTTGATGCTGGTCGCGCGCGCGATCGCCGCGTCGCCATGACCGGGCTTGGCGAACCGGTCGCTTTTCTTGATCAGCAGCCAGTTGTGGCGCGTCTGCTTGCCCTTGCCTTCGTCGCGGTCGGCCATGCGCACCAGGTCGAACCTGCCTTTCAGGCGCTCGCCCCTGAATTCGAGTGCGATGTGGCCCTTCTTGTGCGCCTTTGCCGGGTCGCCTTCCGGAACCCACTGCCCACGGTCCCACAACATGACGGTCCCGCCGCCATATTCGCCCTTCGGGATCGTCCCTTCGAAGGTGCCGTATTCGATCGGGTGATCCTCGACCTCGACTGCCAGCCGGCGATCCTTTGGATCAAGGCTGGGGCCGCGCGTCACCGCCCAGCTCTTATAGACGCCGTCGATCTCCAGCCTGAGGTCGAAATGCAGCCGGCGCGCCGCGTGCAGCTGGATGACGTAGCGATTGCCTGCTGCAACGCGTGCATCGCCACTTGGCTCCGGGGTGACGGAGAAGTCGCGCTTCTTGCGGTAGAGGGAGAGTTTGTCGTTGCGGCGCATGGCAGCTTGCATCACACACGAAACTCGGCTTCACGTCCACGCAGGAACGTGGAGCCGGGTTTCTTCGCCGCACGCTGGAAGCGCGGATTGGCCCGCGCGGAGACGAGCGCTAGCTCTTTCCTTCGCAATCCGGCTGGTACGGATCGGCATTCGGCGAATAGGGGCTCATATTCTTGATTCCACCGCCGTCGGGATAGCCGCCTTTGCAGGACGCGACCTGGTTGCCAGAGCCGCCGCCCGAGCTGCTGCAGGCCGCCAGAGCGGCGCTGGCGCCCAACAGGAGCGCAATTCCCGCGAGCTTGATACCACGATGCATGGATTCCTCGCTTATCGTCTGGTGTGACAGAGACCGCCCCGGCAGCAAGCTGCCGGGATAGCCGATAAACCCGGAAAGGCACGGCCGGTTCCCACGGCGCCGGCAGCGCGAACTGCTTCGCTGCGCGCCTAGAGCTGCGCGTCCAACTCACGCGCCATCTCCAGATGATGACGCACGGTCGGCAGCGCACCGGTCGCAACGCTCGCAGTCTCGCGGCCACTGGAAGCCTGCACCTCCATGGACGCGGCTGCCTTTTCGTGTGCAGCCACCATCTCGTCCATGTAGGCGCGGTCGAACGAGGCGCCGTCGATGGTGCGCAATTGCTCGATCGTGTTCACCTTGTCGGGCTCGATCCGCCACGCCACGAGATAGCCGCGCTCCAGCGCGAAGGTGTCGAGCTTGATCGCGAGGTCGCGATGGTCGATCAGCATCTGGCGAGCGAATGACCGCACCTGCGGCGATTGCGCCCGCAGATAGGCGATGCGCGCCAGCTCGATCTCGGCCGCGCTGGAGGATATTGCCTGCTGTGCGAAGGCGGCATCGGTCGGGGCCGTCCGCGCGACAGGCTGCGGCACCGTGAGCGGCTGTGACGGTGCGACGGCCACCGGGGCCGCCGGCTCGGTCACGGTCACTGCGGAACTTGGCGGCGTCGCCGCCAGTTCACCTCCGGTCGTCCCGAATTTCTGCTCGGCGGCGGTGGGGTGACGCATCGAATCGTGAGCATAAGGATTGTCGTTGGAGCTGCAGGCTGCAATCAGCAACCCGGCCGCCAGCACGGACGCGGCCGATCGAACAGGCTTTTCCATCGCTTTCACCTTTCTGATCGCGTGTTACCGGTCAACCGGGCGGTCGCTTTTCCGTTGCACGGGGCGCCCTTGACAGCGCTGCGGAACGGGCACTTTTTGGGCTCCGGCGCGTTCCATTTGAAGGAGTGCGATGGAAGAATCCATGCTGACGAGAAGGATTAGGGCGGGGGCCGGCGCCGCGGGCGATCGCGCCGGCTTCACCAGCGAATCGCCGGCCGGTGCAGCACCGGCGCCGATATTCCGGCCTGGCCGCAATGCCTGGCGCGTGGCGCGAGCCGGGCGCGCCGCCGTCCTAATCGACGCTGCCGCCTATTTCGGCACCCTGCGCAAGGCCCTGCTGCAGGCCCGGCACAGCGTCTACATCATCGGCTGGGACGTCGACAGCCGCACGCCTTTGGTCGGGCCCTCTGGCAAGCCGGAGGATGATCTGCCGCGCGAGCTTGGGCCATTTCTTACCGCCTTGGTGGCGCGGCGGCCGGAGCTGAAGATCAACATACTGCTGTGGGACTATTCCCTGTTCTTCACCAGCGAGCGGCAGGCCATGCCGGCTTTCGCCTTGCGCTGGCGGACGCCGCCGCAGATCGACCTCTGCCTCGACGATGCGATCCCACTGGGCTCATCTCATCATCAGAAGATCGTCGTGCTGGATGAGGCATTGGTGTTCTCCGGCGGCCTCGACCTTACCATCCGTCGCTGGGACAATTCGGACCATGACCCAGCCAATCCCCATCGCGCCGATCCTGCCGGCCGACCATATCGTGGATTCCACGATGTTCAGATGATGGTGGATGGCGATGCCGCGCGCGCCATGACCAACCTCGCGCGCAAGCGCTGGACAATCGCGGCCTGCGAGGAATTGCCGGAGGTGCCCGTAGTTTCCGCGCCGTGGCCGGATGACATCGCGCCGCATTTCCAGGATGTCGAGGTCGCGATCGCGCGCACCGAACCGCCCTATGCGGATCATGGCGTGGTGCAGGAGGTGGAGACCCTGTTCCACGACATGATCGCAAGCGCGCGCCGCACGCTTTACATCGAGAGCCAGTACCTGACCTGCTCGCGCATCGCCCGCGAGCTCGCCAAGGCGCTGCGGCGCAATCCCGGTCTTGAGGCCGTGATCGTCGGACCATTCAGTTTTCGCGGCCGTCTCGAGCGCACGGTCATGACTGCAGGCCGGGCGCGGGTCGCGCGCATCCTGCGCAAGGCGCACGTCGCCGATCGCGTGCTGATGGCAGCGCCCAGGATCATCCACGATGGTGTGCCAGCCGACCCTCATGTCCATTCCAAGGTGATGATCGTCGATGACCGCTATCTGCGCGTCGGATCGGCCAACCTGTGCCAGCGCTCGATGGGGGTGGATACCGAGTGCGACCTCGTCATCTCCGCCGAGGGCGATGAGGCGGCGCAAGGTAGCGTGCGCCACCTGCGCGACCGGCTGATCGCGGAGCATTGCGGCGCCAGCATTGAGGAGGTGCAGGCCGCGATCGCGAACAGCGAATCCATCATCGCCGCCATCAAGTCCTTGCCGCGGCGCGATCACTGGCTGCAGCCGGTTGTCGACCGCTCCCTGCCGGTATCGCCGCCCACTTTGTGGGAGGCCGTCGCCGATCCGCGTGCGCCAATCGACCCGACGCGCATGCTGTCGGAAGGCGGCAATGCCATCGGGCGCAGCAAGCGCCGGCCGCTGCTGGCAGCCGCCGGCATCCTGCTGACATTGGCGCTGTTCCTGGGGCTGGCGGCGGCATGGAGCCTGACGCCGTTGGCGGAATGGGCGGATCCGGATCTGTGGGCCGGCTGGATGACATCTCTGCGCGGCCCGTGGGCCGCGGCGGCGGTGATCCTGCTGTTCGTCCTGATG
This sequence comes from Dongiaceae bacterium, assembly GCA_035695765.1. Lineage (GTDB taxonomy): Bacteria > Pseudomonadota > Alphaproteobacteria > Dongiales > Dongiaceae > Dongia_A. Next base: position 5,663 of record DASRRI010000086.1, read on the forward strand.
GGCCTGGTCATGTTCCCGGTGATGGTGCTGATCGCCGTGACGGCCGCCGTGTTCGGCGCATGGCCGGGAGCGCTCTATGCCGGCGCAGGCGCGCTGGCGAGCGCATTGACCACTTATGCGCTCGGCCGCTGGCTGGGACCGCGCGGCCTGCGGCAGTTCTTCGGCCCGCGCCTCAACCTCATCACGCGCAGCTTCGCCCGCAAAGGGATCCCGACTGTCACGCTGGTTCGGCTGGTGCCGGTGGCGCCATTCAGCATCGTCAACCTGGCAGCCGGCGCCATCTGCATCCCGGCAGTGGATTATCTGCTGGGGACGGCCATCGGCCTTGCACCGGGCCTGACGGTCATGTCGCTGCTTGGCGATCGCGCGATCGATCTTATCCGCCAGCCGTCGCTGGCTGGAATAGCGGCCCTGGTCGGACTGTTACTAGTAGCGATCGGCATCTCGGTCGGATTGCAGATCTTCATCTCGCGCCGGCGCGATCGGGCAGAGCGGGCGCGAAGGCCGGGCCGCAGACTCGTTCATGAAAGTGTGCCATGAATACGTTGGACAGGGGGCCTGTCTTCCATGACCCAACAAGAACCCGATCGCACAGCACCTGACCGTTTCGCCCGCATCCTGACCTGGAACATTCATCGCGGCATCGGGACCGATCTGCGCTACGACCTCGACCGCATCATCGAACTCATCCGGCCGCACGATCCAGACATCGTGGCGCTGCAGGAGGTGGATTCGCGCGGCATGGACCAGACCAGTCTGCCGCTGACTGCCTTGAAACAGGTGCTGGGCAGCCATTCGGCGGAGGCACGTACAATCGTCGCTCCGGACGGCCACTACGGCCACGTGTTGATCAGCCGCTGGCCGATGCACGACGTCAATATTCATGAGCTGCATGTCTCGCGCCGCGAGACGCGCTGCGCCATCGAAGCGACCATCGAAAGCCCGTTCGGCTATATCCGCGTGATTGCCGCGCATCTCGGCCTGCGGCCCAACGAGATCCGCCCGCAGCTCGACATCTTCAAACCGCTGGTGCGCGGCGAGCCGAGCGCCGACCCCAGTGCGCTGCCGGGCGGTCTCCTGATGATGGGCGACTTCAACGACTGGCACGGGCGCGTGCGCTCCACCCTCACCACGCTCATTCCCACTCACACGATGCAGAAGACGTTCCCCTCCTGGCGGCCGATGCTCAATCTCGACCGCATCTATTGCCGGCCGGGCAAGGCGCTGCTGCGCTCGTGGATCGACACCACAGAGCGCCGCGCATCCGATCATCTGCCGGTCTATGCCGAAGTCGATCTGGCCGCGATGGCGATGGAGCGTGCGCCCGTCAATCCGATTGTCCCGCAGGCGGTCGCCGATTAGGCCCGCTCTTGAGCTGCCGCTGCAGGAAACGCAGGGTCGCGCGTTCTTCGGGGCGCAGCGCACCGTCCTTGGCCGCCAACCTGCGCAGACGCAATCCACCCGCCGCATGGGCGTCAAGCACGCTGGGATGCACATAGCATTTGCGGCAGATCGCGACCGTGTTGCCGAGCCGTGCCGCCACCTGCTGCAGCGCCGCGCGGATCTGGCGCTTGGCGGCTGTGGCGCTGTCCGCCGGGCACATCTCATGCAGCAGATTCGCCGCCAGCACCGTGCCCGCCCAGGTGCGGAAATCCTTGGCCGTCACCTCGCCACCTGTTAGCGCGCGCAGATAGTCATTCACGTCAGTCGAAGTGACGCGCGACGCGTTGCCCGCTTCGTCGAGATACTGGAACAGATGCTGCCCCGGGAGCTCCTGGCAGGAGCGGATGATCTTCGCCACCCGCCGGTCGCGCATGGTGACGCGCCAGCTCTTGCCGCTCTTGCCCTTGAACTGGAAGCGGAGTTCACCGCCCGCCACTTTCACATGGGAATTGCGCAAGGTGGTGATGCCGAAGCTGTCGTTCTCGCGTGCATACGCATCGTTGCCGACGCGGATCAAGGTGATGTCGAGCAGGTACACGATCGTCGCCAGCACCTTTTCGCGCGGCAGGCCCGGCAGCGCCATGTGTGCCGCGATAGCGGCGCGCAACGCCGGCAGCACTTGTGCGAACTCCACCAGCCGCTCGTATTTGGCGCTGTCGCGGATCGCGATGAAATCGACGTGGTAGCGATATTGCTTGCGCCCCTTGGCATCGCGCCCGGTCGCCTGCAGGTGCCCGTTCTCGCTGGCGCAGATCCAGACGTCGGTCCAAGCCGGTGGGACCGCCAGCGCGCGGATGCGCGCGATCGCGTATGGATCGCGCACCCTTGTCCCATCGCTGTCGAGATAGGCAAAGCCCTTGCCGCGCCGCTGCCGGCGCAATCCAGGCTCTCCATCATTCACATATTCGAGGCCCGCCTTCGCCGCATCGCCCGCCGTCGGCGGCGGCAGCGAATCGGGAGGTTCGCCGGCTCTGACTGTATCGGCCGCGGCACGCAAGGCTTAACGCCATCCTTCCTGTCCAGCCAGGAAAAGAGAACGTCGCCGGTTGTCCGCGGGTTCCGCGAAAAGGGGGGGTGAAGGGTGGCGGAAGGGGGAACGACCGGGCGGCCAGGAGCGCGAGCAAATGCTCCGCATAAAGAGCCACGTTGCCGCGGCACTTATCCTTGATGACTGCGCTTTATCGGTCGTCCCCCGAACCTGTCCGAACGAGCCCCGTTGTGGGGCCCGGAAGCTTAGATCGCTTCCTTGAGCTCCTTAGCCGCGCGGAACGCGACCTTCTTGCTCGCCTTGATCTTGATCGCTTCGCCGGTCGCCGGGTTGCGGCCCATGCGGGCGGCGCGCTTGCGCACCTGCAGGACGCCGAGGCCGGCCAGACGGATGCGCGCGCCCTTCTTCAGGTTCTTCACCAGAAGGGCGATCACGTCGTTCAGGATCGCTTCGCCGGCCTTCTTCGAAAGCTCGTGCGAGGCGGCAATGTCCGCAGCCAGATGCTTCTGGGTGACGGTCGTCGGAGCCGACTTCGCGCCGGCTTTGGCGGCTGGTTTGATTCCCATGGTTTTAAGCCTCTCTTGTCAGTAGGGGATCAGTCCCCGGAAAGAATCACGACCGGTCGATAAAGACAAGGCCGATCAGTCGGAAACGCGTGATTATTACGCCGATTCCGCGAGTCGGGCCATCACAAAACGCTTTGTGGATAAATCACGACGGGCTGGAAATGCTTGCGGGGTGGGCATTTCTTGCCCCTTGATAGTAGAGTGTCGATGGCGCGCCAAGACCAATTCGAGTCGCGCTTCCTAGCCTTTCAGCGCGACCCATCAGCGCACGAACCCATGCGCATGCGCTGTATTTCAAGCATTTGCATCGCGATCTTGACTCGATGCTTTGCCCTCTGCCGCAAATCGAAGTCACCCATCCCGCAACGGCCAATGGCGCGAAGCGGCCAGCCGATTCAGTCCATGGGACAAGAAACGTCGAGGTAAATTGTGATCGGCATCACGCATGGCATGATCGCGATAGAGCCCGTGGGACAGGGCCCGATGAGGCATATCGCAGCGCGCAATCCCCCGAGTCGCACGACAAACCGATCTGCCCCGGCATCCGTTCCGTGGGCCGGAACCGTTCGACGCGCGCTGGGGTTAGGGGTCAACAGAGGCCGATGGTGAGGTCTTTGATGGCCGATAATGCAAGCGATGTCCGCAAGGGCCAGGGCAGCACCCATGTGGATAAGACGGAGTTTACGGCGCGCTTCCGAAAGCGATTCTACGACCCGGCATTCGATGCCGCACAAGCGGAGATCGGACGTCTGAGCGATCTTGCCTGGGATGGGTATGACAGCTATCGCAAGGCGCCGCGCACCCGCAAGGCCGGCCCCGGCTATGCCGATCCCGATTACGAGCTCTCCCTGGACTGGATCGCGGCGCGGGAGGCGATCACTGCGGCAGAGCAGCGTCACTACAATGCGGCAGCGCCTGCACGCATCCTCGGCATCTGCGGCTCGCCGCGCAGCGATGAGACCTGCCCGGGCGAAATGTCCAAGACCTTCCGCCTCATCCAGCTGGCGCGCGGGATCATCGAAGCGGCCGGCGTCGAGTTCGATCTGCTCGACCTCAGCCACCTCACGTCCGAATATGGCCGCGTGATCTATCCCTGCAAGGCCTGCGTTTCCACCGCCATGCCGCTCTGCCACTGGCCCTGCTCCTGCTATCCCAATCACGCGATTGGGCAGGTGAATGATTGGATGAATGAAATTTATCCGCGCTGGGTGGCGGCCCATGGCATCTTCATCGCAGCACCGGTCCATTGGAACCAGGCGCCGAGCGTCCTCAAGCTGATGATGGATCGCCTGGTCTGCGCCGATGGCGGCAATCCCGACCCGACCTCTACCCACGGCAAGGATGCCGCCAAAGCCAAGGCGGTCGAACTGAACGGCTGGCACTATCCGCGCCATCTGGCGGGCCGCGCCTTCGCGCTCGTGATCCATGCCGACACCGAGGGCGCGCAGAATGTGCGCCAGGCACTCACTGGATGGTTGACCGCCATGCATCTGGTCGAGGCGGGCGCCGCCAGCATCGACCGCTATGTCGGCTATTACGAGCCCTACGCCACCAGCCACCAGGCGCTCGACCGCGATCTCGGCTTCCAGGAAGAAAGTGCGCAACACCGCCCGCGCGCTGGTGAAACAGGTGCAGATGATGCGCGCCGGCCGGACAGAGCCTGACGCGGAGCTGGAAGAGCCGCGTAAGAAGTGACGCCGCCTATCGTCCGATCACCTCGCTCACCAGCTTGGCCGGCGGAGCTTCGCGCTGCAATTGATCGCAGGTGCATTGCGATGGCTTCTTGTCGGGGCGCCAGCGCAACAGCCGCGTGCCGTGGCGGAAGCGATTGCCGGTCACCTGGTCGTATTTCACCTCCACCACCAGCGTCGGCTTCAAGGGCTGCCATTCGGCCGAACGTTCGTTGCTCCAGCGGCTGGGAGCGCCCGGCGCATCGCCGGTGAATCCAGGCGCCTCGACCAGCCTCTCCAGCCGCTTGGTCAGCGCCTTGCGATCGGCATCCTTGATGGTCGACGTGAAGCCGACATGGTGCAGCAATCCTGCCTCGTCATAGAGGCCGAGCAGCAGCGAGCCGACCAGGTCGCTGTCGGCCGCATAGCGGAATCCGCCGACGACGCAATCCGCCGTCCGCAGCAATTTCACTTTCAGCATGTCGCGTTCGCCCGCGCGGTATGGGCCGTCGAGCCGCTTGGCGACCACTCCGTCCAGCGAACCGTGCGCCTTCTTGAGCCAGCTGCGCGCCGCCGCCGGATCGCGGGTGAATGGGGTCAACCGCAAGGATGGTTGGTCGCCGAGCGACGTGAAAACGCGCTCCAACGCCGCGCGCCGCCGGGTCAATGGCGCTGCCCTCAGGTCGCCGTCCTCGGCTGTCGCCAGGCAGTCGAACAGGATGAACGTGGCCGGCGTTTCCGCCGCCAGCATGCGAATGCGGCTTTCCGCCGGATGCAGCCGGTTCTGCAGCGCATCGAAGGACAGCGCACCGCCGGTCAGGATCGCGAGCTCGCCATCCAGCACAAACCGGTCGATCGGCAGGACGCGGAGCGCCCCGACCGTCTCGGGGAAATAGCGCGCCAGCGACTTGCCGGACTTGGACTGCAGCTCCACGTCCGGTCCGGCGCGGTAGGCGAGGCAGCGGAATCCATCCCATTTCGGTTCGAACTGCCAGCCCTCCCCGCGCGGCAGTTCCTCGACCAGCTTCGCTTCCATCGGCGGCGTGCCGGGCCGGACCGGCAGTGCCCGCAACCCTGCCTTGGCGCGCGGCCGGCGTAATGCCCCTTCAGCGAATCTTGCGGTCGGCATGATTGCTCCGCCCGGGCTTGGCTCCGGTCTTGGCCAATTCACGTTTGCCCGACGGTTCTCTCCGATCGAGCTGTTCAAATTGCAACGACTCGGCCCATCGGAGGTTCCCGAAAAGAGCGCTGCGCGCCATTTCCTGGATTTGCCGATGAACGTCACGACACGGCGTCCTGCGCCAAAGACCACCTCCGAGATCCTGCTCGACGTGCTGGAGCAATGGGGCATCGACACGGTCTATGGCCTGCCCGGGGACGGCATCAACGGCATCATGGAAGCCTTGCGCCAGCGCCAGGACCGCATCCGTTTCATCCTGGCGCGCAACGAAGAAGGCGCCGCCTTCATGGCCTGCGCCCATGCGAAATGGACATGCAAGATCGGCTGCTGCCTTGCCACCACCGGTCCAGGCGGTGTTCACCTGTTGAACGGCCTGTACGATGCGAAGTTCGACCGCGCGCCGGTCATCGCCATCACCGGGCTGCCCTATCAGGATCTGATGCAGACCTATACTCAGCAGGACATCGACCACACGAAGCTGTTCAACGACGTTGCGTCCTATTCGACCGCGATCTTCAGTGCTTCGCATGTGGAGAACGCCGCCTCGCTCGCCTGCCGTACCGCTCTTGCACGGCGCGGCGTCGCGCATATCGCGATCCCGGTCGACGTGCAGGAAGAGACGCTGAAGCAATCCGCACCTTCGCCGCGCAACAAGCCGCATCATGTCAGCCCGGCCTATGCCGAAGCCGAACGCAGACCGAAGCCGGAGGCGATCGCGCGCGCCGCTGAGATCCTGGCCAATGGCAAGAGGATCGCGATCCTGGCCGGCCAAGGCGCGATGCACGCCCGGACCGAGCTGCTGGAGATCGCGGAGATGCTGGGCGCGCCGATCATGAAAGCCCTGCTCGGCAAGGCAGTCGCGCCTGATCATCATCCGCTGGTCATGGGCGGTGTTGGTTACCTCGGCACAAGGCCATCGCAGCAGGCGCTGGAGGAATGCGATACCCTGCTGATCGTCGGCTCCAACTTTCCCTATATCGAGTACTACCCGCAGCCCGGCCAGGCGCGCGCGATCCAGATCGACATCGACGCCACGCGCATCAGCCTGCGCTATCCGATCGAAGCGCCGATCGTCGGCGATGCGGCACTGAGCCTCAGCGCGCTGATGGACAAGCTTCAGCCCCGCTCCGACCGCAGCTTTCTCAAGAAGGCGCAGAGCGCGAAAGAGGAATGGCTGATATCGCTGGAGGATGGCGCGGAGCGTCCGGGCGAGCCTTTGAAGCCGCAGCGCGTGGTGCGCGACCTCAACCTCCGTCTGGCCGACGATGCCATCATCGTCACCGATTGCGGGCAGAATACAGGGCTCGCCGCGCAATATGTGATGATGCGCGAGCGGCAATTGTTCGGAGTCTCCGGCACGCTCGCTTGCATGGGCGCCGGCGTGCCCTATGCCATCGCGGCCGCGCTCGCCTATCCCGGCCGGCAGGTGGTGGCGGTGGTCGGCGATGGCGGCCTCTCCATGTCGCTCGCCGAGCTCGCGACCTGCCGCAAATACAATCTGCCTGTCAAAATCATTGTCATGAACAACTCGTCCCTGGCCCAGATCCAGTGGGAGCAGATGATGTTCCTAGGCCACCCGGAGTTCGGCTGCACCCTCGAGCCAGTCGATTTCGCCAAGGTCGCCGAAGGATGCGGACTGAAGGGCCTGCGCCTCACCCGCGCCGAGGATTGCGCCGCCATCATGGATGAAGCCTTCGCGCAGGACGGACCGGTGCTGGTCGATGCCGTGGTAGATTCGGCGGAACCGATGCTGCCGCCCAAGCGCCGCGAAACCTACGTCGAGAACATGAGGAAGGCATTGAAGCAGATGCCCCAGGCCCGCCGCGAGATCGAGCGTGCCATGAGGGAAGAGCCGGCCCGCACTGCCTTGCAGCCCTGACCATGCCGAAACCGAAGCGCGACCAGACCGAGCGAGGCTATCCGGCCGAAAAGGCGCGCGGGGGCGAGGTCATCCTGCGCAGGCGCTGGCAGCGGGTCGTCTTCATCGCAGGCCTCGCCGGCATGGTTCTGGTAGGGTTCTTCCTGGCTTTATGGGGACGATAACGGCGCCGACATCCCAAATGGGCCTCCGGCACCCGCGGTCACCCCCTTCCCCCCGCTTTCTCTGCTATGGCATAATGGGTCAGGCGCAATCGGGCTCAGCCCGGTTGCGTGCTTTCATTTCAAGCCCTTAACAGCCTTTAGGAGCCTTCCATAGCTAGAATGCCTGCCCAGGAGCCCGCGCCGTCCCGCAATGACGGACCGCGCGTCAATCACCAGATCAACGTCCCGCAAGTGCGCCTTGTGCGCGAAGACGGCAGCATGGTCGGGGTCGTCACGACCCGGGAAGCCATCAGCATGGCCGCCGATGCCGGCCTCGATCTGGTTGAGGTCTCGCCCAACGCTGAGCCACCGGTCTGCAAGATCCTCGATCTCGGCAAGTTCAAATACGAAGAGCAGAAGCGCAAGAACGAAGCGCGCAAGAAGCAGAAGGTCATCGAGGTCAAGGAGATCAAGCTGCGCCCCGGCATCGACATCCACGATTACGAGGTGAAGATGCGTGCGATCCACCGCTTCCTCGAGGAGGGCGACAAGGTGAAGGTCACCATGCGCTTCCGAGGCCGCGAGATGGCGCACCAGGAGCTGGGCGTGAAGGTGCTGGACAAGGTGAAAGCCGACCTCGACGAGATCGCGAAAGTCGAATCGCAGCCCAGGATGGAAGGCCGCCAGATGATCATGGTGATCTCGCCGAAGTAAGGCGGGGCACGCTGGATCAACGGCAAGGGCGCCGATCCGATCGGCGCCCTTATGCTTTGCAAGCAGCCTGCGGGGCGTCGCCCTGCGATCCCGATCGTCCGCTCGCCAAACTTATGCCGCCGTGGCGGCGGAGAAGAGTTCACCGAGTTCCTGGCGGGCGCGCTCGATGCCGCCGGCAGCCGCTTCCGGACTTATCTTCAGTCCTTCGACGTGAATGAAGCGGACGTCATCAAGTCCCAGAAAGCCGAGCATCGCGCGCAGATAGGGCTCCTGGAAATCCATCACCTTGGCCGGCCCATCGCTGTAGACGCCGCCGCGCGCCGTGACGACGAACACCTTCTTGCCCTTGAGCAGGCCTTCGGGGCCGGCGGCGCCGTAGCGGAACGTGCGGCCCGCCCGCGTGATGTGGTCGATCCACGCTTTCAGCGTCGAGGGAATCGAGAAATTGTACATCGGAGCGGCGATGACCAGGATGCCCGCTGCCTCGACCTCCTCGATTAGACGATCAGCCAATGCTGCTGCGGCGCGCGCGGCGCTGCCGCGTGCTTCCGGCGATTGGGCCGCTGCCGCGAGCGCGTCGAGGCTCAGATGCGGAATCGTGTCGGCGCGCAGCTCGCGCTCAACCAGCGTGGTGCCGGCATGTGTCGCGCGCAGACCATCGACCAGTTCCCGCGCAATCAGACCGGACTGCGAATTCTCGCCGAACAGGCTCGATGATATGAACAGAACATTCGACATTACCGCCGCTCCTTCAGTTGATGGGCCCCATCGCCCTTGACCGCAAAGATGGCGATGACCTATGCGTTCGATAAATGGCGATTGTCCGACTGATCTGTTCGGAAATACCGATCAATGCGTAATCCCGGCTTTGCAGAGATGAATGCGTTCGTCGCGGTGGCGGAGCAGCGCAGCTTCGCCAAGGCCGCTACGCGTCTTGGCGTCTCGCGGTCCCGCCTCAGCGAGACCATCAGCGGGCTGGAAGCGCGCCTTGGCGTTCGGCTCCTCAATCGCACGACCCGCAGCGTGTCGCTGACCATTGCCGGCGAACGCCTGCTCGCGCGCCTGCGGCCGCTGCTCGATGAGTTCGCGGCGACGCTCGATTCGGTGAACGAGTTCCGCGACAAACCATCCGGCCTGCTGCGCCTGACCGTCCCGCCGCCTGCGGCCAGCTTCGTGCTGGCGCCGATCATCGCGCGATTCCTGGCGGAGTATCCCGCAATCAGCCTGGACATATCGGTCGACTCGGCACTGACCGACATCGTCGCTGCGCGCTTCGATGCAGGGATTCGTCCGGGCGAGCGCATCGCGCGCGACATGATTGCGCTGCGCATCGGATGGGAGACGACAAACGTGGCCGTGGCCGCGCCATCCTATCTAGCCCATCATCCGCGGCCCGAAACGCCACGCGATCTCGAGGCGCACGACTGCATCCGCTTTCGCTTCCCGAGCGGCGTGACCGTTCCTTGGCTGTTCGAGAGGAAGGGCAAGCGGATCGAAGTGGCGGTGGAGGGAAGGCTCATCATCAATGACCCGGAGCTGGGCATTCGCGCCGCCGTCGACGGTGCAGGCCTCTTGTACACGCCGCTCGATTATGTGGCCGCGCACATTGCGGCCCGGCGGCTAGTTCCGCTCCTGGAAGAGTGGCAGTTCCGTCTCCCCGGCCTGTTCCTCTATTACCCGAGTCGGCGGCAGATACCGACCCCCCTGCAGGCCTTCATCGCGTTCATGCGCAGGAATTCACGGTCACGATAGAGCGCACCGGCCCTAACCGCTCACCAGCGCCCGCGCCAGCAGCGCGGCGTTGCGCGGGCTTTCGCCGACCCGGCGGACAGCGTAGGGCCACCAGGCACGGCCGAAGGGAGATAAAGGCGCACCTGTTCGCCGGCATCGTGCAACTGCCGCTGCAGCTGCGGGCGCACGCCATAGAGCATCTCGAACTCGTAGGCGCCCGGTTGCCAGCCGCCATTCTTCGCAATGATGCGGATTTCGGCGATCAGCGCCTCATCATGCGTGCCGAAAACTGGACGGAAGCCGCTCTGCATTGCCGTCGCGCCCAGCATCATGCGTCCGAGCCTGAGGTAGTTTTCGTTGATCTCGTCCCTGCTCTGGAATGCATGCGGCCTCGAATCGGCGAAGGCGCCTTTGACAAGGCGTACGTGGCCGCCTGCCGCGATGATCGGCGCGAGATCACCCGCGCTGCGTTTCAAATAGGCCTGCAAGGTCTGCGCGACCGGCACGCCTGCTGCCAGTAACCGCGTTCGTAGGGCGAGGATGCGATCAACGTATTCCGCATCCTCCATGTTCAGCATCAGCACGGGTGGCGCGCCATCGGCCTGCCTCAACTCGCGGATTCGTGCGCCGATCTTGAGCGCAAGCAGCTCGCCCGCCTTCTCGTCGATGGCATAGCCGATCTGGGTGGAATCGAGCGAAACATGGATTTGCAGATGCGCGGCTTGCAGGGATTCCGCGACCGCGATCTTCTGCCTGCCGTTCTCCGCGACAACCACCGGGTCCTCGACATACTCGCCGAGATAGTAAAGCGACGTCTTGAAGCCTGCCCGCTCCAGATCGCGCGCCACCGCCATCGCTTGCGCCGCATCCGCACCGGCCACGAAGCGCCGCGCGATCGAAGCGGTCGCGCGGTTGCCCTGCATCCAGCGCGTCACGCGGGCCGAGCGCGCAAGTGCGATCATGCCGCTTTGCCAAAGTTTCATGCGATGCGGCCGCGCACCGCTTCCAGGATGAGCCTGCCGCCCAGGAATCCCACGACGCCACCCGCGAAACGATCGATCCACAATTTGGCGCCGAGATAGAGAGCGCGCGGCCGGGCGGCGGAGAAGGCGAGTGCGACAATAGTGTACCAGCCGGCTTCGAGCATGAAGATCAGCGGCAGCAGGGTCCAGAACATCCAGGTCGGGATCGGCGCCGGCAGAAAGGCCGCGAAGACGCTCGCGTACCAGATGGCGGTCTTGGGGTTGCTGATCTGCGTCGCGAAAGCGATCGCGAAGCTCCTGCGCCAGCCGCCGGCTGCCGGGCGCGCGCCATTCGATGTCTCGAGCGGAGTCTTTGCGCCGCGCCAGATGCGGATGCCGAGATAGACCAGATAGGCGCCGCCGGCCACCTTCAGGACGAGATAGAGCCACGACACCTGCATCAGCAGCGCCTGCAGCCCGGCCAGCGCCAGGCCGGCGAACATCATACCACCGCAGCCCATGCCGAGCGCCGACGCCAGCCCGTCCCGTCGCGAGAGCGCAGCCGACGCACGCACCACGACCACGAAGCTGGGTCCAGGGCTCATGGCGCCGATGGCAAGCGTGCCGAGGATGGTGAGGAGAGCGAGTTTGGGATCCATATCGACGTCCTTCTTCTTTCGTCATGGTCGTGCTTGGCGCGGCCATCCACGAGTTCCCAAATGTCGGACCGCGCGATTGGAAGCGGACTCGTGGATGGTCGGACCAAGTCCGACCACGACGAGATGGAGACGCTCATATGTCATCGCGCTTTCGCAATCTCCGGATGATCGCGCAGAAAATAGATCAGGTCCAGCGGTGGCGGCGCAACCTCCGTCGAGGACAGCATCGCATGCGCCTGGCCGCGATGATGAGTCTGATGGTTGAAGCAATGCGCCAGCACTTGGCCGACCTGTGTCGTCATCGCTTCGCCGGTGGTCGTACGATAGACCAAGTCCTCTTCGAGCCGCTGCGGCGCCAGCTCGTCCACGAACACGATGATGCGATTGTCGGTCGCAACGCGCGCCGCCTGCAGCGCAGCGAAGTCCGTGTGCAGGACCTGGTCGAGTTTGTTGACGCCCGGGCTGCCGCCGCCATCAAGGCGGCCCATCCAGATCGTGTCGCCGACCAGGACGTGATTGAGAGTCTTGAGGAGCGAGGGAAAGAACCCGCTGCGCGGCGCGGCGAGCTCGGCGGGCGAAAGCTTGGCCACCGCTTCATAGAGCCGCCCGTTAGCCCAGCGATTGTAGGCCGCCATCCTCTGGAAATGCGCTTTCATCGCGCTCATGTCGCGTCGTCCCCCATGGTCATCTCCTTGGCTTCCGTGAGCAGATCCAACGGCGTCGTGCCATCGCATTTGCGCACGTTCCGGTCAAGTTTTTGGCAATTGACCGGCGGTGCTCCCGCAGCCCCAATCATCGAACCGACGGGAGCTTGCTGCGTGATACCTCGGATCGACGTCTCCTTCTTGTTTTCGGGCGCCTCGCCGGAGCGCGCCGCGACCGATGCCGCGATCATGGCGGCAGCGGGCGATGACGGGTTCATGACAATCTGCGGGCTGCCGTCGGGCGCCGCGAGCGAGGCCCAGGCGCGGCGCGCGCTGTTGAGCCTGTTCGATCTGCCGGCATCGGTCACACGCTGGCTGTGGCGGCAGAAGTTCGAGCCCGCCCATCCCAACATCTATCGCGGCTGGTTCCCGCTGCAGAACGGCGCGGAGACCTACAAGGAAGGCATCGACATCGGCCCGGACATCGCCCATGGCACGGCCATCGTCGATGCGACGGATCCGCTGCGTGAGGCAACGCCCCTGCCGCCGGAGCTGGCGCTGCCCGGCTGGCGCTCCGCGGCCGCGGATTATTACCTGGCGATGGAGCGCATCGCCCAGGCGCTGATGCGCGCGCTCGCCCGCGGGCTTGGCCTGGCGGAAGATGCCTTCGACGATATGTTCGCGGGCGGCATCTCGACCTTGCGCCTGATCCGCTATCCGGTCCGTCCACCGGAATCGATGGTTGGCATTCCGGAACACGCGCTGTGGGTCGAACATGAGGGTGAGCGGCGCTACATGCTCGGCCGCGCTCATGTGGATTCGGGACTGATGACCCTGCTGGCTCAGGACGGCGTCGCGGGGTTGCAGGCGCGCGGCACCGGTGGCGCGTGGGTCGATGTGCCGCCGGAAGAAGGCACGCTGGCGGTGAACTTCGGCCAGCTGCTGGAAAGATGGACGGGTGGGCGCATCAAGGCGACGGAGCACCGGGTCATCGGCAGCGGCAAGGAGCGGTTCTCGGTCCCATTCTTCTATGATCCGAGGGCCGATGCCCTGATCGAGCCCTTGCCGCTGACCGGGCTCCAACCCTTCGAGCCGTTCTATTTCGGGGATTATCTGTGGGCGACGATGACCAAGTTCGTCGAGTTCCAGGGCCTTGAGGGCCTGCGCCGCCCTCAAGGCCGGGCATCGGGCAAATAGAACTATGCGCGCCAGAACGGCTTTTCCACCACATGCTCGACGTCGGCGCGGCTGACGCCGATATCTTTCAGGATGTCGTCGCCGAGGCCAGCCAACTGCCGGCGCTCGCGCATACGCTCCAGCCAGGCGATCGGAGCTTCGATCACGCGATCCAGCACGGGCGCCAGATCGGCGGCGATGATCTGTGCCAAACCACTGCGCGGAACCAGGTCCAGCATGCCGCTACTCTGTGCTTGGTACTTCATGGTCCATCTCCTTGGATCTGAGGTAGTCCTTGCGCGGCGCTTCACGGAAGTCGGGTGAGAGCGGACCGCTTCCGTCCCTCGCGCCGCGCTTGGACTGGACGGCGAAACGACCGTCCGGGAAAACTCGTGGTCACTAGGCCCGCCAGAACGGCTTGGTGGTGACCGTCTCGACGTCGGCCCGGTTGAGGCCGATATCGTTCAGCAGGTGGTCGTCGAGCTGGGCCAAGTGGCGGCGCTCTGCCGCCCGTTCCGCCCACACAAAGGGGGCCTCGAACAGCCGGTCCAGGACAGAGGCGATCTCATGGCCGACGCCCCGCGACAAGCCGTTGATCGGGCTCGAAAAGCTATTGGATTTCATAACTCACCTCACAGGTCTGATGGGCGGCGTCATCGCCGTTGAATAGGAGAATGGCCTTGATCTCAGGCCTGGACAAACGATAGTTTCTCAGGCGTTCTGTTAGAAAAATAGACAGATGAAAGGCTCTTGCGATGCGCCTTCCACCCTTGAAATCGGTGCACTATTTCGAGGTTGCCGCACGGCTGCAAAGCTTCACCAAGGCCGCCGTCGAGCTGAACGTCACCCACAGCGCCATCAGCCATCAGATCAAGGCGCTGGAGGAATGGCTGGGCCAGCCCTTGTTCGAGCGCAAGACCCGCCAGGTGCGCCTGACCGAAGCCGGCAAGCGGTTCCTGGGGCCGGTCAAGACAGCCTTCGATCAGTTGTCCGAAGGCGCGGCCGAGATCACGCGCTTCGGCAAGGATCGGCCGCTCACCGTCACCGCCTTGCCGTCGCTCGCCGCCAAATGGCTGGTGCCGCGCTTGTCCGATTTCCAGCGCCAGCACCCGGAAATCCAGGTGCGTCTCTCCGCCACCAGCACGGTCGAACAGATCGGCGGACGCGATATCGATCTCGGCATCCGGTTCGGGCGCGGCCAGTGGGACAATCTCGAAAGCGAATTGCTGTCGGAGAACGACATCTTCCCGGTTTGCGCTCCGGGCCTCCTCACGCCCGACCGGCCGATCAACGAGCCGCGCGACGTGCTGCAATATCCCCTGCTGACCGACAGCGACTGGATGCGCTCCGGCTACGACGAATGGTCCGATTGGCTGAAGGGCGCCGGCTTTCCGGAGGCCAAGATCAAATCCAATCTCAGCCTCAATTATTCGAACCTGCTGATCCAGGCGGCGATCGACGGCCTCGGCATCGCCATGGGCAACGTCATCAATGCCGGCGATGATCTGCGCCATGGACGCCTGATCAAACCGATCGATTTCACGGTCAAGACCGATACCGGCTATTTCATCGTCTATGCCAAGGGCGCGACGAAGCAGCCGAAGGTCAAGGCATTCCGCGACTGGCTGATGGAGCAGGCCAGGGGCCACATGGAAGTCTGCACGGAAGCGAAGGTCGCATGACGCGTTGGGTGTTGGCGTTGGTTGCGATGCTCGTGGCATCGCAGGTCGCGCTGGCGGAGGAGCCGCGCCAGCGCGTGATGAACGTGCCGCTCGACATGCCGCTCGATGATCCGCTGGATGGCGAGTTCCTCGAAGGCATCTATCAGGAGCAGCTGCATGATGTCCTGAAGGACAGCGTGTTGATCGAGGCGCCGGTCCAGCATATCGAGAGCCATTTTACCGAGCATCGCGCGCTTCAGCTTTGGTTTTCGTCGAAAGAAGACGGCCGGCGCGTGTTCTGGGCGCACCTCACGCAAGGCTTCGATGAGGGCAAGGAGATCAAGCCCGAAACCGCTCTTGCCAATTTCGAGGCGACCTTCGGCAAGCCGGACAAGATCGCGCAGGTGAAAGGCGAAGTCAGCGGCTATTGGATCCTGCTGAAACTCGATCCGCGCTTGCCCGAAGCGCGCCGCGCGACCATCCTCAAGCAGCTCGACGCCAGCTTCAATCCGACACCGGATCAGATCAGCGATTTCGGTTTTTCCGACATGCGCGACCGCGTGAAGTTGCTGACTCCCGATTTCCGCGGCGCCGTCTTTTTTCTGACCGCTTTCAAAGGCAAGGTCGGCACCATGCAGACCGACCTCATCGACATGGTGCGCGCGCAGAGCGTGCTGAATTTGACGGCGCCTTGACGATACGTCGCGAATGGTAACCGACGCATACTCACCCCTGTCATCCCGGCCGAGCCCTCGGGTCCGCGCTATGCGCGGCCCAAGGACAGGCTCCGCGAGAGCCGGGACCCATGCCATCCATCAGCATCGTGGCGATGCCGCATAGGCCCCGGCTCTTTGGCCGGGGTGACAGATGAGTGAGATGTTGCCACCGCGTCAAAACGACGAACTCGGCCCCTTCAGGAACTCCGCTTCTTCCTCCGTCGTCTCGCGGCCAAGCGCTTCGTTCCGGTGAGGGAAGCGGCCGAAGCGTTTGATGATGTTGCGGTGACGGTGAGCGTAGTCCAGGAACTCTGCCGCGGCCTCGCCGACCTCGCGCATGCAGCCCTCGATCAAGGCGATGTAGCGGTCCTGGTTCGCCAGGGTCTCGCAATGCTCGAACGGCAGATAGAAAAAGACACGGTCGGGAAACGGATAGCGTTGGTCGAAGCCGCGTGCGATCGATTCCGCCGCCACGGCGCGCGCCCGCGCATCGCCGAGATAGGCCTTGGCTTGCCCGCGATAGAGATTGCGCGCGAACTGGTCGATCAGCAGCAGCAATGCCAGCGCGCCGTCGGGCGAAGACCGCCATTCCTCGAACCCGCCCATCTGCGCTTCATGCACCAAAGGTTCGAAGCGGGCGCGGATGTCCGCGTCGAACATCGAATCCTTCTCGAACCAGAGCAGCCGCGCGCGCTCCGAGAACCAGAATTGCAGGATGTCGCGCGGCGAACTCATGGGTGCGTCAGGCTGCATTCTTCTGGATCACGCGCTGCATGGCGGGGCGCGCCGCCACCAGATCCGCGAGGCGCTTCAGGCTTGGAAATCGCTCATAGGTGTTCGGGCAGCATTGCTGCCAAGTGGAGAGCATGTAGGCGAAAATATCCGCCGCGCTGAACCGTTCGCCCAGCAGATAGGGTCCGTTCGCCTTCAGATGCTGATCCATGCGGCCCCACAAGATCGCGATCTCCTCCGTCGCTTTCGCCGTGACGGCCTCGGCGCCGCCAGCGATGGTCCGGTCCGGATAGTAATAGCGCAGCATCGCCGGCTGTAGCGAATTGGTGAGATGCGTGAGCCATTGATAGAAATGCCCGCGCGCCAATTCGTCCGGTCCCGGCGCCAGCTTCGCCTCCGGGTGGCGATCGGCCACGAACATCGTCATGGCGGCGGATTCGAACATCACGAACGTACCATCGACCACCAGCGTCGGCACCTTGCCGTTGGGATTGAGCGTGAGATAGGCAGGATCGCGGTGCGCGCCGTCGTCGACGCTGACGAGCTTGAGCTCATACCTGGCCCCCGCCTCTTCGAGCGCGCTGTGCGGTGCCATCGACGCCGAACCCGGCGACCAATAGAGCGTATACATGGATCGTTCCCCTGATCTTGCGACTGCAGCCGGACGCCAAGCTAGCCAAGGATCAAACTGCGCGCAAAACAAAACCGGGGCCAGAAGGCCCCGGTTCGCACATAGACTTGCTGCAGTCTTTAGCGGCGGTCGCCGATGAAGCGCAGCAGATAGAGGAAGAGGTTGATGAAGTCGAGATAGAGCGACAAGGCGCCCATCACGGCCTTCTTGCCGCCGGTCTCGCGATCATCGCCGGCGTAGTACATTTCCTTGATCTTCTGCGTATCGTACGCGGTCAGGCCGGTGAAGATCAGCACGCCGATCACAGAGATGGCGAATTGCAGCGCGCTGCTCTGGATAAACAAGCCGACCAGGCTGGCGACGATGAGGCCGATCAGGCCCATGAACAAGAACGAGCCCCACCCGGTCAGGTCGCGCTTGGTGGTGTAGCCATAGAGCGCCATCCCGAAGAAGGTCGCCGAGCTGACGAAGAACGTCGTGACGATCGACTGCCCGGTATAGACCAGGAAGATCGACGCCAGTGACAGACCCATCACGCCGGAGAACAGCCAGAACACCATCTGCGCTGTAGATGCGCGCATCCGCTGGATGCCGAAGCTCAGCACCAGTACGAAGGCGAGCGGCGCGAGGAAAACGACCCAGCGCAATGGCGTGCCATATAGCACCTGAAGCAAAGCCGGGCTGTTGGCGGTGAAAAAGGCAACCAAGCCAGTGATCGCGGTGCCCAGGCCCATGAGCCCGAACACCTTCTGCATATACGCCCGGAGGCCGACATCGATCTCGGCAGCGCGGGCGCCAGCCTGCATCTGCGTGCGGCCGAAATAGTCCCTCTGTGGTCCCGTCGCCATTTGTTCGCTCCTTGTTCAAAACGAGGGGCTTCCGCCCCTTGGGGGTTTCGGTCCTTAATATGAGGGTGAAACCCTTTGTCTTCAATGCCATTTGGCGCCCCCATCCAACCGGCCAGGGTCCCGATTTCCAGCCAAAAACCCTGGAAAAGCCTTGCGAAACCCGCCCTGCGCCGGCGATATAGCCGCCACCCGCGGGGTTGATGGGCGGAAAAGCCGATCCCGACCAGCCAATTGCACACCGGAAGCGCGAAAGCACCTCGATGAACCGTATTTTCTCCGGCGTCCAGCCGACCAACAACCTGCATCTCGGCAATTACCTGGGCGCCGTCCGGAACTGGGTGCGGATGCAGAATGACTATGACTGCATCTTCTGCGTCGTCGACATGCACGCCATCACCCTGTGGCAGGAGCCGGCCGCCTTGCGCCAGAACACGCGCGAGGTGGCGGCCGCCTATATCGCCGCCGGCATCGATCCCGAGAGCTCCATCATCTTTGCCCAGAGCCAGTGCTTCGCCCATGCGCAGCTGGCCTGGATCCTTAATTGCGTGGCGCGCCTGGGCTGGCTCAACCGCATGACCCAGTTCAAGGAGAAGGCCGGCAAGAACCGGGAGAATGCCTCGATCGGGCTCTACGCCTATCCCGTCCTGATGGCCGCCGACATCCTCGCCTACAAGGCGACCCACGTGCCGGTGGGCGAGGATCAGAAGCAGCACCTGGAGCTGGCGCGCGACATCGCGCAGAAGTTCAACAACGATTATGGCGTGTCCTTCTTCCCGTTGCCGGAGCCGGTGATCGGCGGGCCGGCCGCGCGCATCATGTCGCTGCGCGACGGCACCAAGAAGATGTCCAAGTCGGACGAGAGCGATTACAGCCGCATCAACATGACCGACGATGCCGACGCCATCGCGCTCAAGTTCCGTAAGGCCAAGACGGATCCAGACCCGCTGCCCGGCCCGGAATGCCTCGACGAGCATGGCCATGTGAAAGCGGAGGCCGACGCGGCGCGGCCGGAGGCCTTCAACCTGCTGTCGATCCATGCGGCCTTGTCCGACGCGACCTTGGCCGAAACCGTGACCCGTTTTGCGGGCCACGAATTCTCGCGTTTCAAGGGCGAGCTGACCGACCTTGCCGTCACCAAGCTCGGGCCCATCAATGCCGAGATGAAGCGCCTGCTGGCGCACCAGGACGAGCTCGACGCGCTGCTGCGCAAGGGGGCGGAGCGTGCCCAGGCCATCGCCATGCCGATCCTCAGGCAGGTGGAGGACATCGTGGGCTTCCTCCATTGACCTTGCCTCGCGAAGACCCGGCCACCATCTGTCGGTGATTGCCCCACCTGGAGTAGGCCTTTCATGACCGCCGACCCGTTCCTCGATTCCCCGGCCGAATCGCCGAAACTGCCGGGTTCAGGCCGGCGCTGGCTGAAGCGGTCCAAGTGGATTGCGTTGGCGGTACTCATCCTGCTGATCCTGTACTACCCAATCGGCATGATCCTGGTGCACCGGATCGATGATGATCCGAATTTCGCGGCCACCAACGTGCCGCCCGGCGCCAGCAAGGCCGTGGCACTGGCGGCCGCCCTGATCCAGCGCGAGGTTGGCGAGACATCCTGGCCGGCCAACGACCCGTTCTTCATGCCGGGCTACGCACTCGACAACATGCCGAACTTCCAGCGCGGGATTCAGCAGGCGCTGGCGCGCTTTGCGACCGAGATGGCCGACCAGATCGGCCGCTCCCGCGGCTCGGCCAGCGCCGACGGAGACCTCACCGAGGCGCGCGGCTTGCTCAACTACGCGCCCGACGTCTGGTACGTGAGCTCCGCCTCGCTCGCCGCCAACTCGGAAACGCAATACCTGAAAGCGATGGTCAAGCTGAACAGCTACAACACGCGCCTGACCGCCGGCCGCGCTTCGTTCGAGCCGCGGTCGGACAACCTCATCGGCACAATGGACCGCATCGGCAAGGACCTGGGCGCCGCGTCCAACGCCATCGATCAGGAGATCGACCAGTACGCCGGCGATTGGTACGACCTCCATGCCGATGACGTGTTCTATTACAACAAGGGCCTGCTCTACGCGCACGCCCTGCTGCTGCGCGATCTGGGAACCGACTTCAAGAGCGTCCTGGATGAGCGCGGCGCCGGCAAGATCTGGCAGCGCATGATCGATTCCATGCTGGAAGGCGCCAGCCTGCAGCCGCTCATCGTCACCAACGGGACACCCAACGCCCTCCTGGAGCCCAATCACCTGGCCTCCCAGGGCTTCTATCTCCTGCGCGCCCGCACGCAATTGGAAGAGCTGACGGACATTCTGCAGAAGTAGGCCAGGTATCCGGAATCACTGAGGCCTGATCGCACGGAGTCGATTCCCTGCTTTCGCCTTCAGAATCACCGTCGTAGAGTATCGTCAACGATTGGCCGCGGTCCCCGAGTCGCTGTCGCCGAAGACGCTCCCATCATCCAGCATTTTCACATGATGCGTCTCGTCGGCCGCCTTCACCAGTCGAGGGGGAAGGTCCCGCCGGCGCATGTGCCGCCGGGCGAGTTGGATTAAGGACCGGGGGTTCGGTCGCGCATGCTGGGCGCCCTTCTAGACTGGCTACTCAGCTTCCAGGTCTATCTGCCGATCGCCGAGATCTCGGTATCGGTGCTGCTGTTGCTTGGCCTCGGTGGTGGTGTCGGGTTCCTCTCCGGCCTGTTCGGCGTCGGCGGCGGCTTCCTGATGACCCCGCTCCTGATCTTCATCGGCGTGCCGCCCGCGGTCGCGGTCGCGACCCAGTCGAACCAGACGGTGGCGACTTCGGTCAGCGGTGTCCTCGCTCATTGGAGCCGCGACAACGTCGATTTCAAGATGGGAACGGTCCTGCTGTCGGGCGGCGTGTTCGGGTCGCTGTTCGGCGTCGCCTTGTTCTCCATCCTGCGCCGCTTCGGGCAGATCGATCTCGTCATCAACATCGCCTATGTCATCATGCTGGGCTCGATCGGCATCATGATGCTGGTGGAATCGAGCCGCGCGCTCCGGCGCGTCCGCCGGTCCAAGGGCCGCGCCATGGCACCGCGCAAGCTGCATCAGCATGTCTGGGTCCATGGCCTGCCCCTCAAGATGCGGTTCAAGAAGTCGCGGCTCTACATCTCCGCCTTGATGCCGATCGGCATCGGCTTCCTGGTCGGCATCCTCAGCGCGCTGCTGGGTGTCGGCGGCGCCTTCATGCTGGTGCCGGCGATGATCTATCTGGTGGGCATGCCGACGGTGATCGTGGTCGGCACGTCTTTGTTCCAGATCATTTTCGTCGCCGCCGTCACCACCATCCTGCAATCGGTCGAGACGCGCACGGTCGACGTGCTGCTGGCTTTCGTGCTGACCATCGGGTCGGTCATCGGCGCACAGTTCGGCGGGCGGATCGGCGCGCGCCTGCCCGGCGAGCAGCTGCGTTTCCTGCTGGCGGTGCTGATCCTCGTGGTTGCGGTCGGCCTGTGCTACGAGCTGGTGGCGAGGCCGGACGATCTGTTCTCCCTGCAATCTCTGCCGGGAACACGATGATGCGCGCGCTTCACCTGATCGCATTCGTTGGCATGGCGCTGGCTGTTGTTGTAGGCCCTGCCGCCGCCAAAGGCATCGTTGCCGACGTCGACGATCATCTGGTGGAGATCACCACCGATTTCGCCGGCCAGGATATCCTGGTGTTCGGTGCGATCGACGGGCCGGGCGACGTCGTCCTGGTGATGCGCGGGCCCGCCGGACGGGTGGCAGTCCACCAGAAGGAGCGCTTCGCCGGCATCTGGGTGAATGCAAACTCGATCGAGTTCGACGATGTGCCCTCGCTCTACGGCGTTGCCTCATCCCGTCCGCTGTTCGAGATCCTGACCCCCGAAAGCCTCGATCGCTACCAACTCGGCGTCGGGCGCGTGCGGTTCGAAGCGGCGGAAGGCGAGGCTGCTTTCGGCATCGGATCCTTCCGCATCGCCCTGGTGCAGCAGAAGAAGAAGCAGGGCCTCTATGCCGACCGGGTCGGGCGCGTCACCTTCATCGGCGCCACCCTGTTCCGCGCCAATCTGCACTTGCCGTCCAACGTCCCGACCGGCACGTTCCTGATCGACGTCTACCTGGTCCGCGACGGCAAGATCGTCGACGCGCAGAACATGCCGCTGATCATCAGCAAGGTCGGGTTCGGCGCCGACATCTATAAATATGCCAATGCGCGTTCCATCGCCCCGCGTTTCTTCTATGGCGTGACGGCTGTGCTGGTTGCGTTGTTGACGGGCTGGCTGGCGCATCTGGCCTTCCGCAAGCGATAGAGGTGACTCATGAGCGGCGATCCAGGCTCCGATCCCCAGGTTCAACCGGCGACGTCACAGCCCGCGACCCAGGAGCGCGTCTTTCTGGTGGTGGTGGACGAATCGCCCGAGCTGAGGGTGGCATTGCGCTATGCCTGCCGGCGCGCTTTCCGGTCCAACGGGCGCGTCGCCATGGTGCATGTCATGGAGCCGACCGGCTTCGGCGACTGGATCGGCGTCAACCAGCTGATGAAGGACGAAGCGCGCCAGCAGGCCGAGGCCGTCATGCAGAAGATGGCGACCGAGGTAAACAAGCTGTCCGGCAAGATGCCGATGCTCTATTTCCGCGAAGGCGACCGGCGCGATGAATTGCTGCAGCTGATCCAGGAGGAGCCTGGCATCTCCATCCTGGTGCTGGCCGCCTCGACCGGCCCCAAGGGTCCAGGCCCGCTGGTCTCCGCCTTGACCGGCAAATATGTCAGCAAGATGCGCGTGCCCGTCACCATCGTCCCCGGCAACCTGTCAGCGGAAGATATCGAGAACGTGGCGTGAGCAGAGGTCAGTGATCAGGTGTCACTCGCGTCCTGACATCTGGCATCTGACTTCAGCGTTTGACTGCCCGATAGATGAAGAGCAGCAGGATCGAGCCCAACACAGCGATGATGATCGAGGGCAGATTGAGGCCGGTCACCTCGCCGAAGCCGAGCCTCGAGCTGATGAAGCCGCCGAGCAGCGCACCGACAATGCCGATGACGATGGTGACGATGAAGCCGCCCGGATCACGGCCCGGCATGACCATCTTGGCGAGAATGCCGGCGATGAGACCGAGTACAATCCAGACCAGCCAGCCCATGGGATCCCCCCTGCAGAGATTGACCGGGGAAGTCTAGCCTCTGAACCTCGGCATGTCACCCGTCGCCGTGGTCACAGATACCTCACCTGCGTCGCCATGCCGGAAAGCATGTGATAGAGGTTGTGGCAGTGGAACATCCAGTTCCCCGGATTTCCCGCATCGAAGGCAAGGGTGACCGCGCCGCCGACCGGCACCAACTCGGTATCGCGGACGGCGCCGTTCAGCCGCGCGCCATTCACCGCCACGATCTGGAAATGATGGCCGTGCAGGTGCATCGGATGGGACATGTCGGTGCGGTTGGTGAGGGTCATCTCCACCCGCTCGCCCTCCTTCACCGCAAGATGCCCGTGATGCGCCATCGCGGCCAGTTCTTCGATGCCCCAGCGATAATTCATCATGGAGCCGGTCAGGTCGATGGCCAGCTGGCGATCGGCGCGCTTATCCGGCAACGGCACCGCGGCCTGGTATGACATCGGCACTTCGCGGTCGATGGCACCGATCGCCTTCTGGGACTGATCGGTGATCTTCGCGATCGTGCCGCTCTTGGTCGCGAGGATCATGCCGGTCAGGGCCGTATCACCCTCGCGCTGGAACAGGATCGGCCAGGCGCCTTGCTCTGCCGGCAGCGTTATGCGGACATCCGCGCGCTGGGCCATCGCCAGCGGAAAGCGGCTGCCCATCACCGGCACGATCGGCCGGCCATCGACATCAGTGAGCGAGCCCGAGAGCGGCCCCAGGTCGAGCAGGAAGTTACTGGCCGACGCGGCGTTGATGATGCGCAGGCGTACGCGCTGGCCTTTCTCGACGCGTACGATTTCCGGATCATCGAGCGTGCGGTCGTTGGCGAGGAGCGCGTCATAGGTGACGTCGTTCAAATCCATGCCGCCCATATCCATCTGCGACATGTCCCCCTGAGACGTTTCCATGCCCGACATATCCATCTTGGACATGTCGTGGCCCATCGCCTCGTGCGACATGCCCTTGGAGAGGCCGCTGAGCACCTTCTCCGGCAGCTGGAAGGTGAAGTCATGCAGCAGGATCACGACTTCCTGCTCATCGCGCGATGCATCGGCGGGATCGTGCACGATAAGGGGCGCGGCCATCAGCGACTGCTCCTGCAGCACGTGATGCGAATGCATCCAGTTGGTGCCCGGCAGCGCGACCGCGAAGTCGTACTCGTAGGCCGCGCCGGCCGCCAGCGGCTCCTGCGTCACGCCCGGCACGCCGTCTTGGCTGTTGGGCGGCGTCAAGCCGTGCCAGTGGATGAGGGCGGCGTCTTCGATCTCGTTCCTGAGCCGCACGCGGAAGCGATCGCCGGCATTCATGATGAGGCCGTGCATGCCGTCGGGCTGCATCAGACCGAACACTTTTGCAGCCTTGCCCTTGACCTCGATGGTGCGGGAGCTGATCGCGATCTCGATCGGCGCGTTGTGAGACGAGGCGCGGGTCAGCGGCGCAAACGCCGTTGCGCCGATGGCAGCGCCGGTGGCGAGGAAGGAGCGACGGGAGAGACGGGTCATGATCAGAAACCTAGTCCCGGCCCGCGCGCCCGCCAAGCTTTGCGGCCGAACCTTGCCCCCTGGCAGCGGCGCGATGCCGCAGCTTCCGGCCGTTCGCCATTCCTGTGAATTGCCAAGACCCCGGCACCTAGACCGGTCGGCCTAGCTGTGGAGGCTCAACAGGTTGTTCCCGGTCAGACCGAGACGGCTGATAGGTATTCTGCTTTGCAAGCTACCATGAGGTCGGTGCCAGTTGTAGCGGTGTAGCCAGACCGGCAGCTGATCGGCGCGGTGATCGG
>DASRRI010000087.1:0-6575 GCA_035695765.1 Dongiaceae bacterium
CACGGCTGTCCGGTTAGATTTTGCTGTACAAGGCGCACGGCATTGATTCTACTTGTGTTCGAGCGTTTGGCGACGGTTCGGACACGAGATAGGAGCAACGCCGTGCGGCATCAGAATAGCGTTCTTCATGGGGTTTTGAAGCATATTCCGTGGGATGTGTTCGATCGATTGGTGATCGAGCATGAAGCCGACTTCAAGGTGCGTCGGCTGGCGACGAAGGATCAGCTGGTGGCGTTGCTGTATGGTCAGCTGTCGGGTGCAACCAGCTTGCGCGAGCTCGTCACTGGGCTGGAGAGCCACCAGACGCGTCTCTATCACATCGGTGCGCGCCAGGTGCAGCGTTCGACGCTCTCCGATGCGAACCGGCTGCGACCGGCAGCGCTGTTCAGCGCACTGCTCGCGGCCATGATGAAGCGCGTGCATCGTGGGCTGCGCAAGGCCATGGGCGAGAGCGTCTATCTGATCGATTCGACACAGGTTCGCTTGAGCGGTCTCTCGGGCGACTGGGCGCACTACTCCGCCGGCGTGTGCGGGGCCAAGGTACATGTGATCTATGATCCGGATGCCGATCAGCCGATTTATGTCGCGGTCTCACCGTCGCGCACCCACGACATCACCATCGCCCAGACCATGCCAATCATGGCGGGCGCCACCTATGTCTTTGATTTGGGCTACTATGATTATGGTTGGTGGGCCAAGATGGATGCCGCCGGCTGCCGGATCGTGACCCGCTTCAAGTCCAACACCCCGCTCGCCGCGGTGGCGGAATTGCCGGTGCCCGAGGATAGCGCAATTCTGTCCGATCGCATCGGCCACCTGCCTGGGCGCCAGGCCAAGAACCGGCGCAACCCATTCCAGGATCCCGTTCGCGAAGTGCGCGTGAAGACCGAAACCGGCAAGATCCTGCGCATCCTGTGCAATGATCTCGACGCCTCGGCCCAAGAGATCGCCGACCTCTACAAACGCCGATGGGCGATCGAGTTGTTCTTCCGCTGGGTCAAGCAGACTCTCAAGATCCGCCACTTCATCGGGACCTCGGAGAATGCCGTTCGCATCCAGATCGCAGTGGCGCTCATCGCCTTCCTGCTGCTTCGGCTCGCTCAAGCCACACAATCCGCTGTCGCTAGCCCGCTGGAATTTGCCCGCCTGGTGCGCTCAAACCTCATGCTCAGACGCCGCATCGACCGCCTTCTCAACACCGAGATCGCCACAACTTCCGACCCGAACCAGATGGTTCTACAATGGAGCTGAAACTAAACCGGACAGCCGTGGCCCAAGGCTTGGCATGACGGAGTGCTACTGAGTGTGGCAGGAGTAGCCTTACTCCTGCAGCCAATCCACGTCTTCGGGATCGGGCGGGACGACCGGCTTGGGCTCGAATTTGTTGGCGCGCTTCTGCGCGGCTTCGATCTGCGCTGCGGTGAGGGCGGCGGCCACCTTCTCGCGCCGGTTCATCATGTCGGTGCGTTCGGCGCTGTCCGGCAATTGGGCGGCGGCGATGTTGTACCAGTAATAGGCCTTGCTGGGATCGGCAGGAATGCCGAGGCCCTGCACATACATCTGCGCAGTCGGCGCGAAGGCGGCGAAATAGCCCTGGTCGGCTGCCGCCTCGAACATGGCGCGCGACTTGCCGTAATCCTTGGGGATGCCTTGGCCGAAGAAATAGATGTTGCCCATCAGCCATTCCGCCACCGGGTGGCCAAGCTCGGCCAGGCGCGCGAACGCCGGCACAGCCTTCGGGAAATCGCCTTTGAGATAGGCCGCCCACGCGACATCGGTGCCTTTCTCCAGCGGCGCCCAGGACCGCGCTTCGCCATCCACCATGACGGTGATGGATTGCAGCGGCTGCGGTGCGTCCTGCGCGGTTGCCGGATTCGGGATCTCGAAGGTCTGCTTGCCTTCCGGCTGCGTGACGGCAGCCGTCTCTTCGGCCGCGGCGGGTACGCCGAGAGCGCAACAAAAAGCGGCGAACAGGATCGGGCGCAACATGGGACAGAGGCTAGGAGAACTTGGTTAATGAAACCTTCACCCCTAGCTCCCGCGGGGTCTTGCATCGCGGCCGAGGCGGGCCATATGGAATTCTCATGGCCCAGGATCTGACACCCGACGAAGCCGACAAGCTGAAGAGGGATCGCAGCCGCGTGGAACGCGATTTCTGGCAAAAGCTGAAAGCAACCTGCCGCAAGATCCCGTTCATCGATGATCTGACCGCAATATATTACTGCGCGATGGACCCGGCGACGCCGCTGCAGGTCAAGGCCATCCTGTTCGGCGCACTCGCCTATTTCGTGGTGCCATTCGATCTGGTGCCGGATTTCATCGCCGTGTTCGGATTCGCCGACGATGCGGCTGTCCTCTATGCCGCGGTCCGCGCGGTCCTGCCCCACATCAAGCCGGAGCATCGCGAGCACGCCAAGGAAGCCTTGGACAAGCTGCTGCAAAGCTCGGTCTAGCTGTCTCCCGCCGGAACCCGCGCCTCGCGCCGCGCGATGTAGATCGTGCTGGCCACGATGAGTGCCGCGCCGGCGAGCGTCCAGACGTCCGGCACCTCGCCGAAGAACGCCAGGCCGAACACGCACGAGAATAGCAGCCGCGAATAATCGAACGGCGCGACGGCAGAGGCTTCGCCGGCGCGGAATCCCATGATCCACCAATATTGTGACAGCGCGCCGGTGGTTCCGATGGCGGCCAGGAACAGCCAGGTCGTCCCGCTCGGCCAGGTCCAGTCGCCCAGCGCCAGCAGGAGCGCGATCGGCGAAGAGACCAGCCCGAAATAGAACAGCATGGCGAGCGGCCGCTCATAGGCCGGCAGCCGTTTCAGCACCGTGATCAGGATCGCGATCGACAGCGCATCACCCAGCGCGAACAAGCCATTGGGATCGAACGCCTCCGTGCCTGGCCGCATCATCACCATGACGCCCAGGAACCCGATGAAGGTCGCCGTCCAGCGCCGCCAGCGCACGGTCTCATGCAGCACCAGGACCGCCAGCACGATTGCGAACAGCGGCTTCGAAAAGCTGAGCGCGTTATAGGCTGCCATCGGCATGCGGCTGAGGCCGAAATAGGCGCAGCCCATGGCGGTCGCGCCGAGGATGCCGCGCCAGGCATGCATGCCGAGATGCCTGGTCTGCAAGGCACCGATGCCGTGCCAGGCGATCGCCGGCGCCAGCACCAGCAATCCGAAGAAGCAGCGGAAGAAGGTGATCTCGAACGGGCTGACCTCACGCGCCGCGAACTTCACGAACGTCGCCATCACGGAAAAGCCGAGGCAGGACAGCAGCAGCCAGAGCGCGCCCTGCAGGTTGGGGCTGAGCCTGGACCAGCGCTCGCGCGGTAAGACCAGGCTCATGCCGCGTCCCGCTCCGCCGGGCGCGACGGATCGGCGGACGCCGCGACTGCTGCCCGCGCCGCGCGCTGGTTCAGCATCGCTTCGCGCCGCGCGATATAGATGCCGGCGAGGACGATGATGGCGGAGCCGATCAAGGTGAACAGGTCCGGCTGCTCGGCGAAGGCGAAGATGCCAATGATGATGGTGAAGATGAGGCGCACATAATCGAACGGCACCACTACCGATGCATCGGCCATGGAGATCGCGCGGGTCCAGCATACATGGCCGACGGTCCCCGCCAACCCCATGCCGATCACGAACGGCCAGTCGCCGGCGGCCGGCCAGCTCCAGAACGGCAATGCGACCACCAGCGACATGGGCGTCAGCAGCAGCACCATATAGGCGACGATGGCGTTGCTGGGCTCCGTGCGCGACATCTGCTTGACCACGATGATGACGAGGGCGGTCAGGAACGCGCCTGTGAGGCCCATGATCTCGCCATAGGTGATACCGCTGACGCTGGGCCTGAGGACGATGAGGACGCCGATGAACCCGACCAGGGTCGCCGACCATCGCCGCCGCCGCACCGTCTCGCCCAGCACCAGGGCGGCGAGGACAGTCGCGAACAAGGGCGCGGTGAAGCTGAGCGCCGTGGCGTTGGCGAGCGTGAGGTAGCTCAGCGAGGTGAAGCCGAACAACATGGAGGCAAGGCTGAGGCCAGATCGCAGGGTGAACATGCGGATGCGCGGCCAGCTGAGCTCGCCCAGCCCCTGGCGGATCAGCCAGGGCAGCATGAAGAACAATCCCCAGAAATTGCGCCAGAAGGTGATGACGAAGCTGTGCAGGTCACCGGATAGGAACTTGACTTGGGCGCTCAGCCCCGCGAAGCACAGGGCGGCGAAAACCGTCAATCCGGCGGCGATCAACACATGGTTGGGCTGCCCCCGCGCTTTAATCTTGTCAAAGAACATGATGGGTCGGCACATTAGAGACAAAGGTACGCCGCCGCCATTGCCGAGCCGGAATTGGCGTCATGCGGCGGCTGCAAAGGGAGGCAAGTTTCGCTCATGGGTCAATTGCAGGGGGACAAACCGCTGTGGCGGCCGTCGCCCGCCGCGATCGCCGAGTCCAACATGTCGAAGTTCCGCGCCAGGGTGGCGCGCGACTGGTCGGTGGAGTTGTCTGATACCGACGCGCTTTGGCACTGGTCGGTCACCGACATCGAACGCTTCTGGGTGACGCTCTGGCGCTTCTGCGACGTGATCGGCGAGCCGGGGAGCGTGGTCCTGAAGGATCGCGACAAGATGCCGGGCGCCCAGTTCTTCCCCGAAGCGCGGCTGAACTACGCGGAGAACATGCTGCGCTTCTCCGCGAGCGGCGGTGAGGACGATGCCATCGTGTTCTGGGGCGAAGACAAGGTGAAGCGCCGGCTCTCCCATGCGGAACTGCATGACCGGGTCAGCCGCCTGGCGCAGCATCTGCGTTCGCTCGGGCTGAAGCCCGGCGACCGGGTGGCCGGCTTCGTACCGAATGCGCCGGAGGCGGTGATCGGTGCGCTGGCCGCGGCGGCTGTGGGTTGCATCTGGTCCTCTTGCTCGCCGGATTTCGGGGTGCAGGGCGTGCTGGACCGCTTCGGCCAGATCGAGCCCAAGGTGCTGATCACCGCGGACGGCTATTGGTACGGCGGCAAGCAATTCGATTCGATCGTCCGCGTCGCGGAATTCTCGGCCAAGCTGCCGAGCCTGCAGCAGATCCTGGTCTTCCCCTATTTGAGCGACAAGCCGGACCTTTCCAAGCTGCCGAAGGGCAAGCTGCTGCCGGAGGCTTTGGCCGCGCATCCAGGCGGCGCGATCCGGTACGAGCGTGTTCCATTCAATCATCCGCTGTTCATCATGTATTCCAGCGGCACCACCGGTGTGCCCAAATGTATCGTGCACGGCCAGGGCGGAACCTTGCTGCAGCATCTGAAGGAGCATCGCCTGCATGGCGACGTGCGGCCGCATGACCGCGTGTTCTATTTCACCACCTGCGGCTGGATGATGTGGAACTGGCTGATCTCCGGCCTCGGCTCCGATGCGACGCTTCTGCTCTATGACGGCTCGCCGTTCGCGGCCGGCGGCAACATCCTCTACGATTATGCCGAGGCGGAGCGCTGCACTCTGTTCGGCACGTCGGCCAAATATATCGACGCCTGCTCCAAGCAGGGGCTGGACCCGATCCGCACCAAAGATCTCTCGACTGTCCGCATGGTGACCTCGACCGGCTCGCCGCTCGCGCCGGAGGGGTTCGAGTATGTCTATGAGCACATCAAGAAGGATGTGTGCCTGTCCTCGATCTCCGGCGGCACCGACATCATCTCCTGCTTCATGCTGGGCAACCCGACCGGGCCGGTGTGGCGTGGCGAGATCCAGATGCGCGGCCTCGGCCTCAAGGTCGAAGTGTGGAACGATGAAGGCAAGCCGGTCACGGGCGAAAAGGGCGAGCTGGTCTGCGCCGCGCCGTTCCCCTGCATGCCGGTCGGCTTCTGGAACGATCCCGACGGCAAGCGCTACAAGGCGGCCTATTTCGAGACCTATCCCAACATCTGGCGGCACGGCGATTATGTCGAGCTGACGGAGCATGGCGGCATCATCGTCTATGGCCGCTCCGATGCCGTCCTCAATCCCGGCGGCGTGCGCATCGGGACGGCGGAGATCTATCGCCAGGTCGAGCAATTGCCGGAGGTGATCGAAAGCATCGTCATCGGCCAGGATTGGGACAATGACGTGCGCGTGGTGCTGTTCGTGCGCCTGCGCGATGGGGTGACTTTGGATGATGCGCTGAAGGAGAAGATCAAGAAACAGATCCGCCAGAACACAACGCCACGCCACGTTCCGGCCAAGATCATCCAGGTCACCGACATCCCGCGCACCAAGTCGGGCAAGATCGTCGAGCTCGCGGTGCGCGACGTGGTGCACGGCAAGCCGGTCAAGAACAAGGAAGCCCTCGCCAACCCGGAGGCGCTGGCGTTGTACGAGGGATTGAGGGAGTTGCAGTCGTGATGAACGCGCGTTGTTATCCACCCCTCCTCTCAAATGTCATCCCGGCCAAGCGGCGACGCCGCGCAAAGCCGGGACCCATGTGTGGACGGCCCCCGATTTGCAAGGTGTTTGTGCAGCGGTGTGCCGATCTGGTCGCTTGCGGTCATGTGTCCGGCCTGTTGATGCAGTCGGGTCGACTGCTGGCCCAGATGGAATCCGCGGATCGG
>DASRRI010000088.1:0-134835 GCA_035695765.1 Dongiaceae bacterium
CTCAAGGGTCCCTTCGGCTGCCTCAACAATGCGCGCTATGGCATCTCCTGGGGCGCGCTGGGCGCCGCGGAGTTCTGCTGGCACGCCGCGCGGCAATACACAATCGATCGCAAACAGTTCGGCCGTCCCCTCGCCGCCAACCAGCTAATCCAGAAAAAGCTCGCCGACATGCAGACCGAGATCACCTTGGGCCTGCATGCCTGCCTGCGCCTTGGCCGCCTGAAGGACGAAGGCCGCGCCGCGCCCGAGGCGATCTCGATGCTCAAGCGCAACTCCTGCGGCAAGTCACTGGAGATCGCACGGGTCGCACGCGACATGCATGGCGGCAACGGTGTCTCCGACGAGTTCCACGTCATCCGTCACGTCATGAATTTGGAGGCGGTGAATACGTACGAAGGCACGCATGACATCCACGCGCTCATCCTGGGGCGCGCACAAACGGGGATTCAGGCGTTCGTGTGAAGATCGCGTTTGACGATCGTCTCGGATAGTTGCGCTCTAACTTCGATCGCCAGGACCGGGGAATGAAACGCGGGCTTTCCAACCCGCGTCTTGCAGAGATCAGCCAGAGATCAGCGCGTGGCGTAGCTCATCGAGGTGCCCCAGAAACGCTCCAGCCGCCGGAGCGTGCCGTTGGCGGTCTCGAGGTCGCCCTGGGTCGCCACTTCTGTCATGCTGCGCACGTGGCGGTCGTACATCTCGTTCATCTTCTGGCAGACGGACTGTGCCTTGGTGGAGAGCTTCACATGTACGGCGCGACGGTCGTGCGGCGAGCGCTCCTGGACCAGATAGCCGTTCTCCACCATCTTCTTGACGTTGTAGGAGACGTTGGAACCCAGGTAATAGCCACGGTTGGTCAATTCGCCGACGGACAGCACGTCCTCGCCGATATTGAACAGGATCATGGCCTGTACGTTGTTGAGGTCGCGGACGCCCTGGCGATCCAGATCGGCCTTGATGACTTCAAGGCACTCACGGTGCAGGCGCTCCACCAGCGCGATCGTTTCCAAATAAGCCTTTTTCACGTGGGTTCCCCTTCGCAGGTAACCGGCAATTTCCTAGCGCCCGGTATGAACGCTCACCTGCAAACCTAGGCATTCGCTGTAAAAGAATGGTAAATGGCGAGTTATTAAAAAGATGAAAATGGCCAAGGAATTCAATCCCGTCGGCCGCGCTACCGCTGCCGGATCGCCTGGATGATGGCCGAAAAATCAAGCTCGCCCGACCCTTCCTGGACAAAGCGCTCATAGAGCCGCTTGGCCAGATCGCCCAGTTCGATCGCTTGATTGTGCTTTTCGGCCGCGTCGGTGGCAAGGCGCAGGTCCTTCAGCATCATCTTGGCCGCGAAGCCAGGCTGGTAGTTCCGGTTGGACGGCGCCGCCGGGACCGGCCCTGGCACTGGACAATAAGACGTCAGCGACCAGCACTGCCCCGAGGACGTGGAGGAGACGGCGAACAGTTTCTCCGGCGACAGGCCAAGCTGTTCTGCCAGCACGAACGCTTCCGACACGCCGATCATGCTGATGCCGAGGATGAGGTTGTTGCAGATCTTTGCCGCCTGGCCGGAGCCACCGGCGCCCGTGTGGACGACATTCTTGCCCATCGCCATCAGGATCGGCCGCACCGCCTCGATCGCGCTCTCTTCGCCGCCGGCCATGAAGGTCAGGGTTCCAGCCTCCGCCCCCGCGGCGCCGCCCGACACGGGCGCGTCAATGAACTGCAGGTTTCGTTTCTTGGCGGCGTCGGCGACTGCGCGGGCACTGTCGACGTCGGTGGTGGAGCAGTCCACCAGCAACGCGCCGGCCTTGGCGTGCGCCACCACCCCGTCATTGTCGAGATAGGCGACGCGCAGCTCCCGCCCGGAGGGCAGCATGCTGATGATGACGTCGTTGGTCGCCGACAGCTCCACGAGGCTCGCCGCCTGTTTCGCGCCGGCAGTGGTCATTGCTTTGGCGTTCTCGGCGCTGGGGTCAAAGATCGTGACCTGATGGCCGGCTTTCAGCAGATTGCGCGCCATGGGGCCGCCCATATGGCCGACGCCGATGAAACCGATGCTGGGCATGGTTCTGCCTCCTCCAGGGCCGCCGGATCAGGAAAGCTTCAGATCCAGGTCCGGCTGATCCGGCAGTTTCGCAAAATACCGGTTAACAATCGCTTCCGAAACCTCCGATCGGGTCGCTGGGTTCCACTTGGGCGCGTTATTCCGGTCGATCAACACCGCCCGCACACCTTCAAAGAACTCCGTGCCGGCCATCATGTGCCGGCTGATGCGCCAGTTCTCCTTGAGCACGTCGGCCAGGTTCTTGCCGCGCATGCGCCGCATATGCTCGAACGTCACCTTGAGGCTGGTCGGCGAGCCGCGGCGCAGCAGATTGAGGCTGTCCTGCGAGCCCGGATCACTACGATTCTCCAGCGCGGTGATGATCGCGTCGACCGAATTGAGGCCGAAGCAGACGTCGATCGCCGGTTGCAGCTTGGCGATGTCGGCTCCCGGCGTTCCGACGTTACTGATGGACAGCATCTCTGGCATCAGGCGGGACAGACGTTGGGACGGGATCGTGTGGGTGACGAGGTTGCAGTGATGGAGCCCCGGCGTGCGCAGCCGCAAGCCCGTCAGAGCCAGGAACATGCCCAGCTCGCCTGGGCAGCGCTGCAGAAAGTGGGCCGCGCCAATATCCGGATAAAGCCCGATCGTGCATTCCGGCAGAGAGAACAGCGCTCGCTCGCTCGCCACCCGGATCGGCGCGTTCAAGCCGATGCCCGCCCCGCCTCCCATGGTGATGCCGTCCATCACCGCGATCAGCTGCTTCGGAT
Organism: Dongiaceae bacterium; assembly: GCA_035695765.1. Lineage (GTDB taxonomy): Bacteria > Pseudomonadota > Alphaproteobacteria > Dongiales > Dongiaceae > Dongia_A. The sequence continues at coordinate 2,815 of DASRRI010000088.1, forward strand.
AGGTCGCGATCCGGAAGTCCAGGCGATACTCGTGCCAAAAGAATTCGGACAGCAATTTGCTGCCGCCGTTCTGTTTCGCGTCATAGAGCGCGCGGATATCGCCACCGGCGCAGAACACTCGGTCGCCGGCGCCGTAGATCATGACGGCGCGGATCGCCTTGTCCGCCGCCCATTCCGCCAGCTTCTCGTCAAGCGCGCGGATCATGTCGAGCGTCAGGGCGTTCATCTGTTGCGGCCGGTTGAGCGTGGCCCTGCCGACCCCGTCGGCGATCTCAAACAGCACATCGGTGAACACGGGACGGCCTCCGCACAGTTGATCGGCCGCTTCTTGAGCCAGGACAGCGCCAGCGTCAAGCGTATGCAGTCTGCTTGACAGCTGCGCCCCACACCTGCCACAAACAAGCCGCGCCGATTTGAACCTCAGCTTGCGGGCGCGTTACAAATGCAGCTAAAGCGTGGGCCGAGCCGCCCAGCTTTTCGCTGAGGCGGTTTTTCTGTTTTGGCGTCTTCGCGCGTCGAGGGCGCCCGCGGGATTTGAGGGGCAGCTTGCACCGCGTCACCAATGCTAAAGCGCTGAAGGCGAAAGCCCTCTGCCCCAACCTTCGGGCAAAAGGAGGGCCCGTCACGATGACCACTACATCCGACACCCGCATCGCGGCGCAGCAGCAATGGCTGGCCGCCAATCCGGATCAGGGCAAGACCACCTTGCGTGCCGACAGCGGCAATTATGCCGGCCCGCAGAATCCAGACCTTGAGCCGACCCTGCGCGTTCTGCAGGCACTCGCGCAGTGCCATGAGCAGACCTATCGCCTTTATGCCGAGGCTTTGGGCATTCCCCTGCAGGGCGTGCAGGTGCGGCTGCAGGCTGCGCTCGATCTGCGCGGGCTGTATGCCGCCGCCGACCGGATCCGCGCTGGCTTCAGCAACCTTCACGCAACTGTCGAGATTTCCTCGCCTGCCGATATCTATGAGATCGAGCGGCTGCGGGTTACAGTCGAGCGCCACGCACCGGTCCTGGACATTGTCCGGAACCCGACGCCGGTTAGGGTCGAACTGGTCTTGACGCACACCAACGACGTCGCGCCGATCGCGGCCTAGGGGGACGATGGAGCCTTTCGCTTCCGCGCGGCGATTTGTTACAGTGTCGCGCATCAGATCTGAGGAATGCGCGCCATGGAACATCGTCGCCACAAAGCGGCCAGCAAAGTGGAAATTTCGCCGGAACGAAGCCCGACCGGCCAGTTCCCGCGCGTGCGCATGCGCCGCAACCGGCAATCCGATTGGTCGCGCCGCCTGGTGCGCGAGACCAATCTCAGCGTCAATGACCTGATCTGGCCGGTCTTCATCAAGGAAGGCGGGACGAAACGCGAAGCGGTGCCCGCCATGCCCGGTGTTTCCCGCCTTACCATCCCTGCTCTGCTGGCAGCTGCGGAGCAGGCAGCGAGTCTTGGCATCCCCGCCATCGCCTTGTTCCCGGTGATCCCCAAGGAGAAGAAGACCGAGCAGGCAGAAGAAGCCTGGCGCGCCGACAATCTGTGCAACCGCGCGGTCCGTGCGCTCAAGAAGGCGGTGCCGGAGATCGGCGTGATGTGCGACGTCGCGCTCGACCCCTACACGTCGCACGGCCACGACGGCGTGATGAAAGGCGATCGCATCCTCAATGACGAAACCCTCGATGCCCTGTGCAAGCAGGCGCTGGCGCAGGCCGAAGCCGGCGCGGATATCGTCGCGCCGTCCGACATGATGGATGGCCGCATCGGCCGCATCCGTGATGCCTTGGACGCCGAGGAGCATCAGGGCACGCTCATCATGTCCTATGCGGCGAAATACGCCTCCGCCTTCTATGGGCCGTTCCGTGAGGCGGTCGGCTCCAAAGCCGCGCTCGGCAAGGGTGACAAGCGCACCTATCAGATGGATTTCGGCAACAGCGATGAGGCGATCCGCGAATGCGCCCTCGATGTCGCCGAAGGCGCCGACATGCTGATGGTGAAGCCTGGCATGCCCTATCTCGATGTGCTGCATCGCGCGAAACAGGCGTTCCGCCTGCCGACCTATGCCTACCAAGTCAGCGGCGAATATTCGATGATCAAGGCCGCCGCGCAGAACGGCTGGCTGGATCACGACCGCGCTATGATGGAAAGCCTACATTGCTTCAAGCGCGCCGGCGCCGACGGCATCCTCACCTACTTCGCGATCGAGGCGGCGCAGAAGCTGCGCGGCTAGGTCGCTGCAAAAAACCGCAGCGCTACCTCGTCGTGCCACGGCCGCCTCAGGCCGAGCGCATGAAAGCCCACGTGGCCGCCCGACCAAAGCATCAACAAGCGGACCTGCTTCAACTGGCCCCACGCGATGGCGCGAAAGGCGGCGGACGGGATCCACGGATCGTCAGCGGCATGGATGATCAGGGTCGGCGTGCGGATCGCGCCCAGATGCGGCGCCGACGAGCACTGCGCATAGTAATCGAGTGCGTCGCGGAAGCCATGCGCTGGCGCTACCACCCGGTTGTCGAACTCCAGAATTGAGGCGACATCCGGCGGGCACGGCCGCTCCTCGCGCATGCGCGCCAGCAGATACTGGTGATAACGGCGGTTGCGGTTGGCGGCGACGCGCTGCTGCGTGGCGTGAAGGTCGATCGGCGGCGAGACCGCGATCGCCGCGCGCAAATGCGAGACGCTGCCGCGCTCCGCCAGGTATTTGAGCAGCACGTTGGCACCGAGCGAGTAGCCGATCGCGGCCAGCCCATTGGCCGCCAGGGCGCCGTCCATGCTGCCGATAACGGCGAACAGATCGTCGGTGCGTCCGGCGTGATAGAACGACCGCGTCTTGCCGAGCGTTGGACCGGCCCCGCGCCAGTTGAGGCGCAACACCGGATAGCCGGCGCCCAGCATCGAGCGCGTGGTCATGCGCATGTAGGAGCTGTCCTGGTCGCCGGTCAGGCCGTGGAGCAACAGTACCAGCGGCCGGCCAAACCCATCGATTGGCCGGTGAAGAACGCCGACCAGCTCGTCGCCCGTTCCATCTTTCACGGCAAAGCGCACCTCTTCGCCCGGCCAGGGCGCCAGGATGTCGCCGGGCGGGCGCAGGTAGTTGCGCAATGTCTGCAGGTCGCCACCGATCCAGGGCGGCAGCGGCACAAAGCTGGGGACCTTGATCATGATCGCTCGGCGATCCAACTCTCAATCAAGGCGATTTGTTCCTCCGCCATCAAGGCCGGAGCATGCCCGATGCCGGAAAACTCCACGATCCGGGCGCGTGGCCCACGCTCCGTCATCGCTTGTGCCGTCGCGGCCGACAGCAGATCGGATTCGGCGCCTCGGAACACCAGGGTTGGAATGGCGATGCGATCCCAGAACGCCCACAGATCGACATCCGTGACGCCCTTTTTCACGTTCTCTGCAATCGCCGGGTCATAGGCAAGCCCGTATGTGCCGTCCGGCAATATACGGTGACCATAACGTACCAGATGCCCCCACTGTTCCTCGGTCAGGGGACCGAACGGCGCGTGCACCTTGCGCATGTTGCGCTCGAACGCTTCCAGCGAGGAGAAGCGGTTCTCCAGTCCGACATAATCCGCGATGCGCTGCAAAGCCGCCTTTGGGATGATCGGGCCGACATCGTTCATGAACAGTGACGCGAGCGGCGTATTTGGCAGCGCCGCCAGGAACATGCCGATCAGACCGCCCATCGAGGTCCCGATCCAGTGCACGCGCTCAATATCGAGCCGCGCAATCAGGGCGGTGATGTCCGCCTGGTACTGTGCATAAGTGTAGTGCGCCGGGTCTTTCAGCCACGCGCTCCCGCCACGGCCAACGACGTCGACCGTAATCACCCGGTGGTGCCGTGCGAGCCGCTCCGCCAGGCTGTCGAAGTCGTGGGCATTGCGGGTCAGGCCGTGCACGCACAGTACAGCCGGCCGGCCGTCATTCGCGCCCCACTCCAGATAGCGGACGCGGTGGAAGCCGGTTGGGCTGAGACCGAGGAAGTGGTGTTTGGTGAAGCCGGTCATCCGCTCAACATGTTATGTAGGGGCCTCTCTGAGATCACGCAGATCGATAGCCGCATCACGCCACGTGCCCGATCGGGTGGTCATGCACGGTGATCCAGGTATCGGTGTAGAAGCCGTTGAAGCGCGTTGAATTGGCGTTGGAATAAGCACCGAGGCAATCGATCTCGATCCAGTCGCCCTCCTCGATATCCGCCGGCAACGGTGTCTTGTAGGGGAGAATGTCCAATGAATCGCAGGTGGGGCCGGAGAGCGAGAAATCGGCGAACTCACGCGACGGCTCGCCCTTCAGCCGCCACATGCGTGCCGGCAGCTTCACGCCGCCCTGCACCGTCTCACTGAGGGCGCCGTAGATGCCGTCATTGATATAGAGCTTGTCGTCCTTGCGCAGCTGTACTTGGGTGATGAGCGAGACCCCGGCGGCGACCAGCGCCCGGCCCGGCTCGCACATCAATACGCAATCGCGCCGCAGCTTGATGCGCTTCGCGCCCTCTTCGATCACATGCATGTAATCCTCGAGCGGCGGCATGTTGGTGCCGAGATACTTGGCTGGAAAACCGCCACCGATATCGAGACCATGGATGTCGATCTTGGCCTTCTCGACCACCTGCCCCGCCAGCTCGATCGCCTTGCCGTAAGCGTCGGGGCTCAGGCATTGCGAGCCGACATGGAACGCGATGCCGACCTGGCAGCCGTGCGACTTCGCTTCCCTGAGCATCGCCGCGGCCTGGTCCAGCTCCGCGCCGAACTTGCTGGCGAGGTGATAGAATGTGCCTTCGACCGGCGGCGTGGCGATGCGGACGAAAATCGTCAGGCCCGCGCCGCCATCGGTCTCATCCAGGATCTTTTCCAGCTCCTTCGGATGGTCGACCACGTAATTATCGATGTTATAGACCCGCGACGACGTGCCGATCACGGTCCGGCCCTTGACCGGGTGCATAAAATAGCAGGCGGCGTCTGGCAGGCTCTCGCGCACCAAGGCGATCTCGGGCAGGGAGGCGGTGTCGAAGTGGCGGATGCCGGCCTCGTAGAGCGCGCGCAAGACCAGCGGATGGGGATTGCATTTTACGGCATAGAGCACGCGGCCCGGGAACAGCTCCAGGAACCGCCGGGCGGTCGCGGTGATCACATGGGGGCGAAGGCAGTAGACTGGATAGCTCGGCGTCAAAGCTTTCAGCATGGCCGGAACGTCGGCGAACTCCCTGGACATTCGTGCTCCTCTCCGGCCGTCTTATTGCGCGCTTTTTAGCGGAACAGCCCCGGCTTGTCGATGCAAGCGGACTGGCTTCGGGCGCGCGATTCCGATATGAACCGACAGGGGAGGATTTCTGACCAGCATGAATATTGCGGGGCCGCTTTCCGGCATTACCATCATCGATCTGACCCGCGTGCTCGCCGGCCCGTTTTGCACGCTGCTGCTCGCCGATCTTGGCGCCCGCGTCATAAAAGTGGAGCAGCCGGGAAAAGGCGACGATTCGCGCGCCTATGGTCCCTTCATCAACGGCAAATCCGGCTATTTCGTGGCGCAGAACCGGGGCAAGGAATCGATCGCGCTCGACCTCAAGGTGGCGGACGACGTTGCGATCCTGCATCGCCTGCTGCGCAAGGCGGATGTACTGGTGGAAAATTTCCGGCCCGGTGCCATGGACCGGCTCGGCCTCGGCTGGAGCGCCCTCAAAGACCGCTATCCACGCCTCATCTATGCGGCCACCTCCGGATTCGGCCAGACCGGTCCTTATGCGCAGCGCCCGGCCTATGACGTGATCGCGCAGGCCATGGGCGGGATCATGAGCCTGACCGGCCACGAAGGCGGCCCACCGACGCGCGTCGGCTCCTCGATCGGCGATCTGGGGGCCGGCCTGTTCACCGCGCTTGGAATCGTTTCGGCGCTGCACGACCGGACGCGCACCGGCAGCGGCATGCTGATCGACGTGGCGATGCTGGACAGCCAGGTCGCGCTGCTGGAGAATTCGGTAATCCGCTACTTTGCCACCGGCCAGTCACCGAAGCCAGTCGGCGCGCGCCATTCCTCGATCGCTCCCTTCGAGCCTTATCGCGCCAAGAATGGCTATATCGTCATCGCCTGCGGCAATGACGAGCTGTTCCGTCGGCTGGCGGCCTGCCTGCAGCGGCCGGAGCTCGCGACTGATCCGCGCTTTGCGGACAACGGCAAACGCAGCGACCACGTGCTCGCGCTCAAGGAAACGCTCGAGCAGATCCTGGCGCCGCATGGCGTGGAGCACTGGCTCGGCGTGCTGGGCGCCGCTGGCATTCCCTGCGCGCCGATCAATGACGTGGCGCACGCCTGTGCCGATCCGCAGGTCGTCGCGCGCAACATGATCGTGCCGTTGGAAGATGACGCCCTGCCGGGCATCAAGGTGGCAGGCTTGCCGATCAAGATGTCGGCCTATCCCGACCGCGACCTGCGGGAAGCAGCACCCGATCTGGATGCCGACCGTGCCCGCATTCTGGCGGACTTTCCGGACCGATGAAGCCGATCCTGGCCAGACGTGTGCGCGTCAGGCGGTGGATCACACGCGGGTTGCTGGCTGCGCTCTTCCTGTTCATCGCCGGCATAGGCTTCGCCGCCTGGATGGTGCTGGGCTCGCTGCCGAAAGTCTCGGGCGAGATCCGGCTTGCCGATTCCAGTCTTTCCGCGCCGCTGACCATCGGGCGCGACAGCGCCGGCATTGTCACCATCACGGCCCAGACCGAGCTTGACGCCGATTTCGCGCTCGGCTTCGTGCATGCGCAGGAACGCCTGTTCCAGATGGAGTTGATGCGGCGCCTCGGCTCCGGTCGGTTATCGGAGCTGTTCGGCATCCGCGCGCTGAAACGGGATAGGCTGATGCGCATGCTCGGCCTGGCGCAGCAGGCGCAGGCGCAATATGAGGCGGCCTCGCCTGATCTGCGTGCTGCCCTCGACGCCTATTCCGCCGGCGTCAACGCCTACCTGAAGTGGCACGGTTTCCCGTTGCCGCCGGAATTCCTGTTGCTGCGGTTCGAGCCGGAACCCTGGCGCCCGACCGACAGCCTGCTGTGGGGCCGGCTGATGGCGTGGCAGCTATCCGGCAACGCGGGGCAGGAGATCGAGGACGAGCATCTTCGGCGTGCGGTCAGTCCCGATCTGCTGCCCCTGTTGCTCCGCGAGGAGGGCAAGCAGGCCGCTTTGGCTGGTTTCACCCCGACCCGCAGCGCATCGAACAATTGGGCGATCGCGGGTGGGCTTACGGCGAGCGGTTCCCCTATCCTCGCCAACGATCCGCATCTCGAACTGTCGGCGCCGGCGACCTGGTACATGGCGCGGCTGACGACGAAAGAGGGAACGCGCGTCGGCGCCACGGTGCCGGGCCTGCCCTTCCTGGTCATCGGCAGCAACGGCCATGTGGCATGGGGCTTCACGACGACGCACAGCGATACCGAGGATCTGTTCGAGGAACATCTGTCGCCGGCCAAGCCCGAGCACTATGACACGCCGAGCGGCCCAGTGCCCTTCGACGTCCGGCACGAGATCATCAAGGTCAAGGATGGCGCGGACGTGACCTTCGACGTCCGCTCGACCCGTCACGGTCCTTTGATCAGCGACATCGATCCGGAGCGCTATCTCCATCGGCGCTTCGCGCTGGCCTGGACCGGCTTCCAGCCGGACGACCGGTCGCCCGAGGCCTTCCTGAATATGAATCGCGCGAAGAACGCGGCGGAGTTCAAGGATGCGCTGCGCGACTTCCATTCACCGCAGCAGAACGTGGTGTTTGCGGATACCGAGGGCAATATCGGATTCGTCGCTGCCGGCCGGGTTCCGGTGCGGCGCAACATCGCGAATGAATCGCTGTTCCCGGCGCCAGGATGGATCGATGATTACAGCTGGACGGGCACCCTCTCCTTCGCCGATCTGCCGCAGATCGAGAATCCGCCTGCGGGGCGGATCATCACTGCCAACAATGACATCAGGCCGCTGCGCTACCTGCATTTTCTCGGCCATAGTTTCGACCGGCCCTATCGCCGCGACCGCATCCAGTCCTTGCTTGCGGATACGCACGGCGCGACGCTTGAAGACATGGAGCGCATCCAGACTGATGATTTCTCCACGCCTTTGCTCGGCTTCGTGAAGGCGCATCTGCCGGAGGTCGCACCATCGGTGCCGCTCGACATCGCCGCCGGGATGGCCGGCTGGGACGGCCGGATGGTACCTGACCGGCCGGAGCCCTTGATCGCGACGGCCTGGCTTTATGCAACCGCCCGGCGCCTCCTCGCGGATGACATGGGCACGGAGGAATTCGAAGGCTGGTGGCTGTGGCAGGTCGATATCCTGGACGATGTGATGAAGGATGCGCGCTGGTGCGACGACCGCGGGACGCCGATGGTGGAGAATTGCCGCGATGTCGTCCGCGCCTCGTTCGGCGAAGCGCTGAACGCCTTGCGCGGACGGTACGGCATGGACTGGCGGGAGTGGAGCTGGGGCGCTGCACACCAGATGCAGTTCCGCCATCCAGTGTTTGCGCAATTGCCTTATGTCGGCAACCGCCTGGTGCCGGCGGTGGCGACACCCGGCGACCATTTCACGATCAACCGCGGCGGCACGGCCATCAGCGATGATGGCGCCCTGTTCACCGACGTGCATGGCCCCGGCATGCGCCTGGCGGTCGATATGAGCCGGCCCGACTCACCAGTCTTCAGCCTGGCGGGCGGCCAATCGGGCCATCCCATGTCACGCCATTACAGTGACCTGTTGCCGGAATGGGCGGAGGGGCTCTATCGCACATTCCAGAATCCCGCGCAGGATGTGCTGATCCTGCGGCCGCAACAAAAAAAGCCCAACGCGGAGGAGACGACACCATGACCGGAATCGCGAGGCCCACTCTCGACGACATTCGCCGCGCCGCCGAAGCGATCAGGGGCCAGGTGGTACGCACGCCGTTCGTATCGGCCCCGCGCCTCGCCAAGCAGCTAGGTCTCGCGTCCCTCAAGCTGAAACTCGAGAACCAGCAATTCACCGGCTCGTTCAAGGATCGCGGGGCCTACTACAAGCTGAAGAGCCTCACGCCTGACGAGGCCAAGCGCGGCGTGATCGCCATGTCGGCCGGCAATCATGCGCAAGGCGTCGCCTATCACGCCCAACGCCTCGGCATCCCGGCCACCATCGTGATGCCCGAGCAAACGCCCTTCACCAAGATCGAGCGCACCGCCAGCTTCGGCCCGCGCGTGATCCTGAAGGGCGACAGCATCGACGCCGCCGCGATCTATGCGCGCGAGCTGGCGGCCAAGGAAAATCTGGTCTTCGTGCATCCGTACGATGACCCCTACATCGTGGCTGGCCAGGGGACCATCGGCCTCGAAATTCTTGAAGACGACCCCGATCTCGATTTCCTGGTCATCCCGATTGGCGGCGGCGGCCTGATCGGGGGCATCTCCACCACCATCAAGGCGCTGAAGCCCGGTATCGAGATCTATGGGGTTGAAAGCGACCTCTACCCGTCGATGCATCACGCCATCAACGAGATCCCACCGGCCAATGGTGGCCAGACCCTGGCGGACGGCATCGCGGTCAAGTCGCCCGGCGCGCTGACGCGGGCGATCGTCGAGGAGAACGTCCGCGAGGTCCTGCTGGTGGATGAGATGTCGGTCGAGCGCGCGGTCGGCATGCTGATCGAAATGCAGCGGGTGGTCGCCGAGGGCGCAGGCGCGGCGGGCATTGCCGCCATGCTGTGTCATCCCAGCGCCTTCAAGAACTGCAAGGTCGGCGTGGTGATCGGCGGAGGCAACATCGATTCACGCCTGCTGTCGCAGATCCTGATGCGCACTCTGGTGCTGGACGGCCGCATGGCGACCCTGCGGATCGAGATCATCGACCAGCCCGGCGTGATGTCGACCATTACCAAGGTTATTGGCCAGACCGGCGGCAACATCATGGACATCACCCACCACCGGCTGTTCATCGACCTGCCGGTGAAGCGCGCCGAAATCGACGCGCTGGTCGAGACCCGCAACGCCAACCACGTCGCCGAGATCATCGAAAAGCTTGAACAGGCTGGATTTTCCACCCGCAGGCTGAGCAGCCGGTCGGGTGAAGGATGAATGGTCGCAGCGCCGACCTAACCAAGTTTTAACTAAGTTCCGGGCATGTTGCCGGACGGATAAATACTTGTTTCGGTTGGTCGTTCGGCATGTTTGTCATCATCGGCGCCGTTATTGTCCTCGGCTGTGTGTTCGGCGCCTTTTCGGTGCATGGAGATCTGCGAGTCCTTTTCCAGCCGATCGAGTTCGTCATCATCCTGGGTTCGGCGGCCGGCGCCTTCATCATCGGCAACACGAAGACCAACATCAAACAGGTGTTCAAGGGCCTGAAGCGTGCACTGAAAGGGCCAACCTACAAAAAGGCGGACTATGTCGAGCTGCTGAGTGTGCTCTACCAGCTTTTCAAGCTCGCCAAGACCAAGGGCATGCTGGCGCTCGAACAGCATGTGGAAAAACCCGACGAAAGCACGTTGTTCAGTCAGTTCCCGAAGTTCCAGAAAGACCACCACGCGCTCGAGTTCCTGTGCGACTATCTGCGCATGATGACGTTGGGGACCGAGAACCCCAATGAGGTCGAGACCCTGATAGATGCGGAATTGGAAACACATCATCAGGAGCTCCACGGCGCCTCGCATGCCATCCAGAACATGGCGGATGGCATGCCGGCTCTCGGCATCGTCGCTGCCGTGTTGGGCGTCATCACGACGATGGGCTCGATCACGGAACCACCCAAAGTGCTGGGCGAACTGATCGGCGCGGCACTGGTCGGAACCTTCTTCGGCGTGCTGGTCTCCTACGGTTTCGTGGCTCCGCTGGCCGGCATCATCCAGGCGGTCGATGCGACCGACGCTAAATACTATCAGTGCATGAAGGCAGGGCTGCTCGCGCACATGCAGGGCTATCCGCCGGCGGTCTCCGTCGAATTCGCGCGCAAGGTTCTGCTCTCCACCGAACGGCCGAATTTCTACGAAGTGGAGCAGGCGGTGAGCGCACTGCCGCCGGTCTGAGGACCAGGCCGTGGCCGACGAACGCCCAATCATCATCAAGCGCATCAAGAAGGTGGGCGGCGGTCATCATGGCGGCGCCTGGAAAGTCGCTTATGCCGACTTCGTCACCGCGATGATGGCGTTCTTCCTGCTGCTGTGGCTGCTGAACGCGGTCACCGAAGAGCAGAAGAAGGGCATTGCCGCTTACTTCCGCCCCACCCTCGCCGTCCAGAACACTTCGGCCACCTTCACCATTCTCGCCGGCAACGCGCAGCCGATGGAGGATATGTCTGGCGGCGCATCGGTGCAGACCGACCTGGATGATGCAGAGCAAGCCGAGGTGACCCAACCGGAGCCTGCCACGGGTGAAGGCGAGAAGCCGCAGACCGATGACGGCGCCGAGCCGGAGGCCGGCGATGGCAAGACGCCCGATCCGGGCAAGGGCGCAAAGCCGGTCGACCTTGCGGAGGCTGAGGCTACCGTCAAAGCCGAGGAGCAGAAGCAATTCGAGCAGATCCAGAACGACATCAAGAATGCGATCGAAGAGACTCCCGAGCTGAAGGAGCTCGAGAAGAATCTGAAAATCGACCAGACCGAAGATGGCATCCGCATCCAGCTGCTCGATCAGGAGAAGGTTTCGATGTTCCCCTCCGGCAGCTCGGTTATGCAGCCGCGCAGCAGGGAGTTGCTGGAGAAGGTGGCGGAGGTCGTGAAGACCCTGCCGAACAAGATCGAGATCTCCGGCCACACCGACGCCAAGCCCTATCCCGGCGGCCACGACTACACCAATTGGGAACTCTCCGCCGACCGCGCCAACGCCTCGCGCCGGGTCCTGGTCAATGCCGGCATCAGCGTCGACCGCCTGGAAAAGATTGAAGGAAAGGCCGACACCGACCCGTTCGTGAAGGCCGATCCGTTCGACCCGCAGAACCGGCGCATCAGCATCGTTCTGCTGCGCCAGCCCAAGCCCACCCAGACCGCCGCCGATGGTGCCGCCGCACCTGCGCCCACCGAGCCGGCGGGACCACGGCCGGAGCTAGTCCCCTAGCCTTCTCAACACCTTGTGTGGCCTCTTGTAAAGGCGCCAATGCCCCTCAATATGAAGGGGCAATTCAACGTCGAAAGGCGCTCAAGGTGACGGAACGCAAGGTCCCAGCCATTGTCCTTGGCGGGTCGAGTGCTGGCGGTGATGGTGCGATCCACGATCCGCTGCTGCATCCCGAATTTTATGAAGGTGTCGCTCTCCGGCGGATGTTCGCCTTCTTCCTGGACATGCTCCTCATCGGAATCATCATGATCGTCGCCGTGATCGCGGCTACGGCGCTCGCAATCATTTCCTTGGGCTTGCTTGCAATCCCTGCGTTCCTGTTTGGCACGGTGGCCCTTGGGCTGCTGTATGATGTCTTTACGATTGGTGGCCCGGCCTCTGCGACGCCGGGAATGCGGGTTTTCGGGCTGAAAGTCATCACCTGGTCGGGCGGCCGGCCGGATACTCTCCAGGCCTTCCTGATGTCCGCCCTGTTCTGGGCTATTCACGGCCTGACGGGCTGGCTGGCGGCGGTAGTGGTGTTCTTGAACCCGCGTTGGCGCTGCGCTCACGATTTTCTGGCTGGAACGGTGGTCGTGCGGTCGGATATCTTTGGAACCAGGCGTTAACTAGCCCAAAGATTCCGTTGGCGCCGCTGGTGCAACAGGCTGGAATTGCGGTATTTTGTCGGTCATGAGCGTTCTGGGCCGCGGCTTTCCGATCCCGTTCCTGGTCACCACCGAGGTGCCCTGCCCCTATCTGCCTGACCGGATGGAGCGCAAGGTCATCACTGAACTCTCCGGCGGCAACGCACCCGAACTGTTTGAGCTTCTGTCCCACGCTGGGTTCCGCCGCAGCCATTCCATTGCCTATCGCCCTGCCTGCTCCGGCTGCCAGGCTTGCGTGCCGGTGCGCATTCCAGTGAATGAGTTCGATCCCAACCGGACCCAACGCCGCATCGCGCGCCGCAGCTATGACCTGGTCGCGCGGATCCGCGACAATGTTCCAACGCAGGAGCAGTTCGAGCTGTTCGTGCGCTATCTCGAGGCCCGCCATGCTGACGGCGAGATGGTCGGCATGGGCCCGCAGGACTACAGCAGCATGGTGGCGGACAGCCCCGTCGACACGCGCATGGTCGAACTCCGCGATCCCGCTGGCAAGCTGGTGGCGTGTTGCCTCACCGACTGGAACAAGGACGGCATATCCGCGGTTTATAGCTTCTACGAAACTGCGCGGCCGGATCTCAGCCTTGGAGTCTATGTGGTGTTGTGGCTGATCGAAGAAGCCAGACGCCGCGACCTGCCTTTCGTCTATCTTGGCTATTGGGTCGAGAACAGCCGGAAGATGGCATATAAATCCGGCTTCCGCCCGCTCGAAGGGTATGGCCCCGAGGGCTGGCAACGTTTGGAATAGATCGCGCCCAGGTGAAAACCGGCCGCGAGCGAGAGGTCTTTTGAAACCGCACATGCCCTGCTAGGTTCGTCCGCCAATGCGGTGCCCGAGTCAGGCGGCCGCCGCAGTGGCGATAGCGAGCATGTGCTCTGTCTGGTGTGAGGTTTTCCGGAATGAAACGTCGCAACTTCCTGACCGGCGCCGGCTTGGCGGCGGGCGCGACTACACTTGCGTCCGCCTTGCCCCGCCCGGCCATCGCCCAGGACCGGCTGGAATGGAAGATGGTGACCGCCTGGCCGAAAGGGCTGCCGGGCCTTGGCACCGGCGCGGAGCGTTTGGCGGAGCGCATCACCAAGGCCTCCGATGGACGGCTCAACATCAAGGTGTTCGCGGCGGGCGAACTGGTGCCGGCGATGGGATGCTTCGATGCCGTGTCCCAGGGCCAAGCCGACATGGGCCATGACGCGAGCGGCTATCACATTGAGAAGCTGCCGGCTGCCGGCTTCTTCAACGCCATGCCGATGGGACTGACCGCGGGCGAGCTGAATGGCTGGGTCTATTTCGGCGGCGGCCAGGAATTGTGGGACGAGCTTTATGCGCCCTCCAACGTGAAAGCATTCCTGGCCGGTAATACCGGCGCGCAGATGGGCGGCTGGTTCCGCAAGGAGATCAATTCGACCGCCGATCTCAAGGGATTGAAGTTCCGCATCACCGGCCATGGTGCACAGGCGCTGACCAGGCTCGGCGTCGAGATCGTGCCGCTGCCCAATGGAGAAATCTTCTCCAATCTGCAATCCGGTGCGATCGATGGCGCCGAATGGGTCGGCCCGTATAACGACCTGTCGCTCGGCTTCTACAAGATCACGAAGCTCTATTACTGGCCCGGCTTCCAGGAGCCAGGCGCCGCCCTCCAATGCATGGTGAACAAGGGCAAGTTCGAAGCCCTGCCGGATGAGCTGAAGCAGATCGTCGCCGCCTGCTGTAGCGCCGAGAACGACATGATGCTGGCCGAATTCAACGGCCGCAGCCCGGCCGCGCTCTCCTCGCTCATCAACGAACATGGCGTGCAGCTTAAGCAATTTCCGCGCGATGTGCTGGTCGCCTTCGGGCAGGCCTCCGGACAGGTGATGCAGGAGTTGTTGGAGCGCGGCGACGACATCACGCGCCAGATCGCATCCTCCTATCTGCGATTCCGCCAAGATACGATGCGTTACACCCGCATTGCCGAGACCGCGTTTACCACTGCCCGCTCCTACAAGTTCGATTTTCCGAAGGGTTGACGGCGGTGGGGGCGAACTGAACGGTCGTTAATGAGCCTGCTGTTGACAGATTCAGGACGGCTGAGGACACTGGGACGTCACCGTAACAAAAGACTCATGCTCGGGCTGTTCTGGCCTGATCGAGAAGCGAGACCCGGAAACTCACGCGTGACTTGGAGGTAATCGTGAAACTAGCACGTTTCGGCGTGGTCGCATTCGTATCGGCCCTGCTGCTGGCCGGTTGCGGCGAGGAAAAGAAGCAAGAGGAACAGGCAGCCGCACCCGCGGCAACCGAACAGCAGCCAGCAGCACAGCCGGCGCAACCGGCTCAGCAGGATCAGACGGCATCCACCCAACCGGCGCCGGCAGCGGCCGCGCCGGCCGAAGCGCCGGCAGGATCAGGCGGCGAACTCAACGTCTACAACTGGTCGGACTATATCGGCGAGACGACGGTCGACGATTTCCAGAAGGCGACCGGCATCACCGTCCGCTATGACGTCTACGATTCGAACGAGACGCTGGAAGCCAAGTTGATGGCCGGCAATACCGGTTATGACATCGTGGTGCCGACCGGCTCGTTTCTCGGCCGGCAGATCCAGGCAGGCATCTATCAGGAAATCGACAAGTCGAAGCTGAAGAACTACGGCAACCTGGATCCGCAGATTCTGAAGGCGCTCGAGGCCTTCGATCCCGGCAACAAATATGCGGTTCCCTATTTCTGGGGCACCGTCGGAATCGGCTACAACATCGATAAGGTGAAGGAGCGGCTGGGCGACAACGCGCCGGTCGATAGCCTCGACCTGCTGTTCAAGCCGGAATATGCGGAGAAGCTGAAGGATTGCGGCATCTCCATGCTGGATGCACCGTCAGACATGTTCCAGACGGCGCTGAAATATCTCGGCAAGGATCCGCACTCCAAGTCCGAGGAAGACTATGCCGCAGTCGAGAAGTTGTTCGCGGGAGTCAGGCCTTACATCAAGTATTTCCACTCCTCGCAATACATCAACGACCTGGCGAACGGCGAACTGTGCGCCGTCATCGGCTGGTCTGGCGATGTCTTCATCGCGGCGGCCCGCGCGGACGAGGCCAAGAACAACGTGCACCTCGACTACCGCATCCCGAAAGAAGGCAGCCTGCTCTGGGTTGACTCGATGGCGATTCCGAAGGACGCGAAAAACGTCGACAACGCGCTGAAGTTCATCGACTACGTGAACGACCCGCAGGTCGCGGCGAACGGCGTCAACTATGTGAGCTATGCCAGCCCGAATCTGGCGGCGCTGGACAAGGTGGAACCCGACATCAAGAACAACCCGTCGATCTATCCGACCGACGAAGTGAAGAAGAACCTCTTCTCTGACATGCAGGCTGATCCCGATCTGGAAAGGTTGCGCACCCGGACCTGGACCAAGATCAAGACCGGCCAGTAAAACTGCCGGCCATCGCAAGACTTTTCACGGGCTCCGCCGCAAGGCGGGGCCCGTTTTCCACCCCGCCTGTCATCAAATATTGAATGAACGTTCAAAATCCGGTGCATGCGGGCGGGGTGGCGGTTGACAGCCTTGATGGCCCCCCGCCATAGTTACTCAAAATAAGAGTGTGGCACGGCTCGAAAGCGAAAGCGTCATCGCGCCGGCGGAAGATGGGAAGGACTTGCATGTCTGGATGGAAACGCTCGGCCAAGCCGGCGCTGATCGCGCTCGCCGCCGTCTCATTGGCAATAACTGCACTCTCAATGTCATCGGCTGCTCGTGCCGAGGGCGAACTCAACATCTACAACTGGTCGGATTATATCGGCGAGAACACGATCGCCAACTTCGAGAAAGAGTACAACGTCAAGGTTCGCTACGACACCTATGACGGCAATGAGACGCTGGAGGCCAAGCTGGTCGTCGGCAATACCGGCTACGACCTCGTGGTGCCCACCTCCTCCTTCTTCGCCCGCCAGATCAAGAGCGGCATCTATCAGAAGCTCGATCGATCGAAACTCACCAACTGGAGCAACCTCGACCAGTGGGTCTTGGGAAAGCAGGCGGCGTATGATCCGGGTAATGCTTACGCCGTGCCCTATATGTGGGGCACCAACGGCTTCACCTACAACGTCGATATGATCAAGAAGCGCCTGCCTGACGCGCCGCTCGACAGCCTGCGCATGATCTTCGATCCAGAAGTCGTGTCCAAATTCCAGGATTGCGGTGTCAGCTTGCTGGATTCGCCGGAAGACGTATTCCCTCTCGCCTTGGCCTATATGGGCAAGGACCCGACCTCGCAGAACCCAGACGACATCGTGGCAGCCACCGAAATGCTGATGAAGGTGCGGCCATACATCCGCCTGTTTGATTCCCAGCAATATCTGAATTCGCTGCCCAACGGCGATATCTGCCTCGCCATGACCTGGTCGGGCGATTATGCGGTTGCCGCGACGCGCGCCGAAGAGGCCGGCCTCAAGATCAATCTCTCCTATACGATCCCGAAAGAGGGCAGCAACATCTGGTTCGACGCCATGTTGATCCCCAAGGATGCGCCGCATCCGGACAACGCGCTGCTGTTCCTGAACTACCTGCTGCGCCCGGACGTGATCGCTGACTGCACCAACTACATTTACTACGCCAATGGCAATCAGGCGTCGAAGACGTTCATCAACAAGGACATCCTGGACGATCCTGCAATCTATCCGGACGCAGAGACCCAGAAGCGCATGTTCCCAAGCGTCGTGCGCGACGAGGCCGTGCAGCGCGTGATCACGCGGGAATGGACGCGGTTGAAGACCGGTCAGTGACGGGATCGCTGGCACGGGGGAAATGAGCAGCTAGGGGACATCATGGCCGCAGTCGAGAAAACGACGAAGCAACCGCAGAACAAGCACGTCAGCGCATCCTGGACCGATCCGAAAGCGGAGCCTTACATCCGGATCGAGAACGTCACCAAAAAATTTGGCGAGTTCGTCGCCGTCAATAACGTCTCTCTCAACATCTATCGTGGCGAATTGTTCTCGCTGCTTGGCGGGTCGGGCTGCGGCAAGACGACGTTGCTGCGCATGCTGGCCGGTTTCGAAAGCCCGAGTGCGGGCAAGATATTCATCGATGGCGTCGACATGGCGGGCATCCCGCCCTATGACCGCCCGACCAACATGATGTTCCAGTCCTATGCCCTGTTCCCGCACATGACGGTGGAGCAGAACGTCTCGTTCGGCCTCAAGCAGGACAAGTATCCAGAATCGGAGGTCAAGCAGCGCGTCGCGCAGATGCTGGACATGGTGCAGCTGACGCCCTTCTCCAAGCGCAAGCCGCATCAATTATCCGGCGGCCAGCGCCAGCGCGTCGCCCTCGCCCGCTCGCTTGTGAAGCAGCCGAAGCTGCTGCTGCTCGATGAACCGCTCGGCGCGCTCGACAAGAAGCTGCGCGAGGCGACCCAGTTCGAGCTGATGAACATCCAGGACCGCCTCGGCATCACCTTCATCGTGGTGACCCACGACCAAGAAGAGGCAATGACCCTCTCCACCCGCATCGGTGTCATGAACGCCGGCCAGATCGTGCAGATCGGGACGCCGCAGGAGATCTATGAATATCCGCAGAACAAGATGATCGCGGACTTCATCGGCTCAGTGAACCTGTTCGAGGGGCAGATCGTCGAGGATGAGCAGGACCATGTGCTGATCCGCTCCGACGAGGGCGGCGACATCTATATCGATCACGGCATCTCCAGCGCGCCGGGCGCCAGGGTCTGGGTCGCCATCCGGCCGGAGAAGATCCACCTCACCAAGCAGGATTTGACCGAGCCCAACAATTGCGTGAAGGGTGTGGTGAAGGGCATCGCCTACATGGGCAATCTGTCGATCTATCTGGTGCAGCTCGACAGCGGCAAGCAGATCAAGGTGACGATGCCGAACCAGATGCGTGCTTCCGAGATGATGATCGACTGGGACGATCGCGTCTCGGTCACCTGGCACCCCAATAGCCCCGTCGCGCTGTTGAGCTGAGACGAGGATTATGGCCTCCACCGACATCGCCAACCGCGCCAGTCGACTGCCGGCGTCGGGCTGGCTCGAAAGCCTGCTGACCGGTCTCGGCATTCGTGGGCGGACGCTCGTCATCGCCATTCCGTTTGTCTGGCTGCTTCTGTTCTTCTTCCTGCCGTTCCTGATCGTGATCTGGGTCAGCACGTCGTTCGTCGTCATTGCCCAGCCACCTTACACCCATATCCAGGATGGTACCTTTACGCTCAATATCGGCGAAAGCTTCGGACGGCTGGTCAGCGATGCGCTCTACATCAAGGCCTATCTGAACTCGCTGCAGGTTGCGGCCTTGTCGACCATCCTGTGCCTCATCATCGGCTACCCGCTCGCCTATGGCATGGCGCGGTGCAGCCAATCCACCCGCAACATCCTGCTGATGCTGGTCATCCTGCCGTTCTGGACGTCGTTCCTGATCCGGGTCTACGCCTGGATCGGCTTGCTCAAGAACAACGGCCTGATCAACGAGATTCTGCTGTCGCTGAACATCATCGATAGCCCGCTGAACATGATGAATACGAATTTCGCGGTCTATCTGGGCATTGTCTATTCCTACCTGCCTTTCATGATCCTGCCGCTCTACGCAAACCTGGAGAAGATGGACCTCGCGCTGATCGAGGCGGCGACAGACCTTGGCTGCAAGCCGCTGAAGGCGTTCTTCCTGATCACCGTGCCGCTCAGTTTTCCCGGCATCGTCGCGGGGAGCATGCTGGTCTTCATTCCGGCGGTCGGCGAATACGTGATCCCTGAGCTGCTGGGCGGACCATCGAGCCTGATGATCGGTCGCGTTCTGGTGAATGAATTCTTCAGCAACCGCGACTGGCCGACCGCGTCGGCGGTAGCGGTCGCCATCCTGCTCGCGCTGGTCGTGCCCCTCATGATCTATCAGAAATACCAGGACAAGGAGCTGGAGAAGGAATCATGACCAACCGCCTTTCCTGGTTCGTCATCATCTGGATGGTTCTGGTTTTCGCGTTCTTGTATGCGCCGATCGTGTCGGTGGTGGTCTACTCCTTCAACGGGTCTCGACTGGTGACCGTGTGGAGTGGGTTCGACACCAAATGGTATGGTGCGCTGGTCAATGACCACCAGATCATCGACGCTGCCAAGCTTTCGCTATTGATCGCCGCCATCAGCTCCACGCTCGCCACGATCATCGGCACAGTTGCGGGATATGTGCTGGTCAGGTTCCCCAAGTTCCTGGGACGCACGGCCTTCTCAGGCATGGTGAATGCCCCGCTGGTCATGCCGGAAGTTATCACCGGCCTTTCCATGCTGCTGCTGTTCATCTCGATGGAGCAGATCATCCACTGGCCACAGGGCCGTGGCTTGACGACCGTCATCATTGCGCATGTGACCTTTACCTTGTCTTATGTTGCGGTGGTCATGCGGTCGCGATTCCTGACGCTCGACCTGTCGCTCGAGGAAGCGGCGCAGGATCTGGGCGCCAAGCCGTTGAAGGTGTTCTTCGTCATTACCCTGCCGATCGTGGCGCCGGCCATCGTCTCCGGTTGGCTGCTCGGCTTTACCATCTCCCTGGACGACCTGGTGATCACCTCCTTCACGAATGGGCCGGGCACGACGACCCTGCCGCAGGTCATCTTCTCCAAGGTGCGCCTGGGCCTCGACCCGAAGATCAACGCCCTTGCCACCATCATCATCGCGATCGTATCGATCGGCGTCGTGATCGCCACCATTCACATGCGCCGGCAGGAGGCTCAGCGTCAGCGTGACGAACAGATGGCGATCCGTGCCATTGCGGCGCAGGCCTGAGCGCTTCTAGACTGGGGCCATGAACAGTACCGGACAGTCCCAGCGGGTGACCGTCGCCGCCACCCAGATGGCGTGCGACTGGGATATCGATGCCAACATCGCCCGTGCCGAACGGCTGGCGCGCAAGGCGGCGGACCAGGGCGCCAACATCATCCTGCTGCAGGAGCTGTTCGAGACGCCCTATTTCTGCATCGAGCAGGACCACAAGCACTTCGCGCTGGCGACCCGCCCGGAGGACAATCGCGCCATCGATCATTTCCGCCCGATCGCCAAGGAATTGAACGCGGTCATCCCGGTCAGCTTTTTCGAGCGTGCCAACCACGCCTTCTTCAACACTACCGCGATCATCGATGCCAATGGCGAGGTGATGGGCCTCTACCGCAAGAGCCACATCCCCAACGGACCGGGCTATCAGGAAAAGCACTATTTCAATCCCGGCGACACGGGCTTCAAGGTGTGGGATACGCGGCATGGCCGCATCGGTCTCGGCATCTGCTGGGACCAATGGTTCCCGGAGACCGCGCGCTCTATGGCGGTCATGGGCGCGGAGATCCTGCTGTTCCCGACCGCGATTGGCACCGAGCCGCCGCCCTCCCCTCCACATAACTCGCGCGAGCACTGGCAGCGCACGCAGCAAGGTCACGCCGCCGCCAACGTGATGCCTCTCGTTGCCTCCAACCGCATCGGCGTCGAACGCTCGACGCAGAACCCGGAGGGGAACTGGCTGCGTTTCTACGGCTCCTCCTTCATCGCCGATCATCTTGGCGCCAAGGCTGCGGAAGCGCCGGAAGACCAGGAAGCCGTCGTGACCGCGACCTTCGACCTCGCCGAGATCCGCGCCTATCGCGAGAATTGGGGCATCTACCGCGACCGCCGGCCCGATCTCTATGGTCCGGTGCGGACGCTGGACGGAACTACACGCTAGGTCTCCATGCAGCTGCCGCCTTCCCTGCGCGCGGCGATCGACCGGGAGCTGGAAGGGATCGCTCTCGCCGACCTCGCGCGCGCGGCGGAAGCCCTATCGAACCGCTACCGCGCGGAAATCCGCGATGGCCGCCTTCACGTCGATGACGGATTGGCCGCGTGCGCTTATCTCGCAACCCGGCTGCCGGCCACGTATGCTGCGATCGCCCGCTCCCTTCAGGCGGCGACGCAGGTACGTCCCGATCTTGCGCCGTGCAGCGTGCTCGATATCGGCGCCGGCCCCGGCACGGCAACCTGGGCGGCCGCGGAGCACTGGCCAAGCCTGCAATCCGCCAGCCTGATCGAAGGCAGTACCGCAATGCGGAGCGTCGGCGAACGGCTCGGGACGGCGCCTGGGCTCCGAACGGAATGGAAGGCGGCCAGGATCGACACCGCGCTGACCGGCATTGCCGCACATGACCTCGTGCTTATGGCCTACGTGCTGGATGAACTCGAACCGACGTTGCGCGATCAGTTGATCCCACGCTTGTGGGCGTTGACCGGCGAGATCCTGATCATCGTCGAACCCGGCACCAGCGAAGGCTGGAAGCGCATCCTGCACGCTCGCGATCAGCTGATCACGGCCGGTGCTCACATCCTCGCCCCGTGCCCGCACGCGCGCGCCTGCCCGCTGTCGCCGCCCGATTGGTGCCACTTCTCCGTCCGCCTCCCCCGCTCGCGCCTGCACCGCGAAGCCAAGGGCGGCACTGTCCCGTGGGAGGACGAGAAGTTCACCTATCTGGCCGCTTCGCGGCTGCCGGGAATCCGGCCAGAAGCGCGCGTCCTCGCTCCGCCACGTATGAACAAGACTGCCGTGACGCTGAAACTATGTCAGAAGGATGGGCGCGGCGAAGAACGCAGCTTCGCAAGGCGCGAACGAGGAGCCTTCAAGGCCGCGCGCAAATTGGATTGGGGCGACATATTGCAAAAGTAATTGGATGGGAGGTGCCACGATGGCAGACGATATTCAACCGGCGTCATTGGCGGACGGGTGGTCTGTCGCTTCGACCGAGAGTGTGGGGCTCAATGGCGAGCTGATCCGTGGCATCGGCCCGCATTTCGAGTCTTGGACTGACGCCAACGCCCACGCCATCCTGATCGCGCGCCATGGCAAGCTGGTCTATGAGCATTATTTCACGGGCGAGGACAGGGCCTGGGGCAAGGAGCTTGGCCGCGTCACTTACGATGCAACAAAGCGGCACGATCTGCGATCGATCACCAAGAGCGTCACATCCCTGCTGGTCGGGATCGCGGTCGATCGCGGCTGGCTCGGCGATCTGGACACGCCGGTCTTTTCGTTCTTTCCGGAGCATGCCGACCTGCGCACGCCGGAGAAGGACGCCATCACGCTGCGCCATCTGCTGACCATGTCCGCCGGCTTTGTCTGGAACGAGGACCTTCCCTACAGCAACCCGCAGAACAGCGAGCGCTTGATGACCGACGCGCCGGATCAATGCCGCTATGTGCTGGAGCAACCGCTCTTCAGGCCACCTGGGCGCGCCTACAATTACAATGGCGGCGCGACGATGCTGCTCACGGCAATCCTGTGCAAAGCCGTGGGCCAGCCGCTCGATGTTCTGGCGCAGCGGGAATTGTTCGATCCGCTCGGCATCAGCAACGTGGAATGGATCCGGTATACTGATGGCACACCGATCGCGGCATCGGGTCTCCGGATGCGTCCGCGCGACCTGCTCAAGATCGGTCAGGTCGTGTTGTCCGGTGGCGCTTGGCAAGGACGACGGATCGTCTCCACATCCTGGATCGAGGAGAGCACCGGGCCGCACATCAATGGCGATGGCTTGTACTTCTATGGCTATCAATGGTGGCTTGGCCGGTCCCTGATCAATCGGGAGGAAGTCAAATGGATTTGCGGCATGGGCAATGGCGGGCAGCGCCTCTATGTCATTCCAAGCCGCGACATGGTCGTGCTGGCAATGGCCGGTCTCTATGACAGCATCATGTTCCAGGGCATCGTTGGCGAGGTCGTCCTCCGTCGCTATGCGCTGCAATCCGCCGCCGGATAGCGTCTACGATCGCGAGGCTTCGCTTCGTTCATCCTGCATTCATATCAAAGTCGCTGACAGGAGTAGCCGGATTCCTGCAATATCCGCGATGAGAGAGCGATGCTGGCACGCTCATCGAGGGGGCCTCGGGGATGGATAGTGCCACACTGGCCCAGGACCTTGCGCGTGCGCCGTTCGACGGCACGCTGATCACCAGTAGTCATGCACAGTATGAGCGGCTGCGCCGCGCCAACAACGGCTTGATTGACCGCCGCGGCGATCGTCCGCGCGACAAGCAAGCGCGACGTGCAGACTGTCGTGCGCATCGCCGCTACGACCCGCACAATCTCTTTCGCTTGAACCAGAACATCGAGCCGCGTCCCTGGAGCGCGCCGAAATAGAAAGAGCGCCCGCTGGCGCCCTTTCTACCTCGATACAACGACGCATCGACTGATATCGATCCACGTCGCCTTCACTTAACTGTATGTGCTCTCTGCAGCTGACCACGGCCGTCGAGCCCCGATCCGGCGCGATTTCAGTAACGCCAAGTTACATGTCCGGCGACTGTTACATGCCGTCACATAAATTCTTGCGCCGATCGTCCCGGCTCTGATCCCGCGTCACCAAATAAAGACGAAGTCGCGAGGGCGCCCCACGCCCGAGAATAGGCATAGGCGTTGCGGGCCTTTCGTCCGAACCTCGTCACGACGAACTTCGGAGCGTGCCATGGCATCACGAATACGTAGAGCGTTTCTCGCCATCCTTGTCGCGTTGGGACTGGCTGCAGGCCTGCAGGCGGTGCCGGCTTCGGCCCAGGAGGTGGACATAACCGTCTTCCACAATCGCTTGGCGCCTTATGGGCACTGGATCCAGCATCCGCGATATGGGTGGGCATGGCATCCGACCGGCGTCGAGGCCGGCTGGCGCCCTTACACGCATGGACATTGGGTTTGGACCGCAGAGTACGGCTGGTACTGGGATTCGGATTATGAGTGGGGGTGGGCGCCCTTCCACTACGGCCGTTGGGCCTTCGATAACCAGTACGGCTGGATCTGGGTGCCAGGTCAAGTGTGGGCGCCAGCGTGGGTGGTGTGGCGCTCCGGTGGCGGCTATGTCGGTTGGGCGCCGATGCCGCCGGAGGCAGTCTGGCAGGCGGACATCGGCTTCGGCGGGTTCGATCTCGACGTGCGCTCTGCGCCAGCCTGGATCTTCTGCCAAGAGCGGTACCTGGCGGCGCCGCGCCCGATTATCGTTCCGCCAACGCGAAACGTCACCATCATCAAGCAGACAACCAACGTGACCAACTACGTGACGATCAACAACCGGATCGTGAACAGGAGCGTCGACGTTCATCGCATCGAAGCGGCGACGCACACCCGCATTACGCCGGTGCACGTCCGGGATGTTGCCCATCCCATGCCGAGCGCGAAGAGGCATGCGGCCAGTGGAGCAGTGCAGGTATTCCGGCCAACGGCACAGCCGCCACAGTCACCGTCCGACCGAAAGCACATGACGAACCAGCAGGCGACGGCGAACAAGCGCCAACCGGCGCAGATCGAGGAGCAACAGCGCCGGGCCGAAGTCGAGCGGCGGGAGCAGTTGCAGAGCCTCGAGCGCCAGAAACAGCAACACGAGGAAGCCCGGCGTCAGGAGCAGCAGAAGCCGGACTCCTGGCGGCGTTGGCAGCAGCAGTGCCAGGAAAATCCAGCGACATGCCCACCTCAGTGGGGCACGCCCAACCGGTAAGGGCGGAGCCCTGCTCTCTCGGCAGGGAACACCGTTCGAAGCGGCGCCTTGCGGCGCCGCTTCGAGCCGATAGCCGTATTGGCTAGCTGATATTGATCCAGGTCGCCTTCAGCTGCGTGTATTTGTCCATCGCGTGCAGCGACTTGTCGCGGCCGAAGCCGGATTGCTTGAAGCCGCCGAAGGGCGAAGAGATGTGGCCATTGTCGAAGCAATTGACCCACACCACGCCGGCGCGCAGGGCCTGCGACGTCTTGAAGGCCTTGTTGATGTCGCTGGTCCACACCGCGGCGGCGAGGCCGTAGATCGTGTCGTTGCCGATCTTCACCGCTTCCGCCTGGTCCTTGAAGGTGATGGTGGAGAGCACGGGGCCGAAGATCTCTTCCTGCGCGATCTTCATGCTGTTCTTCACGCCGTCGAACAAGGTTGGCTCGATATAGAAGCCGCCCGTCTCGGTACGCGCCCGCTTGCCGCCGAAGGCGAGCTTGGCGCCTTCCTTGGCTCCCGCTTCGATGTAGCCGAGCACGCGGTTCATCTGCGTCTCGTCCACCATCGCACCCATCTTGGTCTTCGGGTCGAGCGGATCGCCTGGCTGCAGGATCTGCGCGACCTTCTGGATCTTCTCCAGCACCGCATCCTTGATCGATTCTTCCACGATCAGGCGCGAGCCCGCGTTGCACACTTCGCCCTGGTTATAGAAGATGCCCCAGGCGGCCGCTTCGGCCGCGGCTTCGAGATCCGGGCAATCCGCCATGATGATGTTCGGCGTCTTGCCGCCACACTCCAGCGAGACCTGCTTCATGTTGCTCTCGCCGGAATAGCGCAAGAAATACTTCCCGACCTCGGTCGAGCCGGTGAAGGTGATGGCATCGGCATCCATGTGCCGGCCGAGCGCCTGCCCCGCCGTCTCGCCATAGCCGGGGATGACGTTGAACACGCCTTCGGGAACGCCGGCCTCCGCAGCCAGCTCCGCCAGGCGCAGCATGGAGAGCGGCGATTGCTCCGCCGGCTTGATGACCATCGAGTTGCCGGTGGCGAGCGCCGGGCCGATCTTCCAGCTTCCCATCAGCAGAGGGAAATTCCACGGGATGACGGCGCCGACGACGCCCAGCGGCTCACGCCGGATCATCGCAATGGCATTCGGTGCGGTCGGTGCGATCTCGTCGTAGATCTTGTCGATCGCCTCGGCATACCAGCGGATGCACTGGATGGAGAGCGGCACGTCGACCTTGGAGCTGTCGCCGATCGGCTTGCCCATATCGAGGGTCTCGAGCAGCGCCAGCTCGGTCGCATGCTTTTCCATCAGGTCTGCGAAGCGTAACAAAACCTTCTTGCGCTCCGCCCCGGCGATTCGAGACCAGACGCCCTTGTCGAAGGCGGCGCGCGCAGCCTTCACCGCACGGTCGACATCTTCCTTGTCGCCCGCCGAAACCTGGGTCAGGGCCTTGCCGGTCGCCGGGTTGACGCAGGTGAAGGTTTTGCCGGAAGCTGCGGAAACATAACGATTTCCGATGAAGCACTGATTGCGATAGCTGAGGCCGTGGGCTTGGTCCTTCCAGCTTTCAACGCTGAGGGCGGCGGACATGGGTGATCTCCTTCCAGACATGAGGCGCGGAGTGTATCGGCGGCGCCTTGCCCCCATCAAGCCGACCGGCCATGAGCTTTTCTGATCTCAGAATTGCTTGGCGGTCGTGGTGTGACGCGCATCACAGACTCGAATCACAGGATGGGTCTTTACTCCGTTCCATCAGGCGTGCCCAACACCCATCCGTCCCCAATGGGCCTGTCTGAACCGGCGCCCGGAGAATCATCCCCTCCGGGCGCACTTTTATTTGGGCTACAGCATCCCTGGCCGGAATTGCGAACGGCGGCTGATGATCTTGCCGGCGATCATGAACACGCCATCGCCCGTATAGTGCAGCGTTTCGGGATGCTTCGGCGATGCCGCGACATGGGCCCGCACGATTTCGAAGATGAAGAAGTTGTACTTCCGGACCAGCGCATCGTCGTAAAGCCGGCATTCGAAGTTCGCATGGCATTCGCGGATCAAAGGCACCTCGACCTCTCGTCCTTCATCGGCGGTCAGGCCGAATGCCTCGAACTTTTCGATCTCCGCGCCACTGGTATTGCCGATCTTGATGACTGTATCTGTCAGTGCCGTCGTCGGCAGATTGATCACGCATTCGCGGCTTCGGCGGATCAGCTCAAAGCTGTGGTTGCTCGCCGCAATCACACAGCCGACCAATGAGGGCGTGAACTCCATGATTGTGTGCCAACCCATGGGCATGATGTTGGTCTCATCCCGCCAGCGCGCGCTCACCAGCACGATCGGCCCTGGCTCCAGATAGCGCCGGACCTCGCTGACGGGAAAATCGCGCTTCTTCGGCTTCAGCAAGACGTGATGTTGTTGAGCGCGTCGGTGAAGGCGCGGGACCGGCGCGCGATGTCG
This sequence comes from Dongiaceae bacterium, assembly GCA_035695765.1. GTDB lineage: Bacteria > Pseudomonadota > Alphaproteobacteria > Dongiales > Dongiaceae > Dongia_A. Next base: position 30,437 of record DASRRI010000088.1, read on the forward strand.
GCCCAGTCCTTCGCCTTGAGCGCAGCGGCGGGCAGCATTGACGAACTGCCCACCATCACCACGTTGGGCAGCGCCAGATAGGAACCGGCATTCAGCGCATTGATGCCGCCGGTCGGACAGAAGCGAAGGTCCGGAAACGGCCCGGCCCAGGATTTCAGCATGGCGGTCCCGCCGGCCGCTTCCGCCGGGAAGAACTTGAACTCGCTCCAGCCATGCTGCAGGCCGGTCATCACATCGGACGCTGTCGCGGTACCCGGCAGGTACGGCATCTTCAGCTCGTGCGCGATCTCCAGCAGCGCCGGCGTAAGGCCGGGGCTGATCGCAAACCGCACGCCGAGGGCGGCACAGGTCTTCATCTGCGCGCCGGTGGCCACAGTGCCGGCGCCGATCAGCAGCTTGGGACGCTCCTTCTGCAGCTTGGCGATGGCGTCGAACGCCGCCGCGGTGCGCAAAGTCACTTCGATCGCCGGCAATCCGCCTTCTGCCAGCGCATCGGCCAGCGGCACGGCGTCCTCGACGGACTCGATCGCGACCACGGGCAAGGCACGAATGCCGTCGAGCAAGGCGAAGACTGAGGTTGGTCCGGTCATGTTCCCTCGCGATCGAATTGGCGACGCACGCCGTAGAGCGCGGCGCGCTCTTCCAGGATGACGGAGATCGGCATGGCCTGCAGGATGGCGGCGACGCGGCCCTTGTCCAGGAACCGCGTGATGAGATCGCTGCGCCGTGCGAAGTCCAACAGCTTCGGCGTGATGCCGCCGCCGATATAGACACCGCCGCGTGATCCGAAGGCGAGCGCCAGATCGCCTGTCACGCTGCCCAGCATGTCGAAGAACATCAGCACGGCATTCACCGCTATTTCCTCACCGGCCAGCGCGCGGCGCGAAATTTCCGGCGCGTCGATCTCTCCCGCCTGCTGGCCCGCTTCCTCCGCCATGAAGCGATAGACGTTCACCAGGCCAGCGCCGTTCAGCACGCGCTCGGCGGAGACGCGGCCATATTTAGCGCGCATGCGCTGCCAAAGCCGAATTTCCTGGTCCGTGTTGGGCGCGAAACCAATATGGCCCCCTTCGCCGGAAATAACAGCCCAGGCGTCCTTTCCCGCCGGTACATAGGCGCCCACACCGAGCCCGGTGCCGGGACCGATCACCAGGCTGGGAGAGCTCGGATCAGCCGTGCCCGCGCGCAGCGAAGCCAGTTGTGCGCCGTCCAAAGTGGGTACCGATGCCGCCAGCGCCTCGAAATCGTTGATCACGACAAAGCGGTCGAACTGGAATTTGCGCTTCAGTTCGGCCTTCAAGAACCGCCAGGGGGAGTTGGTGAACTTGATCTCCGGTCCGTGGGCGGGACAAGCGACGGCGAAGCAGGCCCGCGTAGGTCGCGGCCGCGTCAAGCCGGCGAAATAGGCGGCGATCGCTTCATCGAGGCTGGGAAAGCTGGCGGCGCTCAACACCCGTACATCATGCAGCGCGCTGTTTTCATCGCTGAGAGCAAAGCGCGCATTGGTGCCGCCGATATCGGCAACCAGCAGATCCGATGCCGATTGCGGCATGGGTCACGCAGCTCCTAGCAAGGTAACGGCGCCCTGTTCCGGCTGCGTCGCATGCGCGCGCATCGCGCCGAACAGCTCGCGCCCGAAGCCGAAAGCTGATTTGCGCGGATCAGGACGCCACTGCGCACGGGCGTTCCATTCCGCGTCCGGCACTTCGGCAATCAAGGTCATGTGCTCGGAATCGAGCGAAACCACATCGCCCTCGTGCAGGCGCCCGATCGGCCCCTCGCCCGCCGCTTCCGGCGATACGTGGATGGCGGCCGGCACCTTGCCCGACGCGCCCGACATGCGCCCATCCGTGACGAGCGCCACCTTGTAGCCAAGGTCCTGCAGGACGCCGAGCGCGGGGGTGAGCTTGTGCAGCTCCGGCATGCCGTTCGCGCGCGGCCCCTGACCGCGCACCACCACGATGGCGTCGCGGTGCAGCTTGCCTTCCTTGAAGGCAGCCAGCACATGGTCCTGGTCATCGAAGATGGCGGCCGGCGCGCGCACCACGCGGTGCTGCGGCTTCACGGCCGACACCTTGATGATGGAGCGACCGAGATTGCCGGTAAGCAGCCTGATGCCGCCTTCGGAATCGAACGGATCATCGGCTGGGCGCAGCACGTCGCGGTCGCTGCTTTGCGCCGGCGCGTCTCGCCAATCGAGGCGGCCGTCATTCAGCCAGGGCTCGCGCGCATAAGCGGAGAGTCCCTTGCCAACGATGGTCTCGACATCGCCATGCATGCGCCCGGTCGCCAGCAACTGCCCGATCACAAAGCCTGTCCCGCCTGCCGCCTGGAAGTGATTCACGTCGGCCTGCCCGTTGGGATAGACCCGCGCCAGAAGCGGCGTTGCGCGCGAGATGTCGGCAATGTCAGTCCAGTCGATGCGGATGCCAGCGATCGACGCCATCGCCACCAGATGGATCGTGTGGTTGGTCGATCCGCCCGTCGCGACCAAAGTCGCAATGGCATTGACGATGGCGCGCTCGTCCACGATCTCCGCCATCGGGCGGTAGTCGTTGCCTTGCGCCGTAATCTGCGCCGCACGCTGGGTGGCCGCGCGCGTCAGTGCCGTGCGCAGCGGCGTATTGGGATTGACGAAAGCGGCGCCGGGCAAATGCAGGCCCATCGCCTCCATCATCATTTGGTTGGAATTTGCCGTACCATAGAAGGTGCAAGTGCCAGGCGAATGGTACGAGGCGGATTCCGCCGCCAGTAATTCCGTCCGTCTGACCTTGCCCTCGGCATAAAGCTGCCGGATGCGCGACTTCTCGGCATTCGGCAAGCCACTGGGCATCGGCCCGCCCGGCACGAAGATCACCGGCAGATGCCCGAACGCAAGCGCGCCCATGAACAGGCCCGGCACGATCTTGTCACAGATGCCGAGGCACAGGGCCGCGTCGAACATGCCGTGCGTCAGCGCGACCGCGGTCGACAGCGCAATCACGTCTCGGCTGAACAGCGACAGCTCCATGCCCGGCTGGCCTTGCGTGACGCCGTCGCACATGGCGGGCGTGCCGCCGGCGAACTGTGCGACCGCACCGACGTCGTCTGCCGCCTGCTTGATCAGCACCGGATATTCGCCGTATGGCTGATGCGCCGACAGCATGTCGTTATACGCCGACACGATCCCAATATTGGGCGCCGTGTCGGCCGCCAGCGCTTGCTTGTGATGCGAATCGCAGGCCGCGAAACCATGCGCCAGGTTCCCGCAAGAGAGATGCGTGCGCTCCGGCTTCTGTGCGCGGGCCGCGGCCATCCGATCCAGATAGTCGCGGCGGCTATCCGCGCTCTTGGCCTTGATCCGCTCCGTGACCTCTTGGATGACGGCGTTCAATTGGGTCATGGCACTCACTCGGTCCAGAGGAATTCCAAATCGTCCTTGCGATGGGACAGCAGCGTCGCGATCGGCGTGTCGGAAGTCCCGGCCAGCGCCTGCAAGGCGACCGTCCGCTTCGGCCGGCCGGAGATCGCGACCAGGATCAGCCGCGCATAGAGCAACGCCGTAATGGTCAGCGACAGCCGCGCGTAGCCGCTCTGCGCCTTGTCGACCGCGACGCACAAGGCGGGGCTATGGAGATCGAGGCCGGCCTTGGTCTCGGGCAATCCCGGAAACAACGAGGCGAAATGTCCGTCCGTTCCCATGCCGAGCAACACGACATCGAACGGCCGCGGCATGGAATTGATCGATCGCTCCGCTTCGGCCAAGCCGGCGCTGGGCCGCGGCTTATTGCTGTAGAGCGGATGGAACTGCGCTGAGCTCGCCTGGTTCCGCAGCAAGGCATGGCGCACCAGATGCTCGTTGCTGTCGGTGTGCGTTGCCTTCACCCAGCGTTCATCGGTCAGACCGACATGCACCTTCGCCCAATCGAGATGCATGGACGACAAGCGATCGAAGATCGGCTGCGGCGTCGAACCCCCCGCCACCACCAGGCTGGCGACACTGCGCGAGGCAATGCTGTCGTCCAGCAGGTCGGCGATCTGGGCGGCTGCCTTGTTGGCCCAGCTTGTGCGGTCCGGGCAGTCGACCCAGCGGACCTTGGTACTGCTCGGTGGTTTCTCAAGCATCGTCTTCATGCCAGGTGCGGCCGTCACGCTCGATCAGCGCAATAGCAGCGCTCGGCCCCCAAGAGCCGGCTGTATAGGGCTTCGCCGGCACGTTCAGTTGCGACCAGGAATCGAGGATGGAATCCGTCCAGCGCCAGGCGGCTTCGACCTCGTCCACACGCATGAACAAAGTCGGCCGGCCACGGATCACGTCCAGGAGCAGGCGCTCGTAGGCCTCGGGAATGATGCTGCCGAAGGTGTCGGCGAAGCTGAGGTTGAGCGCGGTCTGCTGCAGGCGCAACTCGCCGGGACCCGGCCGCTTGTTCAGCATCTGGAACCGCACACCCTCGTTCGGCTGCAGCCGCATGACCAGGCGGTTGGCGGGTGGCGTCGCACCATAGGTCGGATAGATAAAATGCGGCGGCGTCTTGAACTGTGCCACGATCTCGGAACAACGCTGCGGCAAGCGCTTGCCGGTGCGCAGATAGAACGGCACGCCCGCCCAGCGCCAATTGTCGATCTCCGCCCGGATCGCGACATAGGTCTCACGGTTGCTCGACCTCTTGGCGTCCGTCTCGTCGAGATAACCCGGCACCGGCTGGCCCTCGATCGCGCCGGCGCGATATTGGCCGCGCACCGTGGCGTTGGCCGCCTCCTGCCCGCTGAGTACGTTGAGCGACTTCAGCACCTTGACCTTTTCATCCCGCACGGAATCCGCATCGAGAGTAATCGGCGGCTCCATCGCCGTCAGGCACAAGACTTGCAGCAAGTGATTCTGCACCATGTCGCGTAGCGCGCCCGAGGCATCGTAGTAACTCCACCGGCCACCGACCCCGACGGTCTCCGCGACCGTGATCTGAACATGATCGATATGGGTGCGGTTCCACAAAGGCTCGAACAGCGAGTTGGCGAAGCGCAGCACCATCAGGTTCTGCACCGTCTCTTTGCCGAGATAATGATCGATGCGGTAGATCTGCCGCTCCGCGAACACCGCGCCGACCGCCTCGTTGATCGCGCGCGACGACGCGAGATCGTGACCAAGCGGCTTTTCCAGAACCAGTCGCGTTCCCGGCGTTACCAGACCGTTGCGACCAAGATTCACGGCAGTCGGGCCGAACAAATCCGGCGCGGTCGCCAGATAAAAGACCCGTACGACCGACTGCCGGTCCTTCAGCGCGGACGTCAATGGGCCATAAGCATCCGGCTTGCCGGCGTCCAGCCCGGCATAAGACAGGCGTTTGGCAAAACGCGCCCAGACTTCCGGGTCGAGGGGCTTGCCCTTGGTCGAGAATTCAATGCACGAGGCTTCGACCAGGTTGATGAATTCCGGCTGGCTCATTTCACCGCGCGACACGGCGATGATGCGGCCGTCCGGCGGCAGGCGGTTATCGCGATCCAGCTCGTAGAGGGCGGGCAGCAATTTGCGCTTGGCAAGGTCGCCACGGCCACCGAATACGACCATGTCGAACGGCTCGGTGATCAAGGTGGCGCGCTGGGTGCTGGGCGTCGGCATTTCCATGTTTCAATTTGCGGCGATCGATTCCGGACCGCTCCGCGCCTCAGATCCGATCGCTGGAATTTTCCAGATTCCAGGTCGATCGCGGGTCGCGGATACACAGGTCTTTGGGGTCGGCCGCCCTCTCCTTCATCTCGTCAAAGGGTCCTGCGAACCATTACCGCAACCCGGCAACAGCCGCAAACGATCATGCCGGCCAACCCATGCCGGCCGTGACGAAAACACAGTTTTTTGTGGAGTTTCCGCTTTTGCTGGCGCTCAGCCGATCCGCAATTCCGTTGCCGGGTCGAACAGGCTGGCGCGGCTCATGTCGACCGCCAGACGCACGGGCCGCCCCACCTGCCGCACGTCCCCCGGTTTCAGCCGCGCCGTTACTGGATGCCCGTTGACCGAGGCGACCGCCATGGTATCCGCGCCGGTCGGCTCCAGCACGTCGATCGTGGCATCCAGGCACGGATGCCCCTCGCCATTCGCCAATGTGACAGTTTCCGGCCGGATGCCGAGCGTCACCTCCTGCCCCGCCTGGGCAGTCCGGGGCGCTTGCGGCAGCGGCAGCCAGCTGGCCTCGGCCAGGCGGACGCCGAGCCCGCTGGTCCCCGCCTCCAGCCGGCCGCGCAGGAAGTTCATCGAGGGCGATCCGATGAAGCTGGCGACATACATGTTGGCCGGCCGTTCATAGACCTCCTCCGGCGCGGCAAATTGCTGCACCACACCGTCCCGCATGATGGCGATGCGCGAGGCCAGGGTCATTGCCTCGATCTGGTCATGCGTCACATAGACGATGGTGGTGCCGAGGCGCTGATGCAGCTTCTTGATCTCGGTGCGCATCTCGGCCCGCAACTTGGCATCGAGATTGGACAGCGGCTCGTCGAACAGGAACACCTTTGGCTCTCGCACCAGCGCGCGGCCGATCGCGACGCGCTGACGCTGCCCGCCTGATAGCTGCGCCGGCTTGCGCTCCAGCAGATGCTCGATCTGCAGCAGGGTGGCGACGCGCTTCAATGCGGCGTCGCGTGCCTTGTGCTCGACCTTGCGGATCTCCAGCCCGAAGGTGAGGTTCCGAGCGACACTCATGTTGGGATAGAGCGCGTAGGACTGGAACACCATCGCGATGTCGCGATCCTTGGGATGGACATCGGTGATATCGCGATCGCCGATCAGCAATTCGCCCGACGTCGCGTCGACGAGGCCCGCGATGATGTTGAGCAAGGTCGACTTGCCGCAGCCCGATGATCCCAGCAGTACCAGGAATTCGCCGCTCTCCAGCTCGATATCGATGCCTTTGAGGACATCGACCGAGCCGAACCGCTTCGTGACGCCGCGAATGGTCAAAGACGACATGCTACTTTCCCAATCCGATCTGCTTCTGTGCCGCCGCCGCTGCAACATATTCGCGCGGATGCGTCGAGATCGCGCGCGACGCCGTGGCGACACCCACTGCGATCGCCTCGGCAAGCGGCTCACCGCGCGCCACGGCCGCGAGATATCCTGCGTTGAAGACATCCCCTGCCCCGATTGTATCCACGGCCGCCACTGCCGGCGCCAGCACATGGACCAGACGCCCGCCGCTCAGGCCCGATGCACCGAGCGGCCCGCGCTTGGCGATCACATGACTATCCTTGGGCATTGCGCGTGCCGCTGCATGCATGGCCGGTTCGATGTCCGCGACCTCGAAGAGAGACAGCAACTCCACTTCGTTCATCAGCAGATGATTACACCGCTTGAGCCAGGACAAGCACTGCGTGCGGATTTCCGTCGTCCAGCCAGCAATCGGCCAACCGGTATCGAGCGCCATCTCGATCTGATGATCGGCCAGCAGATCGAACAGGCCGGGATATTCCGACGTCAACCGGTCGGTGAGGAACCCGCCGACGACCAGTGCAATGCCGCCACGGAGCGCATGGAAATCCAGTCCGCGTTTTACTTCCTCCAGGCTCAGCCGCGCGATGTTGCCGTGCGTGGTGAGGAAGGTACGCTCCGAATCCGGATGGGCGATGCCGACGGAGAACGTTGTCGCGCAGCTCTCCCGCGGCCAGGCTGCGCTGTGGGCGCGGAAAATCGTGCGGAGCCAGTCGCCGAACATGTCGTTGCCGGTGTTTGCCGCGACCTGGAACGCCACGTCCATCGCCATCCAGGCGAGCGCTGTATTGCCCACGCAGCCCGCAGGACGCACGTCGCCATGCGCGACCATGGATTCGGTGCCCGGATGCAGGACAGGCGGGCAATCGCCGACGATGATGTCGACATTCACATTGCCGATGATCGCCAATGGTCTCATGGGCCGCCGCTTGGTCATTCCGACCGCGTGATCTTGGTCGTACGCAGCGGGATGCCGACATCCGACACGCGCTGCCCGGCAAGGCCGATGGCGAGCCGTTGCGCGGTCGGCAGCATGGAGAAAATCGCGGCAATACCGCTTGCTTTTGGCAGCCGCAGGATCAGATCGGCGTTGACCGCATCCGACGCCGATGTGTCGAACACGATGGTGGGCGACCCGCCCGCGACCGTATCGCGCGCCAGGCCCGCGACCAGCGCGGCAGCCGGCTCAGCCGCGCAGAAATGCACCGCACCGAGCTCTGGCCCGAGGATCTCCAGCGGACCATGGCGGAACTGCCCGCCTTCCAGCGCATAGGCCGGCATGCGCGCCAGTTCCATCGTGCTGAGCGCGACTGCTTCGGCGAGCCCGCGCAATCCGCGCCCGGAATAGACGATGGCACGGCAGCTCCTGAGAAGCTTGACAGCGGCGGTTGCATCGAGCCGGGCTCGCATGCGCAACGTATCGAGAGAAGTCGTGGCATCAAGGCCGAGGGCAGCCAGAACGGCCAGATGCAACGCGAGGGTGACCAGCAAGCTGCGGGTGGCCGCAAATGCATGCTCGGTCCCGCCATCGCCGACCAAGGAGGGCAGCGTCCGGCTGAGAGTCGAAGTTGGTTCGAGCGTCATGCCAAATGCGGCGGGATGACTGTCGAGTGCCCCCAAGATGCGGTGCACCTCCGCCGACTCCCCCGATTGCGACGTGACGATGACGACCGAATCGCCGAGATCGAGCGGCGAGTAGAGCTGCTCAGACAGCGAGATCGCCAAGGCCTGGATGCCGTGAGCGCGATACTCCACCTCCACCATGCGATTGACGGCATGCGACCCGCCGATGCCCAACAGGATTGCGCGCTTGCTCTGCCGCAGCGCGTCGGCGATCCGCGCACCCATCCCCGCCGCATTGTCGAACGAGGCGAGCGCGTCATCATGCTGGCGCGCCATCTCGCGGTCGATTGCCAGCAAGCCTTCACCTGTGATGTTGCCTGGGCTCATCCTTTGACGCCTCCCGTTGTGAGGCCGGAGATCAGGGCCTTCTGCAGCCCGAAACCGATGATCACCGGCGGTAGGGCGGCAATGATACCAGCAGCCGCGATCAGCCCATAATCCGCAATGCGGCCGCCGGCGAGATCGGCGATCGCGACGGTCAGGGTCTTGGCGCGCTGGTCGGAGGTGAACAGCAAGGCATAGAAAAACTCATCCCAGGCCAATAGAAAGGCGAACAGTCCCGCCGTGGTGAGGCCCGGCGCCGCCAGCGGCAAGGTGACGTTGCGCATGATTTGCATCAAATTCGCGCCATCCATCATAGCGGCCTGCTCGATCTCGAACGGCACATTGTCGAAGTTGCTCTTCAGCAGCCAGGCAGTGAAGGGCGCGAGGATGCTGAGATAGACGATGGCGAGGCTGAAGACATTGTTGAGCGCACCGAAGGCGCTGAGCGCAAAATACATCGGCACCACGAGCGCGACTGGCGGCAGCATGTAGGTAGCGACGGAGATATGCAGCATCCAGGAGAAGCGTCCCGGCATGCGCGACACCGCCCAGGCCGCCGGAATCCCGATGGCCAAAGAGAGCAGCGCGCCAAGGCCAGCGACCACCAGGCTGTTGCGCATGGAGGCGGTGAACGCCGCACCGGTGCTGTTCTCGGCAATCGTCACCAGCTTCACATAGCGCGAGAAGTCCCACTCCGCCGGGATCCAGCGCAGCGGGACAGTGGTGAGGTCGTTGGTGCTGCTGACGCTCATCAGCCCCATCCAGATGACCGGCGCGAGAATGAGCACCGTCAGCAGGATGGCGGCTCCATAGATGAGCCAGGCACGAAGCCTGCGTTGACGGCGCCGGCTTTTCATCGCACCTCCGCCTGCCGGCGCATCGCCGTCACGTAGATGGTGGTGAGAACAGCGCTGATCAGCGCGACGATGAGCGCAATGGAAGCGCCGCTGCCGGCACGCTGGAACGAGAAGGCTTCCTGGTAGACCACGACGCTGAGCGACTTGGTGCTGTTCGCGGGTCCGCCGCGGGTCATGACCCAGATGATGTCGAACACCTTGAACGCCTCGATGGTGCGCAGCACGATCGCAACCGTCAGCGGCCCCGACAGGAATGGCAGGTAGACGGCGCGGAACTTCTTCCAGAAGCCGGCCCCGTCGATGGTCGCCGCGGCCTTCAGCTCGCTCGGCACCGACTGCAAGGCGGCGAGGCAGATCAGCGCCACCAGGGGGAAGTTCTTCCAGGCATCGGCCAGGCACACCGCCCACAACGCGGATTCCGGATCGCCCAGCCAGGAGCGATAGCTGTCGATCAGCCCAAGCTGCGTCAGCATGGCGTTGAGCGCGCCGAAATCCGGCTGATAGATCAGGCGCCACATGGTGGCGTTGACGACGGTTGGCAGCGCCCACGGCAGGATCATGAGCGCACGCAATATGGTTCGGCCGCGAAACTCCTGGTCAAGAAGCAGGCCCGCCAGGATCCCGACGATGAATTCGATCGAGACTGAATAGACGACGAACTTGGTGGTGACGATCAGCGCCGACTGAAAGAGCGGATTGGCGAGCGCGTTCAGGTAGTTCGAGACGCCGACCCACTCAGCCCCTGCGGTGAGGAGCCTGGCGTCGGTGAAGCTGACCCAGATCGTGCGCAGGAAGGGCCAACCGATGATCGAGGCCATGATGAACAGCAGCGGCAGCGGGAGGAACCAGGCACGGCTGCTCATCCAACGATTTTCGATCATCGGCTGGAATGTCCCTTTCCAACGTGGATCGGCTAGCCTACAGCCCGGACGCCGACGCAGCCTGCTTCAAGGCCGCATCAGGAGCCTCCGACTTCAGCAGCGCCGACTGGATCGCCTGCTGCAACGCCGTCGAGAGCTCTTGATATTTCGGCGTGGTCGGCCGCGGATACATGGCAGCAAGTCCGACCTTCGCCGCGGCGATGAGCTGCTCCTGATCTTTCGCCACCTCCGGCTTGTCGTACCAGGACGACCAGATCGGCAGGCTGAGCTGGGCGTATTTCTTCTGGGTGTCCAGCGACGTCATCGCGACGATGTATTTCCACGCCTCGTCGGGATGCTTGCTGGCCGCCGTGATGCCAAGGCCCATCGAGCCGTTGACGGCCGATGCCTCCAGCTTGCCGCTGACGCCCGGTCCCGGAACCACGCCGACCTTGCCCGCGATCTTGGATTCCTTGGGATCGTTGGCAAGGTTGTACATGTAGGTCCAGTTGAGCGCGAAGGCCGCCTGTCCGCTCGAGAACACGCGGCGCACATCCTCCTCCAGATATTCCTTGGAGTTGGGATTGGTAACGCCCGCTTCCATGCTCTTCACCATGTAGTCGAGTGCCTGAACGCCGCCGCCCGATTGGAAGGCCGGTTTGCCGTTGTCCAGGAATTGCCCGCCATAAGAGGCGAGCAGCATGGTGTAATCGCAGATCACCGCTTCCGCCTGGGCCCAGCTCCATACGATCGGGTAATCGACGATGCCTTTGTCCTTGATGGTCTTGGCCTGCGCCAACAACTCGTCCCAGGTCTTGGGCGGCGCGGAAATCCCCGCCTTCTCTAGCATCTCGGTGTTGTAGAAGAGATACTTGGTGTCGAGGATCCATGGCATGCCATAGGCGCGGTCCTTGTATTCCACCGTGGTCCAGGCACCCGGCATGATCGCCGACTTCATGTCCGGCGTGATCCGCTCGGTCACGTCGACCAGCACCTTGTTCTCGGCATATTCCGCCGGCCAGATCACGTCGAATAGCACGACGTCATAGCCGCCGCCGGCACCTTGCGAGAGCAAGGTCTTGTCGCGCAGGCCTTCATAGGGAACGAATTCGACATTCACCTTGATGTCGGGATTGGCCCTCATGAAATCGGCCGTCATGTCGCGCACGTTCTGCTCGCTGTAAGCAGCCTGGCTCATGAACAGCGCGTTGATGGTGGTTTCGGCGTGGGCCGCTCCCGCGATGCCCAGCGCCAGGACGGCCGACAAAGCCGTCGCGGCGATCTTGTTCGACATGTCATACCTCCGCTGTCGGTTGAGGCTTCTTTGCGTGCCCTTTTTGTCGGTGACCATCACACCGCCCCCAGTGCTGCCCGACAAGTCCCTTGAATATTTCAATTCAATTGACTTAACTAATAGTCGGACAGGACAGGTATGATGTCAACGCCCATTTCGATACCTCGGCAGCCGCAAGCCAAACGCGCGATCCGCGCAATTGCCGGCACCAATCTGGACGGCGCCAGCGCGCATAACCGGCGCGTGATCTTTGATGCACTCAGGATCAATGGTGCGTTGACCCGCGCCGACCTGGCGCGCGCGACCCAGCTGACTCCCCAGACCGTCAGCAACATCGTGGATAGCCTGCGGGCGGATGGGCTGGTGATTGCGGACGAGCCGCGCCGCCAGGGCCGCGGCCAACCCGCTCGCCCCTATCGCATCCTGCCCGGAGGGGCCTGTGCCATCGGCGTCCAGCTTGACCGGCACCAGATGCTGGGCGTCGTCGTCGATCTGGCCGGCGCGCCCTTGACGCGGCGGCAGAGGCAACTGCCCGCCGGTGGCCCCAAGAAAGGCGGCGCGGCGCTGCTGAAGCTGATCGCCGAGCTGCGCGCCTCCGTTCACGGGCGGCGGGAATCGGCGCGTCTCCTCGGCCTCGGAATCGCGATGCCAGGCCCCTTCGGCACCATGGACGGCGAAGATCCCTGGGGCATGCAGGACTGGCAGGACTTCCCGCTTGCCGATTGGCTCGGCGACAAGACCGGCTTGGTCGCATCGGTGCAGAACGATGCCGCTGCCGGTGCGATCGCGGAAAAGATGTACGGCGCAGCGGCGGGCCTTGAGAATTTTGTCCATCTATTCATCGGCTATGGCCTGGGCGCGGGCCTCGTGCTGCGCGGCGAGGTCTACGCCGGTGCTGCCAACAATGCGGGCGAGATCGGCCAGGTGGTTTCCGCCGCTGCGCGCACCGGCAATCCCGAAGCGATCGAGCATTACGCGTCATTGCTCGCGCTCTGCCGTCACCTCGAGATCGATCCTCGCCGCGAGGGCTTGCTCGATCACCTGCAAAAGCTGTTCGAGGCAGATGACAAGCGCATCCGGCCCTGGATCGCGCAGGCCGTCCGGCACCTGCGCCATGCCGTGCAGACGCTCGAATCCCTGTTCGATCCCGAAACCATCATCATCGGCGGCCAGATGCCGCCCGGAATCCTCGCGGCAATGGTGACATCGCTCGAGCCGCTCCTGCCGTCCATCGCGCATCGGCGCGAGCGGGCACACCCGCGCCTCACGGTCGGCGCGACGGGACTATGGTCCGCGGCCTTGGGAGCGGCGATGCAGCCGATCTCGCGCACGTTCGATCCGCAATTCGGCGCGATCCTGAAGGTCGGCGCATCGCAATAGAGCGCTTGTCACAGCTTTATCCTTTTTCCTTCATCGCCCGGTTTCCTAGAGTTTCGCCATCCGCCAACACATCGGACAGCGACATGACATGTTGACATCATGCGTAAGGGGGGCGGGTATTGCTGCAGTCCTCCTGATGCTGACCGGCATGGCGACGAGCGCGACCGCGGCCAACGTCGTGGTCGAGGCCGGCACCGGAACCGTCCTCACATCCGAGGCAGCCAATCATCTCTGGTATCCGGCGTCTCTTACCAAACTGATGACGGTCTATGTCGCCTTGTCCGAGATCGAAGCCGGACGCCTCAGCCTCGATGACAAGATCAAGGTGTCGAAGCACGCGGCCATGCAGCACCCAGTCAAATTCGGGCTGCGTCCGGGCCAGATCATCACGGTCCGCCAGGCGATCAACGCCACCATTGTCGCCTCCGCCAACGATGCTGCGGTGGCCCTTGCGGAGAGGATCGCCGACACCGAAGACGCCTTCGCGACGCGCATGACCGGCATGGCCAGGGAACTCGGCATGACGCGCACGATCTTCCAGAATGCAAGCGGGTTGCCGGCCGACGGGCAGGTGACGACGGCGCGCGACCTCGCGCTGTTGGCAATGGCCTTCCTGCACGACTTTCCACAGCATTATCCGCTGTTCGGCCAGCGCAGTGTCACCATCGGCAAGCGCAGCCGCGGCACGGTCGATTCCATTCTCGGCGCCTATGACGGCGCTGACGGCATGAAGACCGGCTTCACCTGCGCGTCCGGCTACAACATGGTGGCATCCGCTGAGCGTGACGGTCGGCGCCTGATCGGCGTGGTGCTCGGCAGCCGCAATGGCGGCCAGCGCGTCAAGGACATGAAGCGCCTGCTCGATGCCGGCTTCACCGGCGGCACGCCGCCCCCGATCACCTTGGCCGGCCTCGCGGACCGGATGACGGAAGCTGACGATGGTGCGCCACCCATCATTCTCGCCGGCGGCGACTGCGCTGGGCCGCAACTAATCGGCAGCGACGTCATCGATTCCCCTGCCGAGCTCAATGGTTGGGCTGTCGTGCTCGGCGACTACCGCAGCCGCGCCAAGGCACAGCAGGCGCTGCAGAGTGCGCAGACCAGGCTCGGCACCACGGCGCGAACCGGGCAGCCTGCCATCATCAAGAAAGGTGCCGGCGGCCTCACCCGCTACAGCGTCTTGCTGTCCGGCCTCAAGCAATCCTCTGCGCAAAACGCCTGCCAGGTCTTGGCGCGCCAGAAGGCCTATTGTGTCGCCCTCAGCCCAAAGATCCTGCAGACCCGCTACGCCAGCCGCTAGATTGTCAGGATTGTCTCTGCATGCCAGGATCGCCACCGGCTTAGAGGTGGGGAGAGTCGATGGCGGCAATCGATGTGGCACGGTCACTGCCGTGCTGGCGCGGCAAGGTCGAACCGAAGCCGATCAAGGGCGGCATCACCAACGCCAACTTCCTGGTCGATGATGCCGGCCAGCGCTACTTCGTGCGTGTTGGCGAGGATATCCCGATCCACGGCGTGATGCGCTTCAACGAATGCGCCGCCAGCCGCGCCGCCGCCGCCTGCGGCCTGTCGCCTGAGCTGCTGCACCAGGCGCCCGGTGCCCTGGTGTTTCGCTTCATCGAAGCCAAGACCCTCAGCTCCGAGGACGTGCGCCCACGGGCGATGCTGGAGCGCATCCTGCCTCTGCTCCACACGTGCCACCGCGAGATGCCGAAGCATGTGCGCGGGCCGGCACTCATCTTCTGGGTATTCCATGTCGTGTGCGACTACGCCCACACGCTGAAGGAAGGCGACAGCACGCACCTTGCCGATGTCCCTGCCCTCATGCAAATGGCGGACGAGCTCGAGCAGGCGGTCGGCCCGGTCGACATCGTGTTCGGCCACAACGACCTGCTGCCCAGCAACTTCCTGGACGATGGCAAGCGGCTGTGGCTGATCGATTGGGACTATGCCGGCTTCAATTCGCCTTTGTTCGACCTCTCCAACCTCGCCTCGAACAACGAAGTAAGTGAGCCCGATGAACGCTGGCTGCTGGAGACCTACTTCGATCGCCCTCTCACCTCCGCATTGTGGCGCAGCTACCGCGCCATGAAATGCGCGTCGCTCCTGCGCGAGACCATGTGGAGCATGGTGCAGGAGATCCACTCCGGCCTCGACTTCGACTACCCCGCCTACACGGCCGACTACCGCGGCCGGCTGGAGCGGATGTACGCGGAGTTCAAGGGGTGATGGTCAATTCATTTAGCAGACTTATGGCGAGTTTGCTCGCCATCGGCATGCCTGCGCCAGCCTTCGCCGCAGACTTCACGACAGCTGAGAGCGCAATTCGCTCGTTGGAAGAGGCGTACATCAAGAAGGATATTGAGGCAGCGGTTGCCGCGAAGGACTTCACTGAGGAAGCCAGGCTGATGTTGCAAGGCCTGGATGCTGAGTTTCCCAACGATCCTGAGATGGTAAGAATGACGGCAGAGGTGTTGGAATTGTCGTTCAGAAACGACATCAAGGCGAGCGGCTTCCCGAACTTCAGCGAACTGAAGTGCTCTCTGGGAGAGACCGATAACGTTACACCCACTTTGGTCAAAGTCACGGAACGCTGCATTTTTCCGGATGGGGGTACATCGATACAACATCTCCAGGTGTTCAACGGAGCCCAAGGATGGCGCGTAATCGGCGTACTCGACTGATGCGCATAAGGGCCTGTGCCTCCGCGGCATGTTGATGCCTTGGTGCAAGGACCGGCTCGGAAGAGCCGGCCCGTCTTAGACCCGCATCAAAGGCCGCGTCAGGCAGGTCGGCCCGCCCTCGCCTGGCACCGAGATCGCATCGGCCTCGATCACGTGGACCTTGCACCCCGTCGCTTCCATGCGGCGCCTGGTCTCGGGATTGCCCTTCACCATCACCACTTCACGCGGGGCGATGGTGAGGACGTTGCAGCCCATGCTCGCGAATTCCTCGTCAGGCACTTCGACCAGCTGCATGCCCTTGGCCAAGAGCCATTCGCGGAATGGGATCGGCATCAGCGGTGAATAGACCAGCTGCAGATCGCGGTCGAGCGGCGAGATCACCGACATCAGGTGGAATACGTCGCTCGGCCCCTTGTAGTGCGGCATCACGGCGACCTCAACCTGCACGCCTGGCCCGACGATATCCTTGAACTGCCGGATGCCTTCGTCGTTGGTGCGATAGGTGCGGCCGATCGCGACGGTCCTCTCGTCGAGCCAGATGAGGTCTCCGCCTTCCACCTGCCCCTCGCCGGTGATCTTGCCGATCACGGGAATGCCGGCTTGCTCGAAGGCGCGGCCATGGATGGCGGGCTCGCCCTTGCGCGCGGGCTTTCCCATGTTGCACAGGATGACGCCCCGCGGGCACAGCATCGCCGCATCGCGCACATAGAGGCTGTCCATGGTCAGCGCGTCGTCGGGCGGCAGATAGACGATTTCGGCCCCCACGCTCGCGATGATGTCGGCGAACGCTGCATGCTCGGCGACCGCGCGGCGGAAGACCGGCGCGGTGTGATAATTGAGCTCGCGCCATTCGCGATCGACCGCCTTCTGATCGATCATCGCATCGGCGGGCCGGCGCATGGCGACGCGCCGCAAGCGGTCATACTCGTTCAACCCAGTCAGCATGATTGTTCCTTTTTACGCGGCGAGGCCGGGCAGATCGCGCACGAAGGCGGAAATGCGGTGGCACGCCTCTTCCAGACTGTCGTCGTCGGCGACGAAAGACATCCGCACATGGCCCGCGGCACTCTTGCCGAAGGCGGTCGCATCCAGCACGGCGACACCGGTTGCATCATAGAGCCTGCGCGAGAAGTCACTGGAGCTGAGGCCCGTACTGCGCACATCCAGCATCATGAACATGCCGGCATCCGGCGAATGGCACCGCAGGCCCGGCACCTGATTCAGACGCGCCACCGAAGCATCGCGCCGCCGCTGATAGGTCGCGCGCATGATCTCGACCTCCGCCAGGTCATGCTCCAGCGCGACGACGGCGCCGCGCTGCAGGAAAGTCGGCAGGCCGTAGAGCATCGCCATGCTGAGATTGTGCACGTGCTCGATCAGCGCCTTCGGCCCGACGATCCAGCCCATGCGCCAGCCAGTCATGGCGTGCGACTTGGAAAGGCTGCTGATGGTGACGGCGCGCTCCGCCATGCCGGGCAGGCCGGCGATGCTGACATGCTCCTTGCCGAAGGTCAGGGCGGCATAGACCTCATCCGATACGACCCAGAGGTCATGCTTGATCGCGAGCTGCGCGATGCGCTCGAGCGCGGGACGCGTCATCATCGCGCCGGTCGGGTTGCAGGGCGTCGCAAAATACATCGCACGCGTGCGCGGCGTGATCGCCCGCGCCACCTCCTCAGCATCCAGATGGAAGCCGTTCTCCGCCCGCTGCGGCACGGTCACGATCTTCGCGCCTGGCGCCTGCAAGGTCGCCTCATAGGTGACATACATCGGTTCCGGCACGATCACTTCATCGCCGGCGCCAAGCAGACAGAGAGCCGAAGCGAATAGGCCGCACTGCGCGCCTGCCATCACCGCGACGTTGTCCAACGTGGTGGCTTGTCCGGTCTTGGCCTGGACTCTTCGCGCGATCGCGGCGCGCAATTCCTCGAGGCCCAGAAGGTCGCTGTAATGCGTGTCGCCCGCCTTCAAGGCAGCGATCGTAGCGTCAGTAATGGCAGTCGGCGTGTCGAAGTCCGGATCGCCGACCGACAGGATGATGACGTCGCGGCCGGCGCGCTGGTCCCTGACCGCGCGGTAATGGATATCCCACGCGGCGGCGCCTTCCCCGTTGATCCGGTCGACCAAGGGCGAAAATCTCATGGATACAAGTCCTCAAGGCTCCTGACGCGCGGCACACTGCAAGACCTTGCCGGCGCGGTCAAGCTGGCGCGGTGCAGCCGAACATTGACCAATCCGGGTCATTGCAACCGCTGTTGCACCATGCGAGTTGACGCTATGATTGCCGGAAATCGAATGGAGGCGTAGCCATGGAAAAGATCTATCACCAGCCGCTGGGCGGCAACAAGATGCCGCGCTTCGGCGGCCCGGCGACCATGATGCGGCTGCCGGCGGTTTCATCCGCTAAGGGACTCGACGCCGCCTTTGTCGGTGTCCCGTTCGACATCGGCACCTCCAACCGCTCCGGCGCCAGGTTCGGGCCACGGCAAATCCGCGCCGAGAGCTGCCTCATCCGTCCCTACAACATGGCGACCCGCGCGGCACCCTTTGATTCACTCAGCATTGCCGATATCGGCGATGTCGCGATCAATACTTTCAATCTCGAGAAGAGCGTCGCGATTATCGAAGCGGCCTATGATGAGATCCTCAGCCACGATTGCATCCCGATGACCATCGGCGGCGATCACACCATCGCCCTCCCCATCCTGCGCGCTCTGAAGAAGAAATACGGCCCCGTCGGCATGGTCCATGTCGACGCCCATGCCGACATCAACGACACCATGTTCGGCGAGAAGATCGCCCATGGCACGCCGTTCCGCCGCGCGGTCGAGGAAGGGCTCCTGGACGGCAAGCGCGTGGCGCAGATCGGGCTCAGGGCCACCGGCTATTCGGCCGAGGATTTCGATTGGCCGCGCGCTCAGGGCTTCCGCGTCGTGCAGGCGGAGGAGTGCTGGTACAAGTCCCTCGCCCCCCTGATGCGCGAGGTGCGCGAGCAGGTGAAGGGCGGCCCGGTCTATCTCTCTTTCGACATCGACGGGCTCGATCCATCCTGCGCCCCCGGCACCGGGACACCGGAGATCGGCGGCCTCACCACCATCCAAGGCATGGAGATTATCCGCGGTTGCCAAGGCCTGCAGCTGGTCGGCTGCGACCTGGTCGAAGTCGCGCCGCCCTATGACCCCAGCGGCAACACCTCTCTGCTCGCCGCCAACCTGCTGTTCGAGATGCTCTGCGTGCTGCCGGGCGTCAAATATCGGAACTAGGCAATCCCTTGATCCGGCAGCACCGTTCCGGCTATCTGTCGGGCGCGCCGCTAAGGATGCCGGCTTAGCTCAGTGGTAGAGCAACCGCCTTGTAAGCGATCGGGGCTGGAGCGGGTATGGCTATCTGGAATGAACTGGTACGACCTTTACCAAGCCTTCGAACTCGACCATCTCTGAGACTGAGGCGAAGTCTGCAAGATCGCTGTCAGGGTCTTGCCGATAGATCAGTAGCACCGCATCCCAGATGTCGATGGTCATCTGACAAAACCGCTTCACCTTGTCATATGACAGCTGATCAAGAATGCGATGCTTTTGGTCGTCCTTGCTTCGTCCAAAGTGCCGCACGGCGTCGTAGTAGTCGATGAATTCGCCGAAGGCACTGGTTAAACGCCGCCGCTCTGTCCTGTCAATAGGGGGCTGCTTGAGGATCATGTCGAGCAATTCGCGCGGTTGATCAATCTTCTCTTTGTTTGGTGACGGCGTATTTTGCCCGAGCAGCTGAGAGATGGAGAGGCCAAGACTTGATACAACGAACGTGAGCCGCTCTTGGAGTTCGCTGACACTCTCTTCGCCGTAGTCTGCTAAGACCTCGGTGAGCTCGTTCCAGTCGGCCGCCGCCCGCTCCAGTGAGAAGAGCTGGAGGTTTGTGGTGTCAACTCCACTTGAGCCGCGAAGGCAATAGTAAGCCATGCTATCTCTCCCGCCTTCTTATTCGTCGATTGACTCCGGACTGCACCACTTCTCTGGCCGACGGTGTTTGCTGCGTGCCAAATAATAGCGATAGTCCTCGATCCATTCGAGCGTGACAGGATCGAGTTCGAAGTGCTTCTGCAGATGGGAGTGCAACGTCTCCGCGTCGGGTCGCTTGAATTCACCAAACTGGTACACAAACTCGCGCACCTTGGGGTCGCGCACGTTTGTCCTGGGAACGATTTTGTCCGTACGCTGCATGATGTGATCGACGTAGTCTACGATCACATAATCCCGGTCCGCAGTCCCTACCTTATCCAGCGCGGCGTCACTGAGGCCCAGAGCCTTCAGATTCGCGAGCAAGTCAGCCTTCTGCCTCTCCTTGTTTGTCCGATCCATGCCACCCCACCGGCCTTCACCAGCAAGCAGCGTAACGAGCATTGCTCCGGTAAGAGCTGCAAGTGTGTGCAACTCGGACACGGCACTCTCCGCGCGCTCCACCACAGCTCTCGTGCGCGCCTCTATGCCGGTCGCGGATGCCTTAAAGAACTCAATTTGCTCGAAGTTGCCGACAAGCGGAGCCAGAGCAGCAGCGACAATGGCGCCTGCAATCAAAGGCCAGTCCCATGGTTGTGTCTTGCTGATCCCCCACAACAGAGCGATGAGAAACGCCAGCGATACCAGATTGAAGATGCCGCGCCGGGTCGCCAGCGCGGCCAGTGTCCGCCCAATCATGGTGGCAGCTACCTAACCCTGACGACCCTGACGACGGACTGCGCGTGTCGCTTGGTCGAGGAAGCTCATGAGAGCGTCGCTCGCGACTTGCTCGGATGTGTATTGCTTCTCGTCGAACGACCAGCAGAAGGTCCGGTCCCGCGCTAGTTCGGGCTTGTAATGCGCCAAGTTCGCGCGGCGTGGTGGCTCGAAGTAGTGAAACGGGCTCTGGCTCGGGAGCGCTATCCGCTGGTCATGGAACCTGACCACGAGCTGTGAGTCAGTCAGCGTGTTGCTATACACTGGCTCCCAATCAATCGACATGCTGACATGGCCATTCGTGACCACGCAGTGCTTATCGACAGCACCGCACACCAAGTCAACGCCGTGAATGTCTTTCGCTTCCTCGCAAAGACGCACAACAGCGGCGAACAGCTTGCGGGCCTCGTCCTGTGCCTTGTGCGGCGATGAAGGGGTGATGAAGAAATTCTGTCGGTCTTTCTCGTACTGCACTTCGGCCGCGTGTTGCGCTGCAGCCTTCGCGGGCGTCATGGGACTAACCTTGCTACCAAGCTCTTGCACACGCGCCTTGATCGCGCCTACGGCCTGCTCGATCGGAAAGTCTTCCAAGCTGAAACGAACTAACTGCGACGGCATCCAAGGCGGCAGCTTCTTCGGCCGCCCCACCGTGATGAAATACAGGCCGTCCCAGCCATCCTGCAGGCAGCGCTCTTGGATCGCGGTCTGCTCGATGCGTGTCCATGGCGTTTGACCCCAAGGCTCGTCGTAAAGCACCACGACCAGACGCGAACCGCGGAAGAACGGCTCTCGCATGGTGACCATGCCATCCGTCCCGGACAACTCTTCCTGCTTTCGCGGGTAGAAGAAGACCTCAAGCCTCTCGCTCAGGCGCTGATAAAGCGCGCTCGCTTTGCCAAGGTCTTTGTAAAGGAACGATATTGCGACGTCGTATTTGGGCTCCTCGCCGGTCATCTGGGTCTTCTCCTGTTGGGCGCGCTGTGCGCCCTGTCCGAATTTGCTGCCCATATGGTGCGACCGTCTGACGCATACAAGATGTGGGGCAAATAATCTTCGGAGGCGACACTATCAGGCGGCCAAGCGGACGTCGACCGAATGTTCCTGTGCTGTTCTTCTCTCTGGACCGTGCGCCAATTGCGGAATGGGCCGTGGAAAATGGACGCGATGGGGGCGCGGAAGCTGCGAAGGCTAGGACCTGCGACCTGCTATGGTACCAGGTCGTGCACGGCCTTGATTCTCTGGGCAAACCAGCTTGCTGCGCGCGAGCGTGAACGCCACCGACCTGGGCGAGCACGCGTTCCGCGAAGACGCTATGGCGCGCGTGGAGGCGTTGCCGCGCGAGATGGCCTTGACGCTGGAGGACTGGAGCACCTACACCGCCGCCCGGAAGGTCCGGTAGCCGCCCTTGCCGCCGCCCCTGCCCGGCGCTACCTTCCCCGCGCCTCGGAGCGCCCTCCGCGCGGTGCGAATTGGCGAAGCGGTGCGGGTTACCGGGTAAAAAGCGATATCGGCGAATCTCCTTTCTCCGACTTCGCTTAATTACAAAAGTTTGTGCCGGCTTAGCTCAGTGGTAGAGCAACCGCCTTGTAAGCGGTAGGTCCCCAGTTCAATCCCGGGAGCCGGCACCATTTCCTCACACCACCGGGTGCAATTCTGGTGAATGACCAAACAGTTACGCGCTAAAATTAAGATTTTGGTAAGCCTGTCTCTTTAGCCTTATTTGCGACGAAACCCGCGCACTTCGACCGGTGCCCGCGGGGCAGAATATTGAATGCGGAATGGGATCAAAATCTGTGATCGCGACGGATGTCAGCAAATTAATTGACCTCGCGCGCAACCGGACGGCCGAGGGCCGCAACGCCCTGGTCAGTGCGATCGGCGACTTGATCGACGAGAGCGAACGGCAATTCAGCGCCCAGGAAATGGCGCTGATGAACGACATCCTCAAGAAACTGATCAACGACGTTGCGGGGCCGATCCGGAAGTCCCTGGCCGACAAACTGGCGCGCACCAACAGCGCCCCGGTTGAAGTCATCGAGATCCTCGCCAATGATGAGATCGATATTGCCTCACCGATCCTTCAGCACAGCGAGCTGCTGAGCGACCGCATCCTGATCGACGTCATCCGCAAGCGCACGCGCAGCCATCGCCTCGCCATCGCCATGCGCAAGCATGTCAGCAACGGCGTGTGTGATGCCCTGGTGGAGCCCAAGGAGCCGGACGTCATCAAGCGCCTGCTCGAAAATCATGGCGCAGAGATTTCGCAGGCCACCCTCGCCTATCTGGTCGACCAGTCGGTCACGGTCGACGAGTTCCAAGAGCCGCTGCTGCGCCGCAACGACCTCAACGCCGATCTGGCGAAGCGCATGTATCTTCATGTCTCCGCCGGACTGCGCGATTTCATCCTGGCGCATTTCAACGTCGATCGCGCCGAACTCGATGCCGCCCTCGCGCAAGTGACGACGGAAGCGCTCGAAAAAGCGACCGCCGAGAACCACGTCGATGCCGCGCAGGCACTGGCCGACAAGCTGGCGCAACGCCAGGAGCTCACTCATGATCTGGTGGTCCAGACGCTCCGTCGTGGTGAGGTTCCCTTGTTCGAAGCGATGATGAGCCAACTGACCACCCTGCCGCAGGAGCTCGCCTGCCGCCTGATGTACGAAGAGGAAGCGGACGGCTTCGTGATCGCCGCCCGCGTCAGCGGCTTCGACCGCTCGACCTTCACCACTCTGTTCCTGCTGCTGCAGCGCATCCACCCGCGCGGCGCGGCGGACGATCCACAACAATTGCGCCGGGGGCTGGAGCTGTTCGACCGGCTGCGCCCCGAGACCGCCCGCAAGGTCGCCTCGCGCTATATGGTCAATCCTGATTTCCTGCGCGCCCTGCGGCAACGTCCCAAAGCGACGTCGTGAGCGCCGGCTGATGACATCGTCGTCGCCACGGTCCGACGCTCTCGATCCGGCGACACGCGAACGCAACGATCTTGCCGAGGCGTTCGCGCGGATCCTGCTCTCCGAAGGCCCGATCGCTGCGCAGGCTCCCGTCTTCTTCCAGGAGCCGGACGGTACCTTGATCTGGCCCAATGACGGCTATTACAGCCTGGCAGCCTTGCTGGTGAATTCATCCGAAGCGCAGCGCCTGCTGCATCCGAATCCCACCGACGCACCCATCAACACGACCTCCTGGACCCAATCGGCGCGCGCCATCGCCAACGGGCGGCCCGTCACCATCCGTGCCAGCTATGCCAACATCGTCTACGGTGCGCGACAGAAGCCGGCCCTTGCCGGCTTTGTTCAAGTCGTGCCGGATGAATCGGATCTCGCGATGCGCCAGATGGCGACGCAGGAGCGGCTCGAGGACATCATCCGCCTGGTCTCGGACTGGGTCTGGGAGATCGATCCCGACGGCATTCTGACGACAGTGTCCGACCGGGTGCAGCGCGCCACTGGCTATCATCCGCGCGAGCTGATCGGGACGCCGTTGGTACGCCTCGTTTCCGACAGCGCGGCAGCGGAATCGCTCCTCGCACGCCTGCAGACGCTCGCTCCCTTCCGCGAATTTGCGCTCCCGGTCCGCGCCAAGGATGACAGCGACAAGACCTTCCTGACCAGCGCGGTCCCCGTGTTCGATCCCGATGGCGGCCGCCATCTCGGCTATCGCGGGACTGCCAGCGACATCACCGACCTGACCGAGCGCGAACGCTCGATCCTCGCTGCCAAGGAAGCGGCCGAGCAGGCCAGCCGGTCCAAGACGAAGTTCCTTGCCAGCATGAGCCATGAGCTGCGCACGCCGCTTAATGCCATCATCGGCTTCTCCGACATGATGGCGCTTGCCATTCACGGCCCGATGGGCGCACCGGCCTATGAGCAATATGCCGCCGACATCAACGGCAGCGCCAAGCACCTGCTCTCCATCATCAACGACATTCTCGACATCGCGAAGATCGAAGCCGGACGGCTGGACCTGATCGAGGAAGAGACGCCGATCGCCAGCCTGTGCGACATCGCGCTGAAGCTGATCCAGGAGCGCGCGCACGAGCAGCATGTCACGCTCAAGTTCGAGCCCGGCCCGAACCTGCCCAACGTCATGGTCGATCAGCGCGCCATGCGCCAGGTGCTGCTGAACCTGCTGTCCAATGCCGTCAAGTTCACCAAGCCCGGCGGCGAGGTGACGCTGCGCGCGCAGCTCTCCATGGATGACGAGCTGCTGCTGCAAGTCTGCGACACCGGCATCGGCATGCGCGAGGAAGACCTCCACCGCGTGCTCGAGCCATTCGTCCAGCTCGAGAACGAGCTCACCCGGCGCTATGAGGGTACCGGCCTCGGCCTCTCGCTGTCCAAGCAATTGATCGAGCTGCACGGCGGCCGCATCGGCCTCGTCAGCAAGCCGAACTTCGGCACTACCGTGACGGTCTATCTGCCGGCGAGCCGGCTACGGCGTTAGCGACTCACAATATCGCCACCCCAAAGCTGCGCTCTGAGGTGGCGGAGTTCGCCGAGGGAGGCTCGACGTTAGGCTGCTGCGCGGCGTTCTTCGACGACTGACAGATGGCTCAGTGCCGCCAGCACGCCGCCGGTGCGATGCGGCACCTTGGCGAGCGACAGGCCCATCTCCACGCCGCTCAGCGTGCCGGCCAGCATCAAATCGTTGAAATCGCCAAGGTGGCCGATGCGGAACACCTTGTCCGCCAGCTTGCCGAGGCCCGCCCCGAGCGACATGTTGAAACGCTCGAGGATGGTCTTGCGTAAACCATCAGCCGAATATCCTTCAGGTGCGAACACCGCCGTCACCGATTGGCTGTATTCGGTGGGCTCCGCGCACACCGTGTCGAGCCCCCAGGCCCGGACGGCGCGGCGCGTCGCTTCGGCATGGCGGGCATGGCGGGCGAAGATGTTTTCCAGCCCCTCCTCCGCGATCATGTCGAGCGCTTCCTTGAGCCCGAAGAAGAGATTGCAGGCCGGCGTATAGGGCAGATTGCCGGCGCCATTCGCGGCGGCCAGCATCGGCTCCCAATCCCAGAAGGCGCGCGGCAGTGTGGCGGTTTTCATGGCGGCGCGCGCCTTTTCGCTCGCGGCAACGAAGGCCAAGCCCGTTGGCAACATCAGCCCCTTCTGCGAACCAGCGATGACCACATCCACGCCCCACTCGTCCATGCGCATATCCGCGCTGCCGAGCGATGAGATCGTATCCAGCATCAGCAGGGCCGGATGGCCGGCGCGATCGATCGCCTTGCGGATTTCGCCGACGCGGCTCATCACGCCGTTGGAGGTCTCGTTGTGGACCAGCAGGATCGCCTTGATCTTGTGGGCCTTGTCGGCGGTCAGCACGGCTTCGACCGCTTCGGGCGACGGCGCGCGGCGCCAGTCAGTCGCCAGCATCTGCACATCGAGGCCGAGCTTGTGGGCCATGTTGCCCCACAGGACCGCGAACTGGCCGGTATCGAAGGTCAGCACCTGGTCGCCGGGCGACAGCGTGTTGACCAGCGCGGATTCCCACCCGCCGGTGCCAGAAGCCGGGAAGATCATCACCGGCTCGCGCGTCTTGAAGATCGGGCGCACGCGCTCGAACACTTCGGCCTGCAGCTTTGCCCAGGCGGGACCGCGATGATCCAGGACAGGCTGCGCAATGGCGCGCAGGATGCGGTCCGGGATGTTGCTAGGCCCGGGAACCTGCAGGAAATGGCGGCCAGCTTGGTAGGTCATGCTCGTGCTCCTTCGGGGCGTAGAACGGCACGAGGAAGACGCTATCGACGCTCAGCCCTGCGAACTAAGCGGATTGCGACGCCGCGAAGCGACGAAACGACTCCTGGTCTAATGGCCGAGAACGACCAAGGCATCCACCGCGACCGCCCCGTCGGCGCGCACCATCAGCGGATTGACATCGAGCTCGAGCAGCGTGCCGCGATTGGCTTCGGCGAACGCGGCGATCGCCATGATGCTTTTTACCAGCGCGGCCATGTCGGCGGCGGGCTTGCCGCGATAGCCAGCCAGGAGCTTCGCGATCTTGAGGCCGCGAATGGCGGCTTCGACCTCGTCGGCCGATGTCGGCAGCAGCAGCATCGCAGCATCCTCGACCAGCTCGACCAGGATGCCGCCCGCGCCAACGACCAGTGCGAGGCCGAATTGTGGGTCGCGCTGGATGCCGACGATCAGCTCGGCCACCACGTCGCCGACCATGCGCTCGACCAGCACCCGCTCGATGTGCGCGCCCTTGAGATAGGAGCCAACGGACCTTTCCATCCGCGCCAGCGCGGCTTCGACATCCACCGCGGATTTCAGATTGATCGCGACCGCCCCCGCTTCAGTCTTGTGCGCGATCAGCGGCTCGGCGACTTTCAGCACGACCGGGAAGCCGAGCGCCTCCGCTGCCTTGGCGGCGTCGGCGAGCGTGACCACGCGGCTCTCCGGTACAGCGAGACCGAAGCCCGCCAACAATTTCTTGCCCTCGACCTCGGGGAGCACGCGCTTTGTCGGTCCTGCGGCCGGCGTCACGGGAATTGCGGCGGATGCGACCTTCGCCTTGCGCTGCGCGAAGCGATGGACCGAGGCGAAGGCGTTCAGCGCCTCTTCCAGCCCCTGCATCGGCGCGCCCTTGGCGGCGATCACTTCAGTCCTCGCATGCGCCGGCAGCAACTCCGACAAGGTCGAGGTGACGATTGGCATTTTTCCGTGCGCGGTACAGGCCCTCAGCAATGCGCGTACCGAAGCGAGGCAAGCCGCCTCGGTTTCCGGGCCATCGGTGGCGAAATCGATCACCAGCATGCCGGCATCGAAATCGCCGCGCATCACGGTGGAGAAGCACTTGACAAGCAGATCCTCGTGGCCCCAGAGCGAGGTGTTGTAGTCGAGCGGGTTGGACACCGTCGCAAAGTTCGGCAACTGCGTGCGCAGGTCGTCGGCCTGGCCAGCGGAGAAACCCGGCAGCGGGATGCCGAGCGTGTCACAGAGGTCGGCG
Organism: Dongiaceae bacterium; assembly: GCA_035695765.1. Classification (GTDB taxonomy): domain Bacteria; phylum Pseudomonadota; class Alphaproteobacteria; order Dongiales; family Dongiaceae; genus Dongia_A. The sequence continues at coordinate 58,077 of DASRRI010000088.1, forward strand.
GTCAGAAGGCATTCACCGCCCGAGCAGGTGAAGACCGCCAGCCGGTCGCCCTTCGGCAGGCCCGCGGTCGAGACCAGCTTCAGCGTCTCCAGCAACTGCGGAACGGAATGGACGCGGATGATGCCGAGCCGCTCGAACAGCGCGTCATACATCTTGTCGCTGCCGGCCAGCGACCCGGTGTGGCTCATCGCGAATTGCGCGCCGAGCTCGGAATTGCCGGCTTTCAGCGCCACCAGCGGCTTGCCTCGCTGCAGCGCCTTGGCAGCAGCGCGGCTGAAGGCCGGCACGTCCTTGATGCCCTCGAGATAAAGCCCGATCGCCGTGACTTTCGGATCGTCGGCCAGGGCATCGACGTAGTCGGCCGCATTCAGGATCGCCTGGTTGCCGGAGCTGATCACGTAGGCGAAGGGCACCGAGCGGTCATTGCGACTCAAATTGAGCGCGATATTGCCGCTTTGCATGACGATGGCGCAGCCAGTCTCGACCTGATGCCCGAGTGCGCCAGTCGGCCACAGGCAGACCCCATCTACAAAATTGAGCAGGCCGTAGCAATTAGGCCCAACCACTGCGAGATCGCCGGCGGCATCGATGAATTCCGACTGCAAGGCAACGCCCTCACCGCCGACTTCGGTATAGCCGGCGGCATAGCAGATGGCCCCGCCCCCGCCACGCGCGCTCAACTGCCGGACAACGTCGATGGTCGCCTCGCGTGGAACGGCGATGAAGGTCGCGTCGGGGGCTTCCGGAAGGTCGGCAATCGAGGCGTAGCATCTGCGCCCGCCCAGCTCCGGATATTTCGGATTGACGACCCAGACCTCGCCGGTGAAGCCGGTGTCCGCACAGCGCCGGATTGAATCCGCCATCGCCTGGCCGCCGACGATAGCGACGTGCCGCGGCCGCAACAGACGCCGCAAATTACGCTGACGCGGTGATAAATCGGCGTCCATTTACTGATCCTTAGCGCCACCGGCCGCAACTATTGGGCTCGGGTGTTAGCAGACTAGATGAAGTCCGGGAAGGTCTGGGCGCGACCCTGGAACGCGGCGCCGCGACGGGCTCACACTCAAGTTGAGGTGAATTGCCCGGAACGCCCTTTTCCGGCCACTCTCAGGAACGGCAATGTGCGTGAGAATGGTCACACAATGTCTTGAAATCGCGGATATTTGCCGTTTGGCGTATGGTATCGCGGCGACTCGAGACGTAAATTCAGAAACATCTCGAATGTCTCGAGTCGAGCATTCCTTGAGGATTGAGCTGTGAGGGCGTTCAAGGCCGCTTCCGGCATGAGGGCCAGGATGATCAAGCTGGGCGGCACACTGGCCGCCGGCGCCATGGCCCTTATGGTCTATTTCGTTTCCGGCTCCGCGCTCGATCAGGTTTTTGCTCAGGAAATCGCCTATTTCCGCATCGGCGCGGGCGCCCCGGGGTCGACGCTCTACAATCTCGCCGGCCAGATCGCGGGCGACATCAGCAATCCGCCCGGTTCGCGCCAGTGCGACAATGACGGGCCATGCGGCGTAGAGGGGTTGATCGGCCTGGCGCAGACCACCACGGATCCGGTGGACAGCCTGCAGTCAGTCGAAGGCGGCATGCTGGAATCGGCGATCGTCTCCGCCGACACCGCGGATGCCGCGCTGCAAGGCACCGGCCCGTTCAAGAAGTCTGGTCCGATGCAGGATCTGCGCGCCATCGCCAATGTGGGCCAGCTGGTCATGCATGTGCTGGTGGCAAAGGACGCGCAGTTCAAGGATGTCGCACACCTGAGCGGAGAGCGTATCGCGATCGGCGCCAAGGATTCCGACAATGCAGTGAGCGCCCGGTTCCTGCTCCGCGCCGCCGGGGTCAACGAGAAGAAGACCAAGCTGGTGACCGGCGACCCAGACGCGGCGGCTCACGATCTGCTGCAAGGAAAAGTCGACGCTCTGGTGCTGGTCGCGCAATTGCCGAACGGCGATGTTGCGGCTCTCATGCAGACTGGCAACTACAAGCTGCTCGGCGCGCAGATGAAGGAGGATGGCAAGAACCCCTACGTCGTCGCCGATTTGATCCCGCATAAGCAGTATTCCGGCGCGGATGCGACGCCGGCCTTATCCTTGCCCGCCGTCTGGGTTGTGCGTGAATCGCTCTCGGGCGAGCTTGTCGACGGCCTTGCCAAGGCCTTGTGGCGCAGCGCGCTGAAGGGCGATGAGCCTGCTGCTCCCGGCAAGATACGCCTCGACGTCAACCGCCTCAGCGTCCCGCTACATCCCGGCGCCGAGGCCGCTTTCGCCGAGCTCCGCAAGACGGAAGGCGATGCAGCGCCGGCTCCGCAGACGACCACCACGAACTAACGGCGCACCGTCTCGATCCTGATCACGAACAGGCCGTCCGCTTCCTTGCTGTCCAGCAGGCGATGACCGGTGGTCTCGCAGAAATGCTTGAAGTCAGCCGGCGCGCCGGGGTCGGTCGCGTGAATTTCCAGCACGTCGCCGTTGGCTAGGTCCTTGATCAGCTTGCGCGCTTTGAGGACCGGTAGCGGACATTTCATGCCGCGCGCGTCGAAATGATGCATATTCATGCCCTGCCCGTCTCTCCCCTGGTCTGGCCTGCCGGCGCATGCGCGCCGAACAGGATTTCCAGCACGCCGGCCGACACGATGACAAGCCCGCCGATCGCCTCGCGCCAACCGAATGGATAGTCGGTCCAGATTGCCGCGGTGACGACACCCACCACCACCTCCGCCATGAACAGCATGCTGGCGCGGGTCGGCGACAGGCGCGCCGCCGCCCAGAAGCTCAGCAGCAATCCCGGCACCACCCAGATGCCCGCGACGATCATGACCCAAAGGATTGCAACCGGCCAATTCACCACCGACCAATCCGCCTGAGCCGGAAAAATGCCGAGTGCGAGGATTGCGCCGCCGAAGATCATCGCCGCCACATATTGCAGGAACGCCTTTTCCACCATGCGGACATGAGGCGTCATCCGCATCGTGACCAGCCCGACCGCCCAGCAGAATCCGGCGATGAGCCCGCCCCATTCCGCGACGCTGCGCGGCAGAGGCAGGCCCTCTCCTTGATAATTCAGGATCACCATGCCGGTCAGTCCCACGATCAAGGCCGCGCCGCGGCCTGGCGTGATCCGCGTCTTCAGGATGATGCGCTCCAGCAGAACGCTCCATACCGGATTGACGTAGAACAACAGCACGATGCGCGCGACGTCGCCGTAGACCACGCTGGCGGCATAGAGGTAGTTACAGATCCCCGTCGAGATGCCGAGCCACAGCAGTGGCCAGCCGCCTGCGACCAACCCGCGGCCGCCGTCGCGCAGGATGAGTGGCAGCACCAGGATCGCCGGCATGCCATAGACTATCCACGCGACCCAGGCGCCGGACAATCCGCTGCCATAGGCGGCCGTCAGCGGCATCCACATGGAGCCCCAGAACGCCGCGGATACAATGATCGCCAGGCTGGGCAGCAACGTCGATTGGCGTACGGCAATGGTCAATTGGTCACCAACGAACCGGCACGATCCGCCTCGCGCTCCATCTCCAACATGCGGTCATAGGCCTGCAGCGGCACGATCTCCATGCCCGCGATCAGCAGCGAAGATCGCACTTCGGCCAGCGCCGGATCGGCAATCGCGGCCTGCAACCCGTCGCGCAGCTTCTGGAGATCCGCCGAAGCGATGTCGCGCCGCGTGACATAGGGCAGCGCCGGCGCGCTCGCGCTCTTGGCAATCACCTGCAAGGGCGCGACTTCGTCGGGCGCCACGGCCCCAACAAGAGCGTAGGTGATACAATCGATCGCTGCGACATCGGCGCGCTTTTCCCGCACTGCCGCAACGGATTTCCGGTGTCCGCCGGTCTCCACGATGCGCGCGGGGGCACGCTTGCCAATCAAAGCGTGGCGCAGCGCATTCCAGCCCGATTGCGAATCATGGCCGTTGATCGCGGCGACCTTGCCGGCCACGTCGTCCAGGCTGCGCACAGCAGAGTCCCGCCGGGCCACGATGACGCTGTGATAGGTGGCGCCGACGCAGCCGTCGACGGCGTAGACCGGCGTCGCGACCAAAGTCACGCGGTCCCTTAGCAGATGCGTCAGCGGAAAGCCGCAGGTCTGCGCGATGAAGAGATCGGGCGCCAGCCACAGCTCGTAGAGATCCTCCTCTGTGTCCCCTCGCTCGGGAATGTCGCCGAGGCCTGCCGCCCGCCAATGCCGCGACAGGCCGACCCACCAGGCATCGCGCGCGGCGACGCGTTCCGGCATGTCATACATCGAGATCATGGCGCGCATGTCAGAACGTCACCGGATTGGCCGCCATGCTGCCCGGCGACTGCGCGACATCGTCCTTGATCTGGTAATAATCGCCCTTGTTCTCCGTAAAGATGTGCCGCGCCGAGACGAGCCCGGTCGGCAGATCGAGCGCGCCGGCTGCGATCGAGACGTAGTTGCGGTGAGCGGCCTCCCAGAACAGGCTCGCCCCGCACTCTCGGCAGAAGCCGCGCCGCGCCGTATCGGACGATACATACCAGGCGATCTTGTCGGCGCCGCTCAGTTCGATATTGGGCCAGGTGCTGGCGGTGTAGCCGCCGAAATGGCCGTGCCAGCGCAGGCACTGGCCGCAATGGCACCACGCGATGTCGCGCATCTTGCCGCGCACCTTGAACGCGACGCCGGCGCACAGGCAGCTTCCCCGATGTTCCGCAATGTCCCGGGAAACCGGTGGTCGCGGATCGCCCTCTTGCACCCCGCCCCCCACGGATTCCACGAACAAGGGCGCGTCGTCCGGCATGGCGTAATAGTCGCCCTTATGCGCAGCCCAGATGTGCGCCGTGGTCGCCAGGCCGGTCGGCTGGTCGAGCGATCCGGCAGTCACGTCCATCGCCGACCCATCCTTGGCGCGCCAGAACAGCTTCGACCCGCAGAGCGCGCAGAAACCGCGTTCGGCATCGGCTGAGGAGGCGTACCAATGCAGATGCTCTACACCTTCCAGCCGATAGTCGCCGGGCCGGCCACCCACATAGGCGCCGAGCGAGCCGTGCCAGCGGCGGCACATGCCGCAATGGCAGACGGTCAGCGCCGTGTGATCGCCACCATAGTGATAGCGGATGGAACCGCATGAGCATCGTCCCTGCAGCATCGGGGAGCCCCTTTTATGCCTTCAAACCTAGATAATCAGGATGTTAACGCCACGTCCGCATAAATACGTCCGGTTTCGGTCCGCGACCGTCTTGGCGCGGGCCGGCAACTTGTATATACAGGTAGCATAGATTCCGGACCCAAACTGCAGATGTCCACCGTCCCACCCGCCTTGCCCACCGCGTCCAGCTCGGACGCATCCCGCTTTTTCATCGATTGGCCCACACTTTTCCTTGCGATCGGCGTCTACGCGACCTTCGCCATCGTGACGCTGAACTATCACGCGTTGCCGTGGTGGCTGGTGCTGCCGCTGGGCGCTTTCATTGTTTGCCTGCACGGCTCGTTGCAGCATGAGGCGACGCATGGCTTCCCCACCAAATGGGAAGCGGTCAATTCCTTCATCGTCGGCTGGCCGCTCTGGCTGTGGCTGCCTTATCTCAGCTACCGCGTCACGCACCGCACCCATCACATCGATGAGAACCTGACCAATCCGGAACTGGATCCGGAATCCAACTACCTAACCGCAGAGCAGATCGTCGCCATGTCGCCGCTGCGCCTGTTGGTGCGCACAGTGATGCGCTCTCTGGGCGGACGGATGCTGTTTGGCCCGGCCTATTATTGCTTCTTCGCCTGGCGGGAGAAGGTGCTGGCCGTGCGCGACCGGCGGTGGCGGCGGCTGCGTCCGCTGCTGTGGCATCTGCCTGCCGCGGCCGCTGTGTTCTATTGGGTGTTGGTGGTATGCGATATCCCGCTATCGGCGTACATCGTCTTCTTCGCCTACCCCGGCACCGCGCTGACGCTGGTTCGCTCCTATGCGGAACATCGCGCCGCAGGCCCGGTGCAGCAGCGCACGGTGATCTGCGAGTCCAACTTCTTCTGGAGCTGGCTGTTCCTCTACAACAATCTGCACCTCATCCACCACCGTCATCCGCGCCTCGCCTGGCATCAGCGGCGCAAGCAATATGAGGCAGAGAAGGCAAGCCTCTCGCCCGAGCTCGGCTATTACCGGCTCGGCGGCTATGCAGAAGTGTTCGGCAAGTGGTTCCTGCGGGCCAAAGAGCCAATGGTGCATCCGGCGGAGATTCGCGTTCCGACGCACCAGGCGGCCTGACCTCGCGCAAAGGCCGCTACTCGGGCGGCCTCTTGTCTTTCTTCAATGACGCACGATGACGATCCAGCTGGCTGCGATAGCCTTCGGCGTCGCCGTAATCCTCGAAGCCGGAGTAGCGTCCGTGCGAGCCCATGACGCGCGTGGCGTGCTTGATGGGGCACCAATATTGCTCGGTGCGCGAGGTGATCTCCCGGACATAGGCGATGAGGCCGTTGGCATAGGAGCAATAGGTGCAGTTGAGCTTCTCTATTGCGTTGAGATAGGCAAGATGGCCGCGATCGAAGGCGATGTAATCCCGCCGGCGAACCTTCGGGATGCCATAAACGGGAAAGCAGGCCACCTGATAGATCGTAATGAACAGGTCCAGCAGGACGAATGGAACGATCAGGGAATAGATGATCGGCGCGGTCAGTACCACCATCGGCCGCGCATTCAGCAGGTAGCTCGAGAGCTTGACCTGCAGCTCGCGGTGACGCCGCAGCAATTCCTGCCCGAAGATGATTCTGCCATGCTCCAGGCCGATGCGAAGTCCGGCGGCGCGTTGCGCCAGCTCCACGTCGAGCTCGGCTTCCAGTGACTTGATCCGCTCTATCAGGGCGGCAATTTGCGGGTTCATGCGCGCGCTCCTTCGCAGTCAAGCGAAGATGAGTCTAGCATGCTTCCGCTGGCTGGCGGGTCGTCCGAACGGGTAGCTCAGTATCCCGGAACGCCGCCCTCTGCCTTGCGCTTGGCGACATATTCCTTGAGCGCTTCGTCGATCCCCGGGTCGATCGGCGGTGGGGTGTACTCGGCCAGCAATTGCTTCCAGATCGCGTTGGCGTGCTGCGCGGCTTCCACCGCACCGGCCAGGCGCCAGGTCTCGAAGTTGCGCCAGTCGCTCACCAGCGGGGCGTAGAACGCGTTCTCGTAGCGCGCCAGGGTGTGGGAGGAGCCGAAGAAGTGGCCGCCAGGGCCGACTTCCTTGATGGCATCGACGGCGAGCGTGTCGTCATTCACTTCCAGCGGCCGCATGAATTCCGTCATGCCCTGGATCATCTCGGCATCCACCACCATCTTCTCGAACGAGGCGACGAGGCCGCCTTCCATCCATCCCGCGCTGTGCAGGATGAGGTTGGCGTGGCCCATGACGGCGCCCCAGAGCGACATCTCGGATTCATAGGCCGCCTGGGCATCGACGGCATTGGCGGCGCAGGCGTTGCTGGAGCGGAACGGCAGCTTGTAGCGCCGCGCCAGCTGGCCGCCGGCCATGGCGGCGCGGGTATATTCCGGCGTGCCGAAGGCCGGTGCGCCGGTCTTCATGTCGACGTTGGACGTGAACCCGCCATAGACGCACGGCACGCCCGGATTTATCATCTGGATGAAGCAGAGGCCGGCCAGCGCTTCGGCATTCTGCAGCGCCAGCGCGCCCGCGATGGTGGCGGGCGCCATTGCGCCCGACAGCGTGAATGGCGTCAGCACCACCGGCTGGCCATGCTCCGCCATCGCCATCAAGCCCTGCAGCATCGGCGTGTCGAGGCGCAGCGGCGAGTTGCTGTTGACGATCGAGAACAGGCTCGGCTCCCGTGCCAGCTGCTCCTTGCTGATGCCGCGTGCGATGCAGATCATCTCCACCGCGTCGAGGATGCGCTCGCGCCCCAGGCTGTATGGATGCCAGATGCGGTCCGTCAGCGTGATCGCCGCATAGTGCGCGTCGAGATGCCGGGTCAATGGCGGGATGTCCGCCGGCTCCACCGGATAGCCGCCGAGGAATTGCACGACGTTCAGGCTCTGCGCGAGGCGCAGCAGGTTGCAGTAGTCCTCGAAGTTGCCCGGCCGGCGCCCGCGATCGAGATCCGACACGTTGGGCGCCGAGGCGACGGAACCGAAATTGATGTGATTGGCGCCGAAGGTCAGGTTGCGCTCCGGCACCCGCGCATGAAGCGTGAATTCCGCCGGTGCCTTGCTGACATATTCCGCAACCAGGTGACGGTCGAAGCGGAGGCGCTGGGTGCCGGGCACCAGTTCCGCGCCCTTGGCGATGGCGCGGCCCCGGGCCTGTTCGTCCAGGAACTCGATGCCGAACTCTTCCAGGATGCGCATCGAGGCGTCGTGGATGCGTTCGATCTGCTCCTCGTTCAGGACCTCGACGGGCTTGTAAGGGTTGCGATAAGTGCGCCATGGCAACTGCTTCACGCCGCCGACTGTGCGGCGTTCGCGGCGCGCGCGCGGCTCTCGTTGCATGGCTGATCCTTTCACCCGAAACAATCTGGTCTCACCGACCCGATACCAGCCCCCCGCCGCCCACGCCAATGAGATTTGAGGCGCCGGCAGCCGCTATTTTTCGATGACGGAGGGGCAAAAGAATCCGGGGGCCAAACGGCCCCCGGACTGACACTTTCGCTGGCTCGGCCGGTTACTTGGAAGCGATCACCGGGATGCCGGTGTCCTTGACCAGCTTGATCTTGACCTTGGACAGTTCGCCGGCGGTGACGTTGAGCTTTTCCTTGCCCCACATGTCGCCGAAGCGGGCAATCAGCAGATACTTGCCCTCACGCAGCATGATCTTGGGGGTGGGCGAGGTCTGCTCCGTCACCAGCTCATACTCGCCCTTGTCATTCGGCCTGGCGCGCACGACCTGCCAGGTCACGTCCTGCTTGACCTTGTTCTTGCCGTTGAGGGCGACCGCCTCGGTATAGCCGGCATAGAGATTGAGCGTGTAGTCGTACGACTGGCCGGCCTTCAGGGGTACCACCAGATCGGCGGTTGTTCCGTTATAGCTGGCGCGCACGACATAGCCGCCGGCGGGAACGGTGAAGCTGGCGGTCGGCGCGGTGACGATATCGACCCGTTCGCCCTTGGTCGGCTGGCCCTTCACATAGGTGAGCATTTCCCACTGGATCGGCTCGGTGACCGGCTTGCGTCCCTTGGACGTGATCATCTTGATGTTGATCGCCGACATGCCGAAGGTGACAGTCCGCACTACCGGCTCCTTGCCGACCGTAAAGGTTTGCTTGGCGGCGACACCCTTTGACTGGCCCAGCACCTGATACTGGCCGGGCTTCAGCTTGGTCTTGAGGATTGCCGCCTTCTCCTCAATTGTCGCCTTCTTGGCCGGCTTGCCGTTCTTGTCGAGCTTGGTGATGGTCCAGGAGACCGGCTCGGTCATCGCCTTGCCATTGAGGCCATTCGTGGCGCTGATGGTGACCTCGGCCTCCGCGGCTGCTGCCATGACGGCATTGCTGGTCATCAGAGATGCTGCAGCGGAGACGCCGACAGCCAACAAGAAAGTCGCAACGCGCGTGATGATCCGCACGGGGCACCCCTCAAAAATCAAGTATGTGAAAGACTTAATACCCTATGGACTCGTTCCGTCTCAAGCCTTCGTTCGGGGTACATCATCCGGCGAGTTTATTAACAGTTCCTTTATCGCGCACGCAGCCTCGCCGTCACGAAAGCTGTCATATGAAACCGGGCGTGATCCACCTGGTATCGCCACTTCACTCCAACCGGGCACGCCAGCCGCGCCAGGCATCCGACATTGCTGCATGATCCTGATTCACATTGCACCGCAACAACGTGATCGATGCAGCGATCGACGTCATAACCTACGGTGGAAAAGGCATTCACCGGACAGTGCGTCAGGCACGGTCGGTCCACACAAGTGTCGCAGGGGTGCTGTTGTTCCTCGCACCGCAGATCGATTTCGCTGCGCAGAAGTATAGCGGCGCGATAAGCGTGCCAGAGGCCATAGTCCGGATGGATCTGAATCCCGAGCGGCGAGGACCGCACGCCCTCCGCCCGCTCCGCCCAGCGTTGGAATGGCCAGCACGGAGGGCCGGTGAAGGGATAGAGCGCGATGCCATCCATTGAACGCGCGATCGGATCGACAACCTGCCGCGTCCATCGGTCCAGCGGGTCCTGGCCGTCCATCGCCGCGATCTCGGCGCCGCTCTTGTCCCAAAGCTCGGAGCCTACGTTACCGATGAGGATGAGGGTCTTCGCCCATGGCGCTTCGGCGAGGATATTCCGATCTGACTCGCGTTCGGTTGCGAATCCCCCACGCACGCGCAGACCAATGCGCGCAAGCGCATCTCGCAATTCAGGCAGCGTCACACGCACTCCTGGACGCGGCCGTAGGCGCAAGTCTAGCATGGCGCCCTTTGCGCCAGCCTGAAGGGCATCTCGTCATGCTTGAATCCGGAACCGTCAGCTTCACACGCATGGATGAAGGAACGAGGGAAGAATATCAGCTCCTCGACCGCATCTACAAGAAATTGGACCTTGAACTCGCGGACAACGCGCTGGGGCTGCTGAACCGGCTGCGCGGCGACAAGATGGGGTACCAGATCGACCGATACGAGCACAGCCTGCAGACCGCCACGCGTGCGTTCCGTGATGGCGCGGACGAGGAAACCATCGTCATTGCCCTGCTACACGATATCGGCGACACCCTGGCGCCGTGGAATCATTCGGACCTGGCCGCCGCGATCCTGCAGCCCTATGTCAGTCCGGACAATCACTGGCTGGTGCAGCATCACGGCATCTTCCAGGGATACTATTTCTGGCACCACACCGGCGGCGACCGCTTCGCGCGTGAACGCTACCGCGGCCATCCGATGTTCGAACGAACGGCCGACTTCTGCGAGCGTTGGGACCAGACTTCATTCGACCCGAACTACGACACCCTGCCCTTCGACGCGTTCGAGCCGATGGTGCGCCGGCTGTTCGCGAGGGCGCCGTTCGGCAATGGCGCGGGAGCGGCGGCATGAGCTTCGTCACCGGCATCGGCGGTGTGTTCTTCAAGTCCCGCAATCCATCGGACCTGGCGCGCTGGTATCACGACGTGCTCGGCGTGCCGGCCGATGCTGAATCCGCCAGTTGGGCCTTTCCCTGGCAGGATCAGAATGGCAAGCCCGGTTATACGGTCTGGGGCGTGTTACGCTCTTCGACCAGCTATTTCGGCAATTCCGGCCAGACCTTCATGGTCGCCCTCCGCGTTTCCGATCTGGACGGGGCGCTCAAGCGGCTTCGCGAGTCCGGCACGCAAGTCGATGATCGCATTGAAAAAACCATCGAAGGCCGGTTCGGCTGGTTTGTCGATCCCGACGGCCGGCGCGTCGAACTGTGGGAACCTGCCCCGCTCGATCATGGATAGGGCTTGACCGCCTGTCGGCGCCATGTGCGGTCGATCACAGACGGAGAGCGGCCAGTTTCCTAGACTCCCCTCATGCCTGATTCGCGGTTTGCGAGGGGTTCCATGCTTCGGTTACTGGGCCTCCTGACTTTGGTACTGGTCGCAGTCTGTCTGGTGGTGGGCGCGTCACTCGCGCTGGCTGATGAGGGCGCCGTGCCGGCTGCCGTTACGGCCACGGACCGCACCGTCGAAGCGGTTGATCCCGATCGCCGCGTGATCGATGACTCCCTCGTCTCTGCCGAAGATGTCTACGAGTTCGACTTCGTCGTGAAGTCGGACGACAGGCTGAATCCGGAATTCGACGAACCGACCGACTTACTGGAAATCTGAAATGACCAAATCATCGATCAAGATCGTCCGGCCTTGGCCGGCCGAGCAGCCGCGCCCACCGATCGTGCATCGCCCAGGCTGTCCATGCCCGGCGACGCAACAATCGGCGAACAAGCGGCGTCCGCAGCGGGTCCGTCAATCGGCGGCGTAAAAGCTCCGCGTTAGAGCCAGCCCTGCTCCTGCATCCGTGGTTTCAGGAGCTCGACGATCGCCTCGGCGGTATTTTCGGCGCCCTTTTTCACCTTGCTGTTCACTGTCCGCACCACGCCGACGCCGGTTGCGACGGAGGCTGCGGCCGCGGTGCCTGACACGGCAGCGCCGACCGGCAATGTCGCGGCGAGGCCGGGCGCCTTCGAGCTTTCGGCGCTCACTTCCGCTTCGCCCAGCAGCTTCTTGGCGCCATTGTCGAGGTGATAGGCCTGCGTGAGGACACGCACCTCGCTGCCGCCCACGCCGAAGCCGATGATCAGCTGCGCCGCGACATTGCCCTCATCGATGGTCAGGAATTGTCCTTCGATCATGTAGGCGTCGTTATTCTTCGGCGGCGTGCCGCGCCACCGCACAGCGGGCAGGCCCAACCCTTGCAACTCCGCAACCAGCTTGGTCGCCAGCACGTCGGCGATCTCATGCTCGAGCTTGTCACGCTTCGGTGTTTCGTTGGGGTCATCGACCGCTCCGCTCAAACGCGGCGCGGCGGTGCTGCCGTAGGCCACTTCGGCGGTCGCGACGGCAAAATCATAAACGTAGATGGCTTTCGGGAAGGGCAGCTTGGTGTCTTCGGTGCGCGGCTTGGTCACTTCCGTATCGGTCGAGCCGCAGCCGGCGAGCAAAATCAGAATGGCCGCCAGCGGAAACAGTTGGCGCATGATGATCCCCCTTCTATGGTCAACCCAATAATGGATGAAAGTGCCGGCTATGCCCGGCCCGCCGCACTCCTTCTCTCCGCTTCCTCCTCCAGTACGGCGTTCGGTCCCGCGCGCTCGCGGCGCGGTGTCTTGCCGAAGAAATCGCGATAGCACTTCGAGAAATGCGACGCCGACACGAAGCCGCAGGCCAGCGCGATGTCGATCACCGACATGTTGGTCTGCAACAAGAGCAACCGCGCACGGTTGAGCCGCAGCTCCACGTAATAGCGCGCCGGCGAGCGGTGCAGGTATTTCGCGAACAACCGCTCCATCTGGCGGCTGGAGAGGCCCGCCGCCTCCGCCAGGTCCTGACGGCTCAGCGGCTCTTCCAGGTTCTGCTCCATCAGTTGGATCACCTGGATCAGCTTGGGATGACGCACGCCGAGCCGCGCCGTCAGCGCCATGCGCTGGTGATCGTGACGGTCGCGGATGCGCTCATGGATGAACTGTTCCGACACGGACGCCGCCAGCTCGTGCCCGTGCTGCTGCGAGATCATGTTCAGCATCATGTCGAGCGCAGCTGTCCCGCCGGAGCAGGTGAAGCGGTTGCGGTCGATCTCGAACAGTTCCGATGTCGCTTCGATCTCCGGGAAGTTCTCGGAGAAACTGGCGAGGTTTTCCCAGTGGATGGTGCAGCGATAGCCGTTCAGCATGCTGGCGCGTGCCAGGATGTGGCTGCCGGTGCAGAGCGCGCCGATATCCGCCCCCTGCCGGTCGGCACGGCGCAAGGCCGCGAAAACGTTCTTGTCCTCGTAGAGATGTCCGTCGATGCCGCTGCACAGCACGACGGTCTGATAGCCCGCGATCTGCTCGATGCTGCCTTCCGGGCTGAGCTCGATGCCGTTGCTGGCGCGGACCGCCTTGCCGTCGGGCGAGAACAGCCGCCAGCGATAGAGTTCCTTGCCGCTCGCTCGGTTGGCGAGGCGCAAGGGCTCGATGGCGGACGTGAAGGCGATCATCGAGAAATTCGGCACCAGCAGAAAAGCGATTTCCTGTGGCAGCTTGCTCGGTTTGGCTCCAAACATGGGGTGCGAAACCCTTTATGGCGCCGGCCTCCCCAAGAAGCTCACGGCGCGATCTGAAAAGTCGATGCCGTCTATAGAACATATCACCGGATTTGTCGCTAGCAGTTTTTCGGTCGCAGGGGGTACGAGAATGCAAGCCCAAGGTGGGCCTCGCGATCTCCACCGCAACCAAAAATATCACGGAAAATTAGCGCATTTTCTTGCGAGGTCCGAGCTTCCCGCAAGTCCGGCGGTGATGCCGGCTGCCATCCATGGACGCTAACATTGCAATGCGGTATGGACGGCGGTCCTGGCGGCCAATGGCGGCAAATATGGCGATGTCTATTTCCGAGAACGCGCCTCTTGAACCGATTGTGCTCTCGAAACGAGACGCGCGGCGCGTGCTTAATCTGCTCCGAAACCCGCCGAAGCCGACGCCGGCACTACTTGCTGCTGCCCGTCGGTTGGCAGCCGCAAAGCGTCGCGGATCAGCGCAAGACTGAAGCGCCTTGCGCACTCCGCTGCAGGCTAAGTCCTTGACCCTGCGGCGTTGCGGCGACAATACATGGCGCTCGGCCAAAGGACGGGGGTGGCCGGCTCGGCCATTCTCGCCGCCGATTCCAAGGGTGGTCCGGTAAGTCCTGATGAAACAGCATTATTCGATCTTCACGCTCGCGCGGAACGCGGCCAGCTATCACGAGAAGTGGACCGAGGCCTGGCGCAGCCCGGATCCGAAGCCGGAATATGACGTGGTCATCGTCGGCGGCGGCGGTCATGGCCTGGCCACCGCCTATTACCTCGCCAAGGAACACGGGATCACCAACGTCGCGGTCATCGAGAAGGGCTGGCTCGGCGGTGGCAATACCGGCCGCAACACGACCATCGTCCGCTCCAACTATCTTTGGGATGAGTCCGCGCACCTCTACGAGCATGCGCTGAAGCTGTGGGAGGGCCTGTCCCAGGACCTCAATTACAACGTCATGTTCAGCCAGCGCGGCCTGCTTTCCACCGCGCATACCATCCACGACATGCAGGCGCTGCGCCGCCGGGTCTATGCCATCCAGCTCAACGGCATCGATTCAGAGATCCTGACACGGGAGCAGGTCGCGGCCTATTGCCCGATCCTCGATTGCTCGCCGACGGCGCGCTATCCGGTGTTCGGCGCCAGCCTGCAGCGCCGCGGCGGGGTTGCGCGCCACGACGCGGTCGCCTGGGGCTTCGCCCGCGGCGCCGACGCGCGCGGCGTCGACATCATCCAGAATTGCGAAGTGACCGGCTTCAAGATCGAAGCCGGCAAGGTCACCGGCATCGAGACTACGCGCGGCGCGATCCGCGCGAAGAAGGTCGGCGTTGTCGTTGCCGGCCATTGCGGCGTGCTCGCGGGCATGGCGGGCTTCCGCCTCCCGATCGAAAGCCACCCGCTGCAGGCGATGGTGTCGGAGCCGATCAAGCCGGTGCTGGATTGCGTTGTCATGTCCGGCCAGGTCCACGTCTATGTCAGCCAGTCCGACAAGGGCGAGCTGGTGTTCGGCGCGGGCATCGACAGCTTCAACTCCTATGCCCAGCAGGGCAGCCCGCCGGTGGTGGAGAACATGCTGAACGCCCTGACCGAACTGTTCCCGATGTTCGGCCGGCTGCGGTTCCTGCGCCAGTGGGGCGGCATCGTCGATACCTGCCCCGATGCCAGCCCGATAATCGGCAAGACTCCGGTCGAGAACCTGTTCTTCAATTGCGGCTGGGGAACAGGCGGATTCAAGGCGACGCCCGGCTCCGGCCATGTCTTCGCGCACACCATCGCGACCGGCGAGCCGCACAAGCTGGCCGCTCCTTTCGCGCTGGAGCGTTTCACCACCGGCTATCTGATCGACGAGCACGGCGCCGCCGGCGTCGCTCACTAAGAGGCATCACCTATGTTGCTGATCCCCTGCCCTTACTGCGGCAAGCGCGACGAGCACGAATTCAGCTACGCGCACGAGGGCCATATCGCGCGCCCGACCAATGGCGAGCAGCTCTCCGACGCGGAGTGGGCGCAGTATCTCTTCATGCGCAAGAACCCGAAGGGCGTACATTACGAACGCTGGATGCATGCCAAAGGCTGCCGCCGCTATTTCAACGTCGCGCGCGATACCGTCACGCACGAGATCTATGCGGTCTATGAGATGGGCCAGCCCGCACCGGCCATCGATCGGGGGAATGGCCGATGAGTCAGCAAGTCAACCGCCTGCCGCAAGGCGGCCGCATCGATCGCACTAGGCCGCTGCGCTTCGTGTTCGACGGCAAGGCCTATTACGGTTATGAGGGTGATACCCTCGCCTCTGCCTTGCTCGCGAACGGCGTGGTACTGGTCGGGCGCAGCTTCAAGTACCACCGTCCGCGCGGCATCCTCTCCGCCGGCGCGGAAGAACCGAATGCGCTGATCCAGCTCGGCCAGGGTGCGCGTTCGGAACCCAATCTGCGTGCAACACAGATTGAGCTCTATGAGGGATTGATCGCCGAGAGTCAGAATCGCTGGCCAAGTCTGACGACGGACGTCGGCGCGGTGAATAGCCTGTTCCACCGCGTCTTCCCGTCGGGCTTCTACTACAAGACCTTCATGTGGCCGAAGAGCTTCTGGATGAAGTACGAGCATTTCATCCGCCGCATGGCTGGCCTCGGCAAGTGCCCGACCGCGCCTGACCCCGACCGCTACGACAAGCTCCACGCTCATGCCGATGCCTTGATCGTCGGCGCGGGCCCCGCGGGCCTGTCGGCAGCGCTCGCCGCCGGCCGGGCCGGCGCGCGCGTGATTCTCGTTGACGAGCAGCAGGAGCTGGGCGGATCGCTCCTGTCCGATCGGCAAGCGCTGATCGACGGCAAGCCGGGCGGACAGTGGGTGGCAGATGCCATCACCGAACTGCACACGATGCCGGATGTCACCTTGCTGCCGCGCACCGTGGCTTTCGCCTATTACGACCACAACATGGTCAGTCTCATGGAGCGGGTGACGGATCATCTCAATCCGACCTCGCCCGAAGCGCTGAGCCAGCCGCGCCAGCGCTTGTGGCGCGTGCGCGCGAAGGACGTGATCCTGGCGACCGGCGCGATCGAGCGGCCACTTGTCTATTTGGATAACGACCGGCCGAACTGCATGCTGGCGTCGGCCGCGCAAACCTATGTCAACCGCTACGGCTCCGCGCCAGGCAAGCGCGCGGTCATCATGACCAACAATGATACCGCCTATCAGGCCGCGCTCGACCTGGTGGATGCCGGCGTGTCGGTTGCCGCCATTGTCGACGTGCGCGAAAATCCGGACGGCGAGCTGGTGGCGAATGCGCGCGCGCGCGGCATCGAGATTCTCGCGGGTCACGCCATCACCCGCGTCAAGGGCAAGCTTGCCGTCCGCGAGATCGAAGTGCGGCGCCTGACCAGCGACGGTAAGGGTGTCACCACCGACGCGCGCCAGATCTATTGCGATCTGGTTCTGTCGTCGGCCGGCTGGCAGCCGACCGTGCACCTGTTCTCGCAGGCGCGCGGCAAGCTCAAATGGAATCCGGATATCCTGGCTTTCGTGCCGGACAAAGTGCTGCCGGGCCAGTACAACCATTCGGTCGGCGCCGCGCGCGGCGCGTTCGCGCTGGCCGATTGCCTGGTCGATGGCCACGCCGCCGGCACCGCGGCCGCACATGCCGCCGGCTTCACGAATTCCGCGGGCAGCACACCGGTCGCCAGCGCCGAGCCAGCGCTGGGCGCGATGCGCGAGATGTGGGTGGTGCCGTCGAGCAAGCCGCTTGGCCACGAAGGCAAGCACTTCATCGACTACCAGAACGACGTGACCGCCGCCGACGTGGCGCTGGCGCATCGCGAAGGCTATCGCTCGGTCGAGCATTTGAAGCGCTACACCACCATGGGCATGGCGACCGATCAGGGCAAGACCAGCAACGTGAATGCGCTGGCCTTGATGGCCGATCTGCGCGGGATCAGCGTGCCGGAGGTCGGCACCACGACGTTCCGCCCGCCTTATACGCCGGTGACGATCGGCGCCTTCTCCGGCGTCGACAAGGGCGACTTCCTCGATCCGATCCGCAAGACGCCGCTCCATTCCTGGCACGAGCAGCATGGCGCGCCGTTCGAGACGGTCGGCCAGTGGCACCGCGCCTGGTACTATCCGAAGCCCGGCGAGAGCATGCACGATGCGGTTAACCGCGAGGTCAAGGCTGTCCGCACCTCCGTCGGCATCGTCGATGCCTCGACCCTTGGCAAGATCGACATCCAGGGGCCCGATGCCGCCTGGTTCCTCAACATGGTCTACACCAACGCCTGGTCCAAGCTGGAGCCCGGACGTTGCCGCTACGGCTTGATGCTGGGCGAAGACGGCATGGTGATGGATGACGGCGTCACCAGCCGCCTCGCCGACGATCACTTCCACATGACGACGACTACCGGCGGGGCGGCGCGCGTGATGGCGTGGCTCGAAGACTGGCTGCAGTGCGAATGGCCCGACAAGAAGGTATATCTGACCAGCGTGACCGAGCAATGGGCTGTCATCGGCATCAGTGGCCCGATGTCGCGCAAACTGCTTGCGGAGGTCGCGCCGACCCTGGCGCTCGATGACCAGGGCTTCCCGCACCTCTCCTTCACCGATGGCGTGGTCGCCGGCGTCAAGTGCCGTATCTATCGCATCACCTTCACCGGCGAGGCGACCTACGAGCTCAACATGCCGCCCTCCTATGCCATGCATGTCTGGCGCGCGCTGATGCAGGCCGGCGAGAAATACGGCATCACCCCCTACGGCACCGAAGCCATGCACGTGCTGCGCGCGGAGAAAGGCTTCATCATCGTCGGCCAGGAAACCGACGGCACCACCACGCCGCAGGACCTCGGCATGGATTGGATCGTTAGCAAGCAGAAACCGGATTTCCTCGGCAAGCGCTCGCTGCAGCGCTCCGACACCAGGCGGCTGGACCGCAAGCATTTGGTCGGCCTGCTGACGGAAGATCCGAACGAAGTGCTGCCGGAAGGCGCGCAGATCGTGGCGGAGCTCAAGGACAAGCCGCCGATGGAGATGATCGGCCACGTGACCTCGAGCTATTACAGCCCGAACTGCAGCCGCTCGATTGCGATGGCGCTGGTGAAGAACGGCCGCAACCGAATGGGCGAAACGCTCTACATGCCCTACGACGGCAAGGTCGTGAAAGCCAAGGTGACCGAGCCCAAGTTCTACGATCCGGAAGGAGCGCGCATCAATGGTTGAGACCTACCAGCGCCGCAGCGCGCTCGCGCATCTGGGTCTGGTTGCGCGCGCCGCTGCCAGCAGCAAGGCTGGCGCCGGCGTGATCATGTCCGAAGTGGCGCATCGCACCATCATCAATATCCGCGGCACGGCATCCGATCCGGCCTTTGCAAACGCGGTTCAGGCTGTGATAGGCGTCGCGCTGCCGCCGGCCGCCAACACGGCGTCTTCCAGCGGCGGGCGGCAGATCCTCTGGCTCGGCCCCAACGAGTGGTGGGCAACAGGCGCCGAAGGCGAAGCCGACGCGCTGGTCGAGACCTTTCGTGCGAATTTCGTCGGCCAGCATGCGACGGCATGCGATGTGTCCGAATCCCGCGCGATCATCACGCTCAAGGGACCGAACGCACGCGAAGCCTTGATGCGCGGCGTGAGCCTTGACCTGCATCCGCGCGAGTTCAGGGTCGGTCAATGTGCGCAGACTGGCTTGTCGCGCTGTAACGTGCTGCTACACCTCACCGACGACACGCCGACCTTCGAGATCTATGTGCTGAAGAGCTTCTCGGACTATCTCTGGCGCTGGCTGGAAAGGGTCGCCGTGGATTTCAACCTGGCAATCGAGGCGTAGCGGACAGCAGTCGCAGACGCTCTCTCATCTGTCATCTCGGCCGATCGCAGCGAGGGCCGGGAGCCATGCTGCGCGAGCAACCAGCTCAGTGAGCAGAAAGGGGACCAGCTACCCCGCGAGCTGCGTGACCACTTCCTGCGAGCGCAGCAAATCGGCGAGCGTGGTGCGCTTCAGGCTTTGCAGCATCGCGCTTTCCGCCTGGCCCAGCACGCGGTCCAGCAGCGGGCCGACGGCGCGGCCGATCGGGCAGTTCGGATTGACGTTCTCATGCCGCGAGAACAACGGCGAATCCTCGACCGCGCGATAGATCTCATCGAGGCCGATGCGCTCCACTGGCCTTGCCAGCACGAAGCCGCCGGTGGCGCCGGCGCGTGAATCGACGATGCCGGCCGCGCGCAGCTCACCCATCAGCCGGCGGATCAGAACGGGATTGGTGCCGACCGATCCGGCGATATAGTCGGACGAAGTCGGCTTGCCCGCCTTGACGGCGAGCATGACCAGCGTGTGGATCGCAACGGCAAAGCGGCTGTTCTGCATCCTGCCCTCGGCCAAGCCCCTCGTGTATGGAGACAATCACATCCCCTCACCCACGATTATGGGGCCAGCCCACGCGCCTTTCCAGTGCCGACTTGCTGCTATTCCGGCGATCCGCCAGGATAGCCGCCTGTATTAACCCTGATTCCTAGCCGTGGCGCCTCCCGCAATCGTCAACACATCGGCCAAACCGCTGCTGGCGTTCGTCCTGATGGGGACGGCGGTGCTATGCTTTTCGCTGGTCGACGCAACGGCGAAGTGGCTGACGGGCGGCTACGATCCCTGGCAGATCATGTTCGTCAGCCGCATCATTCCCATGGTGCTATCGTTGATCCTGGCCTATCGCGAAACCGGCAACCCGTTCAATTTCTATACGCGCTTCCCGAAACTGCAGGTCCTGCGCGCTTCCATCGCCATCCCAATGGTCTGGTGTTTTTTCACCGGCCTCAAGTCCCTGCCACTGGCAGAAGCGATCACGATTGCGTTCGCTGCGCCCTTGTTCATCACCATGCTGTCGCGCCCGATCCTGGGTGAGCGGATCGGCCCGCGCCGCTGGGGCGCTGTCGCCGTCGGCTTCGTCGGCGTGCTGGTGGCGCTGCGGCCAGGCTTGGGCGGGCTCGGTACCGGCCCCATCCTCATCATCATCTCGGCATTCAGCTACGCGTTGTCCATGGTCCTGCTGCGGCGCTTCACCGGTCAGGAACCGACGCACAACATCTTTTTCTACGGCAATATCGGCTCATTCGTGGTGGCCGGATTCAATTCGATTCCGGTCTGGATCGCGCCCGACCCGGCGGACTTCGGCCTGTTGCTGCTGGTCGGCGTGTGGGGCGTGCTCGGCAGCTATGCGGTGATCCGCGCCTACCGCCTGGGCGAGGCATCGATGCTCGCGCCGCTGGAATACACCGCGCTCATCTGGTCGATCATCTTCGATCTGTGGCTGTTCAGCCTGACGCCGGTGCCCGCCGTGCTGCTCGGCGCCGCCATCGTCATCGCCTCCAACGTCTACATCGCCCACCGCGAGCACAAGGTCGCGAAGGCGGCGGCGCAGTAGCAAGCTGCTCTAACCCAGCACCTGGTGAGCCGAACGCACGATATTGCTTGGAAGCGACAGCTCCATTTGCCGCGCCGTGTTCAAGTTGACGATCAGTTCGGGCTGCCGAACGTATTGGACAGGAATATCACCGGCGTCGGTCCCTCTCAGGACCCTATCGACCTGGCCCGCCATTCGACGCGCGGCAGCCGCGAGGCTTGTGCCATACGCCACCAGCGGGGCATATCGCGCGTGGTCCCTGCCGAAGACTGCCGGAAGCCGGGCAGCGGTCGCCAGCCGAACGATTGCTGCTCCATAGGTCGTGGTGCGCGGCACCTCCAAGCATAGAAGTGCCTCGGAACCGGCGGCCGTGAAGTCGGCGAAAGCCGGCTCGAGATCATCCTCGCCTTTCAGGAGGGAGATGTGCGCGTCCAGGCCTTCCGCTACCGCGGTCGCCTTCGAAAGATTTGGCAGGATATTCGGGACGCCGGCATCGCCCAGAACCGCCAAACGGCGCAATCCAGGCACCACGTCTTTCAGGATTTGGATCTGCACGCCGATCTGGTGCGGATCGAAACTCGTGCATCCGGTCGTCCGTCCGCCTGGCCTCTCCACATTATCGATCATTCCTGCCGCGAGGGGATCCAGCACGATGGCGAAGACGATTGGCAGGTCCGGAGCCGCCTTGCGCGCCGCCCAGTACGTCACAGCGCCAATGACCACTATGACCTCCGCACGGCACTGGACGAGCTCGGCTGCAAGCGCCGGCAGATCATCCAGGCGGCCATCGGCGAAGCGCGCTTCGAGCCGGACAGTCTTGCCGTCCTGGTAGCCAAGCTCCTGCATCTGCTCGCTGAAGGCCGCGAAGCTTGGATATGTCTTGTCCCCCGCCAGCAGCACGCCAACAACGGGCAAGCCAGGCTGCCGTGCGGGGTCGGCGTCCATGACTCCGAGCTCTAGAAACCGATCTCGCCGCTGACCCGCGGCAAGTGATAGATCGGCTCGGTGGCGTGGGCGCTGTCGATGGTGAAGCCGAGATCCTTCAGCAGCCCGTCCGCGATCGCGTAGATCCAGCCGTGGACGGCGAGCTCCCGCCCCTCCCGCCAGGCGTTCTGCACGATGCTGGTATGGCAGATGTTCAAGACCTGCTGGCGCACGTTGATCTCGCACAGCAGGTTCAGGCGTTTTTCCTGGTCCGGCTCGGCATCCAGCGCCTCCTTGTTGGCTGCATAAACGTCCTTGATCTTGCGCAGCCAGTTGTCGATGAGGCCGAATTCCTGCCGCTCGACCGCCGCACGCACGCCGCCGCAGCCATAGTGCCCGACCACCATCACGTGCCGGACCTTGAGCACGTTGATGGCGAACTCCAGCACCGACATCAAGTTGGTGTCGATGTTGTGCACCAGGTTGGCGATGTTGCGGTGGACGAACAGCTCGCCAGGCGCCATCCCCATCAGCTCGTTGGCCGGCACGCGGGCATCGGAGCAGCCGATCCAAAGGTATTCCGGGGCCTGCTGCTTGGCCAGCCGGGCGAAGAATTCCGGGTCGCGGTCCTTGACGGATTTCGCCCAGGCGCGGTTCCGCTCGAACAGGCGCTGCAATCCTGGATCATCCATTCTCGTCCTCCACCTGCGCGGTTCGGCGACCTTGCCACCCCAGCCGCCAACCGTTATGGGAGATGGATGAAGAACACGCAACCCGCTTGGGTAAAACCGGTGGTCGAAATAGGGCCGCTGGTGGTCTTTTTCGCCTCCTACAAGTTCGGCGGCTTCATGGTGTCGACTGCGGCCGTGATCGCGGCGACGGTCATCGCTGCCACCGTCAGCTATGTGATGATTCGCAAGATCCCGCCGATGCTGTGGGTCACGCTGGTGGTGGTCGTGGTGTTCGGTGGGCTGACCCTGGCGACCGGCAACCAGACCTTTTTCTACATGAAGCCGACTATCGTCATGGCGTTCTTCGCCGTGGTGCTGTTTGGCGGCCTGCTGCTCGGCCGGCCCTTGCTCAAGCCGTTGATGGCGTCGGCGCTGGAGCTCGACGATGCCGGCTGGCGCAAGCTCACCGCGCGCTTTGCGATCTTCTTCGCGTCGGTCGCGGTCCTGAACGAGATCATCTGGCGCACCCAGCCGGAGCATATCTGGGTGGATTTCAAGGCCTTCGGCATCCTAGGCCTCAACGTCGTTTTCATCCTCTCGCAATTCCCGCTGATCAAGCGGCACCAGCCGAAATCGCCGGCAGACTGACTTATGGCTTGATCTCGATCGGCATGTCGACGGCGCCATCGTCGGCCTTGGCGCCGAAGACGACCAGAGCTGCGGCCGCAATCAACGAGAGGATTCTGTGCATCAGCATAGGGGCTCCCTGGTTGCACCTTTCTGCTTGAAAATCATGGCGAAAGCCGGCGATTTAAGTCCTTTGGCGGGGTGGACGGGGCGCCCCGCAGGCGGTACAGTTTTCTCCTTAATCGCATTGGCGGGATTCGACCGGATGCGCAACGCCATCACGTGGGTCGACGAGACGGACATTACGGACCGTCTGCTCGGCCAAACCGAGGTTACGTCCGGCATGATCGTGCGCATGGCCGATTATCTTGCGCGCAAGCGCGGCGACCGTGCGTTGCCTTCTCGCGCTGACATCGATCCGACCGAGATCCGCGAATTCCTGCCCTATGTCGTGCTGGTTGATATCCAGGCTGAGCCGCTGCAGGTCTATTACCGGCTGGTCGGCACGCGCATCGCGGAATTCTATGGCGAGTTCACCGGCACCTGGATGCATGACCGGCCGATCAGCGACGCCTATCGCCAAATAGCCGAAAACATCTACCGCACGTTGATCGAAACCAAGGCGCCGGTCTATGGCATCACCGAGATGCGCACCCGCTCGGACGCGATGGTGTCGTACGAATGGGGCTATTTCCCGCTCTCGAATGATGGCGTGAACGTGACCGGCGGACTGGAGATCGAATCCCCCGACCGCCGCGTGATCGGCGTCGCGCCCGATCTCGCCGACACATACGTGCGGCGCGGCTGACACGCCTCCCGCTTTCCTGCTATCGAGACGCTCATGAGTCCGGAACAGATCGCCGCTGACTTTGTAACCCGCTGGGCGCGCGCCTGGAGCGATGAAGGGCCAGCGGCGGCCACGCGGCTCTACACGTCCGACAGCATGCTGGTCGGTGGTGTAACAGCAATCGGCCGATCGCAGATCGAGACGGCACTGACCGCGCTGTTCAATCAGGGCTGGGCCAGCATTGATATCAAGGTCACGCATGCACGCGCGGTCAACGGAATGGTGCTGGTCGCCAGCGATTTCACGGCGACCGGCTCAGGCCCGAATGCCGGAAAGACGCTCGCCGGCCGATCCACACATGCGCTGACGCAAATCGACGGCGCATGGCTGTCGGTGATGCACACGGCGGCTTGAGCCGCCTCAGCTCTGAACCCGCTTCACCGCTGCGCGCCAACCGGCATAGAGCTGCTCGCGCTGCTGATCCTTCATCATGGGCCTGAAGACGCGGTCGCTCTGCCAGTTGCTGGCCACTTCCTCGACGGACTTGAACAGTCCCACGCCGAGCCCCGCGCACATCGCGGCACCCAGCGCAGTCGTCTCCGTCACCACCGGCCGTTCGACCGGCACGTTGAGAATGTCGGCCAGGAACTGCATCACCCAGTCGTTGCGCACCATGCCGCCATCGACGCGCAGCTGGCTAGTCACTGCGCCAGCGTCGCCTGCCATTGCGGTCATCAGGTCACGGGTCTGGTAACACACAGCCTCGAGCGCCGAGCGCACGATCTCCGCGATGCCGGTGTCGCGCGTGAGGCCGAGGATCGCGCCGCGCGCGGTCGGGTCCCAGTAGGGTGCGCCGAGCCCTGTGAAAGCCGGCACCAGATAGACGCCATTGGTGCCCGCGATGGAGCGCGCCAGGGCTTCGGTCTCGCCCGCCTGATGGATCAGCTTCAGTCCGTCGCGCAGCCATTGCACGGCAGCGCCGGCCACGAAAATGCTGCCCTCGTTGGCGTAGGCGAGCTGGCCTTTGATCTTGTAGGCCACTGTGGTCAGCAGGCGGTTCTTCGAAGCCACCGCCTTGCTGCCGGTATTGAGCAGCGCAAAGCAGCCGGTTCCATAGGTGCTCTTGATCATACCCGGCTGGAAGCAGGCCTGTCCGATCAAGGCTGCCTGTTGGTCGCCGGCGATACCCGCGATCGGCAAGGAGGTTCCAATGGACTCCGTCGTACTGGTGCCGAACTCATCGGCACATTCTAGCACCTTCGGCAGCATGCTCTTCGGCACCTTGAAGAGCGCCAGCAGTTCTTCGTCCCAATCCATCGTATGGATGTTGAACAGCATGGTGCGGCAGGCGTTGGTGACGTCGGTCGCATGCACCTTGCCGCCGGTGAGGCGCCACAGCACGAAGCTGTCGATGGTGCCCATGGCAAGCTCGCCACGCTCGGCCGCTTCCTGCGCGCCCGGCACGTTGTCGAGCATCCAGCGCACTTTGGTGGCGGAGAAATAGGAATCGATCAGCAAACCCGCCTTGGCCTGGATCTTGGGCTCCCAGCCCTGGTCGATCAGCTGGCGGCAGAGCGGCGCGCCGCGGCGGTCCTGCCACACGATGGCATTGTGGATCGCCTTGCCGGTCTTGCGGTTCCACACCAGTGCGGTTTCGCGCTGGTTGGTGATGCCGATGGCGCGCACGCTGCCGGCCGGGCGCTTCGCCATGGCCTCGCGGCAGACCTGCCGGACAGCGCGCCAGATCTCTTCAGGATCGTGTTCGACCCAGCCGGCCTGGGGGAAAATCTGCGGCAGCTCTTTCTGCGCGATCGCCTGCTGCTCGCCCTTGAGGTCGAACAGGATGGCGCGCGTCGACGTCGTGCCCTGGTCGATCGAGAGAATGAAATCCGGCATTGTGCCCTCACTTCGTGCCGAACAGGCGATCGCCTGCATCGCCCAGGCCCGGGACGATATAGGCATTCTCGTTCAGATGTGAATCTAGAGCCGCGGCGTAGACTGGGATCTTCGGATGCGCCTTATGGAATACACGCACGCCTTCCGGCGCTGCCACCAGCACCATCATGCGGATATTGTCGTCGCTGACGCCGCGCTTGTTCAGCGTGCCCACTGCGGCGACCGCGGAGTGCCCTGTCGCCAGCATCGGGTCCACCAGGATAAAGATGCGCCCCTCTGGATCGGGCAGCTTCACGAAATATTCGACCGGCTGCTTCGTCACGTGATCGCGATAGAGACCGATATGGCCGACCCGCGCCGGCGGGATCAGCTCGATCAGCCCGTCCGCCATGCCGAGCCCGGCGCGCAGGATCGGCACCACCGCGATCTTCTTGCCGAGCAGCGTCGGTGCGTCGAACGTCGTCAGCGGCGTCTCGATCGGCACCGTCGTCATCGGCAGGCTGCGCGTGATCTCGTAGCCCATCAGCAGCGAGATCTCTTTGAGCAGCTGCCGGAACAGGATGGTCGGCGTATTCTTGTCGCGCATCATGCTGAGCTTATGTCGGATCAGCGGGTGATCCATCACGAACAGCTGCGGAAACTCCGGATAGGTCATCGGCATGGAGCGCCCCTGTTGATCTGATTTTTGTCGGCGGCCATGGCCGCCTTTGCGGCGCAGATTACGGACGCCGGGGGAGCGGTTCAAGCCGAATGGACAGGCTGCTCTAAATGACCTGGAAACCGTGCTTGTACGGGTCGCGGTCGTCGATGAAAATCGTGTTGTAGCCGGTGATGCGGGCCCAGCCTTCGACCGAGGGCACGATCGCCTCGTAATTGCCGACCTTGGCCGCCTCTTTCACGCGGCCCTTAAACAAGCTGCCGATGATGCTTTCGTGCACGAAGCTGTCGCCAACCTTGAGCTTGCCCTTGGCGGCCAGCTGCGCCATGCGCGCCGAGGTGCCTGTGCCGCAAGGCGAGCGGTCGATCGCCTTGTCGCCGTAGAATACGGCATTGCGCGCATCTGCGCCGGCGGCCTTGGGCGCGCCCGTCCACAAGATGTGGCTGAGGCCCTTGATCGTGGGATTCTCAGGGTGCTGGAATGTGTATCTGGCGTTCAGGTTCTGGCGCAGAACGGGGCTCATCTGGACCAGTTGCCCCGCCGTGAAATCCGCCATGTCGCGATAGCCAGCCTGTGGCTCAACGATGGCATAGAAATTCCCGCCATAGGCCACGTCCACCTTGATCGTGCCGATGCCAGGGCACTCCGCTTCCAGCCCCGCCGAATGCAGGAACCCCGGCACGTTGGTCAGGCGCACGGATTCGACGTATTCGCCCTTCTGCTCATATTCCGCGATCACAAGGCCTGCCGGCGTTTCCAGCCGCAGCACGCCGGGAGTCTTGGGGCGCACTAGTCCCTGCTCCACCGCGACCGTCACGGTGCCGATGGTGCCGTGCCCGCACATCGGCAGGCAACCGGAGGTCTCGATGAACAGGATGCCGATGTCGCAATCTGGCCGTGTCGGCGGATAGAGGATGCTGCCCGACATCATGTCGTGGCCGCGCGGCTCGAACATGAGGCCCGTGCGGATCCAGTCGAATTCGGCGAGGAAATGCTGGCGCCTTTCGCTCATGCTGGCGCCGGCGAGCTGCGGTCCGCCACCCATCACGACGCGGACGGGATTGCCGCAGGTATGCGCATCGACGCAGCTGAAGGTGAATTTCGCCATCGTTCTGCCAGCCGTCAGGTCCGGCCGTTATCTGCCTCAATTGGATACAATATGCAATAGCTCAACGGCCTTGCTTGAGCGCATCCCGGATCTCCATCAGCAGCTTCTCGCTGGCCGTTGGCGCCGGGGGCTCGGCCGGGGCGGCCGCCTCCTGCTTCCGGAACCGGTTGACCTGCTTCACCAGGATGAACACCGCGAAGGCCACGATCAGGAAATTGATGATCGCGTTCAGGAACACGCCATAATTGACGGTGACCGCGCCGGCATCCTGGGCTGCTTTCAGCGAAGGAAAATCGTCGCCCTTCAGCACGATGAAGAAGTTCGAGAAATCGATGCCGTTCATGATGTAGCCGATCGGCGGCATGATGATGTCTTTGACGAGGGAGTTCACAACTGAGGTGAATGCGGCGCCGATGATGATGCCGACGGCGAGGTCAATGACATTGCCGCGCACGGCAAATTCCCGGAATTCCTTCAGCATGGCGTCCATCCCCTGAACGTGGCCTCGACCAGCAGTTTGGGTGCTTTCCTTGGCCAATCGCAAGCAATTTCCGGCATTTACCGGCCACTCTTGATGCCGGATGCCGAAGCCGCCATGCTAGGCGGTACCTACTGACCACATCACCGGCACCAGCCGCTTCATGAATTCTGCAGACCAGCTTTCATCCTCCCAAGCCGGCAAGGCGCTGTTCCGCCTCGATGGCAAGGTGTGCCTGGTGACCGGCGGCGCCGGCCATTTGGGCGCCGCCATGTCGACGGGCCTGGCGGAAGCCGGCGGTCATGTCTGCATCCTGGGGCGCACTCAGGCGTCGCTGAGCAATCTGGCGCAGCGCCTGACCGACCGCGGCCTGTCGGCGGAAGCGATCACCAGCGACGTCACCATGGCGGAAGACATCAAGTCCCTGGTTGCCGACCTGAAGAAGCGCCACGGCAAGCTGAATGTCCTTATCAATAACGCCTATGCCGGGCGGCCCGGTGTGATGGGCAACAGCAAAGCCAGCGATTATATCGACGCGATCGAGGTCGCGGTGGCTGCGGCGGCGGAGCTGGTCAACGCCGCCGGCACTCTGCTCAGCAATGCGGTCAAGGCGAACGGCGATGCCTCGATCATCAACATCGCCTCGATGTATGGGATGGTGAGTCCGGACCCGCGGATCTACGGGCAATCCGGCATGAACAACCCGCCGCATTACGGCGCGGCCAAGGCTGCCTTGCTGCAATATACCCGCTATGCCGCCGTCCATCTGGCGCCGCAGGGCATCAGGGTCAACGCCATCAGCCCCGGCCCCTTCCCGCCGGAGACCGCCCAACAGCGCGATCCCGCCTTTGCCGCCGCTCTGACCCAGAAGGTGCCGATGGGACGCCTCGGAAAGCCGGAGGACCTGGCAGGCGCAGCGGTGTTCCTGGCGAGTTCCGCCTCGCGCTTCGTCACCGGCGCCAATCTGCCGGTCGATGGCGGCTGGACCGTGTGGTGAGCGCAGCGCGTTATCGCGTCGTCTTGCAGGCGCGTACCACTTCGACCCGCCTCCCCGGCAAAGTGCTGTTGCCGATCTGCGGCTTGCCGATCGTCGTGCTTGCCGCGCGACGGGCAGCGCGCGATGGCGCCGAGACTGTGGTCGCCACTTCGAATGATGCGAGCGATGACCGGCTGGCACAGGTGCTGCAGGAGCATGGCATTCGCCATGTGCGTGGTCCGCTGGACGATGTGCTCGGCCGCTTCATCGCCGCGACCGCCGATCTCGATGAGGACGACATCTGCGTCCGGCTGACCTCCGACAATGTGTTCCCGGATGGCGATTTCATAGTACGCCTGATTACGGCAGCAGAACAAAGCGCGCAGGGCTACGCTGCTTTCTCCGGTGGATCCGATGGCCTGCCGTATGGCCTTTCCGGCGAGGCCGTCCGCGTGAGCCTTCTGCGCCAGGCTGACCGCACGACCCAGGACGCAGCGGATCGCGAGCACGTTACGCCCTGGGTGATCCAGCAGGGTGGCCGCGCGGCGGTTTCCGTACCGCGCGTTGGAAAACTCGACCTTGCCAGCCTGCGCTGCACCATCGACACGCTGGATGACTATCGCAACGTCAGGGCATCGCTGGCGGGACTGGCTGATCCCGTCGCGGCGCCTTGGCAGAAGCTCTGCGAGCGGCTGGCGCGATGGTCAGGACGCGCACAGCCGTTCGTGCCGGCGCGGGTCGCGTCAGGCGAATTGCAGGCGAGCTTGGTACTTGGCGGCGCGCAGTTCGGCATGAGTTACGGCATTGCCAACCGCGCCGGCAAACCGGATGACACGGAGCTGCATGCGATCCTCGATCTCGCGGAACGGCATGGCGTTTCGCACCTCGACACTGCCGCCGGCTACGGCGACAGCGAGGCTCGGGTGGGATCGACGCTGGCGCCGGAGAGCCCGCTTTCCATCGTCACCAAGCTGCCGCCCAATCTGCTCGACGGCCAGCCATCGGCCGGCCAAGCAGCACAGCGCACCCATGTCGCGCTCGACCGATCCTTCTGGCTGCTGGGCCGCGCGCGTCTCGATGCCGTGCTCCTGCATCGCCTCGAGCATTACCAAGGATCAGAGGGCGCGGTCTGGCAAACCCTGCTGTCGTACAAGAAAGAGGGAAGGATCGGACGCATCGGCGCATCGGTCTATCGGCCAGATGAATTGTCGGCGTTGCTGCAGGATCCCGATGTCGGGCTGGTGCAGATTCCTTTCAACATCCTGGATCAACGCTGGCTGGCGCCGGCGGTCCAGCGCGCGATCGCGGCGCGGTCGGACGTCATCCTGCACGGCCGCTCCGCCTTGCTGCAGGGGCTGCTGACAGTCGATGATCCGGGACAATGGCCCATTTCCGACGACTTGGCTCGCCGCTGTATCGCGGGACTAAAAAGCTTGGTGGCGAACCTTGACCGCGAGAGCGTGATTGATCTGTGCTTTGCCTATGCCCGTGCCCAGCCATGGCTGGCAGGCATCGTTGTCGGCGCGGAGACAGCGGCCCAGATGGATGAGAATATCCGGCTGTTCCGGACACCGGCCCTTGCCTCCGACCAAGCCCAGGCGGCGACGGCAGCGTTACCGGCAACGCTGCCCGAGCAGCTGCTGAATCCGGCACTTTGGCCGCGACGGTGAGTCGCTCCTATAGAATTGTTTATAATCAATAGGTTAAATGAAGTCCAGCCAAACTCGGCCCAATCCATTGCTGGACAGAAGGACAAGGCAACATTATTGCAATCACCGCGCGGAATGGCGCGGTCTGCCTGACTCGGGCTCCGGATAGTGGTGGTGCATAGCAAATCATGTTTGACGGCAAATCGGTCCTGATCACCGGCGGCACCGGCTCGTTCGGCAAGAAATTCATTGAGACCCTGCTCAAGCGCCACAAGCCGCGCCGGGTCATCGTCTATTCGCGCGACGAGCTGAAGCAGTTCGAGATGGCGCAGGTCTTCAACGACAGCTGCATGCGCTATTTCATCGGCGACGTGCGCGATGCTCCGCGCCTGCGCCAGGCCTTCAACGGCGTCGATTACGTCGTGCATGCGGCCGCGCTCAAGCATGTGCCGGTGGCCGAGTACAACCCGCTCGAGTGCCTCAAGACCAACGTCGGCGGGGCCGAGAACGTCATCCAGGCCGCGATCGACACCGAGGTCGAGAAGGTCATCGCGCTCTCCACCGACAAGGCGGCCAATCCGATCAACCTGTACGGCGCCTCGAAGCTCGCCTCCGACAAGCTGTTCGTGGCAGCGAACAACATCGCCGGCGGCCACCGCACCCGGTTCTCGGTCGTGCGCTATGGCAACGTGGTTGGATCGCGCGGGTCGGTGGTGCCGTTTTTTCGCGGCCTTCTGGCGCAGAATACCAAGGAGCTGCCGATCACCGACGTGCGCATGACGCGGTTCTGGATCACGCTGCAGCAGGGCGTCGATTTCGTGTTCAACAATTTCAAGCGCATGCATGGCGGCGAGATCTTCGTACCGAAGATCCCCTCCTCTCACATCACCGATCTTGCCGAGGCGATCGCGCCCGGCCTGCCACACAAGCTGATCGGCATCCGGCCGGGTGAGAAGCTGCACGAGATCATGTGCCCGCGCGACGACTATCATTTGACGATCGAATTTCCCGGCCACTATGTCATCAAGCCGTCGATCAACATGGGCTTCCAGGTCGACTACGCGACCAGCAAGACCGGCGAAACCTCCAAGCCGGTGGTCGAGGATTTCGAATACAGCTCCGGCACCAATCCCCATTTCCTGAGCGTTGCCGAGATCCGCCGGCTGCTCGAGGCAACCGCATGATCCCTTACGGCAGGCAATGGATCGATGATGCCGACATCCAGGCCGTCATCGATACCCTGCGCTCGGACTGGCTGACCCAGGGGCCTGCTGTCGGCAAGCTCGAAGTCGCGCTAGCCGAACTGTGCCGTGTCCCGCATGCCATTGCGGTCAACAGCGCGACCTCGGCGCTGCACATCGCTTGCCTTGCGATTGGCGCCGGTCCGGGCGATGTGGTCTGGACTGTGCCGAACACATTCGTCGCCTCCGCCAACTGTGCGCGATTGTGCGGCGCCGATGTCGATTTCGTCGATGTCGATCCCAGGACCTACAACATCAGCCTCCCCGCTCTGCGCGAGAAGTTGGTGCTGGCCAAGACCGCCAGGCGCCTGCCGAAGGCAATCATCCCCGTTCATTTCAGCGGCCGCGCACCAGACCAGGAAGCAATCTGGGCCCTGGCGAAGGAGTACGGTTTCCGCGTGATCGAGGACGCGTCGCACAGCGTCGGCGCGACCCACGATGGCGAACCGGTCGGTTCCTGCCGCTGGTCTGACATCGCGATCTTCAGCTTCCATCCGGTGAAGATCGTGACGACCGCCGAAGGCGGCCTTGCCACCACGCGTGATCCGGAACTCGCGGAGCGCTTGGCCCGGCTGCGCACCCACGGCATCACCAAGGACGAGCGGCTGCTCACGAACAAGGATGAGGGCGGCTGGTACTACGAGCAGATCGAGCTGGGCTTGAATTATCGCCTGACCGACATGCAGGCCGCGCTCGGCCTCAGCCAGTTGCGGCGCTTGAACCAGTTTCTGCAGCGCCGGCGCGAACTGGTCGCGCGCTACGAGCGCCTGCTGGCGGACGTTCCGGTGACGCGGCCACTCATCGACTTGATCGACGAAAGCGCCTGGCATCTCTACGTGATCCGCATCGATCCCAAGCGCGCTGGAAAGACCCGGCGCCAGGTCTATGATTCCATGCGCGCCGCCGATATCGGCGTTCAGGTGCATTATCTTCCGGTGCATCTGCAGCCGTACTATCGCGCGCTCGGTTTCAAGCCCGGCCATTGTCCGGAGGCAGAGCTTTATTCGGATCAGGCGCTGAGCTTGCCGCTCTATCCGGCCATGTCGGATGCGGATCAGGACCAGGTGGTCGAGACTCTGAAGAAGAGCCTTCGGTGAGACCGAAGCGAGATTGAGCCATGCGATTTGCCTTCCGCGTGGACGCATCCTTGTCAATCGGCACCGGTCACGTGATGCGATGCCTAACGCTCGCCGATGAGCTGCGCCGGCGCGGGGCCGAGACCCATTTTCTTTGCCGAGATGAGCCGGGAAATCTGATCGCGCTGATCGGATCGCGGGGCCATCAGACCGAAACGCTCGCGTCCGGCGAAGACGACGCGAAGCAATGCGTCGCGCATCTCCACCGCACGAAACCAGACTGGGTCATTCTGGACCACTATGGCCTAGGCAAGGAATGGGAGCGCGCCGTACGTCCATATGCAGGCAGGGTATTTGCGATAGACGATCTCGCCGACCGGGAGCACGATTGCGATCTGCTGCTGGACCAGAATCTGTATGACGGTGTCGAGCAACACTATGCGTCCCTCGTACCGGGTCATTGCCGCCAGCTGATCGGCCCGCGATTTGCCCTGCTCCGGCCGGAATTCGCAAAAGCTCGCAATAAGCTTTCCCGCGAGGCCGGCCCGATCTCGCGGGTGCTGGTCAACTTCGGAGGAGTCGACAGCACGAACGAGACCGCCCGCATCCTCCGCCTGCTTCACGATCTGCTGCCACAATCCGTAGCGATCGATGCCGTCCTTGGGCCTGCCAACCCGCACGCCGCCGCGATCAAATCCATTGATTTCGCCGGCCGCAGAGTCAGCGTGCACGTCGGCATCAACAACATGGCGGAGCTGATGAGCAAAGCCGATGCGTTTGTAGGAGCCGGCGGCTCCACGACCTGGGAGCGATTCTGCCTCGGCCTGCCATCCCTGGTCATCGCAGTCGCGGAAAACCAGGTTCCGACGGCGCAATATTTGGGCAAACTCGGCGCGATCGACTACATTGGCAAGGCAGCGGACCTCACCGGTGATAGCCTGCGGGCCTCGCTGGCGCGGTTCCTGATGGATCAGGAGGGGCGTTCAAGGATGGCCAAATTGGGCATGGATCTGGTGGATGGCAAGGGCGTGGAACGGGTGGCCGAATGCCTGCTGAACGACGCAAGGGCGTGAGATCAAGATGAGCGTGACCCTCCGTCCAATCGTCGCCGCCGACAAGGACCAGATCCTGCGCTGGCGGAATGCTCCGCATGTCGCCGAATACATGTATACGAGCCACGAAATCAGCCAGGATGAGCACGACAAGTGGTTCGCGCGTGCCCTCGTTCGGGAGGATGCCCGCTACTGGATCATCGAGCTGGATGGTAAAGGCATCGGCCTCGCCAGCGTCTATGGCATCGACAATGTGAACAGCCGATGCTCGTGGGCGTTCTACATCGGTGACCAGGTTGCAGTGGGCCGTGGTATCGGCGCGTTCGTCGAGTATTGGGTGCTGCGCTATGTGTTCGAGGTCTTGCAGCTGCACAAACTGTGCTGCGAAGTCATCGAGAGCAACCTGAAGATCTGGCAGATGCACCTACGGTTCGGCTTCGTACGCGAGGGCCTGTTACGCAGCCATATCCGCCGCGGTGACGACTTCGTAGACGTTGTCGTGCTGTCCATCCTGCAATCGGAATGGCTGATCCAGAAACCGATCATCGAGGCCAAGCTGAGCCGCCGCTGGCCGCTGCCAGAAAAACTTGCTTGAGGAAATGCGAATGCTGCGCGACGTCAAGATCGGATCGTTTGTGCTTGGAGCGGGGCGCCCGCCCTTCATCATCGCGGAGATGTCGGGCAATCATAACGGCTCGCTCGATCGCGCGCTCGAGATCGTCGAGATGGCGGCCAAGGCCGGTGCCCATGCGCTGAAACTTCAGACCTATACCGCCGACACCATGACGATCGATCTGTCGGAACGCGAGTTCTTCATCTCCGATCCGAAAAGCCTGTGGAATGGCACCTCGCTCTACAAGCTGTATGAACAGGCGCACACCCCGTGGGAGTGGCACAAGCCGATCTTCGACCGGTGCAAGCAGCTTGGCATGATCGGTTTCAGCTCGGCATTCGATGCAACGGCCGTTGACTTCCTCGAGAGCCTCAACGTCCCCTGCTACAAGATCGCCTCGTTCGAGAACGTCGATCTGCCATTGGTGCGCAAGGTCGCATCGACCGGTAAGCCAATGATCATCTCGACCGGCCTTGCCTCGATCGCCGAGCTTGATGAAACGGTGCAAGCCGCGCGAGATGCTGGTGCGAAGGACCTCATCCTGCTCAAATGCACCAGCGCCTATCCAGCCAGCCCGGAGAACTCAAACCTCAATACTATCCCGCATATGCGGGAGCTGTTCGGCTGCCATATCGGCCTGTCCGACCATACCATGGGGACCGGTGCCGCGATCGCCAGCGCGGCTCTCGGCGCGGTGGCGATCGAAAAGCACGTCACTCTGCGGCGCGCCGATGGCGGTGTCGATTCAGCATTCTCTCTGGAACCGGAAGAGCTCAGCGCGCTGGTGGTGGAGACCAAGCGCGCCGTCGAGGCAATGGGCGGCGTCTCCTATGGCCCAACCGAGGCGGAGCGCAACTCCCTGGTCTATCGTCGCTCACTGTACATCGTCGCCGACCTCAAGGCTGGCGACGTGCTGACCAAGGAGAATGTGCGGGCAATCCGGCCGGGCCTCGGCCTCGCGCCGGGCAATCTTGATCGGGTGCTGGGGCGCCGCGTCATCCGCGATACGCCGCGCGGGACACCGCTCTCCTGGGATCTTCTCTAGGCGATCTGCAGCGCGCCCATTGCACGGCGCATGCGCGTGCCGAAATTCAGCGGCCGCGCCGACAGCAGGATGACCTTGCTGCCGCAGGCTTCGACGCGGTGCCGGATCTCGAGGTCCAGAAGCCCGGCATATTGATCGAGCCGCGCCTCTACGCTGCCGAGGCTTCCCTCTGGAAAAAGGATGCCGCGCACATTCTTGTCCTTCTGGCGCCAGCGATAGCCGCTATAAGCCCGCCAGTCGCTGACCGCGTTCGATGAGTCCGACCAGCCGCGCGCGTTGCCCAGCGCCAGGATGTCCTCGATCAGGCTCTCGGCGCCGAGGCGCGCGGGATCGTATGACAGGCTGTCGCGGAAGCATGCGGTCATGTTCTCGCTGTAGCAGCGTTCGGGCGCGGCCATCACGCGCTCGATTTCCGCAACCGTATCGGCGACTCCCCTGGTCACCGGATTGACCAGGTTCGCGAGGTAACGCCGGTTGGCCGGCGTCTCGGTCGGCACCAGGCAGATCGATGGCTTGTCGAGCGCGATCGCCTCGACGCCCGTGGTGCAATTGGTGTGGACGAGGACGTGCGCGGCGAGGATCCACGGCACGGCCGCACCTTCGCGTATGATCTCGACCTGCGGCCAATCAGCCAGCCAGGCGCGCCAGTTCTCCACCACCTCGCTGGGATGCGGCCGCAGGATGATGCGCTGGTTCGGGAAGCGCTTCACCATCTCCGGCAGCAGCTCGATCAGCGCCGTGCGGTTCGTCCCTTCCATCGCGACGATGTCGTCGAGGTCGCGCAGCAGATCCGTGTCATTGGCATCGACCTTGCCCTGGTCGATCAGGCCCTGGATCATCTGTTTGGCGTCGCCCTTCTTGGAGTTGGTTGCGCCAAGGTTGGAATTGACCAGGATGAAATCGCCATAGCGCCGGCGCAGGTCGGCGACCTCCTCGGCAAAGACCGGGCGCAGCTCCGCGCGCAGCAGGTCCCAGCGCGGATTGGCTGCCCGCCGCACCCGTCCCTCGCCCAACCCGAAGACCGTGGCAAACGCGCTCGAATTGTAGGTGCCGGGCAGGAAGATGAGGTCGGTGGCGTCGACCGCGTCCCGCGATACCCACCAGAATTTCCGGTCATGGACGACGAGGCCCGGAATCTCCTCGTCGATCGCGGCCGTGATGTAGCCGGCTTCCTTCGCCCGCTTCAGCATCTTGGCGTCGCGCACCGTCAGCGTCTTCGAGAGGTAGACGCCCGGCGTCATGTATTCGATGTTGCGCTCGATCAGCCATTTCTGCCCAAGCACCACCTCGAACCCATGCGAGGCCGCGATCGCCGCCAGCAGCAGGCGGGAATCCAGCTCGCGCGAGGCCATCTCCATCGGGAAGTAGAATATCTTGGCCGGCTTCGGCGCCATCGCCCCACGCATGCGGTCAATTGAAAGTGTGACGCTATTTAGCGGACCGCGCATGGCCACGCAATGGCTGTAGCTGCGACATCGCGACATCTTCGCCCTTGAAATGTCACGATAATTCTGCGCATCGGAAAGCTTGCAGCGGGCATGCCAGCGGCCTTATCTCTTTGCCGGCCATTACCTTTCGGAATACGAGTCGAATGAACGATCTTTTCAACGGCGGCAAGAAGGGCGGCGAATACAGCGCCAAGGATATCGAGGTCCTGGAGGGGCTGGAGCCTGTCCGGCGCCGCCCAGGCATGTATATCGGCGGCACGGACGAGCACGCGCTCCATCACCTGGTCGCCGAGATCCTCGACAATTCCATGGACGAGGCGGTCGCCGGCCATGCCAGCCGCATCGAAGTGGAGCTGGGCGCCGATGGCTACGTCACGGTGCGCGACAATGGCCGCGGCATTCCCGTCGACCCCATGCCGAAATACGGCAACAAGCCCGCCGTCGAGGTCCTGCTCACCACCCTCCATTCCGGCGGCAAGTTCGGCGGCAAGGTCTATGAGACCTCGGGCGGCCTGCATGGCGTCGGCATGTCGGTGGTGAATGCCCTGAGCGACGATTTCACAGTCGAGATCGCGCGCGGCAAAGAGCTTTATGTTCAGGCCTATAGCAAAGGCAAGCCGAAGGGAAAGCTGAAGAACGCGGGCAATGTCAACCGGCGTGGCACCAGCGTGCGCTTCCATCCCGATCCCGAGATCTTCGGCAAGCTGGCGCATTTCCGCCCCAACCGGCTCTACAAGATGTGCCGGTCCAAGGCCTATCTCTATCGCGGCGTGGAGATCCGCTGGTCGTGCGATCCGAAGCTGGTCGCGGGCGACGACAAGACGCCGGCTGAGGACACCCTGCACTTCCCGGGTGGCCTGTCCGATTTTCTCGCCGCCAATCTCAACGGGCGCCAGACCATCACCTCCGCGCCATTCGAGGGCCAGGCTGCCTTCCCCGAGGAGCAAGGCCGCGTCGAATGGGCCATCGCCTGGCCGGCCGAGGCGGATGAGGAAGGCGGCTTCCTCAACTCCTATTGCAACACGGTCCCGACGCCGGAAGGCGGCACGCATGAGACGGGGCTGCGGTCTGCGCTCAGCCGATCGCTCAAGGCCTATGGCGAGCTGGTCGGCAACCGCAAGGCCGCGCAGGTCACGGCCGACGACATCACCGGCGGCGCAATGATGATGCTCTCCGTCTTCATCCGCGAGCCACAGTTCCAGGGCCAGACCAAGGAAAAGCTGGCGACGGCCGAAGCGGCCCGCCTGGTCGAAACCTCGATCAAGGACCATTTCGATCACTGGCTGTCCGCCGATCCGGCGCGCGGCAAGGATCTTCTGGAATGGGCAATCGAGCGCGCCGAAGAGCGCCTCCGCAAGCGCCAGGACAAGGAGCTGTCGCGCAAGACTGCGACGCGCAAGCTGCGCCTGCCCGGCAAGCTCACCGATTGCAGCAAGACCGGACAACAAGGCACAGAGCTGTTCCTGGTCGAAGGCGATTCAGCCGGCGGCTCGGCCAAGTCTGCGCGCAACCGCGAGACCCAGGCCATCATGCCGCTTCGCGGAAAGATCCTCAATGTCGCCAGCGCCTCGGCCGACAAGCTCTCCGCCAACCAGGAGCTGATCGATTTGATCCAGGCGCTCGGCTGCGGCACGCGCGACAAATACGACGACGAGCGCCTGCGCTACGACAAGGTCATTATCATGACCGATGCCGACGTCGATGGCGCGCACATCGCTTCGCTGCTCATGACTTTCTTTTTCCGCGAGATGCCGGACCTGATCCAGAACGGTCACCTCTTCCTGGCCCAGCCGCCGCTCTATTCCATGACCCAGGGAGCGAAGAAGATCTATGCCCGCGACGACGCGCACAAAGAGGAGCTGCTGAAGACCGAGTTTGCCGGCCGTGGCAAGGTCGAGATCAGCCGCTTCAAGGGCCTCGGCGAAATGCCCGCTGCCGACCTCAAGAAGACGACCATGGACCCGAAGCACCGCGTGCTGCTGCGCGTGCGCATGCCGCATCGCTACGTCGAGGAAGAGCGCGAGGAGGCGCGCGAGACCTCCGACTTGGTCGAACGCCTGATGGGCCGCAAGCCGGAGCTGCGCTTCCAGTTCATCCAGGAGAATGCGCAGTTCGCACGGGATCTGGACGTCTGACAATCTAGCTTACAGGGCTGGCAGAAGGAGCTGACGTGACCAAGAAGACCTTGCGCTTCCCGTACGCCACCCGCCTCAACGGCTTCAAGGCCAACGCCGCCAAGGTATGGCCCGGACGGAATCGGATCACCTCGCTCGATATGCTGGAGCGCGCGGCGACGGTCGAGGGGCTGACCGCGGTTGATTTCAACTTTCCGGACCATCTCGAAGATACCAATCCGCGCGAAGTGCGTCAGCGGTTGAACGATCTCGGGCTGGAGCTGAACGGCTTCGCCATGCGCTACTATTCGGAGCCGGGCTTCAAGATGGGTGCGCTCACGAACGCAGATCCGACCTGGCGTGGCAAGGCGATCGACGTCACGAAGCGCGGCATCGATGCCCTCGCCGAAACCGGCGGCAAACTGATGACGCTCTGGCTGGGCCAGGATGGCTTCGATTATTCCTTCGAAGCGGACTATCTTCGCTTGTGGGACCAGACGGCCGAAGCGCTGTCGCAGCTGGCCGCGCACAATCCGGCAATCGATATCTCCGTCGAATACAAGCCGAACGAGCCGCGCGCCTTCAGCCTGCTGCCCGATGTCGGCACCACCTTGCTGATGGTGCTGGACGTCGGCGCGAAGAACATGGGCGTGACGCTGGATTTCGCGCACATGCTCTATGCCGACGAGATGCCGGCCTATGCCGCCTCTCTGGTGCTGCGGAAGAGCCGCTTGCTCGGCATCCACCTCAACGATGCCTATGCCAAGCGCGACGATGGCCTGATGGCGGGCACCGTGCATCTGGTGCAGACGTTGGAGCTGCTCTACGTGCTGGACCGCATCGGCTTCTCTAATGCCATCTATTTCGACACGTTCCCGGATGCGGTCGGGCTCGATCCGGTCAACGAGTGCGGCACCAACATCAATGCCGTCGAAGGCATGATGCGCATGGTGGACAAGCTTCGTAACCATCCGCAGCTTGCCGCAGCGATCGCGCGCCAGGACGCGGTCGCCAGCCAGCGCATCCTGCAATCCGTGTTGTTCCCGGCGCCGTGAGCCGCGTCTCCGTCGCCGGCAGCCTGCATCTCGACATCATGGTCGAGGCGCCGCGGCTGCCGTTGACCGACGAGACCCTGCCCGGCCGATCCTGGTCCCAGAAATGCGGAGGCAAGGGCGGCAATCAGGCCGTGGCCGCTGCGCGGTTCGGCGCAAGTTGCGTGATGGGCGGCCGGGTCGGTGACGACGATTTCGGCCGGCGGCTGCGCGAGCATCTGCGCCAGTCTGGCGTCGATGATTCCTGCGTCGGCACCGACCCGGTTGCCGGCAGCGGCATGAGCGTCGCCATCCAGGAGGCCAGCGGAGAATATGGCGCGGTCATCGTCTCCGGCGCAAACCTCGCCATCGACGCGAACACGATCGCGCGGGATTGGGCATCGCTCTGGCGGGCGGACATCCTCATGCTCCAGAACGAAGTGCCGGAGACCGTCAATCTCGCCGCCGCCGAAGCAGCACGTGCC
This sequence comes from Dongiaceae bacterium, assembly GCA_035695765.1. Lineage (GTDB taxonomy): Bacteria > Pseudomonadota > Alphaproteobacteria > Dongiales > Dongiaceae > Dongia_A. The sequence goes on from DASRRI010000088.1 coordinate 99,000, forward strand.
GGTAATGGCCGCGTGCTCCTGAACGCTGCGCCGGCGAGGAGCTTGCCGGCAGAATTGCTGCAGCTCACCGACATCCTGGTCGTCAACCGCGTGGAGGCCGGGCAAATGACCGGCCAGCCCGTGCAGAGTCAGCAGGACGTTGCGCGCGCGGCACAGACGCTGCATCGACCAGGACTGGATCTCATCATCACCTTGGGCAGCGATGGACTCCATCTGACCACGCGGGCAGGCAAGAGCATGTTCCAGCCAGCGTTCGAGGCAGTGGTGCGGTCGGCGCACGGCGCCGGCGATTGCTTCTGCGGCGCCCTTGCAGCCCGCCTGGCGCTTGGCGAGGAGATCGTCGCGGCGAGCTCTTTTGCCCGGGCAGCCGCTGCCTTGTTTGTGGCAGCAACGCCGGACGGGCAAAGAGCGCTGTCAGCAGAACACGTCAGCGCGTTCCTGAAGGCGGCGGAGAAAGGGTGATGACCTACAAGGAATACAACGCCTTCTGCAAATCCCTCCCCGCCACGACCTACGTAATGCAATGGGGCGGCTCGCACGTGTGGAAGGTGGGCGGCAAGGTGTTCGCAATCGGCGGCTGGGATGACGGGGGGAAGGCGCACATCACCTTCAAGACCTCACCCATCGCCTACGAGATGCTGAAGGACAAGCGTGGGCTGCGCCCTGCCCCCTATCTCGCCTCGCGCGGCATGAAGTGGATCCAGCATTACGCCAAGCCGGGGCTGTCTGATAAGGACCTGAAGGGCTATCTCAAGGAATCCCATCGCATCGTCGCGCTCGGGCTGTCGAAGAAGCAGCGCAAGGAACTTGGGCTAGTCGAGAACGATTAGGTTTCGTCGCCGATCTGCAAGACTTGGCCACCGCACGCTATCACTTTCGGCCTAGTACCTGTGCGCTGCGAACCATACTTCTGAGCGTGTTGAAGCAGATCGAAAAGGAAGCAAGAATTCCGGACTGCCTTGAGAAGGCAGCGCGCCGGCATGATCGGTGACACGTTCGAAGTTGCCGGCATGTCAGTGACCAGCATTGCTTAGATCATGGAGATTCTAAATGAGAAAAGCCGCTCCACGTCTCGAAAAGCCCGCAGTCGCATCGTCGTCTCATGTCCCCGACTGGATCGCGACCGCGCTGGTCGATACGAGCACGCGCGCTGGCATCGCACTTGCGGACTGGAATCGCGAGATCAGCCGCTTTGTCGATGTGCGGATCAGGAGCGGCAGGCAATTGCAAAAATCGCTGACCAATTGCCGCAGCTGGAGCGAGGCCCTGCTGCTGCAAAGAGATTGGGTAACGCGAGCCACCGAGGACTACGTCGACCAGGGGGTCCGCCTGCAACACCTCGCTCTTGCGGTCGGTTCAAGGGCTGCCGCATCCGACAAACGGGCGAAGTCGGCACCGAGAAGCCGCCCATAGCATTATCCCGTCGGCGGTCGCCCACGTGAAGTCTGGTCGCGCATGCGCTTGTCGTGCGCGACCGAGAGATAGTACTCCTGCTCGAGGCTCTGCACCGATCCAGGCCGCGCCGCCCTCACCTGCCGCATCGCATCGCGGGCGCTGAGGCCATACTGCATGAGGATGAGCGCCGCCACCGTGCCGGTGCGCCCCAGGCCCGCATAACAGTGGATGAACACTCGCCCGCCTTGCTGAAGCTCGCTATCAAGGCGCGGCCACAGATCGACCCACGCTGTTTCGAATCTCTCGTCGGGCGCGCACATATCCGGGATGGGCAGGTGCAGCCAGTCGACGCCATGGTCTTGCAGCTCTTCGGCCAGCAGATGGATCGGCGCGCCGGCCCCGGCGAGCTCGTGCTCTTCCATCAATGACAGCACGGCATGCGGCTTCCACGCCGCGATCAGCTTGAGGTCGTCCCTGATGCTCTCGGTCCGGCGCACCAGCCCCAACGGCAACAACCTCAACCGATGGCCCGGGCAGCACCCGAGGCCCAGGCGGCCGCCATTCGGCAATTCTAGCTCGTTGAACGTATACTGCATGGCGCCATCATAGCATTCTGCCCCAAAAGAAAACCCCGGCTGCGAGAGTCGGGGCTTCCTTCCTGATCTTCCGCCAGCGGCAGCTTACATTGCCTGGGCTTTGTCGATCACGTCATGGGTCCAGGCGCCTTCCGGCTTCTTGGTGATGACGGGGTCGGAGCCGCCGCCCATCAGGGTCTCGACCGTCCGGTTGAAAGCCGCTTCGTCGAGGTAGCCGGTGCCCTTCGCGTTGGTTCCGACCAGCTTGGCGATCTCGCCCATCATGCGCTTCTGGTGCTTCTCGGTCTGCGCGCCGGTCTCGTCATTCTCCAAGGTGATCATGGCCGCTTCGTCGGGATGCGCGACGGCATAGTCCCAGCCCTTCATCGAGGCCTTCAGGAACTTCGCCAGCTTCTCGACCATCGCCGGGTCCTTGAGGCTCTTATCGAGCGTGTAGAGCCCGTCTTCCAAGGTCGCGACGCCCTGATCCTCGTATTTGAAGGTGGTCAGCTGGTCCGGCTTCATGCCGGCATCGATCACCTGCCAATACTCGTTGTAGGTCATGGTGGAGATGCAATCGGCCTGCTTCTGCAGCAGCGGGTCGACGTTGAAGCCCTGCTTCAGCACTTTGACACCGCCGGCGCTGCCGTCGGTCTTGAGGCCAAGCTTGTTCATCCAGTTGAGGAACGGATATTCGTTGCCGCCGAACCAGACGCCGAGCGTCTTGTCGGCGAACTTGTCAGGCGCGGTGACGCCGCTGTCGTTGCGGCAGGTCAGCATCATGCCCGACTTCTGGAACACCTGGGCGATGTTGACCAGCGGCACGCCCTTCTCGCGCGTCGCCAGCGCGGATGGCATCCAATCCACCACCACGTCGGCGCCACCGCCGGCGATCACCTGGCTGGGATTGATGTCCGGACCGCCTGGCTTGATCGTTACGTCGAGCCCGACCTCGTCATAGAATCCCTTGTCCTTCGCCACGAAATAGCCGGCGAACTGCGCCTGCGTCACCCACTTCAATTGCAGGGTCAGCTTGTCCGCCGCCTCCGCCGCGTTCGCGCACAGCGTCAACAATGCCGCCGCTGCAACCGCGCCCCTCCAAGTCTTCGCACTCATAGTCTGCCTCCTTGTTTTTGCGTTCATCGACTGCGGTAAGATGGATGCCAGAATGTGAAACTGCGCTCCAGGACCGCCAGCATCCCATAAGAGGCGGAACCGGCAACGGCGGCGACCGCAATGGTCGCCCACACGACATCGACGTTCATGATCTGAGACTCCGTGCTGATGCGGAAGCCCATGCCGGCGGTCGGCGATCCGAAGAACTCGGCCACGATCGCGCCGATCAGCGCCAGGGTCGAGTTGATCTTGAGCGCGTTGAAGATGAAGGGCAGCGCCGCCGGCAGGCGCAGCGCCCACAGGGTCTGCCAATAGCCGGCGCCGTAGGATTGCATGAGGTCGAGCTCCATCCGGCTGGCGGCGTTGAGGCCCGCGACGGCATTCACCAGCATGGGGAAGAAGATCATGAACACGATGACCGCGGTCTTGGATTCCCAGCCGAAGCCGAACCACATGACCATGATGGGCGCGACGCCGACGATCGGGACGGCGCTGACCAGGTTGCCGAGCGGCAGAAGCCCGCGTTGCAGGAAGGGCACGCGATCGACGATGAGCGCCGTCGCAAGGCCCAGCAGATTACCGAGCACGAACCCTGCCAGCACCGCCTTCAGGAACGTCTGCTTGAAATCATCCGCCAGCGTCGGCGCTTCGCGCCTGAGGGCGACCAGGATCTCCGTCGGCGCCGGCAGCAGGATGCGCGGGATCGCAAAGCCGACCACCACGGACTGCCAGAGATAGATCAGCGCCACGCCGAACAAGGCGGGCACAATCAGGGCATAGACCCGGCTCGGCGGCTGCGCGGAGATGTGCTGCATCACCACCCAGGCGAACAGGAGCACGCCCATGACGGTCAGCCAGAATCCGGAGGCTGATAGACCCATCTGGAGTTCGCTGGTGGGAAGCTGGGCCGGTCCGATGCCGGCGACGATCACGGCGACAGGGCCTAGCCAGGACCAAATCTCGCCCTTTGCCAGGTGCCGCAGCCAGCGTTCACCGGCAATCGCGAAGATGATTCCGACGGCGACGAAGGAAGCGGCCCAGGGAAACTGGGACCAATAAGCGAAGTCCTCCTCGTAATAGCCGATCGGCAGCGCCAGCCCCGCCGCCATCAGGAACGCGCTCACCCAGGCGAGCTGAGCGTTCATCCGCGCGCTCCCGTCCGGCGCAGGGTCGCCCACTCGATGCCCGCGATCACATATACCATGGCCATGCCAAGGATCGCCGCCATCAGCAGCGCCGACCAGATCTGCACCGTCTGGCCGTAATAGGAGCCGCTGAGCATCCGCGCGCCGAGGCCGGCCAGGGCGCCGCTCGGCAATTCACCGACGATCGCGCCGACCAGGCTGATGGCAATGGCGACCTTAAGGCTGGCGAACAGGAACGGGATGGAAGCCGGCACGCGCAGCTTCCAGAAGATCTGAAACTCGCTGGCGTTGTAGGTGCGCATCAGATCCATCTGCAATGGATCGGGCGAGCGCAAGCCCTTCACCATGCCGATGGCGACCGGGAAGAAGCACAGATACATCGAGATGATGGCCTTCGGAATGAGGCCGGTGATCCCGATATTGCCGAGCACCACGATGATCATCGGCGCGATCGCCAGGATCGGGATGGTCTGCGAGGCGATGATCCAGGGCATCAGGGAACGGTCCAGGGTCCGCACATGGACGATACCCGCCGCCAGCAAGACACCCAGGATCGCGCCGAACGCGAAGCCGACTACCGTTGCCGAGGATGTGATGTAGGCATGATAGATCAGCGAGCGCTTGCTCGTGACCTTGAGTGCGGCGGTCGATTTCCACAAATCAACCGCGATCTGGTCCGGCGCCGGCAGCACCGGCCGTTCCATGGTCCAGGCGCCTTTGATCAGATCGGTGGTGGTGTAATCCGGATTGTCCTGCACCAGGAGTTCCGACACGCGCGCGTAGTTGAGCCCGATTGCCAGCGCGTACCACAGGACAATGATGATCGCGACCACGGTGACGATCGGCAGCACCCGCCCCTTCGGCGATAGAAAGCCGAACACCGCCCTAGTCATAGGAATGGCCAGCCTTCAGCCCGATCCGCACGCGGTGCGCCAGTTCCTGGGCGGCGGGCGTCTCGCGCGTCTCGAGCGTGCGAATGGCGGGCAAGGTGCTGTCGATCACGTCGACGATCCGGCCGGGCCGCGCGCTCATGACCACGATCTTGGTGGAGAGCAGGACAGCCTCGTCGATCGAGTGGGTGACGAAGATCACGGTCTTCCGCGTCTTCTCCCAGATCTGCAGCAGTTCTTCGTTCATGCGGTCGCGCGTGATCTCGTCCAGCGCGCCGAACGGCTCATCCATCAGCAGCAATTGCGGATCGAATGAGAGAGCGCGCGCGATTGAGACGCGCTGCTGCATGCCGCCGGACAGCTGCCACGGAAATTTCTTCTCGAATCCTTTGAGGCCTACCAGCTCCAGATAGCGCTTGGCCTTCGCTTCGCGCTCTTCTTTCGAGACGCCCATGATCTCGTGCGGCAGCTCCACATTGCGCTGCACATTGCGCCAGGGATAGAGGGCCGCCGCCTGAAAGATGTAGCCATAGGCGCGCTTGAGCCGCGCCTCGCGCGGCGAGACGCCGTTGACAGTGATCGTGCCCTCGGTCGGCTGCTCGAGGTCGGCGACGATGCGCATCAAGGTCGTCTTGCCGCAGCCCGAGGGGCCGATCAGCGAGACGAATTCGCCGGCACGCACGGCGAGATCGATGTTGGTGAGCGCGACAACCGGCGCATCCGCGGTCTGGAACGTCAGGGAAAGATTGCGGATATCGATGATGACGCCCGAGGGCGCGGCCTTCCCGTCGGTGTTGCGGCCGCGCACCGGGAGATCGACGACCTTGGCCGTCGGCTCAGTTGGCATTGGCGCGCTCCACCATCGCGCGCAGCAAGACATCGCACCCGGCGCCGCAATCGTCCTTGGTGGCGTTCTCGATCTCGTTGTGGCTGATGCCGTCTTCGCACGGGATGAAGACCATGCCGGTCGGCGCCACGCGGCTCATGTAGCAGGCATCGTGGCCGGCGCCGCTGATGATCGGCATGCTGGCATGGCCCAGCTCCTCCGCGCCCGACTTCACGGCCGCGACACAGTTGGTGTCGAACTTCACCGGCGGCGAATACCAGATCTCCTTGAAGTCGAGTTGCAGGCCATTCTTGGCCGCAGCCTCTTCGCTGGCTGCCTTCGCTGCAGCCGCCATCTTCGACAACACCGCATCCTCCGGATGCCGCAGGTCGATGGTGAAAAACACCTTGCCCGGGATCGTGTTGCGCGAGTTGGGGCTCGACTGGATGAGGCCGACGGTCGCACAGGCGAAGGGCTGGTTCTCGTGCCCGATGCGGTTGATGGCGCTGACGACATGCGCCGCGCCGACCAGCGCATCCTTGCGCACCTTCATGGGCGTCGGGCCGGCATGTGCCTCCTGCCCCACCATGGTGACTTCAAACCAGCGCTGGCCCTGCGCGCCCTGGACCACGCCGATGGTCTTCTTCTCGGCTTCCAGGATCGGGCCCTGCTCGATATGCGTCTCGAAGAACGCGAAGACCGGGCGGCCGCCGACCTGCTCCGGCCCGTCGTAGCCGATGCGCTTCAATTCCTGGCCCATGGTCTTGCCGTCGAGGTCGGCGCGCGACAGCCCGTATTCCAGCGGGAATACGCCGGCGAACACGCCCGAGGCGACCATGGCCGGCGCGAAGCGCGAGCCTTCCTCGTTGGTCCAGATCGCAACCTCGACCGGGCGCTGGGTCTCGTAATTGAAGTCGTTCAGCGTGCGCACAACTTCGAGGCCGGCCATGATGCCGTAGATGCCGTCGAACTTGCCGCCGGTCGGCTGGCTGTCGATGTGGCTGCCGGTCATCACGGGCGACAGCGAATTATCCTTGCCCGGACGGCGTGCGAACACGTTGCCCATCTTGTCGACCTTGATAGTGCAGCCGGCATCCCTGGCCCACTGGCAGAACAGGTCGCGTGCCTGCTTGTCGAGATCGGTCAGGGCGAGGCGGCAGACGCCGCCCTTCTCGGTGGCGCCGATCTTGGCCATCTCCATGAGGCTGTCCCACAGACGGTCGGCATTGATGCGCAGATTGGTGCCCAAGGCTAATCTCCCAGTTTTTCGCCAGCCCCAGAATCAGACACTTAGCGGCTTTCTATCGGATTCGCCGCTCATAATTTTGTAATCGATCTTCGCGCTTCCTGACCAAACGGTCAACTCCGTTTCCTGAGGAAATCCGCGCTTTCGGGGCGTCCTGGCAGGTGCAACTGCGCCGTCTGTGCCGGCGTTTCCGCGATCACTTTGCCACGCCGCAGGACCGCGAGCCGCGTTGCCCGCACGCGGATCGCTTCGACCGGATCGGCGGCCTGCAGGATAACCAGATCGGCGTTCTTGCCTGGCGCGATGCCGTAGCCGTCGAGGTGCATGATACGGGCGGGATTTTCCGTGACCGCCGCGAAGCAGGCGCGCATCGCCTCCTGCCCTGTCATCTGCGCGACATGCAGGCCCATATGCGCGACCTCCAGCATGTCGCCCGATCCCATGCCGTACCAAGGATCCATCACGCAATCATGGCCGAACGCGACATTGAGGCCGGCCGCCATCAGCTCCGGCACCCGCGTCATGCCGCGGCGCTTCGGATAGGTGTCATGCCGGCCCTGGATGGTGATGTTGATCAGCGGATTGGCGATGGCGTTGAGCTGCGCCTCCGCCATCAGCGGGATCAGCTTGCTCACATAGTAATTGTCCATGGAATGCATGGAGGTGAGGTGCGAGCCCGTCACCCTGCCCTGCAATCCCAGACGCTGCGTCTCGTAGGCGAGCGTCTCGACGTGGCGGGACATCGGATCATCGGTCTCGTCGCAATGCATGTCGACCAGCAAGCCGCGCTCGGCCGCGATCTCGCACAAGGCGCGCACGGAGGCCGCGCCATCCGCCATGGTGCGCTCGAAATGCGGAATGCCGCCGACCACATCGATGCCGCGATCGAGCGCGGTCTTGAGCAGCTCCATCGCGCCGGGCGAGCGGAACACGCCATCCTGCGGAAAGGCGACAAGCTGAAGATCGAGATAGGGTTTGACCTTTTTTTTCACCTCCAGGAGCGCATCGACCGCCAGCAGGCGCGGATCGCAGACATCGACATGCGATCGGATCGCGAGCAGCCCCTTGGCGACCGCCCAGTCGCAATAGGCCAGCGCGCGCTCGGCGATCGCGTCTTGCGTCAGCAGCGGCTTCAGCTCGCCCCACAGCGCGATGCCTTCCAGCAAGGTGCCGGATTGGTTGAGCCTCGGCAGGCCGAGAGACAGGGTCGCGTCCATATGGAAGTGCGCATCGACGAAAGGCGGCGTGACCAGGCGGCCTTTGGCGTCGATCTCTTTACCGGCGTTGGCTTTCAGAGCAGGTCCGACGGTCATGATCTTGCCGCCTTCGATGCCGATATCGACATCTTGCCTTCCGTCCGGCAGGTTGGCGCCGCGAATGATGAGATCGAGCATGCTTCTCTCCGTTCAGCGCTCGCCCTTGCGATAGGGAATCATCAGGGCCCGCGGATAGCCGGCGCGCCGCGACATGGCGATCAGCGCCAGGATCGACAGAATATAGGGCAGCATCAGGAACACCTGATAGGGCAGATAAGCGCCGGCCAACTGCTGCAGCCGCAACTGGTAGGCATCGAAGGCTGCGAACAGGATGGCGCCCAGCAGCGCCTTGCCCGGCCGCCACGAGCCGAATACCACGAGCGCGATGCAGATCCAGCCGCGTCCGTTCACCATGTCGAAGTAGAACGAGTTGAAGGCCGACATGGTCAGGAACGCGCCGCCGAGCGCCATGAAGGCGCTGCCCACCGCCACCGCGCCGATGCGCAACCAGGTGACGTCGATGCCCTGCGCCTCGACGGCTGCCGGATTTTCACCGACCGTGCGCACCGCGAGGCCGATCGGCGTGCGATAGAGGACGTAGGCGACGACGATCACCGCCAGGAATGCAAAATAGGTGAGCGGCGTCTGCTTGAACAAAGCGTCACCCAATATCGGAATCTGCGACAGCAGCGGGATTTCGAGCGGGACGAAAGTCGCGATCTTCGGCGGCGACGTGACGCTCGGGAACGCGAGGCGATACGCATAGTACGTGAGCGAGGTGGCAAGAAGCGTAATGCCGATCCCCGTGACATGTTGCGACAGTCCGAGCGGCACTGTCAGGAATCCATGCAGCAATCCGAAGGCCGCGCCGGCGATCGCTGCGATCAGGATACCTGTCCACAAATCCGCACCGTGATAGACCACGACCCAGCCGGCGAAGGCGCCGACCGTCATGATGCCTTCGATGCCGAGATTAAGCACACCGGCCCGTTCGCAGATGAGCTCGCCGAGCGTCGCGAAGATCAGCGGCGAAGCGATGCGGATGGCCGCCGCCCACAGGCTCGCTTCGAACAGAATCTGAATCACCTGCATCTGCCTACCTCAATTTCAGGCGGAAGCGGGTAAACAGCATTGCCGTCACCATGGTCAGCAAGGCGGTCGCGACCATGACGTTGGCAATGTAGTTGGGCACGCCGACTGTCCGGCTCATGGCGTCGGCGCCGACGAACATAGCAGCGACGAAGATTGCGGCGGCGATCACGCCGACCGGATGCAGCATCGCCAGCATAGCCACAACGATGCCCGTGTAGCCGAAGCCCGGCGACAGATCGAGGGTCAGGTTGCCCTTGAGCCCTGCCACTTCGCTAACCCCGGCGAGCGCCGCGAGGCCACCGGAGAGCAACGCCGTCTTCGCCATCGCCCAATTCACCGGAATGCCGGCGAAACGCGCCGCACGCGGGTTGAAGCCAACCGCGCGCATCTCATAGCCGAAGGTCGTGCGGGCATTGATGAACCAGACGACCAGCGCCGCGCCGATCGCGATGACAAAACCGAGATGCAGGCGCTTGCCGTGCACCAGTTTGGGCAGATGCGCCGCCTCGATCACTTTCTTCGATTGCGGCCAGCCGAGGCCCATCGGGTCCTTCAGCGCGCCGTCGAGCAGCATGCTGACGAACAGCACCATCACGAAGTTGAGGAGCAGCGTTGTCACAACCTCATCGACGCCGAAGCGGGTCTTGAGGAACGTCGGGCCCAAGAGCAGCAGCGCTCCAGCCAGCATCCCCGCCGCCATGATGAGCGGAATGAGAATCGGCGCCGGCAGCGGCAGCGCGCCGGTGCCGAGCACGATGGTCATGATCGCGCCGGCATAAAGCTGCGCTTCGCCGCCGATGTTCCACAGCTTGGCGCGGAATGCGACGGCGGCGGCAAGGCCGGTGAAGATCAGCGGCGTCGCGCGGGTCAGCGTTTCGAGGAACGCAAATTGCGTTCCGGTCGCACCCTTGATCACCGCCGCAAAGACCGAGAGCGGTGACGCGCCACCCAGGAGCACCAACAACGCCGCAACGACGAAACTTGCGACCACGGCTGCCAGCGGCGCGATGACCCAGATGCTTCTGGCAGATTCGGTGCGCGGTTCAAGCCGCATCGGCAAGACCTTGGCCGGCCATCATCAGCCCGAGGTGACGGATGGTCACGTCGCGGCGCGCCATCGGCGCCGACATGCGCCCGCGATACATGACGACCACGCGGTCGGAGAGCGCCAGCAGTTCGTCGAGATCCTCGGAGATGAGGAGGATGCCGGCGCCGGCTAAGCGCGCTTTCAGGAGCTGCTGGTGGACATAGCCGACCGCGCCGATATCGAGGCCGCGCGTCGGCTGGTTGGCGAGAATGATGCGCGGGCTCCGCGCCATCTCGCGGCCCAGGATCAGCTTCTGCATGTTGCCGCCGGAGAGCAGGCGCGTCGCGGCGTGCGGACCCGGGCAGCGCACGTCGTAATCGGCGATGATACGGGTCGCGAACTCCCGCACCTTTTTCCAGTCGATCAAGCTGCGGCGCGAAAACGGCGCTTCGCGATAGCGCGCGGAAATCAGGTTCTCTTCCAGCGACAGATCGCCGACCAGGCCGACGGCGTGACGATCTTCCGGAATGCGCGCAACGCCATGGGCGACCATGCGTGCAGGATCGAAATGATGGATCTCCTGCCCGAACAGGGACACCGCTCCGCTGCTCGGCTCGGCAATGCCGCTGATCACGTCAGCAAGTGCGCCCTGCCCATTCCCAGACACGCCGGCGATGCCGACAATTTCGTTGCCATGAAGACTCAACGAAATGTCCTGGAGCCGCGCCCGCCCCTCGCCCGCCACCGTGACACCTTTCAACTCCAGCGCAATGGCACCGACCGGGATGGGCTCGACCTTCGGCTCTGGGATCGGACGGCCAACCATCAGCTCGGCGAGTTCGTGACGATCCGTCCCAGACGTGTGCCGTTCCGCCACCAGCTTGCCCTGACGCAGGACGACAACACGGCGGCTCACCGCCATCACTTCATGGAGCTTGTGGGAGATGAAGATGATGGCGAGGCCGCGCTCCACCAGCTTTTGAAGCGTGGCGAACAAGGCTTCGGTCTCCTGCGGCGTCAGGACGGCAGTCGGCTCATCCAGAATAAGAATCCGGGCGTCGCGGTAGAGCGCCTTCAAGATTTCGACGCGCTGGCGCTCTCCCACGGAGAGGTCGGCAATGCGGGCGTCCGGCTTCACCGCGAGGCCGAAGGTTTCCGACAGCTCAGCCAGCTTGGCGCGCGCTTCGGCGTGGCGCGAGCGAGCGCGCCAGAGCGGCTCGGTGCCAAGGACGACGTTATCGAGAACGGTCAGGTTGTCGGCCAGCGTGAAATGCTGGTGCACCATGCCGATGCCGCGCGCCAAGGCGGCTTTGGGCGAGCCGGGCGGCAGGGTTTCGCCGAATACCTCGATGCTGCCCTCGTCGGCCACATAGTGGCCGAACAGGATATTCATGAGCGTGGTCTTACCGGCGCCGTTCTCGCCAAGCAGCGCCAGCACTTCACCGCGATGCAGATCGAGGCTGATCGCATCGTTGGCCAGCAATGGACCGAAACGCTTGGTGATGCCGCTCAGCCGGAGGACGACATCCCCCGGCTCGGCATCCGGCAGAGCGGCCATCAGCTCGATTTGGGCTCGTTATCGTCGATCTTGACGGTGAAGCTGCCGTCCTTGATCGCCTTCTCCTTCTCGGCGACCTTGGCGACGATTTCGGCCGGCACCTTGCCCTCGAAGGTGCCGAGCGGCGAGATGCTGCAGCCGCCGGCCTTCATGAAGGAGTAGACGCCGTAATCGTCCGCCTTGAAGCTGCCTGCCTTCACTTTGGTAATGGCGGTATCCAAGGTCGGTTCGAAGTGCCAGAGCGCGGAGGCGACGACGGTGTCGGGATAATCGGGTTGGGTATCTATTACATTGCCGATCGCCAGCACGCCCCGCTCCTTCGCCGCGTCCGACACGCCGAAACGCTCGGCATACATGAGGTCGGCGCCGGCATCGATCTGGGCGAAGGCCGTCTCCTTGGCTTTCGGCGGGTCGAACCAGGAACCGATGAAGGCGATCTGGAACTTGGTGTCGGGCGCGATCTCGCGCACGCCGGCCATGAAGGCGTTCATCAACCGGTTGACTTCCGGGATCGGATAGCCGCCGACCATGCCGATGCTCTTCTTCTTGGTCATGGCGCCGGCGACGATGCCGGTGAGATACGAGGCGTCCTGGATGTAGTTGTCAAACACAGCGAAGTTCGGCACCGCGGCGTCCGGCTTGAAGCTGGAGCCGATCAGGAAGGCGCGGTCGGGATAGTCCTTCGCTACGGCGCGCGCGGCATCCTCCACCGCGAAGGCCTCGCCGACGATCAGCTTATGCCCGGCCTCGCAATATTCGCGCATCACGCGTTCATAGTCGGTGTTCGCCACCTTTTCGGAAAAGGTGTATTCGATGTCGCCGCGCTCCTGCGCCGCGGTCGCGGCCTTGTGGATGCGGCTGACCCATTGCTGCTCCACTGGAACGGTGTAAATGGCAGCAGTCTTGATCTTGTCCGCCGCCCAAACCCGGCGCGGCAAAGTGCCCATCGCCGAAACAGCAGCAATCCCGCCCGTCGCGAGCAGGAGATTACGTCGCGAAAACAACATGTCAGCCCCCTTAGCTTCCCTATCGATTGTCCGTTGGCCGTTTGCCCGTTTTTCCGGGCGCCTTCCCTGATCTTGCGCGAACTCTAGACTATTCCGCGGCCTTGCGCATCGGGTTGCGCGGATCCTGCGTCCAGTTGAGATACGGCTTGCCGGTCTCAACCGAAACCATGCTGATGCAATCCGGCACCGGGCAGACATGGGCGCACAGGTTGCAGCCGACGCACTCCTCCTCGATCACCTCATAGCGGCGCTTGCCGTCGGCGTTGAGTTTCGCGATCGACTGGTGCGAGGTGTCCTCGCACGCGATGTGGCAGAGGCCGCACTTGATGCACTTGTCCTGATCGATCTGCGCGATGCTCTTGTAGTTGATATTGAGGAACTGCCAGTCGGTGACGTTCGGAACCGCCTTGCCCCGGAAGTCCTCGATCGTTGCGTAGCCCTTCTCGTCCATCCAGTTGCTGAGGCCGGAGATCATGTCGTCCACGATCTTGAAGCCGTAATGCATGGCGGCGGTGCAGACCTGCACGGTCCCGGCCGACAGGCTGATGAACTCCGCCGCGTCGCGCCAGTTGGCGATGCCGCCGATGGCTGAGATCGGCAGGCCGTAGGTATCCTTGTCGCGCGCGATGTCGGCGACCATGTGCATGGCGATCGGCTTCACTGCCGGGCCACAATAGCCGCCATGGGTGCCCTTGCCATCCACCGTCGGCTCCGGTGCCATGATGTCGAGATCGATCGAGGTGATGGAATTGATAGTGTTGATGAGCGACACCGCATCGGCGCCGCCTTCCTTTGCCGCGCGCGCCGGTTTGCGGATGTCGGTGATGTTGGGCGTCAGCTTCACGATCACCGGCATGCGGGTGTGCTGCTTGCACCATTTCGCGACCATGCCGACATATTCCGGCACCTGGCCGACCGCCGATCCCATGCCGCGCTCCGACATGCCGTGCGGGCAGCCGAAATTGAGCTCGATCGCGTCGGCCTCGGTCTCCTCGACATACGGCAGGATGCCCTTCCAGGCTTCCTCGGTGCAGGGCACCATCAGCGAGACAACGACAGCGCGATCCGGCCAGTCGCGCTTGACCTGCTTGATCTCGCGCAGATTGATGTCGAGCGGCCGGTCGGTAATCAGCTCGATATTGTTGAAGCCGATCATGCGCTGGTCGGCCGAATGCAGCGCGCCATAGCGCGAGCTGACATTCACTACTGGCGGGTCTTCGCCCAAGGTCTTCCACACCACGCCGCCCCAGCCTGCCTTGAAGGCGCGGACGACGTTGTATTCCTTGTCAGTCGGCGGCGCGGAGGCCAGCCAGAACGGGTTGGGCGACTTAATGCCGGCAAAGTTGGTGCGAAGGTCGGCCATGATGGTTCTCCCTTTCCAGCCGTTCGCTATTTCGCGCCGCGCAGATGGCGGTCGATCGCATGGGCGGCGACCTTGCCGTCCTCGACGCTCTGCACGGTCAGATCGATCCCGCTGGCGACGCAATCGCCGCCGGCCCAGACGTTGGCGAGCGAGGTCTTCATCTCCTCGTTCACCGCAATCTTGCCGCCGATCAGGTCGAGCGATTCCTGAGCCTTGCCGTTGACGGGATCCTTTACGAACTTCTGCCCGATCGCCTTGAACACCTGGTCGCACAGGATGGAGAAAGTCTCCCCGGTCCCGATCAGGCGGTCGCGATCATCGAGCGCCGTGCGCTCGAATTCCACTTCCTTGACTGCGCCATTCTGGCCTATCAGGCGCACAGGCCGCGCCCAATGCTTGATCTTCACGCCATTCACCTGCGCGAATTCCTGCTCATGCCAGGTCGCGCTCATATTCTCCGGCGCGCGGCGATAGACCAAGGTCACGTCTTCGGCGCCGAGCTTCTTGGTCTGCACCGAGATATCAATCGCGGTATTGCCGCCACCGATCACGACGATCTTGCGCCCCACCTTCAGCCGCCCCTTGTCGGGTGCCTGACGAAGATCGGCGATATAGCCGACGGCATCCATGACGCCGGAGAGTTGCTCCTCACCGTCCAATCCCAGCGCATTGACGCCCGAAAGACCAAGCCCCAGGAACACGGCGTTGAAATCGCGGCGTAGCTGGTCGAGCGTGATGTCGCGCCCCAGCACCTGGCCGGTCTTCACGCTGATGCCGCCGATGGAAAGGACGAAATCCACCTCCGCCTGGGCGAAATTGTTCACGGTCTTGTAGGCCGCGATGCCGTATTCGTTGAGCCCGCCAAGCTTGCTCTTAGCATCGAAGATCGCGACCTCGTGCCCCAGCATCGCGAGCCGATGCGCACAGGAGAGACCAGCCGGTCCACCGCCGACGACAGCGACGCGCTTACCAGTGGGCGCCTGCCGCGTAAAGGGATAGCGCCCCTTTTCCATCAGGTGATCGACGGCGTAGCGCTGGAGCATTCCGATATTGACCGGCTTGTCCTCCGATGTGTTGCGCACGCACTTGTCCTCGCACAGGATCTCCGTCGGGCAGACCCGCGCGCACATGCCGCCGAGGATGTTGGCCTCGAGAATCTTCTCCGCCGCGCCCAACGTGTTCCCCGTATTGATCATGCGCACGAAGTTGGGGATGTCGATCGAGGTCGGGCAAGCCTCGATGCAGGGCGCGTCGTGGCAGAAATAGCAGCGGCTGCTTTCGATCAACGCCCGCTTGCGATCGAGCGCGGGCTTGATGTCTTCGAAATTGGCGGCGATGTCATCCGGCCGCAGACGTCCGGCGGCGATGTCCGGCGTTGCCGATTGCGTCATCAACCCCTCCCATGGGTCTCAGCCACAAATTCATTCCGACTCGGGTCGCCACGCGGCCCAGAACCGGCACTGGCTTAATCCACAAGCAGTCTGCGGAAATTTGACCAATTGATCAAGAATTTTCTGACCGAATGATCAAGTTTTTTCTTTCCTTCCTCGATCAGGGGGAGTCCAATATGAAACGATATCAAGAGGAGATCAGGCCTTTTGGCGATGAACGATCAACCCAACGCCGATCTCGGCAATGGCGGCGGCGTGCGGCAACGCAGCCGCGCCAGCATCGAGAAACGCATCCTCGAGGCCGCGGAATCGGTCTTTGCCGAAGCCGGATTCAACGGCGCAACGACCGCGGAGATCGCACGCCGCGCTGCTATCCCGAAGGCCAACCTCCATTATTACTTCAACACCAAAGAAGAGCTCTACCAGCAGGTGCTGACCGGCATCATCAGCACCTGGCTGCACACCGCCGACGAGATCAGGGCCGACGCCGAGCCGGCGAGCGCGCTTTCCCACTACATCACCGCCAAGATCGAGCTGGCGCGCGAGCAGCCCATTCCATCGCGCGTGTTCGCCAACGAGATCATCCACGGCGCGCCGCATCTCGGCAAATACCTGAGCACGGAGCTGCGCGCCTGGGTGGATGCAAAGGCCAAGGTCATCCGCAGCTGGATCGCCGCCGGCAAGATGCGCGAAATCGATCCGAAGCATCTGCTCTTCATGATCTGGGCCAGCACCCAGACCTATGCCGATTTCGCGTCGCAGATCTCGGCGGTGCTCGGCCGCGATCAATTGACGCCGCAGGAATACAAGGCGGTGGCGCGGCAGGTAACGGAGATCATCCTGCGCGGCTGCGGCCTCACGCCTCCGGCTCAAGTCTGAGCGGAACGAAGAAACGTCGCCGCGGTTTGCGCGGCGACGTGCAATGCGTTCAGTGCTGCGTCGCTTTGGATCTCTCAGCCTTGGGCATAGTCATTTCCGACGCCACTTCCCCGGCGACGTCGATGAAATGCGCGAGTTCCTTCATGCGAAGCTCCCGCGCCATCTTGCTCAACCGAACAAGTTCCTTGCGAATATGGTTTTGGTCGATGCTACTCATGTGTGCTTCCCCTCATCTAGCAGCGGTAATGGCCGCGCAACCTGCTCCCTCAGGCCAGCCCCTCGTCCGAGACATCGCCTCCAACGCAGCGCCACAAAGACTTTCGGCCTTCGTGCGCCTGGATGGACAATGAACGTTCCTCCATCAAACCGATCATGATTCGAAGTCGAAATATTCCGCGGTACATCGCAATCGAGCCCCACGTTCCTTCGCCTCGCGGCGCAAGTACCTTCGTCATGCAACGCCCCGAACGCGTGCCGACCAAACAAATCCTCAGGCCGCCGGCAGCGCAAAGTGTCCATAGTTTCGCTGGATCAAGTCAAGCGCGGTCCTATCTTCGAGGACGTTAAGCCGCGCGCCCTTGAATTGACGGGCAAAAATCAAGGATTCGATATTCGGTTTTTATCATTGGATTGACCGCCGCAATTCTCATCCGGCGAAAAGCAAAACGGCCGGCGTTTCGCCGGCCGTCTCAGTGGGAGGAGGATCGCAATTATTGCGCGGCCTTGCGCGGAACCGATCGCGGCAAGCGTGCGGAGTTCACTTTGGACAAGGCTTCGAACATCGGATGGAACGGTGGCCGGTTGATGTAGCGGCCGGCACCCTTCTCGACATTCAGCTGGCCCTTGTCCCACACCACCTTGCCTTGGCTGATCGTGTGGCTTGCAATGCCCTTCACGTTCATGCCTTCGAAGATGTTGAAGTCGACTTTCTGGTGATGCGTCTTGGCGGAGATGGTGCGCGTGCCTTCGGCATCCCACACCACGAGATCGGCGTCGGCGCCGACGCTGACCGAACCCTTACGCGGATAGATGTTGAAAATCTGCGCGGCGTTGGTCGACGTCACCTTGACGAACTCGCTCGGTGTCAGGCGGCCGGTGCCGACGCCGTGATGCCAGATCACCGACATGCGGTCCTCGACGCCGCCGGTGCCGTTCGGGATCTTGGTGAAATCGGTGCGGCCCGCGGCCTTCTGATCGGCGCAGAAGCAGCAATGGTCGGTTGCCGTCGTCTGCAGATTGCCCGATTGCAGCGCGCGCCAGAGATAGTCCTGGTTCTCCTTGGGCCGGAACGGCGGGCTCATCACATGGGCCGCCGCATAATTCCAATCGGGATGACGGTAGACGGAATCATCGATCAGCAGGTGGCCCGCGAGCACTTCGCCGTAGACCCGCTGGCCCTCCAGCCGCGCGCGGATGATTGCCTCGACGGATTCCTTGCAGGAATTGTGCACGATATAGAGCGGCGCGCCGAGCACCTGTGCGATCCGGATCGCGCGGTTGGCGGCTTCGCCTTCCACCTCAGGCGGACGCGACAACGGATGGCCTTCAGGACCGGTGATGCCGCGCTTCAGAATTTCGTTCTGGAGGTGGAACACCAGCTCGCCATTCTCGGCATGCACGGTCGCGATGGCCCCCAGTTCCTGGCAACGCGCGAAGCTCTTCACCAGGTTCTCGTCGGGCACCATGATGGCGTTCTTGTACGCCATGAAATGCTTGAAGCTATTGACGCCCCGATCCTTCACGAGGGTGCCCATGTCGCGATAGACCTCATCGCTCCACCAGGTCACGGCGACGTGGAAGGAATAGTCCTGGCAAGATTTCTGTGCCCACTCGCGCCACTGGTCATAGCCGCTCAGCAGCGACGTCTGCGGCGCGGGGATCACGAAATCAATGATCATGGTCGTGCCGCCGGCTGCGGCGGCTGCAGTGCCGGTGAAGAAGTCCTCGCTCGCCACAGTGCCCATGAAGGGCAATTGCATGTGCGTGTGCGGATCGATGCCGCCAGGCATCACATATTGGCCGCCGGCATCGACGACGCGGGCGCCGCTCGGTGCATCCAAGTTTGGACCGACCGCCTTGATCACGCCATCGGCGCAATAGACATCGGCGCGCGCGCTGCCTTCGGCCGTTACGATGGTGCCGCCACGAATCAGCAGGGACATTGCTGACCTCCCCTTTGATTGTCAGATGAGACGGTCTCGGATCTGGCTTCCCGAGACTTGTCCAATTGGTCAGATTCTATCGCAGGGTGGCATGAGAGGCCAGAAGGAATTCTGGATCAGCAAAAAAGGCAGGCCCATCGAGCCTGCCTTTTCTGCTGATCTTGCAGCATGGGATCGCTCTTGAGGCGACCCCCGAACCTGTCATCCCAGAACTTGGACCGTGGCTCGCGCCAACTCCGAAAAAGCACTGTCGGTCTACGACCGACAGGCGCAGAAAGGTATCTTAGGTTTTTTCCGGAGTCACGCGGAAACTTCATGCCTGCCTTGCGGCGCTGGCATGTAGTGGATCCGACATCTGAAGGAAGAGTTGGGGCGAGTGACCGGGATTGAACCGGCAACCCCCAGATCCACAATCTGGTGCTCTAACCAATTGAGCTACACCCGCCACCGCGCCGGGGGGTCTAAACCAGGGAGCCCGTTGGGTCAAGGGCTTGGGCTGACGGTAAGCGCTGCAAATCCCCTTGCAACGACATGGACGCTGTCGCCATTCCGCAAATTCCTGTCGGCGGGGACAGCCCATCCTTAATCCCCGAGCCCATAAAATCCGCGCAGAAAATGGCCCGGAGCGGGCCGCGGCTGCAAAGAGGAAAGACGAGATGCTTCAGTTGGCGAGCGGCATGGGCCGCCTTGGCACCGAATCGGCGTTCGAGGTCCTGGCCCGCGCCAAGGCGCTGGAGGCGCAGGGCAAGTCCATCATCAGCCTTTCCATCGGCCAGCCCGATTTCCAGACGCCCGGTCATATCGTGGAAGCCGCCATCAAGGCGCTGAAGGACGGCCATCACGGCTACACGCCGGCCAACGGCATCCCGCAGGTGCGCGAAGCGGTCGCCGCCGATCTCGAGAAGCGCCACGGTGCGAAGGTCGATCCCGCCAACGTGCTGGTGGTGCCGGGCGGCAAGGTCACCATGTTCTTCGCCATGCTCATGTTCGGCGAGCCGGGCGCGGAGATCATCTATCCCAACCCCGGTTTCCCGATCTACGAATCAGCGATCAAGTTCACCGGCGCCAAGGCAGTGCCGCTGCCGCTCCTGGAAGAGAACGGCTTTGCCTTCAAGGCCGACGAGCTGCTCGGCCTCATCACGCCGAAGACGCGCCTCATCATCCTCAACAGCCCCGCCAACCCGACCGGCGGCACCGCCACGAAGGAAGAGGTGCAGAAGCTGGTGGCCGGCCTTACCAGGCATCCGCACGTCACGCTGATGTCGGACGAGATCTATAGCGAGATGCTCTATGAAGGCCACGAGCATGAGAGCCTGCTGCGCTATCCGGAGATCCGCGACCAGCTCATCATGCTGGACGGCTGGAGCAAGACCTATGCGATGACCGGTTGGCGCATGGGCTATTCGGTGTGGCCGAAATCGCTGATCGAGCATGCGACGCGCCTCGCCATCAACTGCCACTCCTGCGTCAATGCCGCGGCGCAGTGGGCGGGCATCGCCGCCCTCACCGGCCCGAAGGACGAAGTCGCCAAGATGATGAAGGCGTTCGATGAGCGCCGGCGCTTCGTGGTGGCGGAGCTCAACAAGCTGCCGGGCGTTTCCTGCATCACGCCGTACGGCGCGTTCTATGCCTTCCCCAACATCAAGGGCACCGGCCTCAAGTCCAAGCAGATGGAAGTCGGCCTGCTCGACGAAGCGGGCGTCGCCTCGATCGCCGGCACCAGCTTCGGCTCCTACGGCGAAGGATATCTGCGCATCTCCTACGCCAACAGCCTGGACAACATCGCCGAAGCGGTCCGCCGCATGGGCGGCTTCCTGGAGAAGCGGCGGAAAGCGGCGGAGTAAAGGAAACCAAGGGCCGGCCCAATCGCCGGCCCTTTTTTCTCGGAGCTGAGTATCAGCTGGTCGAGGCAGCGGAATTTCGCCTCCGCGTTGATGGCGCTGGCCTCGATCGCATCCGGCAGATTTTACTGAACGACAAGCTCACTAATAGTTCTCGGGCAGTCGGTCTTAGTGCTATCTTGTTGCGGCGCGGGGTATGCCGCATGGAGCGCAGACTAGCCGCAGTGATGATCGCCGACGTCGTTGGCTACGGACACCTTAGCCAGACAGACGAGGAAGGGACACGCGCTCATTTCCAGGCCGAGCTTCACGAGGTGTTCGAGCCACAAATTGCGGAACACCACGGACGACTGGTTAAGACCATGGGCGACGGGCTGCTGGTCGAGTTCCACAGTGTCGTCGACGCTCTTCGCTGTGCGGTCGACGTGCAGCGCGCCGAGGCCGGCCGCAACGCTGCCTTGCAGACTGATCGCCGAATGGTATTCCGCATCGGCATCAACCTCGGCGACGTAATCGTCGAGGGCGACGACATACATGGCGACGGCGTCAACATTGCGCACCGGCTGCAACAGCTTGCCGATTCAGGCGGCGTCGTGATCTCCGGCACGACCTATGACCAAGTCGAGAAGAAGCTTGACGTGGGATATGAGTCCTTGGGTGAACGGCGCGTCAAGAACATCGACAAGCCGGTGCGCGCATACCGCGTGCGAATGGACGCAGAGGCGGTCGGCAAGACCTTCGACGGGTGGCAGCCGGTCGCCCGATCCCTCCGACGACCTATCGTCGCCGCCGGAGCGCTCGCCATTGTGATAATTGCAGGCGCGGTGGGGTGGTGGCGCCCCTGGGAGCCGGCGATTGAACGCTCCTCTATCGAGCGGAGTGCGCTGCCGGACAAACCGTCGATCGCGGTTCTGCCGTTCGGAAATCTCGGCCGCGAAACCGACCAGACATATTTCGCCCAGGGTCTCACTGATGACCTCATCACCGACCTGTCGAAGATTTCCGGGCTCCTCGTCATCGCCCGCAACTCCACCTCCGCTTACCGCGATCCATCCACGGACGTGCGGGACGTGGCCTTGCAGTTGGGCGTTCGATACGTGTTGGAGGGCAGCGTCCGCCGTTCGGGCGATTCTGTTCGCATCAACGTGCAACTGATCGACGGCGCGAGCGGGGCAAATATCTGGGCGGAGCGCTATGATCGCGCTTACGCAGAGATCTTCACGCTACAGGATGAAGTGATCAGTCGGATCATCGAGGCGCTGTCCGTTCGCTTGACGGAGAGCGAAAGGACGCAGATTGCCCGCCTGCCGACCCGCAATCTTGAGGCCTATGACATCTACACGCGGGCGGAACAGAAGGTCTATGACCTTACCGAGGAATCACTGAGTGAAGCCTTGTCTCTATACCAGAGGGCCATTGCGCTCGACCCGCAGTTCGCAGAGGCCTACGCCGGTTATGCCCGCGCTCTCGTCGATGTTGTCAGTTTCGACTACCAGACCGTGCTCATAAGCACGGTGGCACGCCAGCAAGCGTACGAGGCTGCCGAACGGGCGCTGGAGCTGAACGTTCAGACGCCGCGGGCTCATGCGGTGCTTGGTATCCTGCAGTCACTGGATGGCCAGCACGACGAGGCCATCGCATCGGTGCAGAAGGCCGTAGCGCTCGATCCCAACAGCGCCGACGCTCAGCTAAACCTGGCGATCGTTCTCACCTACGCGGGGCAGCAGCCGGAAGCACTAGCGGTCATGGCACGGGTGCTCCAGCTTAATCCAAAGCCGCAGTCGCAGGTCTACGACTATTATGCTTTAGCGCTGTTCATGAATGGGCGATACGAGGCGGCGGTCCGGGCGGTTCGCACGGCTGGAGCGCCCATGGAAAGCGATCTCGGCCTCGAGGTGCTCGCTATGGCATATGCGCGCCTAGGAAAGATGCAGGATGCGCGCGCCTCGATTGAAGCGATCGTAAAGAGGTCGCCCGGCGCGAACCTGACGGCCGCCCGTATCATTTACAGCCATTACCGACGGCGGGAGGATCTCGACAATCGCATCAGCGCGCTTCGCGATGCCGGAATGCCGGAGTGGCCCTATGGATTTCGCGGTAATCCGCAGGAGCAACTCGACGGTGCCGCAATTCGAGCCTTAACCATCGGCCACATACTCGTTGGCCGTCAGCACAGCGGCGCTCCGTTCGTGATGCAGGTGAATGCCAATGGCGAGTACGCACAGCGTGGACCACGAGGCCTGACCACAGGAAAAATTACGTTCGAAGGCGACCTCATGTGCATGCAGTCGGGCGCCATCGCCGTCGGGCGAAAGTTTTGTAGCCCGGTCTATCGCAATCCCGAAGGCACCAGCGAGGGGCAGGACGAGTATGTCTTCGCCGACGTGGCGACCATTTGGTATTTCTCAGCCACCCCATAGCGCCGAGGCAATAGCCCCTCACTGCCCTTGAATCTTCTTTTTCACCTCGGGCCAATGGGCTTCGGCATCCGCAATGATCTTGGCCGCCGCGGGATCGAAGTCCTGCTCAATGCCCCCAGTTCCGCCAAACAGATAGAGCCTGCCGTCGATGATGCGCCACGACTCTGGATCGATATTGTCGGTAATAAGCCCAACTGACACCGACCCCGCGCAAAAGCCACCATATTGCGGCGCATAGCTTATCGGATCCGCTGCGAAAGTGTCGCGATGTTGAGTGCTCGCGAAGTACCAGGTAGCACCGAGCCACGACTGTTTGATCTCAGGCAGTCCTTGGACCGCGCGGCCATCGGTGAAATAAGCAACAGGATCGTAGCCCAAGATCGCGACGTTCCCGAAATAGCCGGTGTTGACTGAAGTACGCTCCTCGGCGGTGGCCGTGTCAGCCGAGAGGAGCGCGATTGTGATCACTGCCGCGGACAGGCAGCCGGTAGTTGCGGACCGATTCATCATCGTACGTCTCCCATCCTGCAACAGATTCAATTCCCCGCCGCAGCGCACTCGCCGTGCGCGCCCTTCCCCATGAAATCGACCGACTGACACTTGGCGCCGTGACGCTTGAGAAGCGCCATCACATCCGTGCTCCGCATGTAGGTCGCCGCCGTCAGCGGCGTGTATCCGTTGCCCTGCAATGCTTCAAGCTCGGCGCCACGCTCGAGCAATAGTTCAGCCACATCGGATCGATTCTCCTCGGCTGCCACGTGCAGCGGTGTGATATTGCGCTCGGCGCGGTCATCAACGGACACGCCATGATCCAGCAGCATCGTGACAATCTCAATGCTGCCCGAGTACGCGGCCGCATGGAGCGCGGTGAAGCCGCGATCGTTCCGAGCCTTGATGTCGGCACCCGCCTTGATCAGCGCGGCAGCGACTGCCGCCTGGCGAGTGAGTGCCGCTTTGATCAGCGGAGTCTCGTTGCTTTGGTCTCGTTCGTTGACATCCGAGCCCGCGGTAATGAGCTCTTGCACCTTGGCGACATCGCCGGCCTGCGCAGCGTCGTCTAACGGCCCGGCGATCACTCGTCCGTGCGCAACCGCGAGGCTAAGCACCAAAAATGGGGCTATGATCCACATTGCCCGCATCGCGCCACCCTCCAGGGTCTGGCCGATATTGCGAACAAGCCGGGCTGAGCATTGCTCGGCAGAAGTGATGCCAATACTGCTCCACGAACCTGAAGCAAACAAGCGTTGTGAACCGCCCGCCTTACGACCACAGCGGAACTTCGAAATGCGTGTGCGTGCGCCCGGAATAGATCAAGCATTTCTTGGCGGAATCGGTGAGGGAATCGATCCTACCCTTTGGTCCATAATCGATCCTACCCTTTGGTCCATATATGCTCGGACTATGCAGCCTACAGCAGGACAGCTTTCCCTTCGATAGCTAGGTGCCTGCCTTAACAACAATCAGATTGTGTCGCCGGATTGGTGGGGCAAATTTCTCCGAGTGCAATCGACAATCTGCCGTTTCATCCGTTGTCCAGGCATCGCAATGGATCGATGATTGAGGTTCAGTCTTCGACATGATTCCACAAGTTAAGCGAATAGTCCGCTTTCGCCGACGCGTTCCTCTTTGGCGCCCAGGATGGTGCGGGAGTATTGTGGGCTGAATTTTCTGTCACGCCCTGTCGAAATGCGCGCCGGTCGAACGTCATCGTGCCGGCGGCGCATGGGGCGCCGTTGGAACCGCTAGGAGATGGCCATGCAATACCTGCTGCTGATCTATAACGACGAAGAGCGGGCGCGCGCGATCCCGATGGATGACATGAACAAGATGCTGCCAGCCTTTACCGCCTATACCGAGGCGCTGAAGAAGGCAGGCATCCTGCTGGGCGGCAACCGCCTGCAGTTTTCGAGCAACGCAACAACGGTGCGGATCCAGGACGGCAAGACCAAGGTGCTGAACGGTCCCTATGCGGAAGCCAAGGAGCAGCTGGGCGGCTATTACCTGATCGACGTGCCGGACATGGACAGTGCCTTGTCGTGGGCAGCGCGCTGCCCCGGCGCCAATTACGGCACGGTCGAAGTGCGCCCGATCTGGGCCATGCAGTAAGTTCGTGGCGGCGAGACAGGACGACGGGACGAGCCATGCCGCAGCGGAAGCCGTTGCGCGCCAGAGCTATGGCAAGCTCGTCGCCTTTCTCGCCGCCCGCACCCGCGATGTCGCGGCGGCGGAAGACGCGCTGTCCGATGCCTTCGCCGCGGCCCTCGCCGACTGGCCGGCGCATGGTGTCCCGCAGAAGCCGGAAGCGTGGCTGCTGGCAGTCGCGCGGCGCAAGGCGGTGGATGCCGACCGCCGGCGTCGCATCAGCAGCGAAGCCACGAGCGACCTGCGCCTGATGGCTGAAGAGCTGGAAAGCAGGATGGCGAGCGAAGCGGAGATTCCCGACGAGCGCCTGTCGCTGATGTTCGCCTGCGCGCATCCGGCGATCGAAGCCGGGATCCGCGCTCCGCTGATCCTGCAAACCATCCTCGGGTTCGATGCCGCGACCATTGCGTCCGCTTTCCTGGTCGCGCCGGCCACCATGGGACAGCGGCTGGTGCGCGCGAAGCAGAAGATCGCGGTAGCCGGCATTCCCTTTCGGCTGCCGGAGCGCACCGATCTGCCGGAGCGGCTGGAGGCAGTGCTGGAAGCGATCTATGCGACCTTCACCGAAGGCTGGTCCGATCCCGCCGGCACGGAACTGAGGCGGCGGAATCTGGCGGAAGAAGGAATCTGGCTCGGCCGGCTGGTCGTTTCGCTGCTTCCGGAGGAACCAGAATCGCTCGGCCTCCTTGCGCTGATGCTCTATGCCGAAGCACGCCGGACTGCGCGCCGCGATGCCGAAGGCGAATATGTTCCGCTCGGCGAGCAGGACACCGCCCTCTGGGACGCCGTCCTGATTGCGGAGGCCGAGGCGCTGCTGCGCGCCGCCAGCGTCAAGGGCGCGCTCGGCCGCTATCAGCTGGAGGCGGCGATCCAATCCGCGCATGTCGTCCGCCGCCTCACCGGACGGGCCGACTGGGCCGCGATCGAGCGATTGTATGATGCGCTCTCCGCCCTCACCCAATCGCCGGTCGTCGCCATCAACCGGGCGGTCGCGATCGCGGAGACGCAAGGGCCGGCGGCAGGCCTTGCTGCGCTCGATGCCATCGCGGAGGATTCGCGGCTCGCCGAGTATCAGCCCTACTGGGCGGCGCGTGCCGGACTTCTCGCCCGCTCCGGCGCGCCAGGCGAGGCTGACCGGGCATACCAACTCGCCATCGGCCTTGAATCCGATCCTGCGGTCCGGCGGTTCCTCGAATTGAACCGGACGAAAACACTACCCTAATGCACGCGACCTTCGCTCGCTGCCGGTATGCTACGATGTTGTGGTCCTGACGGCCGAGCAAGACGAAGGAGCAAGCGGCCCTATGCTGCGCCCGTGGATGCGACGCGTTCTGACCGCGCTCATCCTGCTGATTGTTCCGACATGGCTGACCTCCGCACAGGCGACCTGCAATCGCAAGATTGTGTGGGCCTGGAACGATTTTCCGCCTTATGCCTATCGCGCACCATCGGGCGAACTCAAAGGCCTCGATGTCGAAATCGTGCAGCGCGTGCTGCAGGTGGCCGGTTGCCAAAGCCAGGCGGTCGAGCTTCCTCCCAAGCGTGCCCTGGCCCTAGTGGAGCGCGGTCAGATCGACCTGGTCGCCGCAGCTTCGATCACGCCCGAGCGGCAGAGATACGGCTATTTCTCCGACAGCTATCGCGACGAACGGACCATCGTGTTCATGCGGGCCGACAACGCCCAGCGCGGAACGTTGAAATCGGCGGGCGACCTCTACGCCATCCGGCCGCGCCTTGTCGCCAGTCTCGGTGGGTTCTATGGCAACGTGTTCATGGCTTACGAACAGGCGACCGCCCCGGACGGGCTGGTCAGCCGCAACCCGGATATCGAGGATCGCTTCCGCATGACGGCCCTGGGCCGGGTCGATGGCGTGGTGGAAGATGACGTGGCCGGTGCCGACGTGGCGCGGCGGCTCGGATTCCAGGACCAGCTGGCGCCAACCGCCTTGGTGTTGAATCAGGCGCCCATCTATTTCCTCATGAGCCAGATCAGCGTCACAGAAGGTGACGTGGCGGAGATCAACCGCGCCATCGGCGAGCTCCGGTCATCGGGCGAACTGGCGCGTATCATCGATTCCTATCGCCTGTCCGGCAACTGAGTGCTGCGGCGCCTGCTCAAATTACAGGCAAGGTAGCCCAAATCTTGGGCAAAGAGGACATTGGACAAGGCCTAAAAATGGCGCAAAGCTGGGTGTTAGACCTGTGCGATCGCTTGGCACGACCCTTGCTGATACGCGTTTGGTCGCAGGCCATTCAGGTGTTCAAATGAAGAAAATCGAAGCCATCATCAAGCCGTTCAAGCTGGACGAAGTGAAGGACGCGCTGCACGAGGTCGGGATTCAGGGCCTGACCGTCACCGAGGCAAAGGGCTTCGGCCGGCAGAAGGGGCATACCGAGCTCTATCGCGGCGCCGAATACGTGGTCGATTTCCTGCCCAAGATGAAGCTGGAAGTCGTGGTGGAGGATCATATGGTGGAGCGCGCCATCGAGGCGATCCGCCAAGCAGCCGCCACCGGACGCATCGGCGATGGCAAGATCTTCGTGCTGAACGTCGAGGAAGCGATCCGCATCCGCACCGGCGAGCGCGGCCCGGAAGCAATCTAGTCGAACTCCCGGTGGGGGCGCCGGCGAACTGAACCGCCGGACTTTTCCAAACATCATCCAGAGATCAGGAAGGTATCATGTCGAGCGTCAGAAAAGTGTTGGATCTCATCAAGAAGGAAGAGATCCAGTATGTCGATTTCCGTTTCACCGATCCGTTGGGCCAGTGGCAGCATCTGGCGCATCACGTGTCGACCATCAACGAGGAATTCCTGACGGAAGGCGTGATGTTCGACGGTTCGTCGATCTCGGGCTGGAAGGCCATCAACGAGTCCGATATGACCCTGCTGCCGGACTGCGACACCGCGATCCTCGACCCCTTCTCCGCCCAGAAGCTGCTGGTCATCTTCTGCGATATCGCCGAGCCGCTGACCGGCCAGAACTATGGCCGCGACCCGCGTTCCATCGCCAAGAAGGCCGAAGCCTATGTGAAGAGCTCCGGCATCGGCGACATCGCCTATTTCGGCCCGGAGGCCGAGTTCTTCGTGTTCGACGACGTTCGCTATGACGTCAAGATGAACCAGACCTTCGTCTATATCGATTCCGAGGAAGGCCCGTACGTCTCCGGCAAGAAGTTCGAGGAAGGCAATCACGGCCACCGCATGAAGGTGAAGGGCGGCTACTTCCCGGTCGCTCCGCTGGATTCCGGCGGTGACCTGCGCTCCGAGATGCTGTCGACCCTCGCCGCCATGGGCGTCGAAGTCGAGAAGCATCATCACGAAGTGGCGCCGAGCCAGCATGAGCTGGGCGTGAAGTTCGGCACGCTGGTGCATTGCGCCGACGCGATGATCAAATACAAATACGTCGTGAAGAACGTGGCGCACGCTTATGGCAAGACGGCGACCTTCATGCCGAAGCCAGTCAAGGGCGACAACGGTTCGGGCATGCACGTCCACCAGTCGATCTGGAAGAACGGCCAGCCCCTGTTCGCGGGCAATGGCTATGCCGATCTGTCCGAGATGGCGCTCTACTATATCGGCGGCATCATCAAGCATGCCAAGGCGATCAATGCCTTCACCAACCCCACGACCAACAGCTACAAGCGCCTGATCCCCGGCTTCGAAGCGCCGGTGCTGCTGGCCTATTCCTCGCGCAACCGCTCGGCCTCCTGCCGCATCCCGTATGTGGCGAGCCCGAAGGGCAAGCGCGTGGAAGTCCGCTTCCCCGATCCGCTGGCCAATCCGTACCTCGCCTTCTCGGCGATGCTGATGGCAGGTCTTGATGGCATCCAGAACAAGATCCATCCGGGCGACCCGATGGATAAGAACCTCTATGACCTGCCGCCCGAAGAACTGGCCGACGTTCCAACCGTCTGCGGCAGCCTCCGTCAGGCGCTGGAATCGCTGGAAGCCGATCACGCCTTCCTGCTGAAGGGCGACGTGTTCAACAAGGACTTCATCGAGGCCTACTCCGCCCTCAAGTGGGAAGAGGTTTACGCGATCGAGCACACGCCGCACCCGATCGAGTACCAGATGTACTATTCGAGCTAAGTTTCCCTACTGCGGCCTCCGACCCCGCGGAAAACCGATCGCCCGCCCTGGAGTCTCCCTCTCGGGCGGGCGAACTTTTTATGGATCAGCGGCGCGCGCTTTGCCGCTGCACACCCAAAAGGCCGAGTACCAATAGGACGTTGAGCACGGCAATCACAACGATCCAGCCCAGTGCTTGATCCGGCCCGAACCACTGAATGAGGAACGCACCGATCGAGGGCGCTGCAGCCTGGGCGATCAGGCTCGGCCGTGCCAGCTTTCCCATGATTGGTGCGTAGTTGTCGGCGCCGAACAGCACCAAGGGTAGCGTCGCGCGGGCGATAGATTCGAGGCCGATGCCCGCGCCGTAGAAGATGAGCGTCAAGGCCGTCAGCGGCAAATGGACCCATAGCAAACCAAGACCGAGGGCGACGAAGGAGACCGACGCGACCTTGGTCCAGATCGGATGATGGTATTTGGCGATCAGCATCTCGATGAAGCGGGCGCCGACCTGGGATGGGCCGACGATCGCGCCCAGCGCGACGGCGGCTGCCAACGTAATGTCGCGGGCCTGCAGCATCGTCAGAAGATGAACCGACATGACGGTCGAGAGCATCGATCCAACCGTGATCGCGATCGCCAGAAGCACAAAGATCAAAGTCGAGTGCTGAACGCCTCCGGCCATCTGCACCTTGCCATCCCGGCGGGAATCCTCGCTTCCGTTCCGGTGCTCGCGCGGCAAAGCGAATAGATAGACGTTCAGGCTGAGCAGCAGCTGGATCGCCGCATAGGCGAGACAGGTCCCGCGCCAGCCGAACTCCTGAAGAAAAAACGCGGAGAGCGGCCAGCAAACCGTGCTCGCAAGCCCGCCAAAGAGCGTCAGGGTCGTGATGTGCTGGCGTGCGCCTTGCCCATAGGTCCGGCCGAGACTCGAAAACGCCGCATCGTAGAGTCCGGCACCCATGCCGAGGCCGATCACCAACCACGCCGCGATGAAGATCGGCAAGGCTGGCGCCAGTGCCAGGCCGATCTGCCCGATCGCCAGCAGAATTGCGCTCGCGATCAGGACCGGGCGTCCGCCATGCTTGTGGATGCTGCGCCCGACCAATGGGGAGATCAGCCCGGCAGTCAACAAGCCGACCGACAACGCGCCGACTACCCAAGTCAGCGGCCAGCCAGTGTCATCGGCGATCGGCTTCGCCAGGACGGCTGGGAGATAGTAGGACGAACCCCAGGCAAGGATCTGCGTCACACCCAAGGCCGGCACGATGAGGCGCGCTGGTGGGGTGCCCACTCCGGACGCCCCATCAACAACGGCCGCGGTCACGCGGCGGTCCCGCAACCACACCCTTCCTTGCCTGCAAGCTTCGCGACATTATCGGCAACGCAGCATGCACTCACCGCGTCCGGCGCCGGACCGCCGCAGCACCCTGCGCCATCTTCGAAGAAATCGGTCTTGCAAATACCGGTCTCAGGCAGCACGAACTGAACATTGTCGGCAGCTTCGAGGTCGCCCGCAATGGCGGCAACGACCGACCGAGCCTGCTCGTAGCCCGTCAGCAGCAGGAAGGTCGGCGCCCGCCCATAGCTCTTGACGCCGATGGTGTAGAAGCCCGGCTCCGGATGCGACACTTCGCGATGCCCATGCGGCGGAACCGAGCCGCAGGAGTGAAGGTTCGGATCGATCAACGGCCCAAGCGCCTTGACGCCTTCGAGCCAGGGATCGAGCTCCAGCCGTAGCTCGCGGGTCATGTCGAGATCCGGGCGCTGGCCCGTGCAGACGATGATCTCGTCGAGACCGGGGAACTCGACCGAGTCATTGTCCACCCTGCCCCGCAGCACGAGACCATCCTGGTCTTTGGCGACCGCATTCGTGTGGAACCCGCTGACCAAGCTGATGCGGCCCTGCTCGACAAGCGGGCGCAACAGGTTGCCCAGCTTCCCGCGCGCGGGCAATTGATCCGCTTCGCCGCCGCCATAGATGCGGTTCATGTTCTTGCTGCGCACAATCCAGCTAACCTTTGTCTTTGCAGCATCTTTGCAAAGTTGCGCGAGGTCGAGCAGGACATTGATGGCGCTGTAGCCCCCACCGACCACCGCGATTCTTCTGTCGGCATAGCGGGAGCGCTGCGCGCCCAGCACGTCCGGCATTCCATAGGCAATGTGGTCCCCGAGCGCCCTCTCCCCCTCGGCCTCCAGGCCGGATGCGCCCAAGGGGTTCGGATTCTGCCAGGTACCGGAGGCATCGATGACGGCGCGGGCAAGATCAGTCCGTTGCCTGCCGTCGCCCAGTTCGAGGTGCAGCTCGAACGGCTTGGATTCACGGTCCGTGCTCGATGTCTTGTCGACGCCCAACCTTGTGGCGCGGGTGACGCGCGCGTGCGTATGGATGTAGGGCGCGAGCGTTGACAGCCGAGACAAAGGCTTGAGGTAGTGCCGATAGAGATCGTCACCGGTCGGAAACCCGTCGGGCTCGGGCAGCGCCCAGCCGGAGGCTTCAAGCAAGCGACGAGAGGCTGTGTCGACGCTCTGCTCCCAGGTCGTGAAGATACGCACATGGGCCCAGTCGCGGATGTTCGCCCCTACCGTTTCCCCGGCCTCATAGATCCTGATGGGAATCCCCCGCTCCACCAGATGCGCCGCAGCCGCCAGCCCGATCGGGCCGGCGCCGATGATTGCGACCGGAAGGTCCTTCGCATGCATGGCTCGTCTCCGCTTCTATTTCCACAATCTTAGAAATACCAAGTCAAAAAAAGGGGCTAGGCCGCCTTCTCGTCACTCTTGCACGCCGTATCCGCGCAGCATTCGTCCGCCAGGTAACCGATAAGCCTGTTCATTGCCGGATAGTTGGCCCGGCAGATCAATGTCGTGGCCCGGCGCTCCTGCGACACCAGTCCCGTCTCTCGGAGGTGACGGATGTGATGCGACAAAGTTGAGGCGGCCAGTCCGACCTTCTCCTGCAGGACGCCGCACGCGAGACCCTCGTCCCCGGCGCGGACAAGCGCGCGGTAGATCTTCAGCCGCACCGGGCTGCCGAGGGACTCAAGTTGATGCGCTGCTATTTCGAGTTTCATGGAAATAACATGGCAGGGTCGAGGTGGGCATGCAAGCAATATTTCGATTAAGATCGAAATAGCAAAATCGCTCGGCTTGAGCTGGCTATCTTTTTGTTTTGCCTCGCATCGTCTAGCCTGGATACCCGCTGTCCCTGCTCCGCGAGCCCGCTGATGACCAGCAACGACACTACGCCCGAAACCCTGTGCGCCCAGGCCATGGGCTGGATCGAGCCGACCACCAAGGCGATCGTGCCGCCGGTGCACGTGTCAACCACCTATGAGCGCGACCCGGACAACGAGTACCGCAGCGGCCGCTCCTACATTCGCGAGGACAATGCGAGCTGGGACCAAGCGGAGGAGTTGATCACCCGGCTGGAAGGTGGTGCGGCCACTCTGCTGTTCTCGGCCGGTATGGCGGCGGCGACCGCGCCGTTCCTGGCGTTGCGCCCCGGCGATCATGTCGTGGTGCCGGAAGTGATGTATTGGGGCCTGCGCAAATGGCTGCTAGGGCCCGGCAGCGAATGGGGGCTCGCGGTCGACCTGGTTGATATGACCAATCTCGATCGCGTGCGCGCGACGATGCGGCCGGGCAAGACCAAGATCATCTGGGCGGAAACGCCATCCAATCCGCTGTGGCAGGTGTTCGATCTGTCTGCGCTGGCGGAGATTGCACACAGCGCGGGCGCGCGGCTGGCGGTTGATTCGACCTGTGCCACGCCGATCCTCACGCAGCCGATCGCGCTCGGCGCCGATCTCGTCATGCATGCCGCCACCAAATACCTGAATGGACATTCCGACGTGCTGGCCGGCTCCCTCACCACCGCGCGGCAGGACGAGTTCTGGCAGCGGATCCATGGGGTGCGCACGAGCTGCGGTTCCGTGCTCGGCAGCTTCGAAGCGTGGCTGCTGCTGCGCGGCATGCGCACCTTGCCGCTGCGCGTGAAGCAGGCCTCGGCGAATGCGCTGCATCTCGCGGCGAACCTGCAGCGCCACCCCGTCGTGGAGCAGGTGCTCTATCCCGGCCTTCCCAGCCATCCGCAGCACGAGCTGGCCAAGTGCCAGATGCAGGGCGGTTTCGGCGGCATGCTGTCGATCCGGATCAAAGGCGGCGAAGCGGCCGCGATCCGCTGCGCCGCGCGGGTCAATCTCTGGAAGCGGGCAACCTCCCTCGGCGGCGTCGAAAGTCTGATCGAACATCGCGCCTCGATCGAAGGTCCAGGCACGCCGGTGCCGCGTGATCTGTTGCGACTGTCGGCCGGCATCGAGAATGCCGAGGAACTGCTGGCAGATCTTTCGCAGGCTCTGGCATAGCGCATTGATACGAAAGGTAGACAGACCATTATCCCGAGTGATCTTAGGAGTCTGTTTACCGCTCCATCGTAGCCTTGACCCAATCGGCCTATGTCAAGGGGTGGCACTTCCTATGAATATTTGGGGCAAGATGATGGTCTCGGCCGGCGGGGCCGTGCTGGCGACAATGCTGGTCGGAGCGGTCGGTCTTTTCGGCATGGAGAAAATCAACAACGCGATCGATACCCAGGCAACGGTTGGATCGCTGCTGAAGCAGCACATGGCCGCTGACCTCGGTCGCGCCAAGCTGGTCAACCAAGTCGAACGCGCCATCCGCATCGGCCGCATGAATCGCAGCGAAGGCCCCGCTGCCATCGAAGGCGTCAAAGCCGATGTCGCCGCCGTCCTGACCAACCTCAGTCAGCAGCTGCCGGCGATGCTGCCCGCGGATCTCGGCAAAGAGATGGTGGACGCTCACGCCACCATGCAATCCTTTACCGACCAATCGACGACCCTGGTCGAGCTCGCCTTCGCCGACAACTACAAAGCCAATATGCAGCTTGAGGACTTCCTCACCCTGTCCAAGGACCTGACGCAGCGTATGGCTGGCGTGAGTGACAAGCTGGAAGCAGTCACAGAAGCGACAGCCAAAGACACCGCCGGCCTCAAGCAGACCTTGATGATGGCGATGATCGCCGTCGTGCTCGTCGCTATCGTTGGGCTGATCGCCTTCAACCTAGTGGTCGCCCGCTCCGTGTCACGTCCCGTCGCCTTGGTCACCAGCATCATGGCCCGCATGGCAGGGGGCGAGCGCTCGATCGAGATCCCGGCGATGAACCGCGCCGACGAGATCGGCCAGATGTATGGCGCCCTCGCCTCCTTCAAGGAGGGCCTGAGTCAGGCCGACCGCCTGGCGGAGCAGCAGCAGGCCGAGGCCGAAGCGCGCGCCGAGCGCGGCGACCGGATGGAAGCCGTCTGCCACAGCTTCGATCAGGCCATCACGGGCCTGCTCAAGGGCGTCGAAGACGTGATGAGCGAGCTGCGCCAGTCGGCCGAGACTATGTCCAATGCCGCGCGCCAGACTGAAACGGAAGCAAAGGCAGCCAATGCGGCCTCTCAATCAGCCGGCGGTAACGTCAACTCGGTTGCCGGCGCGACCGAGGAACTGGTGGCGTCGGTGGGAGAGATCGGCCGTCAGACTGAGCGTTCGTCCGAGATCGCGGCCCGCGCCGCCGCTCGGGCCAGCGAGACCGACAAGCAGATCCAGGGCCTGGCGGATGCGGCGCAGAAGGTCGGCGACGTCGTCAAGCTGATCACCGACATCGCGGAGCAGACCAACCTGCTGGCGCTCAACGCCACCATCGAAGCGGCCCGCGCCGGCGAAGCCGGCAAGGGATTCGCCGTGGTCGCCAGCGAGGTCAAGAACCTCGCCAACCAGACAGCGCACGCGACCGAAGAGATCGCGCAGCAGGTCGCGACTATTCAGGGCGAGACCAAAACTGCCGTCGAGGCTATCCAGGGCATCTCGAGTATCGTGGGCGAGATCAACCAGATCGCCGCCGCGATCGCCGCCGCGATCGAGCAGCAGGGCTCTGCGACTCGCGAGATCGCGCGCAACGTCGAGGGCGCATCAAGCGGCACGCAATCGGTCAGCACCAGCATCGGGCACGTCTCTGAAGCAGCCACTCAGACCGGAGGGGCGGCGAAGGCCATGTTCGGCGCTGTCGCGCGCCTAGCCGAGCGCTCGGCGCAGGTGCAGGGCAGTGTCAGCGACTTCCTGCGCGAGATCCGCAGCGCCTAGCGCCATCTTGCCCGTTCTTTTGCCTCTTCGCGAGTCATCAGCTGCAGCTGCAAAGCGAAGCGGTTGACTCCCATCCGGTTGGGTATCATCTATCAGCGTAGGTATCGTGCATGGGGCGAGCTGGCCACCGGTGCGTGTGAGGTGTGAGAAATCCGCCGCGCCTGATCGGAACCAGCATGGCTGGTCGAGGGTTTCCCCCCTACGCCGGGGTGTCGCCGCCCCTTAACGGCTCTTTAAGGCCGTATGGCATAAACTTTGCACCATAGGGAGGTGTAGCTAACGCGTTGC
>DASRRI010000089.1:0-3919 GCA_035695765.1 Dongiaceae bacterium
GTGCGGCCATTGATGATGGTCTCCGCGCCCGCTTCGGCCAGCCCCTTGGCGATGGCAAGGCCGATGCCGCTGGTGGAGCCGGTGACGAGTGCGGTTTTTCCTGCAAAAGAGATATTCATGATGGATCCCTTCGATCTTGTCCCTGATAGATGCGATGCGCATGGGCGGGGCGCAAGCCATCGGTCCGCGCCATGAGCCTTGACCACCGTGCCGCAGCCGCACGCAACAACGCGCACTGGTGCGACGCCATGGCGCGAGCGCATAGCGGGCGTGGTGCATTCTCGGCGGTGGCCTGGATCAATCCGCTGCCGGCGCCACGCTTCTATCCCAATCTGGTCACGCTGGGCGGGCCGGACGATCGCGCCGCGCATCTCAATGCGATCCGGGACTTGATGGCAGAAAAGCCGGCGCCGGGGTGGGCGGTGAAGGACTCTTTCGCCGCGCTCGACCTGGCACCGCTCGGATTCCGTCTTCTGCTCGAAGCCGACTGGATCCACCGGCCGGCGCGCGCGTTCGGTCGTATCGATCCATC
The DNA here is from genome assembly GCA_035695765.1 of Dongiaceae bacterium. Taxonomy (GTDB): domain Bacteria; phylum Pseudomonadota; class Alphaproteobacteria; order Dongiales; family Dongiaceae; genus Dongia_A. The sequence continues at coordinate 533 of DASRRI010000089.1, forward strand.
ATGCCGCGCGTCGCGCGTGACGAGCCTACGCGAATTGGAATTGTGGGAGGAAGCCTGGCGTGCGGGAGCAATGGAGCCGCGCGGCTCTTCCACCCTGCGCTGCTGACCGAGCCGGACCATGCCGTCATCGCCGTCACGCGCGATGATGCGATCGTCGCAGGCTGCGTCGCCAGCCGGTCGGATGGACTCGTCGGCATTTCCAATCTGTTCGCGCGGCCAAGTGACGATGGAACAGTGCGCTCTACATGCCTCGCCGCAGCGATGCGCTTCGCGCCTGACCGGCCGCTCGCCGGCTATGAAAGCGGCGCGGATCTCGTGCGCATGAAGGCGCTCGGCTTCGCGGCGACCGGCGCGCTCAGGGTCTGGCAGGCGGCGGATTAGTCGCAGGGCGCTGCGTGCGCCAGTTCGAAATGGCGCACGGTATCATCGAAACGCGAGAGCAGGGCGCGTGCCTCGGGCTCGACCACGGCGCGGTCGATCGCCGCGCCGGCGAATTTCTGGATCGCGGCAGCCGATTCCCACAGCGTCACGGCGATGAATTCCACCTCTTCGCCGATCGGGCGCCGCAGCAGATAAGCGCCGCGATGGCCCTCGATGGCAGGCAGCTCCGCGAACACCTTGCCGGTGACGAAGCGCTCATAAGCATCGGCGTTTGCTGCTGCAGCCGCGCCGCGCCACATGCGCACGATCATCATTGTCCTCCTCATCCTGGTTTGGTTCACATCTGCGCGAGAGCAGCTATGGATCGTACTCGCCGCGCCATTATTCATGGCGCATTCAGCTGGGCCCCGCCAAGCTTTGCGCGAACAGAAAGGAGCCAGGATGCTGCGATCCCAGTTATCCTCCGTTGCGCGCGCCGCGCTGATGACGGCGCTGGCCGCGCTGGCGGGTTGCGTGGTCTATCAGGAGCCTCACCCGGTCTATCAGCAGCAGCCGGTGCACATCCCACCGGGTCACTTGCCGCCGCCCGGCCAGTGCCGGGTCTGGTATCCCGACCGCCCGCCCGGCCATCAGCCGCCGCCGGGCCCGTGCGAAGTGCTGCAATATCAGGTGCCGCCCGGCGCCGTCCTGGTGCGCGGCTAGCCAGGCGCGATGCCATGAAGGTCAGGCTTTGGATGTGCCCGCGGCGGGGTCGCCCTCCGGCAGAGCGGCCTTCTGCTGCTCCGCCCGCTCGGCCAGATCGTGCCAGCCAAGCGCCATTTGCAGCAGCAGATTCCTGCTCATCTCGCCGGTCACATACTGGGTGAAGAGAAGGCACTCCCCCGCCCGCCGCCGATACTCATCCGAACTGGTCATAATGTGATCCACGCGGCATCCCGGGGAGCAAACACCCTACTGAAGGACTAGGTTCCCTCCAGCCCAGTCATTCCTGCTGTGTCATTGCCGTGGACGGTTGGCGCGGCCCTTATGGGCGCCGAGTGGATGCCGCGGCGCGTCAGTCCAGTCATCGCCCGGCCGGCGCTGAGCCGGGTCGATCGGATAGGCAACGCGGTCGCCGGCAATATTCTCGCCCACGATCAGCAGGCGGACGTCGCGATCGGTATTGTTGATCAGGCAATGGGCGATGCCGGCGCCGGCGGGAAAGGCGATGCCATCGCCTGGCCGCAGCGGATGGATCTCGCCATCGATCCACAAATCGGGCCGGCCCTCGATCACGAACACGAACTCTTCCTCCAGCGAATGGGCATGCGGGATGGAGGTGCGGCAGCCGGGCGGCACGATCTCCTGGTTGACGCCGAGGCGAACCAAACCGAGCGCGCGCCCAAAATGCGCGATGGTGGCACGGAGGTCCCCGTCGCCTTCCGGCTGCTCGATCTCGGTGTGATGGCGAACGAAGGCCAGACGGGACGCTGTCATGCCGGCGCATCCGGCGGACAGCGCAGAGGTTGCAATAATCTCCAATCTGCATCGTTGCATCGGGTTGTATCGCTGGGCTGATTGTTTGTTCGGCAGGACAACGTTTTGCTGGCTTTCCCTTAAGTTACCCTACCAATAATAGCTTGACGGCAGTGCCTGCGCGGGATGGTAATCCTAACTAAGTCCAGAGCTTCCGCCCGATCCTGCGCGCCGGGCCCTCTCGGTCCGAACACCAAAAGGAGGTGGGACGATGACGGGCAATCGTCTTTTGATCGTCGATGACGAGCCGGCGATCGGCGCCTTCATCGGCCGCGTCGCCGCCACCGCCGGTTACGAGGTTCTCGCCGTCTCCACTACCGACAACTTCATGGAGCATGTGCGCAACTGGCGTCCTACGCACATAATGATGGACCTGCAGATGCCGGTGGCGGACGGCCTGACCTTGCTGTCGAACCTGGCGGCGGAAAAATGCACGGCCAGCATCATCCTCATCAGTGGAGTCGACCGGACAGTGGTGGAGGCGGCGCGCCGCATCGCGATCGAGCGCGGCCTGGACGTGACCGCCGCTCTGACCAAGCCGATCCGCGTTGCCGATCTGACCGAAGCGCTAAACGTTGCCAAGCGCGAGGATCCTTGGCTCACGGTCGCCAGTCTTGCCGTGGGGCTGGAGCGCGGCGAGTTCAATTTACTCTACCAGCCGAAGGTGGCACTGGAAACCGGCGAGATCAGCGGCGTCGAGGCCCTCATCCGCTGGCAGCACGGCTCGCGCGGCATGGTCTCGCCGCTCGATTTCATTCCGTTTGCCGAATCCTCGGCCTTCATCGATCAGTTGACCCACTGGGTCAGCAAGGCGGCGTGCGACCAGCTCAGCGCCTGGGATGAAGGCGGCACGCAGCTCGAGATGGCGCTCAACATCTCTGCCCGCAATCTGCACGAGCCGCGCTTCGCGGAATTGCTGGATAGCGAGTGCCGCAAGGCCGGCATCGCGCCCGCGCGCGTCACGCTGGAGCTGACGGAAACGGCGGCGATGCAGGATGCGGTGCAGATGATGGACGTGCTGACGCGCCTGCGGCTCAAGGGCTTCAAGCTGTCGATCGACGATTTCGGCACCGGCTATTCCTCGCTGGTGCAATTGCACCGGCTGCCTTTCAGCGAGATCAAGATCGACCGTGCCTTCGTCGCTGATTGCACGACTTCAGCGGAGAGCCGCAGTATCGTGCGGCTGGTCATCGACCTCGCGCATGCGCTCGGAATGAAATCGGTGGCAGAAGGCGTGGAAAGCGCAGAGGTGCTGGACCTGCTGCGCGAGCTCGGCTGCGACCAGGCGCAGGGCTATTTCATAGCGCGTCCTCTGGCGGCCAACGACGTGCCGGACATCATGATGAAGCACCGCCAAAGCGATTGGTACCGCGCGCTGCAATCCTGGTCGGGGCAAGCCGCCGGCGGTGCGTAGTGGTGGGCGATAGTTCGCACGCATCGAGATCATAGCCAGCTGGCATTTCCGCCGGTGGTGTCCCATCGCCATGATGC
>DASRRI010000090.1:0-4103 GCA_035695765.1 Dongiaceae bacterium
TCGGACGGAAGCGAGTGCCGGCGCAGTCGGCCGGCGCTCAGGTGTTCATCGATTCGAAGAATTCCGCGTTGTTCTTGGTGTTGCGCAGCTTGTCGAGCAGGAAGTCGATGGCGTCCATGGTGCCCATCGGATTGAGGATGCGGCGCAGGACGTACATCTTGGCGAGGATGCCCTTGTCGAGCAGCAGCTCTTCCTTGCGGGTGCCGGACTTGGTGATGTCGATCGACGGGAAGACGCGCTTGTCCGAGAGCTTGCGGTCGAGGATGATTTCCGAGTTACCGGTGCCCTTGAACTCTTCGAAGATCACTTCGTCCATGCGGCTGCCGGTATCGATCAGCGCAGTCGCCACGATGGTCAGCGACCCGCCTTCCTCGATGTTGCGCGCGGCGCCGAAGAAGCGCTTCGGCCGCTGCAGCGCGTTGGCATCGACGCCGCCGGTCAGCACCTTGCCCGATGATGGCACCACGGTGTTGTAGGCGCGCGCGAGGCGGGTGATGGAATCCAGCAGGATCACCACGTCGCGCTTATGCTCGACCAGGCGCTTCGCTTTTTCGAGCACCATCTCCGTCACCTGCACGTGGCGCGAGGCCGGCTCATCGAAGGTCGAGGAGATGACCTCGCCTTTCACCGAGCGGGACATGTCGGTGACTTCTTCCGGCCGCTCGTCGATCAGCAGCACGATCAGGTAGCATTCCGGGTGGTTGGCGGCGATCGAGTGCGCCAGGTTCTGCAGCATCACGGTCTTGCCGGTGCGCGGCGGCGCGACGATGAGCGCGCGCTGGCCCTTGCCTTGCGGCGCGATCAGGTCGATGACGCGGCTGGTGATGTCCTTGCGGGTCGGATCCTCGTTCTCCAGCTTCAGCCGCTCGTCGGGATAAAGCGGCGTCAAATTGTCGAAGTTTATCCGGTGCCGGATCTTCTCCGGCTCGTCGAAATTGATCTTGTTGACCTTGAGCAGGGCAAAATACCGCTCGCCGTCCTTGGGCGCGCGGATCTGGCCTTCCACCGTGTCGCCGGTCCGCAGGCCGAAGCGCCGCACCTGGCTCGGGCTCACATAGATATCGTCCGGGCCGGGCAGGTAGTTGGCTTCCGGTGAGCGCAGGAACCCGAACCCGTCGGGCAGCACTTCCAGCACGCCGTCGCCATGGATGGCGGTATCGTTTTCCGCCAGCTGCTTCAGGATGGCGAACATCATGTCCTGCCGGCGCAGGGTGCTGGCATTCTCGATCTGCATGCCCTCGGCGAATTCGAGCAATTCGGCCGGAGACTTGTGCTTCAGGTCTTGGAGATTCATCGGGAGCGGCGCCGGGTTAGCTGTCTGTGAGATGTCGTTCAAAGGAGGTGCTTTTCAGAAATCAATTGGTTGCCGGTAAGGAAGTTCCGGAGCGACAGGGGTCGCACGGCAAGATCGCCATTCAGGACCTAATTCTAGCCTCGCGCGGGAAACCGATTCTTAAGATGGGTCGGAGATGACGGCGAGGTCGCGTCAGGCAGGCGGTCTTTGCTGACCGGTGCCTTAAGGAGTTAATGCATTCCCCGCTGCGGGTCAAGTGAAAGATCGGATAGGAGTCAAAAAGACGCTCCCGATCAAGCGGTTGTGAGCTTTTGGAAAAACGCGGGAGGAGGGCCCAGCGCGGGGGTTGGACCCTGGGATGGCGTAAGTCATCCGTATGTCGGGGTGGCTCATCCTGCCGCGAATTCCCTAAGCGCAGGCAGGGTCGAGCATGTCGGGTTTCCGCCTGGCCGTTTGTGAGGTTTCGGAAGAGCAGAGAAACCTGCGGGCGCCGGATGGTTCGCCGCCGCTTTCGCGTGCTATCGATTGCGGATTGGGGACAAGGACATTCTAGAAACGCGAGCGTGGCGCCGTGAGCGCCGGCCAATTTCGATCGCTTGGGGCATTGATCGCCGAAGCTTCGATCTCCGCTAGAGGGAGGACGCCGCATGCAAGGTGCATCCTGGGGTTTGCTCACACAGTTCAAACAGACCATGTTGGGCGACGGCTCGTTGTGGAGTGCCGTCGCCACGCTGGTCGTCAGTATCGCGGTCCCGCTGCTGATCATCATCGGCAAGCGCGCGGTCAAGCAGATCCGCGCCGACAGCTTCCGCCGGCTGGAGACCAGCTTCGGCAAGCCGGACGAGGACGACACCGAAGAGGACGCCCTGCTCGATCCGACCTTCGATTCCGTGAAATACAAATATGTCGACAGGCCGCTGCCGGAAGATGAGGCGGAGCAGGGGGGCTGGGCTTGGCTGAAGCATGCCGTGCCGCGCTTCTTCGGCTGGCTGATGCCGGTCATCCTCTACAGCTTCAGCGTCGTGGTGTTCGGCGTGATGGTCGCCTTCTTCGTCGACATCCTGTTCATCAATGGCTGGCTGGGGAAGGAGTGCGGCGAGGGCATCAAGGCCTGCCTGTCCGTGAGCGGCCAGGTGCTGCTCCTCGGTTTCCAGGAACCCGGCATGTCCGGCGGTGCCGCCGGCGCCAGCGCGCTGATCTATGCCCATAACAGCGTGGTCATGCTGAGCTTCGCCTTCGCCGGCGCCTATCTCTGGTGCATCCTCTACCTCATCCGGCGGGTGAACAATTTCGACCTGACGCCGTATTCGTTCCTGCTGTGCGGCATGCGCATCCTGCTGACGCTCGCGATCGCGCTCACCATCCGCCACGCCATCTTTGCGCACGACCAGCTGCCGGCCGATGCCGCGCCGGCCGTGGCGGATGCCGGCGAGTTCAAGGGCGGCACCGGAATTGGCTGGTATGCCGCGGTGATGACGGCCTTCCTGCTCGGCTTCTATCCGCTGGCAGGGCTCAACTACCTGATCCAGCGCATGCCGGAACTGGCCCTGAAGCGGCCGCATCCCGACGCCAAGCTGATGCGCTACGCCCTGCCGCTCGACATGATCGACGGCATGTCGGCCTATGTGCAGTTCCGCCTGGAGGAGCTGGAGTATGACGACGTCCAGAACCTGGCGACCGCCAACCCGGTGCTGCTCTATGTCGAGACCCCGTACAACATCCTGGAGATCATCGACTGGATCGCCCAGGCCCAGCTGATCACCGCGGTCGGGCCGAAGAAGGTGGCGGAGCTGCGCAAGATCAACGTCCGCACCATCTTCGACCTGGCGCGGATCGGCGACAGCGAGCACTACCGCCGCGTTTCCCTCAAGATCCTGGTGGATTCGGACCTGTTCCACGAACGGCTTGCTAGCGCCAGCGACGAGGAGATCCGGACGACCTTCACCTGCATGTTCACCAGCATCGCCGACGACCTCCACGTGGTGCGCCTGGCGCGGGTGTGGAACGCCTTCTACAAGGTTTACCAGCGCGGTGAAATGGATGACATCGCGACCAAGGGCCTGTTGAAGCAGCCGAACATTGCAGCGCGCATGATCGACCCCGCCGCTGCCGCACAGACGGCCGCTGTCGCGCAGCTGGAGCCTGCAGCACCAGCGGCGCCTGCCGAGGTCGAGCCCGTCGAGGAGCCCAAGGTAGCCGCCTGAGCGGCCCGTACTTGCTGCATTTTTGCTGCAGCAAAGAGTGCAGCAAAATGATTCGGATCAAGGGCTTACCGGAGTATTTTCTGCCGAAGTGGACGCCGGTTCGGCGCAGAAAATGTGACCAGCGTCAATGACTCAGAACGGCTTCACGATCACCATGACCACAATGATGATCAGGAGCAGGGTCGGGGCCTCGTTGATCACGCGATAGAACTTCGCCGAGTGGCGGTTCGCGTCCTTGGCGAAGTCGCGGCACCAGCGAGACAGGAACCCGTGGAGGCTCGACATCGCGATCACCATGGCAAGCTTGACCTGGAACCAGTGCTGGTCCCACAGCGCGCCTTCCCATGCCATCCAGAGGCCGAACATCCAGGCGGCCGTCATTGCCGGATTGATGATGGCCCGCAGCAGGCGGCGCTCCATCACCTTGAAGGTCTCGCTGAGCTCTGAGCCGGGCTTGGCGTCCGCGTGATAGACGAAGAGCCGCGGCAGATACAGCATCCCCGCCATCCAGGCGATCACCGCGATGACATGCAGCGCCTTCAGCCAGTCGTAGAGAGTCATTCACTTTCCCCATCAGGAATCTGGGATCAGAAGAAGATGATCCG
>DASRRI010000091.1:0-88855 GCA_035695765.1 Dongiaceae bacterium
CCTGCGCAAGCTCGCCATCAACATCCTGCAGACAACGCCAGGACCCCAACGGATGCGTCACAAAATGCTGCACGCCAGATGGAACGAAACCTTCCTGCTCAATGCCTTGGCTCATATGCGATAGCCCTGCCTTGTGGGGGAGGGAATCAGTGGCCCGATGACGATCCAACCGACGGCCGAACTCACCGTCGATCTCGGCGCGCTGGTCGCCAATTACCGGCTGCTGCAGCGCCATTCCAAGCCGGCCAAGGCGGCAGCGGGCATCAAGGCCAACGCCTATGGTCTCGGCGTGGAACAAGCCGCGCCGGCGCTCTTCAAAGCCGGATGCCGCCATTTTTTCGTCGCCATCCTCAGCGAAGCGCTCGCGCTGCGGCCCATCGTGCCGGAGGCCGAAATCTATGTCCTCTCCGGCCCGATCGGCGGAGACGAGGCGGAGTTCGTGCAGGACCGAGTCACGCCGGTGCTCAACTCGCTGCCGCAGGTCGAGCTGTGGGCGCGCTGGTGCGCCGCCAATGGCGGGACGCCGGCCGCGCTGCATATCGATACCGGCATGTCGCGCCTCGGCCTCGCGCCGGCGGAGCTGGATCGCCTGATCGCCGACCCGGCATTGCTCCACGCGTTCCCGATCCCGCTGGTGATGTCGCACCTCGCCTCCTCAGACGAGCCGGTCCACCCGCAGAACGCAACGCAGCTCGCGCTGTTCAAGGGCGCCCTCGACCGCCTGCTGCCGCTGCTTCCCGCGCGCCCGATCATCTCCTTCGCCAACTCCTCGGGCATCTTCCTGGGGCGGGACTATGCCTTCGATCTGGTCCGGCCGGGGGCGGCCCTTTATGGCTTAAATCCCACGCCGGCGGTCCCCAATCCCATGCGCCAAGTGGTTGGGCTGAAAGCCAGAATCCTTCAGGTCCGTCACATTGACGCCCATCAGACCGTTGGCTATGGTGCCGCCCACCGCTCAACGCGGGCAACAAGCCTGGCGACCCTTGGCCTAGGCTATGCGGATGGGGTTTTCCGCGCCTTGAGCCATGTTGGTGCCGCCTTTGTTGGGGGAATAAGGGCGCCATTCGTGGGTCGCGTATCGATGGATCTGATTACGATCGATGTCGGTCATGTGCCCGCGCATCTGGTGGAACCGGGTGCGTGGGTCGAAATCCTGGGTGAGCATCAGAGCGCCGATGAACTGGCCGCCGCCGCCGGCACCATCGGCTATGAAGTGCTGACCGCCCTCGGTCCGCGCTATCAGCGCCGCTATATCCCAGCTCAATAGACGCGCCCCATGCCCCTGCTTCAGCCCTTGGGGCGCACATTCCTGCATGGGCTCGCGGCCATCGGCCGCCTCGCTCTGTTCACCTTGCGCGCGATCCTGCTGGCGCTGCGCCCGCCTTATTATCCGCGCCTCATCCTGCAGCAGATGATCGAGATCGGGTACTATTCCCTGCCCGTGGTCGGCATGACCGCCGTCTTCACCGGCATGGTGCTGGCGCTGCAGACCTATACCGGGTTCTCGCGCTTCAATGCTGAGACCGCCATTCCCAACGTCGTCGTGCTGTCGATCTGCCGCGAGCTGGGGCCGGTCATGGCGGGCCTGATGGTAGCGGGGCGAATCGGCGCGGCGATGGCGGCGGAACTCGGCACCATGCGAGTGACGGAACAGATCGACGCCCTGACCACGCTCTCCACCAATCCCTTCAAGTATTTGATCGCACCGCGCCTGATCGCCGGCATTACCATGCTGCCGGTCCTGGTCGGAACCGCCGACGTGATCGGTGTCCTGGGCGGCTATCTGGTCAGCGCCTACAAGCTCGGTTTCAATGCCGGCAGCTACCTGCAGAACACCGTCGATTTCGTGGAATTCCTCGATGTCTTCTCCGGCCTGGTGAAGGCCGCGGTGTTCGGCTTCATCGTCGCGCTGATGGGCTGCTATCACGGCTTCCACAGCCGCGGCGGCGCCCAGGGCGTCGGCAAGGCCACCACCAACGCGGTGGTCAGCGCCTCCATCCTCATCCTCATCTCCAACTACATCGTGACGGAGTTGTTCTTCTCGCGATGAGCAGCGATCTCAAAATCAAGGTGCGGGGCCTGTGCAAATCCTTCGGCCGCAAAGTGGTGCTGAAGGATCTGGACCTCGACGTGCCGAAAGGCGAGTCGCTGGTGGTGATCGGCGGGTCCGGCACCGGCAAGTCGGTGTTGATCAAATGCATCATCGGCCTGATGAAGCCGGACAAGGGTTCGATCGAGATCGACGGCCACGAAGTCACCCGCATGTCGTCGGCCGAGCGCGAAGAGATCATGCACAAGTTCGGCATGCTGTTCCAAGGCGGCGCGCTCTTTGATTCCATTCCCGTTTGGGAGAACGTGGCGTTCGGCCTGATCGCCGGCCGCGGTTTCAACCGGGCCGAGGCCAAGGAGATCGCACTCCGGAAGCTAGGCGCCGTCGGGCTCAGCCCCGAAGTGGCCGCGCTCTATCCCGCGGAGCTATCGGGCGGCATGCAGAAGCGTGTGTCGCTGGCGCGCGCCATCGCGAGCGAGCCGGAGATCATCTTTTTCGACGAGCCGACCACCGGCCTCGACCCGATCATGAGCCAGGTGATCAACGAGCTGATCAAGCAATGCGTCGATGACCTGGGCGCCACCGCCCTCTCCATCACCCACGACATGCATTCCTTGCGGGTGATCGGCGATGGCGCGGCGATGATCTATGATGGCAAGATCATCTGGCATGGCGCGGCCCAGGATGTCGACCATTCCGGCAATCCCCATGTCGAGCAGTTCGTGCAGGGCCGCGCGGAGGGCCCGATCAAGATGCCCGTTCGTCACTTATAGGGTCAGGCCGCGTTAAGGCGGCGGAGTGATCGCCGATGGCGAAATCGAGTGCCCATTATGTCTGCCAGAATTGCGGCGCCAGTTTTTCCCGCTGGATGGGCAAGTGCGAAGCCTGCAACGCCTGGAACAGCATTGTCGAAGAGGCCGCGCGCGCCGAGGTGCCCAGGGGCCTTTCCCGCGGCAAAGGCAAGAATGTCGAGTTCGTCGCCCTTGACGGCCATGCGCCGGAGGCAGCGCGGCGCGCGACTGGCAGTGCCGAATTCGACCGCGTCACCGGCGGGGGGCTGGTGCGCGGCTCCGCCATCCTGATCGGCGGCGACCCGGGAATCGGCAAGTCCACCTTGTTGCTGCAGATCGTGACGGCGGTAGCCCAAGGATCGAAGCCCCTGCGCTCCGCCTACATCTCTGGCGAGGAGGCGGTGGAGCAGGTGCAGCTGCGCGCCCGGCGCCTCGGCCAGCATTCCCACGCCGTGCAGATTGCCGCCGCCACCAATGTGCGCGACATCATCGCCAGCCTGGACAAATCCGACCCGCCCGATTTGGTGGTGATCGATTCCATCCAGACCATGTATCTCGACAACCTCGATTCCGCACCCGGCACCGTGGCGCAGGTCAGGAGCGCCGCCGCGGAGCTGATCCGCCTCGCCAAGCAGCGTGGCTTTGTCCTGATGCTGGTCGGCCACGTCACCAAGGAGGGCCAGATCGCCGGCCCGCGCGTTCTCGAGCATATGGTCGACACCGTGCTTTATTTCGAAGGCGAGCGCGGCCACCATTTCCGCCTGCTGCGCGCGGTCAAGAACCGCTTCGGCCCGGCCAATGAAATCGGCGTGTTCGAGATGACCGAGGGCGGCCTCCAGGAAGTGCCGAATCCCTCTGCCCTGTTCCTGGCCGAGCGGCGCGGCAGCGTCAGCGGCGCGACCGTCTTTGCGGGCATCGAAGGCACGCGCCCGGTCCTGGTAGAGATCCAGGCCCTGGTTTCGCCCTCCCCGCTCGCCACCCCGCGCCGCGCTGTCGTCGGATGGGACTCGAGCCGCCTCGCCATGCTGCTGGCGGTGCTGGAGACCCGTTGTGAGCTGGGCTTCGCCGGCAACGAGGTCTATCTCAATGTCGCCGGGGGCCTCCGGATCAGCGAGCCGGCGGCAGACCTTGCCGTCGCCCTCGCCCTCATCAGCGCTCTGACCGACCGGCCGGTGCCGGAGGATGTGGCGGCATTCGGGGAGATCGGCCTCAGCGGCGAGGTGCGCATGGTGTCGCAGCCGGAGCTGCGGCTGCGCGAAGCCGGCAAGCTCGGCTTCCGCCGCGTTCTGATGCCGCGCCGGCGCGATGCTGCGAAAAAGGAACGCACTGGCGTTTCCGGCATTGAAGTGCTCGAAATCGGACACCTGCAGGATGTATTGGATTGGCTGTATAGTGAGGTGCGCTCCTTGAGCGCCGGCAAGCGAGTCCTGTCGCAATAGATCATCGGAGTAGGTCACGTGAATTTTGTCGACATCGTGGTGCTGGCGGTCATCGCGCTGTCCACGCTGCTGGCCCTGGGCCGCGGTTTCGTGAAAGAGGTGCTGTCCGTATTCGGCTGGATCGGCGCCGCCATCGGCACCTTCGTCATCTTCTTCTATGTGCCGGAGGTGCGCGCCTTCGCCAACAAGCAGATCGCCGAGCCCCTGCTGGCGGACATCGCCTGTGCAGTCAGCTTGTTCATCATCCTGCTGATCGTCCTCGGCTTCTTCAACCACGCGATCGCCTCGCGCATTCATGCGAGCGCGCTGGGGCCCCTCGACAAGTCGCTGGGGCTGGTGTTCGGGCTGGCGCGGGGAATCGTGCTGGTTGCGCTGGCCTACATGGCGATGGCAGATTGGTTGCTGCCCAACAAGCAGGAACGGCCGGAGGTCATCAACCAGGCCCGCACCGAGCCCTATGTAGAAATGGCCGCGACTTATCTCAAAAACCTGATCCCCCAGGACCTCAAGGACCGCGCCAGCTCCATCCTCGATGAGGGCTCCAAGGCAGTCGAGCAGGGCCAGGACCTCAATGAAACCATCAAGAAGATAAGCCCTTCGGACAACCAGCCGACGCCCCCGGCGAATAATCAGCCAAGCACCCAGCCAGCCGGCGAATCGCCGGCCGATTCGACCCGGAATGGCGGGCAGGGAACGCAACGCAGCCCTGCGGGAAATCAAGATGGACACGGAGAACAATCCGGGTATAAGGACGCCGAGCGCAAGGACCTGGAACGGCTGATTCAGGGCCAGTCGCAATAACCCCAAAGGGAATTACGGGCCGATGCTGACGACCCATCCTTTCGATGACGATCATCTGAAGGAGGAATGCGGCATTGTCGGAATCTATGGCGTCGAGGAAGCCGCGACCCATTGTGTGCTGGGCCTGCATGCCCTGCAGCATCGCGGCCAGGAGGCGGCGGGTGTCGTCTCCTTTGACGGGCGGTTCAACGCCCACCGCGCCCAGGGCTACGTCGCCGACAATTTCTCGCAGCACTCCGTTGTCGGAAAACTGACCGGCCACGCCGCGATCGGCCATACCCGCTATTCCACTACTGGCGAGAATTCGCTGCGCAACGTGCAGCCGTTGTTCGGTGATCTCCATTTCGGCGGCTTCGCCGTCGGCCACAACGGCAACCTGACCAACGCGCAGATGGTCCGGCAGGAGCTGGTGAAGCGCGGCTCGATGTTCCAATCGACAAGCGACACCGAAGTCATCCTGCACCTGATGGCGACGCACCTGCGCGGCAACGTGATCGACCGCCTGATCAACGCGCTGCACCAGGTCGAAGGCGCCTATTCCCTGATCTGCATCGCCGAGGAGATGGTGATCGGCGTGCGCGACCCGCTCGGTGTGCGCCCGTTGGTGCTGGGCAAGCTGGGAGACGGCTGGATTCTCGCCTCGGAGACCTGCGCCCTCGACATCGTCGGCGCGGACTATGTGCGCGACATCGATGCGGGCGAGCTCATCATCCTCGACAAGCGCGGCGTCACCAGCATGAAGCCGTTCGGCACGCAGCCGAAGCGTCCATGCATCTTCGAATACGTCTATTTCGCCCGGCCCGACAGCGTGATGGATGGCAAGAGCGTCTATGATTCGCGCAAGCGCATCGGCGCCGAGCTCGCAAAGGAAGCCCCGGCCAGCGCCGACGTGGTGATCCCGGTTCCGGATTCCGGCGTGCCGGCCGCGCTCGGCTACGCCGCCGCCTCCGGCATCCCGTTCGAATACGGCATCATCCGCAACCATTATGTCGGCCGCACCTTCATCGAGCCGACCGACCAGATCCGCCATCTCGGCGTGCGGCTGAAGCACAATGCCAACCGCGCCCATGTCGAAGGCAAGCGCATCGTGCTGGTCGATGACAGCATCGTGCGCGGCACCACCTCCAAGAAAATCGTGGAGATGATGCGCAACGCCGGCGCGACCGAGGTGCATATGCGCATCTCCTCGCCCCCGACCGCCCATTCCTGCTTTTACGGCATCGACACGCCGGAGCGGAAGAATCTGCTGGCCGCCAAATACAGCCTCGAAGAGATGGCGGACTTCATCGGCTGCGATTCGCTCGCCTTCATCTCGATCGACGGGCTCTATCGCGCCATGGACCTGATCGGGCGCGACAACAAGCGGCCGCAATATTGCGACGCCTGCTTCACGGGCGATTATCCGACCGCGCTCACCGACCAGGAAGGCGGCATGGTCTCGGGCCAGCTGTCACTCCTGGCCCAGCCGGCATGAGTGAGGCGAGCGGAGCGCCCCAAGTTCCAATGCTGGCCGGCCGCATCTGCCTTGTGACCGGAGCCAGCCGCGGCATCGGCCGCGCGGTCGCCAAGCGCTACGCCCAGGAGGGCGCCGACCTCATCCTCACGGCCCGCACCGTCGGCGCGTTGGAAGAGCTGGATGACGAGATCCGGGCCATCAACGGCAAGACCTCGCTACTGGTGCCGATGGACCTGCGCAACTTCGACACCATCGACCAATTGGGCGCCGGTCTCTATGAGCGCTACGGCAAGCTCGATGTCCTGGTCGGCAATGCCGGCGTGCTGGGCCAGATGTCGCCGCTGACTCACATCGAGCCGAAGGCCTGGCAGGAAGTCATCGACGTCAACCTGACTGCCAATTGGCGCCTGATCCGCAGCCTCGATCCTCTCCTGCGACAATCGGAGGCTGGCCGCGCGATCTTTGTCTCGAGCGGCGTGGCACAGGGCCCGCGCGCCTACTGGGGCACCTATGCAATCAGCAAGGCCGCCATCGAGATGCTGGTCGGCATCTACGCCAAGGAAAACCTGCAGAGTACCATCCGCGCCAACCTCATCGACCCCGGCCGCATCCGCACCCGCATGCGCGCCACCGCCTATCCCGGCGAAGACCCGATGACCCTGCCCGCCCCCGAAGACGTGACCGAGCCGTTCGTGCGCCTTGCGCGGGCGGATTACAGGGGCAACGGCGAAGTGGTGAAGGCGTATTAGGCGCCCAAGCTCGCGCTTGTAATCGATCGCAAAAATAGCAGGCTGGGCAATCGTCAGCCGCGGGGGGACGTCATGCGTGCTCGTCTGCTTGCTATAGCATTGCTCACGATTGCCGTTGGAAATGCGGCCTCTGCCCAGGAGCCGCAATCGTTCGCCGATTGGACGCTCTCCACGATCTTCACCGCGATCATCGCGGTCGCTCTCATCGCCTTGGCCATCGGCGTGTGGCGCTTGATCGTCGTTACCGCAAGATGCTGCGGCAAGGAATCCGACAAGACGATCCGCGGCTATTTGTTTCCACTTGCGCCGGCGCTCTACAAGGAGGGCAGCGGCGGCGCCTACATCCTGACCAAGCTCGGCAATTTCGGTCGCACGCCCTGCATCCTCAAGGAATCCTATCTGGAATCCATCGCCGCCGAACCCACCGGGGGCCCGGCCGGGCGCCTCCTCATGCATGATATGGTGTTCGACGTGAAGGCTGAGGACGTAAGCTTGAGCGCGCCCGCTTTGCCGATCAATGGCGCAACCACCTCCTATTTGATCGGTTATTTCCGCCATCTCGACGTTTTCGGCGCATCGCATATGACGCGCTATTGTTATCGGATAGAACCCGCCATCGCCTCATTCGAACGCGCGGGCGGCGCGGCCTGGAACGAATTCGATTAGGACTGCAACAGCCAAATATGCTGACACGCCAGGACAGTGGCGTGAATGAAAATAACAATCCGGGAGGAGTAGTCAGATGCCAGCCCAAACACCACGCCCCGATTTCATCCGCCATTGGACCGAGCTTGAAGGGGCCGACGACGCGCATTATCCGAACAGCGACGAGCTGCTCAGCATTGGCGCGCCGCTCGCCCGCAGGCTTGGCCTGAAACAAATCGGCATTCATCACGAGCGCCTGCTTCCCGGTCGGCGCACCTCCTATCCGCATGCGGAGAGTTTGGAAGAGGAGTTCGTGTTCGTGATCGAAGGTGCGCCGGATGCCTGGATCGATGGGCACCTGCATCGCCTCGAAGCCGGCGACGCGGTCGGCTTTCCGGCGGGCACCGGGCTCTGCCATACCTTCCTCAACAACACCGACACAGAAGTGCGGCTGCTGGTGGTTGGCGAGGCGCCAAAAGCGGAGAACAAGATCTATTATCCCTGCAACTCCGAAATGATGCCGTTGCGCAAAGACTGGTGGCACGATGTGCCGGAGCGCCGGATGGGACCGCATCACGGCAAGCCCGGCGAGCGCACGACCGGCCCCACGATGTCGGAGCACCAGCCCGATTGCATCCTCAATTTTCGCGGCCAGGAAGGCGAACCGGATTGTCCTTATGACGGCGACCCGGAGCCGATGAAGATCGATGTCGATTTCAGCGATCGCTTCGGCCTGACGCGCATCGGCATCCATCACCAGCGATTGCTGCCCGGCCACCGCTCCTGCTATCCGCACGCGGAGAGCAAGGAGGAAGAGTTCGTCTTTATGCTGGAAGGCGAAGGCGACGCCTGGATCGATGGCTGGCTGCACCGCGTAAAGGAAGGCGATGCCATCGCATTCCCGGCCGGCACCGGCATCTCGCACAACTTCATCAACAATGGTACTGCCGACGTGCGCATGATGGTGATCGGCCAGCGAGGCGTTCCAGGCAACCTCCTCTTCTATCCGCGCCACGTCGATCGCCGCGCGCGATGGGGCGACGATTGGTGGTCAGACGCACCGCAGCGCGCGCTAGGCCCGCACGACGGCAAGCCGGATCGGCGGCGCTAAGGGGCGCGGCGATCCGGCGTCACGCCGCCTGGTCCGTCCGCACCTTGAACTGGTTCAGCAGGCTGGTCACCGTGTCGCGGAAGCCGCTATATTCAAGCTCGGCATAGGGCAGCATCGCCGCGCCGGACCAGCCTTGGCTGCGCATCTCGATCGCCTTTTCCTGTGCGCGCCGCCGCACCTCGTCCCAGGCCGGGTTGTCGAAGAAGTCGATCTCGGAATCGGCGAAGCGCCCGTCGCGATCAACAGAGAAGCCGGCACAGGACACGATCGGCAGGCAATACATGCCGGTGACCGCCGTATTGAGCGGGACCGGCATCAGCGGCATCACGTGCGAGCCGCGGGCATCGCCGCCGACATAATGGGCCTTGGCGAACGGCGAGAGCAGCTCCTCGGGCGCGGGGAAGATGCCCTGATCGCGCACGATCGCCACCGGGTCGTCCTTGCCCGTGTATTTGCCGGCGATCGCGTGCAGACGCTGCGCCGAAACCGCAACCGCTTGATCGCCATAGCTGCGGGAGAAGATACCGTCGATGCCAAAGCGCTCATTGTCGCGGAGCAGGGCGGCAATCTCGTAGGCATGGTCCGGCGCGTCGAGGTCGATGATGCTGTCGCCGCTCGTGTTGTCCATGTCGATGATGCGGAACCGGAAGCCCTTGATCATCTGCGGCAACATCAAGCCGGCGCAATACATCGGGTCGGCGAAAGCGAGGAACAGCGGCAGGTTGTAGGCGCCCGGCCCGCACTTGTCCGCCATCAGCACCAGGAAGGATTCTGCCGGGCGGCGGCCAGTCAGATCGTGATCGAATTCGATTTCCGCAACGCCGGGACCGGCGCCGCGCAGATTGCCGGAGGGCGCATCTGCCAGCAGGTCCTGGCCGGCTCCATAAAGGCCGAACTGCTTGGCGATCTGCGTGCCTTTGAGGAAGACGTTCCAGGCGAACTTATGAATCTCCGGATGGCCCTTGCCGCGGCGGTGGCTCATCACGAGCGCGATATCGTCGCCGGTGTGGGCGACGAAGGCGTCTATGAGCAGACCTTTCTCGATCGCCTCTCTGACCGACTGGCGGGTGGCGTCGAGCATGCGCGGCGACGGCTTGGTGTGACCGCCGATGGAGCCGACATCTGCTTTGATGACCGATAGGGTGAGCCTCATATGCCCCTCCTGGATCCTGCCTGATGGAACAAGCGCGGCCTCAGCGGGCGCGGAGCAGCAAACGCTCGCGCCGGCGCCTCGCAGAGCGAGGAGCTTCCGGCCGCGGCATGGGTACTTGAATACGTGCTGACCTATCGGGCGAGAGGGCAGCCGAGAGCATCAATGCGCCGGCGCGCAATCTGTTCCAGATTGCTGCAAAGGATATCGCCTATTCCTTGTCGGCGAACGGATTGTCCGAGCGGCGCAGCTGCAGGCGGATCGGCGTGCCCTTGAGGTCAAAGCGCTCGCGGATGCCGTTGACGAGATACCGCCCATAGGCGTCCGGCAGATCGTCGGCCTTGGCCGCGAACAGGGTGAAGGTCGGCGGCCGGGTCTTGATCTGCGTCATGTAGCGCAGCTTGATGCGGCGGCCGCGCACCAAAGGCGGCGGATGCGCCACCGTCGCGGCTTCGAGATAGCGGTTGAGCTGCGCGGTCGGCACGCGCTTGTTCCACTCGCCGTAGATCTTGAAGACCGCCTGCATCAGCCGGTCTAGATTGCGGCCCGAGCGCGCCGAGAGGGTGACGATCGGAATGCCAAGCACCTGCGGCAAGGATTTTTCCACCCGCTCCTTCAGCTTCTTCAGCGCCTCGTTCTTGTCCTCGATCGCATCCCACTTGTTGGCGGCGATGATGAGGGCGCGGCCTTCCTCGATGACATGGCGCGCGATGGTGAGATCCTGCTTTTCCAGCATATCGTTCGCATCGAGCACCAACACGACCACATGGGCATAGCGGACAGCGCGGTCGGCATCGGCGCCGGACAGGCGTTCCAGCTTCTCCACCACCCGCGCGCGCCGGCGCAGGCCCGCAGTGTCGATGAGCCGGATCGGTGTCCCCTTCCAGTCCCAATCGACCGCGATGGCGTCGCGCGTGATGCCGGCTTCCGGCCCGGTCAGCAGCCGTTCCTCTCCCAGCAGCGCGTTCGCCAAAGTCGACTTGCCGACATTGGGCCGGCCGACGATGGCGAGCTGCAGCACCTTGGGTGCCTCCGCTTCGTCCTCGGGCAAGGCTTCGAGCTCTGCGTCGGGATCGATTGCGAGATCCTCGAGCTGCGCCTCCTTGCGCTCCGCCATGTCGCTCAAGGAATCATAGAGCTCGCCCAGGCCTTCGCCGTGCTCGGCGGAAATCGGGATCGGCGCGCCGAGGCCGAGGCGGAACGCCTCGTTCAAGCCCGCTTCCGCCGCCTTACTCTCACACTTGTTGGCGATGAGGAGGATCGGCGTCCTGGTCTTCCTCAGGCGCTTGGCAAAATGCTCATCCAGCGGCGTGATGCCGGCGCGCGCATCGAACAAGAGCAGCGCGACATCGGCCTCGCGGATCGCTTCTTCCGTCTGCTCGCGCATGCGCGCCTCGAGCGATTCGTCGAACACGTCCTCGAGGCCGGCGGTGTCGACCACGGTGAAATCGAGATCGCCAAGCCGCCCTGCCCCGAAGCGCCGGTCGCGGGTCACGCCCGGCTGGTCATCCACCAGAGCGAGCTTCTTGCCCACCAGGCGGTTGAACAGGGTCGATTTGCCGACATTGGGCCGGCCGACGATGGCGATGGTGAAAGCCATGGACCGTTATTTCAGCGCAACCAGCCGCGCGTCGTCGGACAGGATATAGATGGTTTCGTTGGCGACGACCGGCGGCAGATGTGAGGAATCGGGCAGCGCCTGCTTACCGAGGATGTTGCCGTCATAGGGCGACAAGGCGATGGCGAGGCCGCTGGAGCCCGTCACCAGCAAGCGGTCGCCGACCAGAACGGGGCCGGACCAGTAGATCCGGTCCTCCTTCTCCGTCGGATTCTCGAACTGCGGCAAGGCGGTGATCCACTTGATGCGGCCGTCGGCGCGCGACAGGCACACGACTTCGCTATCGTTGGTGAGGACAAAGACGAAATCGCCGGCCACCCACGGCATCTGCGTGCCACCGAGGCCGTTGTCCCACACCCGGCCGCCGCGCTCCTTGTCGATCGCGGCCATCACCCCGCCATTGCCGATCGCAACCACGAAATCGCGGTCGATTACCGGCCGGCCACGGATATCGGTCAGGGTCGCGATGGCGTTGCCGCGCGCTCCGCCGGCGAGGGATTCGCTCCAGAGCGAGCGGCCGTCCGACACGTCGAAGGCCAGCAACTCGCCGGAGGTGTAGGCTGCGATCACGATGTTGCCGTCGACCGCCGGGGTAGTGCCGCCGAGCAGGCCGGCCGCCTCTTCGACGCCGACGTTGGACCACAGCTTGCGGCCGTCATCCAGCGCATAGACGACCAGCTGGTTGTCGATCGTGATAACGAAGATACGGCCATCACTGACCGCGGGCGCGGCGCGCATCGGCGCCGGCGCCGGCGCTTCCCATTTCACGTCGCCGGTC
Organism: Dongiaceae bacterium; assembly: GCA_035695765.1. Lineage (GTDB taxonomy): Bacteria > Pseudomonadota > Alphaproteobacteria > Dongiales > Dongiaceae > Dongia_A. The sequence goes on from DASRRI010000091.1 coordinate 12,589, forward strand.
TTGGCATCCAGCAGGAATACTTCGGCAAAGGGCGTGGAGACCACGAGGCTGCCGTCAACCCACGCGATGCCGCCGCCGAACAGATCATCATCCTCGTCATCCGGAGTCAGATCCTTGCGCCATAGCTGCTTGCCCGTCGCCGCGTCATAGGCGCTGATTTCGGAATCGGCATCCATCGCGAACACCGCGCCGTCGGCCACGATCGGCTCCGCCAGCAGGCGGTTGTCGTCGCTGGCCGATGCACCGATATCGACCGACCAGACCTGCTTCAGCGCGCTGGAGCTCGCTTTCAGGTGATACATCGCATGAGTCTGGCTGCCGCCCGATTGCGGCCAATCCTTGTTCGCATAGGGTTCCGGCAGGATGACATTGGTGCCGGCAAGTTCCGGATCGACGTTCAGCTGCCTGTTGAGCTGGAGCGCGGAGACGCGGTCGCCGGGCAGTGGTGGCTTCTCGCTGCCGCCAAACCAGGAGCATCCTGCCAGCAGCGCCAGCGCACCCAGCGTCATCGCCAACCGAGCGCAACGCCGGTAAGCGCGCGCGTTTCCCCGAAGCTCACTCATCGCTTCCCCCACGCCGCTCAGTTCCCGAGCCGATCGAGCAGCTGGTCGGCCCGCTGCGCGAAGCCCGAACCCGGCGCTTCCGCGGCAGCTTTCTTCACATCCTCGAACGCCGTCTTCGCCTTCGCCTTGTCGCCCGCCGCCAATGCGGCGAGGCCGGTGATCTCCAGCGCCGACAGGCGGTACGCTTCGCCTTCCTTGGTCAGGTTCTTGACCATGTCTGCTGCATTCTGCGGCTTGCCGATGTCGAGCTCGAGCAGCGCCGCCTGGATGGTCGCCAAGTCGCGCAGCGGCTTGTCGCCTTTCTTGTCACCGGCGATCTCGGTCAGGATCCCGCGCGCCTTGGATTTGTCGCCGCTCTCGATCGCGGTCTCGGCAAGACGGAAGCGCGCGAGCACGCCATAGGTACCGCCATCCGCCACGATCTTGGCGAGCGCCGCTTCCCGCTTGCCAAGATCATTCGTCGCCGCCGCGCTGAGGAAATCCGCTGAAGCCTGCAGCTGCTGGCGGGTCGAGTATTCCTTCCAGCCCCACTGGGCCGCCACCGCCAGCACCGCCACCAGGGCGCCGCCGATGATGTAATTGCCGTATTTCTTCCAGATCGCGGCCGCCTGGTCGCGCCGGAGGTCCTCTTCGACCTCGTGGAAAATGTCTGCCACGCCCGATGTCTCCGCTGTCCCCGTTCTCCCTGGCCGTCGCTTCGTGTCGTCGACGTGCGCAACCCACGGGATCGATTAATAAAATCGGGCCGTAACATAGCGGCTGACCCGAGCGATGGCAAACCATCTCCAGGCCCCATTCCAAGCCTTTTTGCCGCGCTTAACCGGTTGGAACGGTTCTTGCTGAAAGCTGGGCAGGACAAACTTGGAAAGCCCGATCCATGCCTATCCGGCGCATCTTCGCTCCCCTGCTCGGCCTGGCTCTATTGGCTGGACTATCCGGCTGCGCGACCTTGGCGGCCGTGCCGGCAGCCGCGGTTTATGCCGGCGTGGAGGGGGTTTCCCTCAATCAGACCGGCAAGTTGGCCTCTGACCATGTCGTCTCCGCCATCACTGGCGAGGATTGCAGCTTCCTCCGTTACAAGGACACCGGCAATTATTGCCGCAGCGCCGCCGAAATTGCCGCGCAGGAAGCCAAGGAGCGGCGGGACCTCGCCGGTTATTGCTATCGCCGGCGCGGGCTCGTGACCTGCTATTCCACGCCCGACCCGACCGCCAGCGACGAGATCCGGGTGCACTGACTGCCGTTAGATCGATCTGGACGAACGCCCCGGTTTGCGGTGAAACTTTTGGGGCCGAGGCGCGTTTGCCTCGAGTCGGAGGGTCTGTCGGAAGCATGATTATCGTGCAGGAGCAATGCCGCATCCGGTCCTGCTGAGTGACTACCGGCCTCGCGCCGGCAAGGTCTTTTTTGACCGCGCCGACCTCATGCGCATTCTGTCTGTCTATAGCCACCAGGTGTCACGCGGCTTGTGGCGCGATTATGCGATCGACCACCGCAGCAACATGGCGGTGTTCTCGATCTACCGCCGGGCCCAGGAACAGCCTTTGTTCGCCATCACCAAGGTCCAGCTGCGCGGCGACCGCGACGCCCAATATGTCCTGCAATCCCGCGGCGGCCAACTCGCCTCCAGCCGATCGTTGAAGGACATCCTCGATGTGCTGACCAAGCAGCTGATGGCGGTTAACTAGCCGCAGCCGGAAGCCCCGAAATCGCCTTAATCCGCCTGTAACGTTCCGGTTCCGTCCCACATATTGCGGGCGGATGACGTCTATCCACAAGATTTTGAGAAACCACCCTTGCCACTCAAGGTCTTGTGGTGGGAAGATGGCGTTATATCAACATCTCGGGGCGATCTGCGGACTTCGGAGGCGTACATGGAATGGACCGAACAACGGATTGAGATGCTGCGGCGGCTTTGGGGCCAGGGCCAGACCGCTAGTCAAATTGCGGTAGCGCTCGGCGGCGTTACGCGGAATGCGGTAATCGGCAAGGCGCATCGCCTGGGGTTGACCGGCCGGCCATCGCCGATCAAGCGCGATGCCAATGGCAACGTGGCGCCGAAGCGCCGTCCTGTTCCGCGCCGCGTGATGGCGCCGCAGCCGAAGCCGATGATGACCTTGCAGCGCACCCTGCCGGTGCAGCCGCAGGATGGCAATGTAGCGGCAAGTCCGCCGGCCCCGCGCGAGCAGCCGCGCAACTATCCGCCGGCACGCGCCCATGGCGGGGTCAAGAGTTGCTCGTGGCCGGTCGGCGATCCGAAGCAGCCGGGCTTCCATTTCTGCGGCGAGCCGTCGGAACCAGGCCGGCCCTATTGCGCCAACCACTGCCACCAGGCCTATCAGCGGAAATCGGAGGCGGCGTAACCTACTCGCCGCATTTTCGGGGGGTCGCGGCCGGCCACGAGGGGTGCCCGGCCGCATTTTTTTGAAGCTCGCCGATGAAGAAGCCGACGCGCATCAAGATCGAGGTGCGAGCCGCGGAGATCGCGGATGTCGACGCGCTCACGTGCATTTATGCCGGCCGCAACGCCTATGCCCAGACATTGCAGCTGCCGTTCCAGAGCACCGGTCTGGCGCAAGCGCCTGACGCAGAACGATGACACGCAACACACGCTGGTCGCCACCGTCGCCGGCAAAGTGGTCGGCAATCTCGGGCTGACGCGCCTCATCCGCCCACGCCGCACTCATGTCGGGCAGATCGGCATGGGCGTGCGCGACGATTGCCAAGGCAAGGGCGTCGGCTCGGCGCTGATGGAGGCCGCCCTGGACCTTGCCGACAACTGGCTTGGTTTGCGGCGGCTGGAGCTCAATGTCCATGCCGACAACGAGCCAGCCATCGCGCTCTATCGCAAGTCCGGCTTCAAGATCGAGGGAACCCACCGCGCCTATTCCATCCGGAATGGGATCTACGTGGACTCGGCTCTCCATGGCGCGCATCATCGAAGGGCCGCGGGTCAAAGCAAAGAAGGGCTGAGCCGCCTCAGCGCTTGCCGTTGGCGAGCGGCGGCTTGGCGGTCGAGGGGCTGATGGCGCGGTTCTCGTAGCGGCCCTTCTGCATGTAGTGGACCAAGGGATTGGTCTTCACCGATCGCACGTCGGGATAGGCCTCGAGATAGGCCTGCGAGGAGAACATCGGCGAGGGATCGCGCCCCTCGAACCCGCCATAGAGCACGTAGTGCAGCGCCGGCGGAATCCCGACCGCAGCCACGTCGGGATACTGCCGCAAATACCAGGCTTCGTGCATCAGGCCGCTTTTCAGCACCAGCCGCGCATGGCGGTAGGGGCGCATCTGCTTTTTCATGCGCGCGAAGCGGAGGGTCGCGACCCAATAGGCGCACATCGCCCATTGCCGCATGTTGTAGAAGGCCCAGCGGTGATTCTTGACCAGCCGCCGCAACGGCTTGGTGATGCGCCACCAGAAGCTTTCCTCGACCTTACGCAGGCGCTTTAGCGTTTTCACGTGATCGACCCGGGCCGCGGCCAGCGCATCCTTGGCCGCGCTCAGCGCCGATTCCAGCTTCGCGACCTGATCGGTGTCCAGCGCAACCTCCAGCCTCCGGCGGAGATCGGCGAGCTGCGCCTGAAAGCCGACGCCGCCACCGAGGCGCGCGAACATTTCGCGCACTTCCAGGGCACGCGGCGCGATCGCGTCCAGCGAGAACAGATGCTTCAAGGCCGGCGGCAGATCCGCCCCCACACCCACGACACCGAGCCCGGCGCCTTGCACGAACTCGAAGTGGGGATGCTTGTCGACCAGCGCGTTCCACAGCTCGAGCGCGCTGTTGCCGGTCGAAGGATCATCGATCCCGTAGACCAGGAGAACGGCGCGCGGCGAAAGCTTCGGCAGCCAAGCGTCGAAATGCATTGCGAAGGCGGCGCTTTCAGTTGCATCGATGCTGACGAGATCGACCGTGCCATCCTCGAACCGTTCGAACGCCTGGTCGGCCCGGGCCTGGAGGAGCCGCGAGAACTGGGCATAGTGCGCATCATGATAGCCGACAAGCTCGTCGCGGCTGGCCCGGCGACCGGAAATCGCGTAACAGCGCGTCGGCAGGCGTAAACGGACAACCGCCTGGCAATAGGCCAGATAGGCCGCTGACGGAGCTTCGGTCAGCTCGACCAGGGTGAAAGGGCGCAGCGCATCGACCAGCCAGAACTGGAAAGGTGCGTGCTCCAGCCGGAGCAATGCATCGACCCGGTCCGGAGCCCAGAACATCGACGGTGTAATGAACCCGCCGCCAAGGCGCGACCACCAATTGCCGAATTCGATCGGGGTCCCGGTAGCGCCTGCGACCTCACCCAGCGCGACGTGTTCTGCGCCGATCCGCGTCTCTTCGGTCAAATGCCACCTGTCCCCAGAAATAGTCAGCCCAGAATCAGGAAAATATCCAGGAAAGCAAGCTTGCAGATCAATTTGAGGTTTTGCCGCCACTTCCTGTTGCTGCGTCACCTCACCAGTTCCGTTCATCGCCTCTTGAAAATTCGACTCGGGAATGATACTTAAGCATATGCTTAACCAATCAGCGGCGCTCGACCTCATGTTCCAGGCGCTGGCCGATCCCAGCAGGCGGGTGATGGTGGAGCGGCTGACGCGCGGACCGGCATCGGTCAGCGAGCTGGCCAAACCTCTCGCCATGTCGCTGCCGGCGGTCGTGCAGCACCTCCAGGTGCTGGAGGCGAGCGGCCTGGTCCGATCGGAGAAAGTGGGTCGCGTGCGCACCTGTCACATCGAGCCCAAGGCGCTGCGGTCGGCCGAGCACTGGATCACCGAGCGACGCACCATCTGGGAACGCCGCCTCGACCGGCTCGGCGCATATCTCGCCGCCGAGAAGGACGAGCCAAGTAAGGGCGGCAGCTAGGCATTCGGTTTCAATTTAGTAATGGAAGCGAGGCATGTCATGTCGTTGACGCTCTATTTTCATCCCCTGTCGTCCTTCAGCCACAAAGTGCTCATCGCGCTCTATGAGAACGGCACGCCATTCGAGCCGCGCATCGTCGATCTGCTCGGCGAAGCCGCGGAGTACAGGAAGATCTGGCCGATCGGCAAAATCCCGGTGCTGCGCGACGAGGCGAAGGACCGCACGATCCCCGAGACCAGCATCATCATCGAATATCTGGCGCGCTATTTTCCGGGCAAGACACAGCTTCTGCCGGCCGATCCCGACCTCTGCCGGCAGATGCGGCTGCGCGACCGCTTCTATGATCTCTATGTGAATGTGCCGATGCAGAAGATCGTCACCGACAAGCTGCGGCCTGCGGGCAAGAATGACCCCTTCGGCGTCGAGGAGGCGCGCGGCTTGCTGCAAACGTCGCTGGGCATGGTGGATCAGGACATGGCACGCAATCGCTGGGCCATGGGCGATGACTTCACGATGGCGGACTGCGCCGCCGCGCCCGCCTTGTTCTACACCAATGTGGTCGCGCCGTTCCGCGGCACACACAAGCATGCGGCCGCCTATCTCGACCGCCTGCTTGCGCGGCCCTCTTTCGCCCGCGTAATCAAGGAAGCCGAGCCCTATTTCGCGATGATGCCGAAGTAGGCCTGCAAACGCCTTCAACCCAAGGAGATCAGCATGGCCGAGCGATCTGTCGCGCACGCGACCTTCAGTCTTCAGCGTACGTACGATTCACCGCCGGCGAAGGTGTTCAAGGCCTTTGCCGATCCTGCGATCAAACGCAGTTGGTTCGCTGAAGGCGAAGGTTGGGAGATCGAGGAATTCGTTGCCGACTTCAAGGTCGGCGGCTACGAACGCAGCTGCTTCCGATTCCGCGGCGGCACGCCGATCCGCAATGACACGACCTATCACGACATCGTGCCGAATGAGCGCATCATCCTTGGCTACGTCATGACGATCGGGGAGAACCGCATTTCCGCCTCGCTCGCGACCATCGTATTCAAGCCGGCCGGCGCGGGCACCGAGCTCATTTTCACCGAGCAGGGTGCATTCCTCGACGGCCTCGACACGGCAGGACCGCGCGAAGCGGGCTGGCGGGATCTGCTGGAAGCGCTCGGCAAGGCTCTGAAGCGGTGACGCTATGATCGAACGATCCGCGACCCACGGCACCTTCGCCATCGAACGCGTCTATGACGCCTCACCCGCGCGGGTGTTCAAGGCGTGGGCGGATCCCGAGGCCAAGGCGCGCTGGTTCGTGGGGCCTGCCGACTGGCAGTTGCTCGCGCGATCCATCGATTTCAGGATCGGCGGGGAGGAGCATCTGAGCGGCAGACGCACCGACTTCGTCTCGACCTTCGACGGATTCTATCATGACATCGTGCCGGACCAGCGCATCATCTACAGCTATGATATGCATCTGGACCAGCGGCACATTTCGGTCTCGCTGGCGACTGTGGAGTTCAGGCCAGATGGCGCCGGCACGCGGCTCATCTTCACAGAACAGGCCGTGTTCCTCGATGGCTACGACGATGCCGGCGGCCGGGAGCGCGGTACGCGGATACTGCTGGAGCAGCTTGGTGCGGAGCTGCAGCGTCAGGCGGGTGCATCGCAGTAACCGATCGGTTTCCTGAACTTCAAAATTTCATAGTGGCCCTGTCGGTTTGCCCTCGCCCGCTTCGTCGTTCCGGTAGAGGCTGTGCTCTTCAGAGTGGCCTCCGACCCGAAACGATGGAGACGAACGATGAAAGTCATGGTCATTGTGAAGGCGAGCAAGGATTCCGAAGCCGGCGTGATGCCGAGCCAGCAGCTGCTGGCCGACATGGGCAAATACAATGAAGAGCTAACGAAGGCCGGAATCATGCTGGCCGGCGAAGGCTTGCAGCCGACATCCAAAGGCAAGCGCGTCCGCTTCGCCGGCCAGAACCGGACCGTCATCGACGGGCCATTCACCGAGACCAAGGAACTGGTCGCCGGATTCTGGCTGTGGGAAGTGAAGTCGATGGACGAAGCCGTGGAATGGCTGAAACGCTGCCCCAATCCCCACAACGAAATCACCGATGTGGAGATCCGCCCGCTAATTACGGCGGAGGATTTTGCGTAAGAAGCCCCACGCTCCGATCGATAGCCAGCCCTCCCCTCTTTGTGGGGAGGACTTCTCTGCACTCATGTCATTCAAGAGCAACCGTAGCGGATACCTCGCCGTTCTCCGTTGAACGACGCGGTGAGCCTTCCTAGCTAAGGAAGATCCAACCTTCTCCGGGAGTATCCGCCATGGAACGACGCAAGCTCGGCCGCCAAGGCCTTTCCGTTTCCGCGATCGGGTTCGGCTGCATGAGCCTTGGGATCGCGGACATCTATAGCAGCTCTGTTCGCAACGACGATGAGGCCATCGCGCTGATCCATCGTTCGCTCGATCTGGGGGTGACGTTCCTCGATACCGCCAACATCTATGGCGATTCGGAGATCAAGGTCGGCAAGGCGCTGAAAGGCCGGCGCGATCGCGCGGAGCTCGCCACCAAGTTCGGCTTCACGGAAGCCAGCTCGAGCACGCCGCGGACCAGCGGCATCGATGGGCGGCCGGAGAGCGTGCGCAAAGCATGCGAGACCTCGCTCAAGCGCCTGGAGGTCGACCATATCGACCTCTATTACCTGCATCGCGTCGATCCCAACGTGCCGATCGAAGAGACAATCGGCGCGATGGCAGAATTGGTGCGGTCGGGCAAGGTGCGCTATCTCGGCCTGTCCGAGGCAGGGGCTGCGACTATCCGGCGGGCGCACAAGGTCCATCCGCTCACCGCCATTCAGACCGAATATTCGCTGTGGAGCCGCGATCCAGAGGACGAGGTGCTGCCGGCCGTGCAGGAACTCGGCATCGGGTTCGTGCCGTACAGCCCGCTCGGCCGCGGCTTCCTGGCCGGCCGTTTCAAGCGGATCGAAGACCTGGCGCCGGACGATTGGCGCCACGGTTCGCCGCGGTTCCAGGGCGAGAACTTCGCCAAGAACCTGGCATTGGTCGACCAGGTGAAGGCTCTTGCACGCGACAAGGGCTGCACGCCCTCGCAGCTCGCCCTCGCCTGGTTGCTGGCACGCGGCAAGGACATCGTGCCGATTCCCGGTACCAGCAGCATGGCCCGGCTGGAGGAGAATGCCGGCGCGGTCAACGTGCGTCTCTCTCCCGCCAATCTTGCGGCGATCGAAGAGATCGCGCCCAAAGGCGCCGCATCCGGACAGCGTTATGCGCCGAGCATGATGGAGATGGTCAACCGCTGAAGGGCGGCATGAAGCTCGCCATCCGTCCCCTGACGCCGGAACTCTGGCCGGCGCTCTCGGACCTGTTCGATACCAAAGGTCCTTGCAGCCGGTGCTGGTGCATGGCGGGAAGGATCGGCGCGGCCTATCGAAAGCAGCCGGCCGATCGGAACAAGGCTGCGTTCCGCGCGATCGTGAAAAACGGCCCGCCGCCGGGATTATTGGCGTTCGATGGCGAGCGCGCGGTCGGCTGGTGCCAGATCACGCCGCGTGATGAAGTGCCGGCGCTGGACCGCATCCATCATCTCAAGCGCGTGGATGATGCCGCGGTCTGGTCCATCTCCTGCTTCTATGTGCGCATCGGCTATCGCAGGCGCGGCATCACCAAGGCGCTGATTGCCGAAGCTTTGAAGGTCGCGAGGCGCGCCAAGGCGCCCGCCCTCGAAGCCTATCCGTTCGATGCCGATCTATCGCCCAGCGCCTCCAGCACCGGATATTTCACCACTTTCGCCCGCGCCGGATTCAAGGAGGTCGCCCGACACAGGCCAGCGCGCCCGATCATGCGCCATGACCTGAAGCAGCGCGGCCAGCGGACGAGGCGCACGTAGCGGCCGAGACCAGGCTGTGAACCAGCACGAACACCCGCACCGCCCAGCTGATCGGGTCGATCGCCTCCTCCCCGATCGCACGTTGGTCATAGAGCAGTGTGAGGTGCGGCAGCCAATCCGTCCTGGACCAGCGCCCAAGTCCGGCCTCCTGCATCGCGGAGCCGAGCATCTCGCGGAATCGGATCAGTCCCGCAACACCATCGCCGCCGCACAGCACGAGCGGCCTGTTCCGGCCGTTGCCGAGGCTCTTCGCATGATCGAGCGCGATCCGGAACGGCGGCATCGCGATGCGCGACGCGGGGTTCGGCTGCAGCCGCGACAATGTCCTTCGGCAGGTGATCGGCGATATAGTGCAGGGAGATATGAAAGCGTTTCGGCGCGAGCGGCTTGCCTGTCAAGCCATGCTTGTCACATAGCCGCTGCGCCAGATGCGGCAATGCGCGCCGCAGCTTTCGCGTCCGGCAGAAGCGCGATGAACACGCTCTCGCCCGACTGCGGCGCCGCCTCGAATCCGGCGAACGACAATTGCCCTGACATGCGTCAAGCGATCCCACGCCCCTGCCCTGGCCGTCATAGCTTGCTATGCTGCCGCCGCTCTTGCACTACGACATCATCGCATCGTCGCAACCAGGTCCGTGAGCTGATCGAGGCCGGAGTTGAAGCCCTTCTCATAGCCGAGGCCGAGATACTCTTTCTTCATGGCGACGGATTCAAATAAAGTGCTGATGGTCAACGTGGTCCTGCCGCCCGCCTCTTCGAACGTGACCGTGACGATCATCTTCGGCGCGCCGGGGCTTTCGAATGCATTGTCATAGACGAGTTTCCGGTTGGGCATTATCTCGAGATATTGGCCGCCGAACGGCGTGTTCTGGACGCCGCTGGGTCCCGTCATAGCCATGCGGAATCGTCCGCCCTTGCGGAAGTCGACCTCGCACATAGTGACCGGCCAGCCCTTTGGGCCGAACCATTTCATCAGATGCTCGGGCTTGCTCCACGCCTCGAACAGCAGGCGCGCCGGCGCCTCGTAGTGGCGCGTGATGACGTGGGTGCGATCGGCGACCGATTCACTGCTCACGAGACCTCCCTTACCCTGCGATCCGCTCTTCGACCATCGGTTCCAGCCAGGCGCCGCGCCTCACGCTCGACATGTGGGTGGTGCCGGGCAGGATGGCGAGCCGCGCACCGGGGATAAGGCGCATCATCTCCGCCGCATGCTCGATCCGCGTGAAGTCATTGTCGCCGATCGCGACCAGGGTCGGCGCGCGCACGCTACGAAGCTCCGCTTCGCTCCAGCCCGGCCAATCCGCCAGCATCTGGTTCAGCTTTGCGAGCGCGCGGTCGAAGCCGGCGGGATCGGGATTGTCGCGCTCGAAGCCGGTGCGCCAGGCGGCGAAATCTGCCTCGGTCGGCAGCAGCGGAGCGAGCGCTGGAGAGGGTTGCTGGATCTGGCCGCGCTGCAGCTTGACCAGCTCCGGCAGCATGCCTTCGAGGTTATAGAACGCGCTGAGCGGAGTCATGCTTGCGACCAGGTCCGCATGGCGGATGGCCATGCCCATGGCGATGATGCCGCCGAGGCTGTGGCCGAGCAGATGCGCCTGCTTGATCTTTAGATGCGCCAGCACGCCGGCGGTGTCCTCCACCATCCGATCGATCGTGACCGGACCCTCGCGGTCGCCGGTGTGGCCGTGGCCTTGCTGCTCGATCGCGATCACCGGCCGGGTGCGCGCGAAGCGTGGCAGGAGATCGCCGGCGAAGGCCGTCTCGATCGACATCGCGCCGCCATGCAAGAGGACGATCGGGATCTTGCCTGTGTCGAGCGAGGCGCCATGCAGCTCGTAATAGACCTTGAGGCCGTCGACCGGAGCGTAGCCGCTCGATCCGGAGTCTGCGAACGCCGTGCCGCTGCGGCCAAGGCCTGCGGCCAGCAGCGCGCCGGCGCCGAGCAGCAGCCGGCGGCTGCAGCGCGGGCGTTCCCAGATTGGCTCACTTGTGCTTTCGCTTGCCGGCATGCAGCTTCTCCTTCCGTCCCAGCTCCCTCACGTAGGAATCGAGCTGATCGAGGCTCTCCTCCCAGCAGCGCTGATAGTCGCCGATCCAGCGCGCCGCGCGCTCCAGCGGCGCGGCATTGATGCGCACCGGGCGGAACTGCGCGTTGCGGCCGCGCGAGACGAGGCCAGCGTCCTCCAGCACCTTCAGATGCTTGGAGATGGTGGGCTGGCTGAGATCGAACGGCGCGACCAGCTCGTTCACCGTCGCCTCGCCGTTGGCGAGGCGTGCCAGGATCGCGCGCCGGGTCGGATCGGCAAGCGCGCCGAAGATGCGGTCCAGCTGCTCGGCGGGCGCGGCCATATATCGCTCACTAGCTATATTGCTATATATGCATATACCGGCCGGCCGCTGGGGTCAAGCGAGACGACCGGAAGTCAGGGCCGCGCGATCTCCGCAAGGAGTGCTTGCATCATGCGGCGCATGTCCGCCCGCGCGTCGGCGGCGAGCAGAGCTTGGAGCTCGTCGCCGCTCTTGCCCATCAGATGCAAGGTGAGCCCGTCTTCCGACACCACGCGGCCCGACATCGTGCGCAACACTTCGGCGAGCGCCGGGCGGACATGCTCGCCGCGGCCGTTGGCATGAACCATCACGATCGGCTTGTCAGGAAACTCCGCGCGCGACACCAGCCAGTCCAGCGCATTCTTGAGGCCGCCCGGAATGCCGTGGGCATATTCCGGAACCGCGCACAAGAGCGCGTCGGCCGCCGCGACTGAGGCGGCAAAGCGCTGCACGATCTGCGGCGTCCGCTCGCCTTCGAGATCGGGATTGAAGATCGGCAGCGCACCGATCGCCGCGAAGCTGAAATGCGCCAGGTCCGCGCACTGTGCCGCAATCGCCCGAAGCAGCGTGGTGTTAGTCGACGCCTGCCGCACGCTTCCGGAGATGCAAAGAAGGTGGGGCCGCGATGTCATGTCTGCTGACCCTCGATCAGCGCGGCTGCCGCTTCCGCCAAGCGGCGGGCGAGACTGGGTGACAGGCACTTGGCGAGCTTGGCGTGAGCCCTGCGCCAGAGGGGGATGGCGGCTTCCAGGCGGCGCGCGCCCGTCTCGGTCAGCCAGACGGCGCGGCGGCGCAGGTCGCTCTCGACGATGGTGATCTCGATCAGTCCCTGCCCTTCCAGCGTGCGCAGGTTGCGCGAGAGGGTCGATTGCTCGAGGCCGGTGCTGCGCGCCAGGGCGCCCAGCGTATCATCCTCGGCCGCGGCGATTTGTGCCATCAGGCCGAGCTGGGCGACGGAGAGACCGCTTGCCGCCATCTCGCGCTCCAGGAACTGGGTGATGTGGCGGGCGGCCAGCCGGCTGTTCCAGCCGGCGCAGCTCTCGACCAGCCGGCGGGCATCGGTGCGGAGGGTCTTTCGGGGTTGAGGTCGGATCGTCATTCGTATATGTATATACATTATTTGTAGATGCATGGAAGTAGGGACGTGCGCCAACCGACCCTGAAGCGCGTCTATGATCCGCCCTCGCCGAGCGAGGGCACACGCATCCTGGTCGACCGGCTGTGGCCGCGCGGGATCGCGAAGGACAAGGCCGGGATCGATCTCTGGCTCAAGGACATCGCGCCGAGCCACGCACTGCGCAAGAAGTTCCATGGCAAGCCAGAGGCCTGGGATGAGTTCTGTTCGGCCTATTCCGCCGAGCTGGAAGAACCGGCGGCCCAGGAAGCGGTGACGCAACTGCTGACGTACCTGCGCAAGGGGCCGGTCACTCTGCTCTATGCCGCCCGCGACGAGGAGCGCAACAATGCCGTGGCGCTGCTGCAGTGGCTGAAGAAAAACGTGAGCCGGCGCGCCAAAGGACCGCGACGCACGAAGGGAGCCAAGCGCGGAAGGACCCGCCAAGCATGAGTGCGAGCAGCGTCCTGGAGGCTATCGGAAACACGCCGCTGGTGGAGTTGCGCAACGTGGTGCCGCCGAACTGCGCCAAGATTTTTGTCAAGCTTGAGGGCCAGAATCCGACCGGCAGTATGAAAGACCGCATGGCGCAGGCCATGATTGCCCGGGCGGAGAACGATGGCAGATTGAAGCCCGGCGATACCGTCGTCGAATATACGGGCGGCAGTACTGGCGCGTCCCTCGCGCTGGTCTGCGCCGCGAAGGGATACCGGCTTCGCGTCGTCACCTCCAATGCGTTCAGCGAGGAGAAGTTGACCCAGATGGCGGCCTTCGGCGCGGAGCTGACGCTCATTGAAAGCGAAGGGGGACTGATCACCCGAAAACTCATCTCCGACATGATCGAAGCCGCCAGGGAAATCAGCCGGCAGCCGCGCACGTACTGGACGGACCAGCTCAACAATGCGGACAGCATCGCCGGCTACTACCCGATGGGCGAGGAGATCTGGACTCAATCGAGCGGTCGGATTGATGCAATCGTCCAGTCGATTGGAACGGCCGCCTCTTTGCGCGGCGTGGCAACCGTGCTGAGACGCTGCAATCCAGCGGTCAGGATCGCGGCGGTCGAGCCAGGCGAATCCGCTGTGCTATCGGGCGGTCCGGCCGGCGCTCACAAAATAGAAGGAATTGGAATCGGCTATGCCCCGCCACTCTGGGAGCCCGGCCTGGTGGACGAGATTGTTCCGGTTCCGACTGCCGAAGCTGAAGCCATGGCCAGGCGCTTGGCCCGGGAGGAAGGGCTCTTTGCGGGTACGTCATCCGGGGCGAACGTCGTTGGAGCAATTCGAGTGGGCGAGCGACTGGGACCAGGCGCTAGAATAGCTACCCTGCTGGTGGATTCTGGCCTCAAATACATGAGCACCGAGGTGTACAGACGGCCAAAGGGCGTTTGAGCCCGGATCCTCGCGTCACTGCCCATTCGGTTATATGGTAGCTTGAGGCCGGCCAAACAGCCGATGGGAGCCAAGATGCAGCAACTATCCAACTATCTGTTCTTCACCACGGCCTGCGAAGAAGCGCTGTTGTTTTACACGCGCTGCGGCTTGGGCAGGATCATCGAGGTCAAACGCCACGGGGCTGATGGCATGCCGGTCTCCAGCGAAGCGATGCGCGGCAAGATCATGCATGCCCGGTTCGAGGGACCAGGCGTCTGCTTCTATGCATCGGACAACGATGACGCTGAACCGATGCGCGGCTCTGCACACTTCCTCATGATGGATGACCGCGCCTAGACCGAAGCGCTGTTCGCGCGGCTGAGCGATGGCGGCCGAGTCACCACGCCCCTCGCAATCCAGCCATGGGGCGACCTCTACGGAAAATTCACTGACCGTTTCGGGGTGCAGTGGATGCTGAATTGCTCGATCTGATCCAGATGCAGCAAGCGCACGACGACGATCTCAGTCGGTTCGAAGCGGAAGGCGCACCGGAACTGCCGGCGGCCAAGCAAGGCCATGTGGAGCATGACGGCGCCAGCATCTGGTATGCGGTGTTCGGCTCCGGCATGCCCGTCATTCTGCTCCATGGCGGACTCGGCCATAGCGGCAATTGGGGTCATCAGGTGCCGGCGCTGATCGCGGCGGGCCATCGCGTCATCCTGATCGACAGCCGCGGCCATGGACGCAGTACGCGCGACGAGCGGCCGTTCAAGTATGAGCTGATGGCATCCGACGTTCTCGCCGTGATGGATGAATTGCGCCTCGATAAGACCGTGCTCGTGGGCTGGAGTGACGGCGCCTGCACCGCCCTCGTGCTCGCCATGCAGGCGCCGGAGCGCGTGGCCGGCGTGTTCTTCTTCGGCTGCAACATGGACCCCAGCGGCACCAAGGAATTCAAGTCCACGCCCGTCATCGGGCGCTGCTTCGCTCGCCACGCCAAGGATTATGCACGCCTGTCCGCCACGCCCGACGCCTTCAAGGACTTCGCTGCGGCGGTCGGCAAGATGATGGAGACCGAGCCCAACTACGGCGCGCAGGACCTGGCGCAGATCCGCGTCCCCGTCACCATCGCGCAAGCCGAGCACGACGAGTTCATCAAGCGCGAGCACGCGGCGTATCTGGCGCGGAGCATTCCCGGCGCGGAGTTTGTAGAACTGCCCGGGGTCAGCCACTTCGCGCCGCTACAGAGGCCGGGATTGTTCAACGGGGCGATGCTTGCCTTCCTGCGGAGAACCCCGATCAACGCTGATCAATAACCGTCCACCTCGACGATCGCTTTGGCAAAGGCCTGCGGGGCTTCCTGGGGCAGATTGTGCCCGATGCCGCCCGTGATGATCCGGTGCGCATATCTGCCGGAGAATTTCTGGCGATACGACGTGGCGTCGATCGCATGCGGGGCACCATTGACATCGCCTTCAAGGGTGATCGTGGGGACAGTGATGATGGGACCTTCGGCCAGCCGTTTTTCGAGAGAGTCATAGTACGGCTCACCCTCGGCCAGGCTCTGCCGCCAGCGATAGTTATGGATCACGATGCTGGCGTGGTCCGGGTTGTCGAGGGACACTGCGCTGCGATCGAACGTGGCATCGTCGAACTCCCACTTCGGCGAAGCGATCTCCCAGATGAGCCGCGCAAAATCGCGCCGGTATTGTTCGTAGCCTGCTTGGCCACGGTCCGTGGCAAAATAGAATTGGTACCACCACCCGTACTCGGCCTTTGGCGGCAGCGGCCGCTTGTTGACCTCAAGATTGGCGATCAGATAGCCACTCACGGAGACCATGGCCTTGCAGCGCTCGGGCCAGAGGGCGGCAATGATGTTGGCCGTCCGCGCGCCCCAGTCATAGCCGGCGAGGATCGCCTTTTCGATCTTGAGCGCATCCATCAAGGCGACTATGTCGCTGGCGATCGCCGATTGCTGGCCGTTCCGGAATGTGTCCTTCGAAAGAAAGCGCGTCGCGCCGTGGCCGCGCAGATGCGGGATGATGACGCGGTAGCCATCCGACGCCAGCAGAGGAGCGACATCGACATAGCTGTGAATGTCATAGGGCCAACCATGCAGAAGAATGACCGCAGTCCCATCGTCGGGACCGGCCTCCGCGTAGCCGACATTCAGCAGGCCGGCATCGATCTGCTTCAGCGGGCCGAACGAGGTGTTCGTCCCCGGCTTGATCGTGGGCGCGCTGGATTGTGCCTGCGCAGAACCGATGATGCCGAGCTGGGCGGCGGCGATCGTCAGAGCCGCGGCACCGAAGAAGCGGCGGCGATCATGGTCGATATGTTCGGGCATTTTGAGCGCTCCCATCGATGACTGTCGGGTGTCAAGGGTCAGTGATTGTCCGCATGCCGCTGCGGAACCACCAGATCGACCGTCTTGCTGTCGATGACCTTGTGGGTCGGATCCGCAAGTTGGACCAGGATCTTGTGCGGACCGGCGGGCAGTCCCTGGATGATGAGCGGTACGCCGCTGGCATCGGCCCAATGCCATGGCGCGTCGTCGACGGTGACATGCAGATGCCCGACCCTGGGCGAGACATCGAGCGCCGCCGGACCGAACACCGGCAGTATCCGCATGTGCTCGGTGCGATAGCGGATCACGACAAGCCCCCTCGCCAGTGCCTCCGGGAGCGGCGCATCAACGTGAAGCCGGGGCGCCGGCTCCGAGGCGACCGGCAGCGGCGCAGGCGCGTAACTCTCTGCGGCGGCCGCGCCGCAGGTCAATGCAAAGCTGCTCGCGGCTGCAAGCATGAGGGCGCGAAGCGATCGACGACGAACAAGCGAATTCATGAAGACACCATTTGATTTGCGTTGAACGATACGCGGCAGCCTGCCCGGCGATTCGGGCAGGCCAGTGTCAGGATCAGATCACGTTGGTCGAAACCTCGATGTTGCCGTGGATCGCTTTGGAGTACGGGCAGATCCCGTGCGCCGCCTTGGCCAGCGTCTGCGCGACCGCGCGGTCCACCCCCGTCAGGCTGACGTTGAGTCGCGCCCGCAGAAAGTATGAATCGCCGGCGCGGTTCAGATCGATCTCGGCATCGACAGCTGGAGAGGCCGGGAGGACGATCTTCCTCTGGGCGGCGGCGAGCTCGATCGCGCCGATGTAGCAGGCCGACCAGGCGGCGGCGAAGAGCTGCTCGGCGGCCGGATGCGGCTGCGGCAGCTTGACGTCGACAAAACCGTCGCTGCTGCGCGCGGCGCCGTCACGGCCACCCGTGGTGTGGGTCCGACCGGTGAAGAGGACTTTTGCGGTGGTGGTCATGGCAGGTTTCCTTCTCGAATGTGACCGTTGTTTACGGATACGATTAAATCGTATGCGATTAATGTAGGAGGCCCACCTCGATTGTCAAGCTTGCGATTTAATCGCATCCGATCTATCTATAATCCGAGAGATCAAGTTTTCGTTTGAGGAATAACGTCCCATGAAATCCAAAGATGCGAAGGGTCCCGCCAGTCCGAAGCTCGCCGACTTCCTGTGCTTTGCGATCTATTCGGCCAATCTTGCCTATGGCCGAGCCTACAAGCCGATCCTCGAGGAGCTCGGCCTAACCTACACGCAATACATCGCGATCGTGGCGCTGTGGGAGGAGGACAACCAGACCGTCAGCGCCCTCGGCGAGAAGCTGTTCCTCGAATCCAACACACTGACGCCGATCCTGAAGAAGCTCGAGGCAATGGGCTATCTCCGCCGGCAGCGCGATCCCGCGGACGAGCGCCAGGTCCTGGTCAGCCTGACCGATGCCGGCCGCCGCTTGCGGGAGAAGGGCCTGGGCATGAATCTCGTGCAAGCATCCGGCCTGACGCCGGACGAGTTCCGCAAGATGCAGAAGGGAGTGGTCACGCTGCGCAACAATCTCATCAAGGCGCGCGGGGGTGAGGGATAATAGCCAAATACTACGCCGACATCTTATGCAGGTCGCCTTCGTCGCCTGCTCAGCGCAACCGCGTAGTCCTTCCAAAACCTACCTCAATCGACCTAGCGTCACCGCTCCTTTGACATTGCGCGCATAAGTTGCCCAAATGTGAGAGTTGGCGCAAGTCTTCGCGCGCCTCTGCTCAATAAGAAAACACGGGGGAAGCATGTCATGGAGCTGATGAAGATCGATCCGCGTCCGGATCTGGAGCGATGCCTCACGCGCCGCGGCATGTCCTGGTTCGCGGGCCCGCAGGAACCGACCTGGTTCGAGCACAAGGCCTATGTCTTCACCGCCCCCGAGATCGCGCGCCTGCGTTCGGGTGCCGATGAGATCCTCGCCATGATCCCGGACGCCGTCGAGCGGATGATCGGTGATCGCAAGATGCTGGACCGGCTCGGAATCCCCGAGGACGTGCGAGCCTATCTTCGGACTACCTGAGAGCGGCAGGATCCCGACTTCTACGGCCGCATGGATTTCGGCTGGGATTTTTCCTCCGACCCGAAGCTCTATGAATACAACGCCGATACCTCCGCCTGCCTGTGGGAGGGCTGCATCGTGGGGCCGGAATGGTGGGGCGAGCGGGGCGTGTCCCAGTTCCCCGACGGCGCGCGCATGTGGAACGACATCTCTTCCGAACTCGCCCGCGCCTTCCGCGAAGTCGCCTTGCCGGGCGGCGCCATCATCTTCACGAGCCCGCGCAACAACGACGAACGCATGAAGGGCGCGCTCGCCATGGCGCGCGCAGCCAAGTGCGCGCAGTACGCGACGCACTTCGCCTTCATGGAAGACCTCGCGATCGATGGTCTCTATGCCACCGACCTGTCGGGGAATCAGGCGCGGATCCTCTTCAAGGTCTATTGGGCGTGGGAGCGGATGATGCATATGCCGATCGGCAAGGCGCTGGCGGCAAGCTCCATCGTCTGCATCGAGCCGTTCTGGAAGATCCTGCTGCAGAACAAGCTGTTTCCGGCCGTGCTGTGGGATCTGTGCCCGGATCATCCAAACCTGCTGCCGACCTATGCCGAGGACGACCCGCGCGCCGCGCGTCTCGGCAATTGCGGCTTTGCGCGCAAGCCCGTGTTCGGGCGCGAGGGCAGCAACGTCGAGCTGACCTTCGGCGATGGCAGAACGGAAATCACCAGCGGGCCATATGGAGCGGCCGGCTGGGTGCGCCAGAAACTCCATGCGATTCCCGACGTCGAAGGCCGGCATCCGATGATGGGCGTGTGGACGGTCCGCGGCCGGAGCTGCGGACTTCTCATCCGCGAAAGCACTGGCCTCATCACCCGCAACGAATCTCCGGTGGTTCCCAATGTCGTTCTCCCCGGGGCGTGATCAACGGCGAGCCCGCCTCGGCTTGGTGCTGGCGCTCGTTTCGGTCGGACTGTTCGCCATCTCGCCGACCCTGGCCCGCCTCTCCTACCAAGCGGGCGCGGGCCCACTCAGCGCCAATGTCGTTCGCGGCTTCCTGCTGTTCTCTTTGTTCGCCGTCGTCCTCCTTCTCCGTCCTCGACCCAGGACCGAGATGCGCGAAGGATGGGGATCGCGCCGCCCGAGGCTCGTTGCCGCGGTTCTTGGTCTTTCCTATGCCGCATTCGCCTGGATCTATCAGGCGGCCATTTTCGAGGTGGGCGCCGGACCATCGCTGGTCGCCGCCAACGCCAGCGCGATCCTGGTGGTTCTGTGGCAGGCGCGGCCCTTCCGGGCTTGCAAATCCCCTCATCCCGCGGGCATGCCGGAGCTTGCTGCGGCGCTCGTCACCGTGACCGGCGTCTATCTCCTGGCGGCGGACAGCCATGCGAGCGCGCGGAGCCTGATCTACTGCTTCCTCATCATGGTCGGTTGTTGCGTGATGACAATCACCACCGAATGGGCGGCCGAAGTCGGCGTGACCTTCGCCCAGCGCGGGCGCGCGATTGGCCTTGGCATGCTGTTGCTCGTCATCCCACTCGCTCTTGGATACCAGGAGATTCCCATCGAGCCGTCTCAGCGGGCAGCTACGGAGTGGTGGGCCCTCACGCTGCCGGATGGCGCGCTCGGCTGGTACGCATTCCTCGGCTCTGCCGTCACCATGATCGGAGCCATCAGCCTCTATAGCGCGGCCATCGGCCATATCGGCGCCGTGCGCGTGTCGCTGATCGCCAATGCCGAGCCGGCCCTTGGCCTCGCCATTGCCTGGATCGGAGCCGGAGAGGAGCTCGGCGTCCTCGGAGTCCTGGGCGGCGTCCTGGCTTCGGCCGGCCTCGTCAATTGGCGCTGGATCGCGGAATTGACGATGGGCGCGCTGTACTCAGGCCCACTCGGTCGTGCCCGGCGCGAGAGAGCAATACCGGTCGCCCTCCAATCCGGGTTCTGCGATCGGTTGAAGTCGGCACGCTTCAGCCTTTGGCCGCTCTTCCGCCGGTCGATGAATCGGCGAGTTGCTCCGCACAAGCATCCCGAACGCACCCGCGCAGCCACCGATGCGCTGGATCGGCATCCAGCCGCGGGTGCCAGAGCAATGAAACCGTGATCTCCGGCATGGAGACCGGAAGAGGAAAACTATGCATTCCGGCGCGCAGGTTTCCGGTGTGCCGTGCGGGAACGCTGGCGATCAGGTCGGAGGCCCGCGCCAGGGCCAGCGCGGTCGAAAAGCCCGCGACAATCGTGACAACCTCGCGCTCCAGCCCAAGGGGCTCCAAGGCTTCGTCGATATCAATCGGCCCCTTATCGAGACCCCGCCGCGAGATCAGGATGTGCCTGCCGGCTGCATAGCGGGCGGGCGTGATCTCGCCCTGGCTGAGCGGGTGCCCCATGCGCACGACGCCGATGAACCGGTCTCGGAACAAGGCCTGCGTGCGCACCTCCGGGCCAGTCGCCGCCCCCACAACGCCGGTTTCCAAATCGACGGTCCCATCGCGCAGCGGGGCGCTGTCTTTGTTCGTCTTCTGCACGAAGTGCAGCCGCACGCCCGGCGCTTCCGCACCGACGCGGGCAATGAGGTCCGGCCCGAAGTTTTCCACAAAGCCATCGCTGGTCCGCATTGTGAACGTACGAACGAGTTGTTTGAGATTGTGCGTCTCCGCAGGGCGGAGCACAGCTCCTCCGTCTTGCACGAGCTGGCTGACCCGCTCGCGGAGTTCGAGCGCTCGGGGAGTGGGAACCAGACCGCGTCCGGCCCGGACCAGGAGCGGATCGCCGGTCGCCGCACGCAGCCGCGCCAGCGCCCGGCTCATCGCCGATGAGCTGAGCCGCAACCGTCGGGCTGCGCGCGCAACACTGCCTTCCGCGAGCAGAACATCAAGGGTAACGAGCAGGTTGAGATCGGGCCGTGACATGCACCGACCATAGCACAGTTTGATCGAGATATGGCGTCAAACGCACGAATAAAGTGCAAATGATGCGTGTTCCGCCATGTCAGGCCAGGGACTACGTTTCTGACAGCTCCGTTTCCGGAGTCCCCAGGAAAAGGAGTTCATATTGAAACCAATCATGACAGGACGGGACGAGGCGGTCGCTGGAGGTGCTGAGCGGACACCTTCGGTTCGGTGGGCACTCGCCAGCCTTTCGCTATCCATGTTGCTGTCCTCCCTCGGCACCAGCATCGCCAACGTTGCCTTGCCGACATTGGCCCAGGCGTTCACCGCCTCCTTTCAAGAAGTCCAGTGGATCGTCCTCGCTTATCTCCTCGCGATCACCACCCTCATCGTCAGCGTCGGACGGCTCGGTGACATCACCGGCCGCCGACGGCTGCTGCTGGCGGGAATCCTCTTGTTCACGGTCGCCTCGGCGTTGAGCGGCGTCGCGCCCACGCTCTGGCTGCTGATCGCCGCCCGCGCTGCGCAGGGCCTTGGAGCTGCCATCATGATGGCCCTCGCCATCGCGTTTGTGGGTGAGACCGTGCCGAAAGCAAAGACCGGTAGCGCCATGGGCTTGCTCGGAACGACGTCCGCGATTGGCACCGCTCTCGGTCCATCGCTCGGCGGTGCTTTGATCGCCGGACCCGGTTGGCGGGCAATCTTTCTCATCATGGTACCGCTGGGTGTTGTGGCCTTTCTCCTGGCGCATCGCTACCTGCCCGTTGATCGCCACGGGCCGAAGGGTGATCGGACCGGCTTCGACAGTTTGGGCACGCTGCTGCTTGCTCTGACGCTTGCGGCTTATGCTCTCGCTATGACGGCGGGAGGCGGTCATTTCGGTCGGCTCAACATGGGCCTGCTGTTGGCCGCTGTCCTTGGAGGCAGCGTCTTTGTGCTTGCGGAGGCGAGAGTGGCATCGCCACTGATCCAATTGGCGGTGTTTCGCAATGCGGTGTTGAGTGCCAGCCTAGCCATGAACGCGCTCGTCTCGACGGTGATGATGGCAACGCTGGTGGTCGGGCCGTTCTACCTCTCCCGCGCGCTCGGGCTGGGCGAGGCCCTTGTTGGGATCATCATGTCGACCGGCCCAATAATCTCCGCACTGAGCGGTGTCCCGGCTGGTCGCATCGTCGACCGGTTGGGCGCGCCATTCGCGGTGATCACTGGGCTCATCGCAATGGCGGCTGGTTCAATTGCACTATCCGTGCTTCCGGCGATCTTCGGCATTGCGGGCTACATTGCTGCAATCGCCCTCCTGACCCCGGGCTATCAACTGTTCCAGGCAGCCAACAACACTGCCGTCATGATCGATGTCCATCCTGACCAGCGGGGCGTCATTTCCGGCATGCTCAACCTGTCGCGCAATCTCGGGCTCATCACCGGTGCATCCGTCATGGGTGCCGTATTCGCGCTCGCGTCGGCGGCGATCGACATCACGACGGCGCATCCAGACGCTATTGCCACCGGCATGCGGATCACGTTCGCGGTGGCGGCGACACTGATCGTCGGCGCGCTCGCCGTCGCGATTGGAAGCCGTGCTCTCGCAGCACGCCCATCGCTCCCTGGAGGCGCGTCACGACGCGAGCCCGGCACCAGCAGGTGACGTCCAATCGTAGTAGCCTGAGGCTGCGCTGCTCCTTTCAGGTTTCGAAGTAGCGCGGCCGGTCGAGATCGGGAATGAGGCCGGGCTGCTCCGGCTGCCACCCCAGCAAGTCCCGCGTTCGCTGGCTCGAGGCCAAGTTGTCGAGCGCTGCGAAATGCGCGAACCAGCCGAAATGCTCGGCCGCTTCCTCGGGGGTCTTGCCGACGACCGGCAGGTTCAGGCGGCGGCCGATCACGTCAGCGATGTCCCGGAACGGGATGCCCTCCTCGGCGACTCCGTGATAGCGGGCGAGGCCAGCGATTCCGGCGGAGCCCTTCTCGAGCACGAGCCTGTAGAGCTGAGCCGCGTCGAGCCGATGCACCGCGGGCCAGCGGTTGAGCCCTTCGCCGACATAGGCCGAGGCGCCCTTCTGACGGGCGATGCCGATGAGCAGAGGAACGAAGCCGTGATCGCCGTCGCCATGAACCGATGGTGGAAGGCGCATAACCGACACGCGCACGCCGCGCGCCGCCACCGAAGCAGCCGCCTCTTCCGAAGCGACGCGGGGAATCGCGGTGGAGCTGGATGGGTAAGCATCTTCTTCGGTTGCGAGGCGGCCTGGCGTCAGGAGCCCGGTCCCGGATGTGACGATCAGGGGGCGGTCGGAGCCGGCGAGCGCGGAGCTGAGAGCTTCGATCGCGCGCCGATCGATCTCGCAGTTCTCCTTGAATTTCGAGAAGTCGTGGATGAAGGCGGTGTGGATCACGCCATCCGACAGGGCCGCGCCGCTGCGCAGGCTTTCGAGGTCTTCGAGATCACCCCGATGGGCCTGGGCGCCAGCGGCGGTCAGGGGCTTGGCGCCCGCATCCGAGCGCGCAAGACCGAGCACATGATGGCCTGCGTTGATGAGCTCCTGAACAATGGCAGAGCCGATGAAGCCGGTAGCACCGGTGACGAAAACGCGCATCGCGACCTGTCCTTCACCTCGTTTCCATGGCCGCATAGGCAGCGGCGTTGCCGTGAAGGTAGGTGATCGACAAAATACGATCTATGCTGAGAAGTCCGTATTATCTTCGCAATCGTCCGGAAAGCCCATGGACCCGCTCTCAGATGTGCTATCGCTGCTGAAACCGCGCAGCCACATGTCCGCCGGCTTTGATGCCGGCGGAGAATGGTCGATCCAGTTTCCCGATCAGCAGGAAAGCATCAAGTGCGGCGCCGTGGTTTCCGGTCAGTGCTGGCTGTCCGTCGAGGGCGATCCCGATGTGGTGCACTTGGATACCGGCGACTGCTTTCTGCTGCCGAGTGGGCGGCCTTTCCGGCTTGCAAGCGACATGACGTTGAAGCCGGTTGGCGCCGTCACGATCTTTTCGGCCGCGCGGAATGGCGGCATCGCCACATACAATGGCGGCGGGGATTTCTTTCTTGTCAGCAGCCGCTTCGCTCTGGCTGGCACTCACGCCGGCATTTTGTTGCGGATGCTGCCGCCCATCGTTCATATCCGGAACGAAGCGGACCAGGCGGCGCTGCGCTGGTCCGTGGAGCGGATGATGCAGGAACTCCGCGCGCAGCAGCCGGGCGGCTTTCTGGTCATCCAACACCTCGCCCACATGATGCTGATCCAGGCCCTGCGGCTGCATCTGGCGGAAGGGTTGAGCCGCGGCGTCGGGTGGCTGTTCGCCCTTGCGGACAAACAAATGGGCGCGGCGATCAGCGCCATGCACGAGAACCCGGCGCATCGCTGGACATTGCAGGAACTGGCGGAGCGAGCCGGCATGTCGCGATCGACCTTCGCCCTGAAATTCAAGGAGACGGTCGGGAAGTCACCCATGGAATACCTGACGCGCTGGCGAATGGTGCTGGCCGGGGACAGGCTGGAGAATTCCAGCGACCCCATTTCCGTCATTGCCCTGTCGCTCGGCTACGAATCCGAAAGCGCCTTCAGCACAGCTTTCAAGAGGATCCTGGGCTGTTCGCCGCGGCATTATAGCCGCGGCCGGAAGCCAGATTTCCCTTCTAAGAGCGACGGCGAAACTGCCCGCGCCGATCGACTCGAACCTGTCGCGGGTTGATATGCGCGGCTGGCGGTTCCTGTAAGCCCCACCGCAGCCCGATTATACCGTCACTCAACTTTCATAGTTTACAGACTTGACGGTTTTGTTTCCGTCGATGATTCTCGAAATATGAAAGCAAAGCAAGCACTGTCTGCGTTCGGGGCGCTTTCCCAGGAAACGCGCCTCGATATCTTCCGCCGACTGGTCCGGCTTTCCCCCGATTCAATTCCCGCTGGGGACCTGGCTCACGATCTGGATGTGCCGCCAAGCACTCTGTCCAGCCACCTTGCGATCATGCAGCGCGCGGGCCTCGTGAAGTCGGACCGCCAAGGGCGCACGATCCTCTACAGCGCCGACCTCGATGGCGCACGTGAATTGGTCGAGTTCCTGGTCAAGGATTGCTGCCGGGGCCATCCAGAAAGATGTGATCAGCTGCTGAAGGCCGCGCTGCCGGCCTGCTGTTGAGGGTCTAGTCCACACTGAGGAAACCGACGCCATGCCGGACCATGTCTACAACGTTCTGTTCCTCTGCACGGGCAATTCCGCTCGGAGCATCCTCGCCGAGTGCACCCTCAATCGCGAGGGCAACGGGCGGTTCAAGGCCTTCAGCGCCGGCAGCCATCCAAAGGGACAGGTCCATCCGTTCGCGCTCGCGTTGCTGAAGAAGATGACCTATCCGACCGCGGGCCTCCGGTCGAAAAGCTGGGACGAGTTCGCGGAGCCCAGCGCTCCGCAACTCGATTTTGTATTCACGGTGTGCGACAACGCCTTCAACGAGGTCTGCCCGATCTGGCCTGGCCAGCCGATGACGGCTCATTGGGGCGTGTCCGATCCGGCCACAGCGGAAGGCACCGAGGCCGAACGACATCTGGCCTTCGCGGATGCATATCGCATGATTCACAATCGCATCAGCATCTTCACCAGCCTGCCCATGCGTTCGCTCGACCGCTTGAGCCTGCAGAAGCGCTTGGATGAAATCGGGCGTCCGTTGCCGAAGTCGGCCTGACCGGATGGCCGAGTTCGATCTTCCGCGCCGCGCGGTTGCGGAATTCCTCGGCACGTGGCTGCTGGTGGCAACCGTGATCGGCTCCGGGATCATGGCCGAGAGACTTGCCGGCGGAAATGTCGCCGTTGCCTTGCTCGGCAACACGATTGCCACGGGCGCCATCCTGGTCGTGCTGATCGCGATGCTGGGACCGCTTTCAGGGGCGCATTTCAATCCTGCCGTATCGCTGGTTTTCGCCGTCACAGGCGAGCTTCCGATCGCTACGCTCGCAACCTATATCGCGGTCCAAGTCGCTGGCGGTATCGTGGGCACTGTCACCGCGCATCTCATGTTCGAGATGCCGGTTCTGCAGCTGTCGGAGCATGTACGCCAAGGCCCCAGCCAGTTCCTGTCTGAGGTCGTCGCCACGTTCGGCCTGCTCGCGACCATCCTTGGCTGCCGCCGGTTCCGCCCAGATATCATCCCGGTAGCGGTCGCGCTTTATGTCGTGGCTGGCTACTGGTTCACCGCCTCGACCTGCTTCGCCAATCCGGCGGTGGCGATCGCGCGCAGCCTGACGAATACCTTCGCCGGAATCCGCCTGAACGATGCCCCATGGTTCATCATGGCGGAGATCATTGGCGCCTTGTTGGCCGCAGCGGTCTTCCGATGGCTCTTGGCCGGCAAATCTTCGCGCTCGGTCGCCGCGCGAACCGGCGTGCCATCGCGGTTGGCAGAGTAGGCGCCGTCTAGCGCTGTCCGATCCTCAGTTGCGCGAAGGACTGCGAGCACCAGCAGGGCGCCATCCTGCCCTCAAGCCGCCGTATAGCCGCCATCGATCAAGATATCCTGGCCATTCACCAGGTCGGACGCCGAGGAAGCGAGATAGAGGATCATGTCGGCCACTTCCACCGGCCTGCCAAAACGCGCTGCTGGTATCTTGGCCTTCATGGGGTCGCCCTTCTCCGGCTTGCCCCAGACCTGCTCGCCCATCGGCGTGAGGATCACAGTGGGGCAGACGGAATTGATCTGGATATTATGCTTCGCCCACTCCACGCACATGACCTTGGTGAGCATGTTGAGGCCGCCCTTGGACGCGGCATAGGCGCCATGACCTTCCAAGCCCACAACACCGGCTTGCGATGAAATGTTGATGATCTTTCCGCGCTGCTTCCTGATCATGGCGGGAACCAGCGCCTTGGCCAGCAGCCATGGCGCGCGAAGATTGATCGCCATGGTCATCTCCCAATCCGGGACTTTCGCATCCAGCAGCGGGTCGATCAGGGCGATGCCCGCGTTGTTCACCAGAATGTCGATCGTGCCGAACGCGGTCAGCGCTTCCTGTGCCGCCCGCTCTGGACCGTCAACCGTTGCCATGTCGGCGGAGATGGTCACACAGCGGCGGCCTTTGGATTCGACGGTGGCCTTGACCTCGTTGAGGCCAACCTTGTCGCGGCCCACAGCGGCAATGTCGGCGCCCGCATCGGCGAGAACCTTGCAGGCCTCGAACCCGATGCCCTTGGTAGCGCCAGTCATCAGTGCGGTCTTGCCGTCAAGCGCGAAGCGCTTCATCCACTCAGACATCGTCAGCCTTCCTATTTTCTGCGGAGCTTCTGTTCGACCGTGGCAAAGGCCTTCTGATAAACATTTTGTTCGGTTCCCGGGATCAGAACCAGATCATCCTGCGGGCTGGCATCCCAGTCGCCGGTCCACGCCCCAAACGTCGTGTTATTGGAGGTGACAGGCCAGAGCCGGGGGCCTGAGACATAGTTGATCCAGGGAATCCCGCATTTGGTGATGCGGTAGGAGAATGAGCGGGCGCGGTCGCAGAGGTGCAGCAGCTCTTCGTTCAAGTGGCCTTCGCCGAAGTGGAAGTCACGGATGCCCGATACTTTGTCGGAGCGCACGCCATCCAGCATGTGCATCTTGCTGATGTCCTCGTGCCAGGTACCCATGCCGGCAAAGTCGCGGATGACGCCCCATACCTTGTCCACCGGCGCACGGATGACCCGCGACGTCCACACCTTGTTCGGCGCAAAGCCTTTCCAGCGCACGGCACCTTCGGGCTTCTTCGGCTTCTTGGCGGCGATGATCTTCGCCAGATTGGCCCAGTTGGCGGAAAAAACATCGCGCGAGATGATGCGCTCGTATTCGCCCTCATCTCCCGGCGCTTCATCGAAGGTGGCTTCCCACTCCGCGAAGGTTGCATCCGTGTGGGTCACCGGATAGAGCCTCACGGTGGCGATGTAGTTTTTCACCGGGAAGGCCGGCTTCTCGAAATTGTAGGTGAACGTGTAGTTGGCGTCGTCGAGTGTGAGCAGCCGCTCGCGGACATGGTCGCCGTCCTTTGTGTAGAAGGAGCGCACGCAGCCCACCACGTCTGAGTCGAGGCGATCCTCGATCTTGGATCTTGCAACCGCCGGCGCCCACTTGGGCAGTCCATTGAAATCGCGCACCAGGCTCCACACGGTTTCCACCGGCGCTTTCAGGATTGTTGAGGCATAGGCGCGAGCCATGATCGTCTCCGTTAGGGTTCCGGCTCATCGCCGTCGGGAAATACTCTGGAACGCCGCCATCGCGGCCTCGGCGAAAGCCGGATCGTTGATGTGAAGATCGAGCTCGATGAGCTTGTGGTTCTTCGCCCGCTTCCAACCCTTTCGGATGGCCCCGAACAGCGCGGCATCTGCCGCGGGGTCATGGAAAGGCTGGCCTTCGGCATCAATACCGGAGATGCCTTTGAGCGGCAGCAGGAACCGCACGGGCCCTGCCATGCGATTCAAGCGTTCGACGATGAATGCGCCGATCTTTGCATTCTCCTCCGGCGTCGTGCGCATGAGCGTGACGTGGGCATTGTGGATATGAAACTTGCGGGCGGCGAATCGCGTCGGCACCGTGTCCCGTGGGCCGAAGTTCACCATGTCGCAGGCGCCAACCGATCCCACGTAGGGAATCGGATTGCGGATGATGGCGCCGAAGCGGTCCGCCGTGCAGGGCAGCACGCCGCCCACGAGATAGTCGGCCACTTCGGTCGTGGTGATGTCGAAGACACCATCGAAGAACCCGGATTCGGCAAGCTTCTCGAAGCACTGGCCGCCCGTGCCCGTCGCGTGGAAGACGAAGCTTTCGCACGCGGGCTCCAGGCGCCTCCTGATCTCGTTCACGCAGGCCGTCGTGACACCGAACATGGTATAGCCGATGGCGCGCTTCGACTTCCTCGCCTTCGGCACGCGGGTGAGCGCCATGCCGGCGGCGGCGTGGGCCGCATTGCCAATGACCGAGCGGCTGATGCTGTTGAGGCCGGCAATGTCTGTTACAGCATGCATCATCGTGATGTCCGTGGGACCGACGAAACTGGCTACATTGCCGGAGGCCAGCGTTGACACCATGATCTTTGGAAGGCCTACCGGCAAGGCGCGCATGGCCTCAGTGACGATTGCGGTGTTGCCGCCGCCGCCGAGCCCCAACACGGCGCCGATATCCCTGCGCGACAACAGGTAGCGTTTCAGCGCCTCCGCCATCGCCGAGACGGCTTGGCCGCGATCGGTCAGGCCCAGAACTGCTGCCCTGCCCTTGGGGTGACGGCCGGCGACGGCTTCCGCCGTGACGTCCGCCCTCTTATCCGGCATCGAGGTGGAAACATCGACCAGGATTGCCTTTGCCCCTGCCCTGCGGGCGCAATCGCAGGCAAAGCGCAGCTCGTCGCCTTTCGTGTCGCAAGTGCCGATGACGTAGACCTTCGACATTCAGCGCCCGGCCTTGGCCCAGCCTTGCTTCATGCTCTTAAGACCGAGTTTGTAGACCTCCTCCTTATTGGGGAAGAAATCGCGCCACACGCGGGTGGCGGCGGCGAGCGCCGGAATCCCCCGGCCGAAGGCCTCGATCGTCAACCTGCCATCGTATTTGGCGGCCCTCAGTGCCTTGTAGGTGGGACCCCAGGGCACATGACCCTTGCCCGGCGTGCCGCGGTCATTCTCAGAGATATGGACGTGGATCATGTGCCGCTTGATGGTCTTGATGGCGGCGACCGGATCCTTCTCCTCGATGTTGGCATGGAACGTATCGTACATGCCCTTGATCGCGGGATGGTCGACCTCGTCCAGATAGTTGGCCAACTGGTCCATGGTATTGAGGAAGTAGCATTCGAAGCGGTTCAGCGCCTCGAGGGCGAAGCGCACGCCGTGCTTATGGGCATGGTCGCCGGCGCGGCGGTGGAACTCGATGCCGCGCTTGCGCTCTTCGGCCGTGGGGCCCTTTCCGGTGAAGCGGCCAAGTTCGGAGTGCATCGGACCGGCGATGATCGACCCCCCGAGCGCCTTGGTGCAGTCGATGACCCATTTGGCCCGCTCGACCGCAGCCTGCCGCTCTGCCTTGTCGTCCGACAGCGAATTGTGGCCCGCCCCCAATACGCTCACGGTCGTGACATCGAAACCCAACTTGGCAAGCTGCTCCCCGAGCCTTGCGTAGTAGTCAGGCGTGCCTTCGAAGATCGGAATCTCAACGCCGTCGTAGCCCGTCTTCTTGAGAGCCTTCAGCACCGACGCGTGTTCATCTGTCACGTGCCCCGTCCAGAGCAGCAGGTTGAATCCGTATTTCACTTCTTCCCCTCCAAATGAGCCATCGCGGCACTCATGCCGCAGTCCTTTTCTTGATGATCATGCCTGTCAGCTGCGCAACTGCGGCTGAGACAAATGTTTCCTCCTCCGCGCTTGCATCGACTTCGGTGTGGTCGCGTCGCCCGAGGTGCCAGCCTTCGCGGCATTGAAGAGAGTCAGAATGGCGGAATTGCGTTCCGGCCAGTGGCTGTTGAGGGCCCTGAGATAGAGGTACACGTCGGCGAGATGATCGAGGATTTCGGGAAGATTGTCGGGATCGCAGGGAACGGCCGCGTCCCGATCATGATGTCGGGATTCATCACCGCCGTGCCACTGCCTCCCCGCAAAGTTCATGGGCTATCCCTTCATGCGGAAACCATGTCCCCGGTCAAGGCTCCCGACGCGATGAAGCGCCGCCGCGAGCGCCTAGCCTTTCGAGGGCAAGAGCTGCTTCACCATGGCCTGGACCAGGCGCGGCAGGTCATAGGGAAAGCGGGCCGTGATCAGGTTGCCGTCGACAACGCAGGGTTCGTCCAGAACGGTGGCGCCGGCATTTTCGAGGTCGATCTGGATGTTCCACACGGCGGTCGCGCGCTTACCCTTGAGGATCTTCGCGCTCACCATGACCCACTGGCCATGGCAGATCGCAGTGGTGGGTTTGCCCGCCTCATACATGGCCCGCACGAAGGCCCGCGCATGCTGGTCCATGCGCAGCGCATCTGGGTTCCAGCAGCCCCCCGGCAGGAGGATCGCGTCGTAGTCCGTCGCCTTCGCCTCGTCCGTGTAACGATCGATCTTGAGCCAGCCCGCGTTTTCCATCAGGCGGATGGCGAGCACGTGGGTGGCGCATTGCGGCGGGAAGCGCAGGCCGAGCGTGGGGTGGAACTCGCCGATGCGCGGCGAGACGATGTGAACCGTGGCCCCGTGTTCGGTGAGCCAACGATGGGCGCCGAGAATTTCTACCTCCTCCACCCCGTTGGTGCAGCAGATCGCAATCCGCTTGCCCTTGAGCAGGTTGGGATCCGACGGCGGGTTGAACAGGAAGCTGTTGAGCTCCCGGTTCAGTTCGCCATCAGCCGTGGTCAGGAGTTCCGTGGAGATCGACGGAACCGGCGACGAAGACATCAGCTGCTGCATGCGGTGGAAGGCGGCGGCCTGGGAAGGACTATTCATCTTTCATGCTCCCGAAAGAAGTTGATCGGTGGTACTCGTTGCATCGAACATCAGAACGCGATTCTCTTGAAGGCACGGACCTGTTCGGTGAGCGCGGTCTCGACCGGCAGGCGCTCCATCGAGCTGGCGCCGTAGAAGCCGTGTATTCCCGGAACCCTTTCAACGATGTAGGTCGCATCCTCGGGAGAGGAAATGGGTCCCCCGTGACAAAGGACGATCACATCCTTGCGCACCTTGCGTGCCGCTTCGGCCCACTCGTGAATCAATTGCGGACAGTCTTCCAGTTTCAGGGCGGTCCCGGCGCCGATGCTGCCGCCGGTCGTCAGGCCGAGGTGGGCGACGATGATGTCCGCGCCCGCCTTGGTCATGGCGGCGGCCTCATCGGCATTGAACACATAGGGCGTGGTCAGCATGTCCTTCTGGTGGGCCCTGGCGATCAGGTCGACCTCCAGCCCATAGCCCATGCCGGTTTCCTCGAGGTTCTTGCGGAAGACGCCGTCGATCAAGCCGACGGTCGGAAAGTTCTGGATCCCGGAGAAACCGAGGGCGCTCAGCTCAGCAAGGAAGTGATCCACCAGCAGGAACGGATCGGTGCCGTTCACCCCGGCCAGCACCGGCGTGTGCTTGACGACCGGCAGGACCTCGCGGGCCATTTCCTTCACGATCTCGTTGGCATTTCCGTAAGCGAGAAGGCCCGCCAGCGAGCCGCGGCCCGCCATCCGGTAGCGACCGGAGTTATAGATGATGATCAGGTCGATCCCGCCTGCCTCTTCGCATTTGGCGGACAGGCCCGTGCCCGCGCCACCGCCGATGATGGGCTCTTCACGAGCGATCATTTCCCGGAATCGTTCGAGCAGGATCTTGCGTTCAATGCGAGGCATCGATCATCCCCTCGGCGCACGATTTCAGACTGCGGAGGCCCGCATGATCCAGAGGCATCATCTCCTGCGGCCGCCCCGCAGCTTGAGCAACCCCGCCAGCACGCAAGCGATGACCGCGATGGTCCATGTGAAGCTATGCAAGTACCAGGGTTTCGCATTCAGCTGGGCCTTGCCCATCACGGTGTTGGGATCGGGCGGCTTCAGAAAATACACGCCATAGAGCGAGGCCGCGAAAATCGCGACGAGCAGGACAATGCAGAAGATCATGGCGATGATCATGGCCACGGTCACCACTGACCGCCCAGGCACTCCGGGCTGAGCCAAAGGCAGGAGATTGTTCGCGAGACCGGCGAGGACGACAAGGATGCAGCCGATCGTGAAGAGCGAGAGACTGAACGGCTGGAAGATCATCACCAGCGCCAAAACGCCGAGTCCGATGATCGTGAATTCCAGTCTCCGAGCCGCCGCAGGGGCCATCCCGCCGCCAACCTGCTCTTCGTTGCTCATGCGCTTACCGCCTTTCCATCTTCGGCGAACACATGGGTCTGCGCAGGATCCGCGACGAGATGGAGCGCGTCGCCGGTCTTCACCCTCTTCTCGCGCGGGACGACTACCCGGATGTCACTGCCGGTCTTCGTGCGGGCGTGGATGAGCGTCTCCGCACCCATCGGCTCGATGAGCTCGGCCATCGCGTCAATTGTGCCGGCGGTGTCCTCGGGCACGACAGCGAAGGCCCGCGGGCGGACGCCAACTGTAACTCTCCCGGGTGCCAGCCGTGCGACCGCCGGGTTCACGGTCAAATCGACATCCTGCTGGTCGAAGGAAACCGTCGCCTTGCCGTTGCTGTAGCCCTTGAATTGCGCCTCGATCAGATTCATCTGCGGCGTGCCGATGAAGCTGGCGACGAACACGTTGGCTGGCTTCGCAAACACGTCATGCGGGCTTCCCACCTGTTCGATCAGTCCGTCGCGCATGATCGCGATGCGGTCCGCCATGGTCAGCGCTTCGAGTTGGTCGTGGGTGACGATCACGGTCGCCTTGGAGAGATTGGAGAGGACAGCCTTGATCTGGCCACGCATGGAGTGGCGCAACTCCACATCGAGCCGCGAGAGCGGCTCGTCGAACAGGAAGCAGTTGGGGTCCCTGACAATGGCACGCGCGACGGCGACGCGCTGCTTCTCGCCCTCCGACACCTGTCCTGGCAACCGGTCCAGGACTTCGCGAAGATGGAGAATCTCCGCCACTCGGGAGATGCGCGCAGCCATCTCGGTGCTACCGATGCCTTCGCGGTGAAGCGGCATCGCAATGTTCTGGCGAACCGTCAGCGCTGGGTAGAGGGCATAGAACTGGAAGACCATGGCGATGTCGCGCTTCTCGGGCGACAGGTCGTTCATGCGCTGTCCGGCGATCACTACGTCTCCGGCAGTGGCCCGATCCAGGCCAGCGATCATCCGCAGAGTCGTCGTCTTGCCGCAGCCGGAAGGGCCGAGCAGGCAGACGACTTCGCCGGCTGCCACGGAAAGATCGGCGTCCCTGACGGCGACGAACTCGCCGAACCTCTTGGTGACCTTGCGGATCTCGATCGTGGACATGGCTATTTCTTCACCGTGCCGAACGTAACGCCACGCAGCAGGTGCTCCTGCAGGAAGAAGGTGACGAGGAAGACGGGAATGAGGAACAGGGTCTCAATGGCGGCCAACAACGTCCAGTCGGTTCCGCGGCCGCCCGATGACACGGCCTGATTCATGGCCACCGGTACGGTGCGCGTGTCAGGGCCGGTCAGGAGGAGCGAGAAGAGGAACTCGTTCCAGGTGAGAATGAGGCCGAAAACGAAGGTGGCAGCCAGACCGGCGATCACCTGCGGCAGGCAGATCTTGAAGAACACCTTGAACTCCGACGATCCGTCGATGCGGGCCGCGTCCTCGACGTCGGTCGAAAGCTCGTCGAAGAAGCTCTTCATCATCCAGATGGTGAAGGCAAGATTGAAGGCCGTGTAAAGCAGGATGATGCCAAGGTAGGAGCCGGAAAGTCCCACGGCCCGGAACATCAAGATTACCGGAATGATGACGACGATCGCCGGCAGCATGCGCGTCGTCAGGATGATGAAGAGGTAGGTGTCGTTGCCCTTCAGCGGATAGCGCGAAAAGCCGTAGGCCGCCAGCGTGCCAAGAATGAGAGCGAGCAGGACGGACACGGACGCGATCACCATGGAATTGAAGAAGAACCGGTCGAAGCCGGTCGCTTCCGGCTGCCCGCCTGCCGTCATCACGCGGGAGAACACCGAACTGAAGTTCTCGAGCGTCGGCGTGAAGACAAACTGATCTGGGATGAGGCCGAACAGGGACGTCGGGGAAAGCGTCGGTGGTACCGAGAGTGCCAGCTCCTGCGGCTTGATTGCGGTGAAGATGATGAAGAGCACCGGCAGGAAGTAGACGAAGCTGACCGCCGCCACGACCAGTGTCCGGCCCCAACCCGCGGCCGCGACGCCGCTGCCCGCGCGCAAGCCGATCCCTTCCCAGAAGGAGACTCCAGATGTCATGGTTCAGCTCTCCCGGTTCCGGCGGTTGGCAAGGTAGAGATAGAGGTTGGTAAGCACGATCACCATGAACAGCATGATGTAGGAGATGGCGGCGCCCTCGCTCGTCTTGTTCTGCTCGTTGGCGATGCGGATCAGGTGATAGGAAATCGTCATGGTGTCGTTGCCGCCCTTGGTCAGCAGGATCACGAGGTCGGCCAGCTTGAATGCCTCAATGGTGCGGAACAGCAGCGCCAGCATCAGCAGCCCGCGAATGTACGGGAAGGTAATGCTCCAGAAGCGCCGCCAGGCAGGGACGCGGTCGATTGCGGCCGCCTCGTAGAGATACTTCGGCACCGAGACCAGGCCGGCCAAGACCAGCAGCATGACGAATGGCGACCACATCCAGGCATCGGCAAAAACAATGCCGGACACGGCCCCCGCCTTGCTGTCCATGAGGATGAACTGACCGCCGGTGATGTTGTTGATGACATAGCTCAGGATGCCGAAGGTCGGGTCATAGTAGTAGGTGAAGAACACGCCCGAGGCGACGACGGAGAGCATCATCGGCGTGAGTACCAGGATCAGGAGATACTTGCGTAGCGGAAACTGCTTGGCGAAGAGCATTGCCAGCAGGAACCCCACAATCATTTGCGCTGAAACCGTGAGCACCACGAACGTGGCCGTGTTGATCAGAGCGTTCCAGTTGTCCGGTGCGGCAATCTCGTTCGTCAGGACCTTGATGTAGTTGTTGAGGCCGACGAAGCGGATCGATTGCTGGTTGGACTGATAGGCGAAGAACGAGAGCCCCAGCGACCAGAGTAGCGGGAAGATATTCATCACGAACAGAACGGCAATCGCCGGCGCGACGAGCAGCCCGCCATAGTAGCGGCTGCGAAAGGCGTTCACCACGAACGCCGCGGCAACCATGGCCGTCATGGCACCGACTATCCAGAAGGAGGCCGACGTCGGCAGTACAGCCGTGACAAGCACGGAAACGGCAACGCCCGCGAGAATGGCCAGCCGCCAGTTGTCGGCAGAGACTTTGAAGAGAGCCGGCGAAGACCGGGCGTTTTGGGCGATAGACATGGCTGGTATGACTGACATAGCACTCCGGACGCTTCACTGGCGATGCGGTTGCGGTTAGCGGCACGACCTTTCACCGCCGCCGCGGCATCCGGCTGTGCCATCCAATGGTCGGGGAGAGAATCGGGCCTGCGACGCTCCCCCCGGCCCATGCCTCGGGCCACTGCCGCCCTCTCAAGGAGGGAGCGGCAGTGGCCGTCGTCACATCATTGGATCAGTCCCGCTTCCGTGAGCAGGTTCTGCTGGAACTTGGCAATGTTGTCCAAGGTCGTCTTTGAATCCTGCTTGCCAGTGATGGCGAGGTCGAACTGGTCCTGCTGCTCCGTCAGCAGCTCGAAGAACTGCGGCACGTGCCACACGTCCTTCTGCCAATCCAGAGAAGCCGCCCAGGCGCGGTTCCACGGCCGGTAGGTCACATACTTGGGATCCGAGTAGACCGACTTGATGGCCGACTGGCCGCCGGCTGCCGCGAACTGGTGCTGGATGTCGGGCGACAGCCACCACTTCACGAACTCCACGGCTTCCTTGATCTGGGCGTCGGTCGTCCACGTGGTCAGCACGAACGGCTGGCCACCGATGTTGGACCAGCGCACCATCTTGCCATCGGCGCCGATCGTTCCCGGCATCAGGCCGAACACCAGCTTGTCCGAGACTTTCGAGGTCTTCGGATCGAGCGAGGCTTCGCCGAGGCCGATCCAGTTGACCGCCATGGCTACCTTGCCCTCGCGGAACAGCTCGTCCTCCTTGAAGATGTCCATGGTGCCGGTCTTCGCCACCGGCGGCATGTACTCGATCAGGCTGAGATACTTCTCGAGCGCCTTCACGGCTTCCGGCGAGTTGACGACGCCTTCGGCCTGACCCTCGGGTGCCTTGGTCTCATCCCAGATGTTGGCGCCCATCTGCCAGATGAAGCCGTTGACCTGCATGGACGAGAAGTCGTAGCTCTTGCCCGCCTGGAACGCGATGCCATAGAAATCATCGTCGGCTGGCTTGCCGGCCAGCATCTCGCCCTTCTTCCGATGGAAGAACTCGCCGACATTCTTGAAGTCGTCCCAGGTCATCTGGTCGATCTCTTCGCCGGTGCAGGGCAGCTTCTTGCCGTATTTCGCCTGGAAGTTCTTCTGCTCGGTCTTGTCGCACAGGACGTCCTTGCGCCCGTATGTGACGAGCACGTCGGGGAACTGCGGGAATCCGTAGTAGTTCTCCGACTTGTAGGGATAAGTGGAATAGGCGTTCAGCGGGTTGGGGTGGATCTCCATCATCGTCTTCTTGAAATCGGGATCGGCATCCAGCAGATCGTTGATCTTCCGGTAATAGCCGCCCTCGACGAAGGCGCCCAGCCACTGCGAATCCGAAACGATGAAGTTGTATTTCTTCTCGCCCGACGTCAGCGACGCATTCACGCGGGTGTAGAAGTCCGGCCACGGAATGAAGTCCACGTCGAGCTTCACCGTGTTGCCGGATTTCGGCTTGTATTGCTCGTCGAAGAACTTCTTCATGATGCGCGTCGGCGGCCAGTCGGGAACCGCCATCGTCAACGTCACTTCCTCGGCTCGAACGAACGTCGCGTCGGCCATCAACAGCGAGGCGGCGACGCCGACCGCCATCATCGCACCTTTGATCTTTCCACTCGTCGTCATCTTCAGGTCTCCTCCCATTTGTTGTTTTGTGTCTTTTCCTTCTGGCCCAGCGCGTCAGGCGATCACCTGCCCGTTCGAGGCACGGAAGATGTGGAATTTTCTTGGATCGAGAATGACTGATGCTTGCTGGCCGGGCCGCAGGCCTGATGCAGCGGATTCCGGCAGGACGATACGCAGTGTCTCGCCGCTGGCTTCGACGGACACGACAGTGACGTCGCCCAGCGGCTCGAGCATGGCGATGCTGGTCTTGAGGCCGTCTTCGCCGCCTGCCGCAAAGCGGATGTCGCTTGGCCGGATGCCGAGCACGGCCGCTTCGCCGCCCTCCGCCGTGTTCAGTTTCCGCGCGAAAGGCACAGGCCCGATCGCAGCTTCCAGGGCGGAGCCGTCCCGTGCCAGCGTGCCCTTGATCATGTTCATATGGGGTGAGCCGATCTTGCCGGCTACGTAGAGATCGCGCGGCGCTTCGTAGAGCTCATCAGGCGTCCCGATCTGCACCACGGCGCCGTCGCGCAGCACGGCGATTTCCTCGCCCATGGAGAGGGCCTCAAGCTCGTCGGGCGTTGCGTAGACGATGGTCAGGCCGAACTGGCGATGCAGGCGCTTCAATTCCGCCCGCATGTCATGGCGGAGCTTCGCGTCTAGGTTGGTCAGGGGCTCGTCCAGCAACAGGATTCGCGGGCGCCGGATCAGGGAACGGCCCAGCGCGACACGCTGCTGTTCGCCGCCCGACAGTGTGCCAGGCTTTCGGTCTATCCTCTTGTCAAGCCGGAGCATCGCCGCCGTCTCCTTGACGCGGCGATCGATCTCCTCGCGACCGAGCCTCGCTTCGACCAGGGGATAGGCGAAGTTCTCGTAGACGCTGAGATGAGGATAGAGCGCGAACGACTGGAACACCATCGACACGCCACGGCCCGCAATGGGCTCGTGCGTCCAGTCCTTGCCGAAGATTTCGACCCGGCCCCGGTCCGGTGTCACGAGGCCGGCGATCGTGCGGAGCGTCGTCGTCTTTCCGACTGAGCTCGGCCCGAACAGCACGAAGAAGCGGCCTTCTGCAACATCGAAGGACAGGTTCTCAAGGGCCCGCACGCGGCCGTAGGATTTGGTGACGTTTGCAAAGCGCAGCGCGCAATTCTCGGCCTGCTCCATCGCCACTCCCCCAGTCACTGCAACCGCAAGCCATGCCGACCCGCCGTCCCCCGGCGCCCCCTCGGCTGGCGACCGCGACTTTGAGAGCGGCCGGAAGCATGAGGCACCAAATGGACGCGACTGCCTGACGCCGCCGCGCGGTCTTCCTCCACCTTAGGGCGCACGATAGGCCGCGCGCACCTTCGCGTCTTGTAGCTATCGAGGCACTTTTTCTGCAAATCGCTCATTTCCCGCCACCTGACCGGGATGCACCAACTCACCGTGCCGGAATGCTTCCCCGGCTGGCCACAATGATACTGAAAAGAGATGGAAGCACAAAACATCATACAAAAGCCATCAGAAGTCGCTCGCGCGAAGATTCAATGTGCGCGCGCATGGCGCGCTCCGCTCCAAGCGCGTCGCCGGATGAAAACGCCAAAAGAAGCGACTCATGCTCGGTCAGCGCCTCTTCCGTCACCCGGGCGTGAAACAAGAGGCGGAAGATGTGGAAGTGGGTATGCAGATGCGACAGCGTATTGCGGATCAGTTCGTTACCGGCGATCTCCATGATCTGATCGTGAAAATCGGCGTCTAGCCGCGCGAATCTCCAATAGCTCGACCTCTCCCTGCTGCTGTCGAGCTTCCGCATCTGCTCAGCAGTTTCTTTCAACTTTCGCAGGCGCGAATCCGTCATGCTCGGCACAGCATGGCGGGCGCCATCCGGCTCCAGTAGCAGGCGAAGTTGATAGAGTTCGTCGAAGCGCCGGCGTGTGACTTGCGGCGCTGCACTGTAGCCGACGAGGTGCGTCTTGACCACCAGCCCCTCGCCCTCCAATCGCCCGAGCGCCTCGCGAATGGGTGTGTGGGAGACCTTCAGTTCCCGGACCAGGCCGTCGACCGAAAGGCGGGCACCGGGCGCGATATCCAGTGACATGAGCTTATTGAAAATCGCCCCATAGACGTCATCGGCCAAGCCCTTGTGCCTCTGAATACCCATAATGCTCCCGCCTAGAGCCGATTGACCGATCGCTGAGTCCGCCGCTGAGCCGCACAGGTGTGTCTCGGCTTGACAGCGGGCGAAAGCATGGAAATAAACCGTCCCTGAGCCGGTATCGTATACGATAGCATATACGATCTCAAGGAATTCGGAAGCACAGGGCCAAGATGAGGGATCCTTTCCGCAATCG
Organism: Dongiaceae bacterium; assembly: GCA_035695765.1. GTDB lineage: Bacteria > Pseudomonadota > Alphaproteobacteria > Dongiales > Dongiaceae > Dongia_A. Next base: position 52,850 of record DASRRI010000091.1, read on the forward strand.
GGATCACGTCGCGAACTTCGACGCGCTAGTCGAGGAGTACAAGGCCAGGAGCGCAGCCGTCCGCGCCTCGCACGTCATGATAGGCGGCATCGCCTATGGCAAGGGCGCGAACGAGAAGCTGGACCTTTTCTTGCCAAAGAACTCGAGCGGCTCGGATCCAGTGCACCTGTTCATACACGGTGGCTATTGGCGCATGTTCTCCAAGGATGACTTCTCCTTCATCGCCGATACCGTGACCGCTGCAAACGCCATCGCGGTCATTGTCGATTACGATCTCATGCCAGAGGTGCGCTTGAACGCGATCGTCGCCCAGATCCGGAATGCGGTCCGGTGGCTGACCACCAACATCGGCACCTATGGCGGCGACGCAGGTCAGTTCTCCGTCAGCGGCCATTCGGCAGGGGCGCATCTGGCCACGTTCACGTTCTGCGAAGGAGCGGATGTTCCAAGGCCCACGACCGCGCTGCTGCTCAGCGGAATTTATGACCTGAAGCCGCTTCAGTCATCGTTCCTGCAGCCGCTCATCGGACTCACCGATCACGAGGTGGCCGAGTTTTCGCCACTCCTGTTGCAACATGAAGCGGGCACACGGGTGGCCGTAGCCTATGGCGAACTGGAAACCGAGCCATTTAAGGACCAGGGGTCCGGCTTTGCGCGGCATCTCGCGAGGAAGGGACTTTCCGTGACCACGCATGTCCTGCAGCAGGCGGACCATATGAGCGCGGTTAGAGACCTTGGGATCCCGGGAAGCACAGCCGGCGAGCTGCTGCTAAGGTCCATTCGCGGCTAGGCGAGATGAACCTGCTCGTGCGTGCAGAGACCCGCCGTCGCGAAATGCTGGCCGTCGGCATTGCGGTAGATCGCGAACGTCCGTCCGGAATGTGAGGGTCTCGCGTCCCGAGGTGGCCGAATGGACTGCTATTCGCCCCGACAGGCGCGCCAGACTTTTTCCGGCGTGACGGGCATGTCGATGTGAGTGACGCCGAGCGGCTCCAGCGCGTGGGGCGCGATCGAAACCGTGGTCACATGATCGCGCGCATGAGTGTCGGAGAGATAGGCCTCGTACGATCCGATATCCAGTTCACCGGCCGCTTCAGGCGGCGCGAGGCAAGGACGACCAGGACTTCCTCCTCGGCATAGTGATCTTCATGCCGAAACCGCCACCCACGTCCGGGGCGACAACCCGGATCTTCTCTTCCGAGATCCCAAGAGTCGAATCGGATAGAAGGACGCGGATGATGTGGGGGTTCTGATTCGAAGTATAAAGCGTGTATCGATCGGACGAGGAATCGTAACACGCCTCGACCTGGGCAAAGGTCTTCACTTGAGCAGCGCGGCCTCCCTGCCGATCGCGCGAAGCTCCGGCAAGACGTGTCCGAGAGGCTGATTGCTCTCTCCGTGGCCCAGGCCGAAGTACGTCTGCCGGAATAAGTTGTGCAATCGATCGTAGATGGGTCGGGCCTTCGCGCGGGGTTCATAGATCTTGAACGGCAGGCAGATGACCGATTGCGCTCCTGCCACGTCGGCTTGGAAGCCTGCCGCGATGCTGGCGAAGATGCCGGCGCCAAATCCCGTGGGCGCGCCATTCGGCACCAGCACCGGCTTGCCCAAGACGTCCGCATAGACCTGGTTGAGGACGGCGTTCTGCTGCGGGATGCCACCGCCGTTGATGACCCGGTCGATCGGCACGCCATGCTCGCTCATGCGTTCCAGGATGAGGCGCGTGTGGAAAGCTGTTCCCTCGATCGCCGCGAACAATTCGTCTTGGGCGGTGTGAAGGAGGTTCCAGCCGAGCGTTACGCCACCGAGGTCCGACCTGACCAACACTGTGCGGTCGCCATTGTCCCAGGTGAGACGCAGCAGACCGGTTTCTCCCGGCCGGTAGCGCTCGAGGCCGGCGGACAGCGCCTTGATCGAGGTGCCCGCGCGGCGCGCGATGGCGTCGAAGATATCGCCGGTCGCCGAAAGCCCCGCCTCGATGCCCATCTGCCTGGGATCGACGCTGCCGGGGACGATCCCGCACAGCCCCGGAATGAGGTCGACGCGCGGGGCCACCGCGATGACGCAGGTCGACGTGCCGACGACGTTGACCACGTCGCCGACACGGCAGCCGGCCCCGAGCGCATCCCAGTGCGCATCGAACGCGCCGACCGCCACCGGGATGCCGGCGGGCACGCCGAGCCGCTCCGCCCAGGCGGCGGTGAGCCCACCGGCTACGTGATCGGACGTCAGATACGAGCCGCGCATCTTGGCGCGGATGCCGTCGAACAGCGGGTCGACCTTCGACAGGAAATCCTGCGATGGCAGCCCGCCCCAGCGCGGGTTCCACATCCATTTGTGGCCCATGGCGCAGACGCTGCGGTTGAGGTCGTCGACCCGCGCGACGCCAGTCAGGGTCGCCACCGCCATGTCGCAATGCTCCAGCGCGGTGACGAGTCGCTCCCGTCTATCGGGATTGTGCCGGAGCCAGTGCAGCAGTTTCGCAAATCCCCATTCGTGCGAATAGACGCCGCCGCACCACTTTATGGCTTCCAGCCCTTCGCGGTGGGCGAGCGCGGTGATCTCCTCCGCCTCCGCCTTGGCGCGGTGGTCGCACCAGAGATAGTAGTCGCCGAGCGGCTGCAGGCCCTCTCCCACTATCACGACGCTGGACCCGGTGGTGTCGACCGCAATCGCGGCAAGATCACTGCCGGCGACGCCGCCGGCGCGGAGCGCGGCCTGCATGGCGGCGATGAAGGCGGCCATATGATCATCGTGTGACTGCGTCGCGTGGTCGGGATCGTCTTGCCGCCGGTGCAGGGGATATTCGGCGGCGGCGTTGCCCAGGTTACGGCCGCTTTCATCGAACAGCGTGACACGCACGCTCAAGGTGCCGAAATCGACCCCGGCTACCGCGCGCATGGAACGCCTCGCGCCTCATCGAGCCCGGAAGGAGTGCATGCCGGTCGCATCAACGGGCGGTCTGTCCGTAAGTGGAGTTGGCACCATGCTTGCGGAAATAGTGGCGGTCGAGCAGCGCTTGCGACACGCCAGGTGCGCCGGGCCGCAGCATGGTGGTGTAGAGCGCCATGCGCGCCACCGATTCCAAGACCACCGCATTGTGGACCGCGCCTGCCGGATGGGTGCCCCAGCAGAACGGCCCGTGGCCCGCGACCAAAGCGGCGGGTACTGCCATCGGGTCCTTGTTGCCGAAAGCCTCGACGATGACGACGCCGGTGTTGCCGACATAATCGCCGTCGATCTCCTGCGCGCTCAATTCGCGCGTCACAGGGACTAGGCCGTGGAAATAGTCCGCATGGGTCGTGCCCAGCGCGGGGATCGGCAGTCCGGCCTGCGCCCAGATCGTCGCGAACTCGGAATGCGAATGCACGATGCCGCCGACCGCGGAGAAGGATTTGTAGAGCAGCAGATGGGTGCCGAGGTCGGAGGACGGCCGCAGATCGCCGAACACCACTTTGCCGTCCAGATCGGTAATGACGATGCTGTCGGCCGTCATCTCGTCATAGCGCACGCCGCTCGGCTTGATGGCGACCAGCCCCCTGGCGCGATCGATGCCGCTGACATTGCCGAAGGTTGCGAGCACCAGGCCGCTCCGGACCAGATCCAGGTTGGCCTCTAGAACACGCTGCCGCAACGCTTCCAACATCAGTGATTCCTTGTGAAAGAAAATCGCGGGATGCGCCGTGCGCGCTGCGCATCCCGCATGGCCTGCCTTAGCGCGGCGAAGTCCAGCCCTTGTAGTCGGCCAGATTCTCCGAGGTGATCAGTACCGGATCGAGCAGGATCACGTTCTTCTCCGGCTTCTTGCCGGCGAGAATGCCCGCGCCAAGTTCGAGCGATTGCCCCGCCATCACATAGGGGTCCTGGGAGGAGGACGCCTTGATCAGCGAGGTCCCCGACTTCAGCTCGGCCTCGATGTCCGGCGCGCCATCGACGCCGGTGATGATGAATTCGCTGCGGTTGAGCTGCTTGGCCGCGAGATTGACGCCGATCGCGGTAGGGTCATTGACCGCGAAGATGGCATCGACCTTCTGGAAGCGGGTGAGCAGGCCCTGCGCCACCGCGAAGCCGCCGTCGCGCGAGCCCTTGCCGTCCTGGTCATCGGACAGGATCTTGATGCCCGGATTCGCCTCGAACACCCCCTTGCAGCCCTTTACGCGATCGACGATCGACGACACCTGCGGGCCATTGACGATGATGACGTCGCCTTTGCCCTTCAGGTGATCGACGATGTACTGGCAGGCGAGCGTGCCGGCCTTGACGTTGTCGGTCATGACGGTGACGTCGGCGCCCTTGGCCGCGACGTCGAACGCCGCCACCACGATGCCGGCCGCCTGCGCCTTCTTGACCGCCGGCTCGATCGCGACCGGATCGACGGCGTTCAGCATGATGACGTTGGTGCCGGCGGCAATGAAATTGTCGATCTGGGTGAACTGCTTGTTGAGGTCGTAGTCGGACGAGACCGAGGTGACCTTGACCCCCGGGTCGATGCCCTTCGCCTTGTCCTCGATGCCCTTGATGGTGGCGACGAAGAACGGGTTGCCGAGCGATCCTACCGAGATTCCGACCTTCTGCAGATCAGCAGCCGTAGCCGGAAAGGCGATGCCCGTGGCCACTGCCAGGCCGAGGGCGAGACGCGAGATCTTCATGTTTCCTCCTGTCGAACGCAAAGTTCTTTGATTTGGATTGCACGCTCATTCCGGCGCGGGTGCGCCGGGTCTCTTGGCCCCCTCATGTGCGTCCGCCGTGCCGCAAGCGATAGCGGTCGAGCGCGACTGCACCGATGATGACCAAACCCTTGATGATGAATTGCCAGATGTCGGAAATGCCGAGCAGGATCAGTCCGTTCGACAGGATCGCGATGATCAGCGCGCCGATCAGTGTGCCCCAGATCGAGCCGACGCCGCCGGTGAAGCTGGTACCGCCGAGGATGACGGCAGCGATCGCATCGAGCTCGTAGCTCTGTCCGAGCTGAAGCCCGTTTGCGGCGTACAATCGTGCGGCCGACATCACGCCACCCAGGCCTGCCAACAGGCCCGACATCGAATAGACGAACAGCAGCACCTGCCACACCTTGATGCCGGCAAGGCGCGCGGCATCCGGGTTGCCGCCGACGGCATAGATCCGGTTGCCGAGGACGGTGCGCCGCAGGATAACCCACGAGATCACGACCACGGCGAGCGCAATGATGACGAGCCACGGCACGCCGAGGAAGGTGCCGTTGCCGATGAAGGCGAAGGGCAGCTCCGGATTGAAGATGGTCGTGTCCTGGCCCATCAGGCGCGCGATGCCGCGCACAGCCGTAAGCGATCCCAGCGTGACGATGAAAGGCGGCAGCTTGAGTCCCGCGATGAGGATGCCGTTGATAAGGCCGAAGCCGAGCCCCATGGCGAGCGCGGCGAGAATCCCCAGCATGCCATAGCCGGGAACGTTGGAGACGATGAGCGCGATCATGGCCGCGGCCGCCAGGATCGATCCGACCGAGAGGTCGATGCCGCCGGTCAGGATGACGAACGTCATGCCGGCTGCGAGCACGATGTTGATCGCGGCCTGCTGCGCCACGATCGAGATGTTCATGAGGCTCAGGAACCGGTCGGTCGTGACCTCGAAGAACAGGCACAGCAGGATCAGCACCGGCAGCATGCCGGCGATCTGCAGGATCGAACGCATGCGCTGCTTGCGTGCCTGGGCTCCCTGTCGCGCCTCGATCGTGCCGGCCTGACTCGTCTGCTCCGCCATCAAATCCTCTGCTTCAAGTTGCTAGGCCGCACGGCTGTCGCCGGTACTGGTGGCCAGCGCCATGATGCTTTCCTGCGTGATCGGAGCATCCGGCGCGCCTGTCACCTCGCCGACGATCCGTCCGTCGCGCATGACCAGCACCCGATCGGCGATGCCGACGATTTCGGGCAGCTCGCTTGAGATGACCAGGATCGCCACGCCGGCGCGCGCCAGTTGGTCGATGATCTGGTAGATCTGCGACTTGGCGCCGACATCGATGCCGCGCGTCGGCTCGTCCAGCAGCAGGACGCGCGGCTTGGTTTCAAGCAGGCGCGCCAGCAGCACCTTCTGCTGGTTGCCGCCGGAGAGCGATCCCACGCTCACGCTCGGGCTGAGAGCGCGGATGCCGAGCGCCCGAATAGCGGCTGCGGCGCGCCGCCGTGCGGCGCGCAGGTTAAGCAGCCCGCCCGGCAGGGCGTCCTTACCGATGACGCCAACGGTCACGTTCTCGCGGATGTTCATGTCGAGGAACAGGCCCAGCGCCTTGCGATCCTCGGTCAGGTAGACGATGCCGGACTCGATCGCCTGCAGCGGCGTGCGGACGTGGCATTCCTTGCCGTCGACCAACACGCGCCCGCTCGCCTTGGGATCGGCGCCATAGATGAGGCGCGCCAGTTCGGTCCGTCCGGACCCGACCAGTCCAGCGAGACCGACCACTTCGCCAGCGCGCACCGATAGGCTGCAATCCTTGACGAGCCGACCGTCGCCGATGCCCTGAACCTGCAGGATAGTCGCACGGTCCTTGGCGGGCGCGCCATGCTCCTTGGTGTAGAAGGAGGACAGCTCGCGCCCCACCATCATGCGGACGATAGCGGCGGCGTTGACGGCGCCCTTCTCGAGCGTTCCGATCAGTCTCCCGTCGCGCAGCACGCTGACGCGGTCGGCCAGTTCGTACACTTCGCTCATACGGTGGCTGATATAGACGATGGCGATGCCCTCGCCCTTCAGCTGACGGATGATGGCGAACAGGCGCTCGGCCTCGCGCGCAGACAGGCTGGTGGTCGGCTCATCCATGACCAGGATGCGCGGATGCTCCGCCAGCGCCCGCGCGATCTCCACCAGCTGCCGCTCCGCGAGCGAAAGCTGCGAGACGCGCGCCGACGGAGAAAACGGTGCGCTCAGGCGCCGCAGCAGTGGCAGCGCCGCCGCTTCCATGGCGCGACGGTCAATGAAACCAAGACGGCTCTTCTCGTCGCCGAGAAAGACGTTTTCGGCGACACTGAGGTTCGGCGCGAGGGAAAGCTCCTGGTAGATGATGGCGATGCCGTTGTGCCGGCCGGCCAGCGGGCCGTCGATCACCACCGCCTTGCCACCGAGCCGGATTTCGCCGCCCGGATCTGCCTGGTAGGCGCCGGATAGAATTTTCATCAGCGTGGATTTGCCGGCGCCGTTTTCGCCCATAAGCGCGTGGACCTCGCCGCGATGCACGGAGAAGGACACGTCGGACAGCGCGCGGATCGAGCCGAAGCTCTTGCCGATGCCGCGCATCTCCAGTTCCGGCGTGTGCTCCGGGGCAACGGCCGTCCCTGCCACGGCATATCCTCCTAGCGCTATTCCCGTTCGACTTTTGAATTAGAAATTTCCGTATCGAAAGTGCTTTGTCAAGCACTCCCGAAAAGCCTGAAGTGATGGGGTTTTGGCTGGCTTGACGCCTTTCCGGGCTTTCGATTTGATCCAACCGAAAGTGTAAGCAGGGGCTTTATGTCTGATCCTGAGGCCGTCACCGACCCGAAAACACGAACCGCTGGCGAGCCATCTGGTTCCGACACGCGGCGTCAGCAGATGCTGACCTTCATCCGCGATCACGAATTCGCCCGGATCTACGATCTGGCCCGCCAGTTCGGCGTCTCGGAAGTCACCATCCGCAGCGACATCGACATCCTGGCGCGGACCGGGGGCATCCGGCGCGTGCGCGGCGGCGTGATGCGAGTGGTCGAGGCAGTGCCGGAAGTGGTCTACGAGGCGCGCGTTGCCAGCTACCAGCCGGAGAAGCGGGCCATCGGCGTGGCCGCCGCCGCGATGCTCTCCCCCGGCGACAGCGTCATCCTGGATGTCGGCACCACGGCAATGGCGATCGCGCACGCGATCGCGGACCGGCACGACCTGTCCAACCTGACTGTGTTCACGCCCGGCCTCAACATCGCCTTGGCGCTGGAACGCGCGATCCCGCGGATCGAAGTGGTCGTGACGGGCGGCACCTTGCGCCCGCAGCAGCACTCGCTGGTCGGGCCAGCCAGCACGCTTATTCTGGACCAGATCCGCGCGACCTTCGGCTTCATCGGGTGCAACGGCGTCGATCCGACCATCGGAATTGTGGGATTGAGCCTGCCAGACGCGGCCCTGAAACAGGCCATCCTGCGCGCCTCGCGCACCAGCATCATCGTCACCGACGCCAGCAAGTTCTCGCAAACGTCTCTGGTCCGCGTCTGCGGCTTCGACGACGTCGACATGATCATGACCGCCGGCAAGCCTGACCCAATTGCCGTCGCCGCTGTGCGCGACTCAGGTGTCGAGGTGAAGATACTCGACTAAACGCCGTTGAGCTGCCTGCCGATAGCTGCCTTGGGTCAACCTGAGCCGTCCCAGGTAGGTCAGGATAGGTTGGTTCCAACCTCTGACAGCTGACCTCTCCTCCTGCGCCAGTTCGGCGGATATGTGCCAAAAGCGGAACTGGCAGCAGCGAAATTCGACGCAACAAAGCCGCTATTCAAGACGTCGAGCAAGCAGAATGGCCTCGATTAGTGCGCGCGTTGGCGATCGTTGACCAGTACTTGACATGCAAGGCGCGACTTGCCTATACTTAGGCAAGTAATTACTTGCGTATAAAAACATGGCAGAGCGCCACGACACCGACGTGCTGTTCAAGGCCCTGGCCGATCCCAGCCGGCGCAAGCTGCTGGACCTGCTACATGCGCACGACGGCCGCACACTCAACGAGCTGTGCGAACACCTGGACATGACGCGGCAGGGCGTGACGCAGCACCTGGACCTGCTGGAGGCGGCTAACCTGGTCGCCACCGTGCGGCGCGGCCGCGAAAAGCTGCACTTCCTTAATCCGGTGCCGCTGCAAGAGATCTACGAGCGCTGGATCGCCAAATTCGAGAAGCCGCGCCTCAAGGCGCTCTCGAAGCTGAAGCAACGACTGGAGAAAGCCAATGGCTAGATCGACCTTTGTCTACGTGACCTACATCCGCACCACGCCGGAGAAGTTGTGGGCCGCGCTGACCGACCCTCAATTCATTCACCAATACTGGTTCGGTATGACCACCGACTGCGCGTGGAAGAAGGGTTCGCCGTGGAAGATGGCTCTCCCCAATGGCCGTCCCAGCGACACAGGCGAGATTCTCGAGATCGACCCGCCGCGGAGCATGGTCATCAAGTGGCAAAACGAGGGGAGGCCGGAGCTGAAGGCCGAGGGCCCGTCTCGCTGCACCATCGAGGTCGAACCCACGAGCAAGGCGGTCAAGCTCACCATCACGCATGAGAGCGACTGGCCCGAAGCGAAGCTTATCGCCGCAGTGTCTGGCGGCTGGCCGAAGGTCATCTCCAACCTGAAATCCCTGCTCGAGACGGGGGAGCCGATCTTCAAAGAGATTCATTCATAGCAAAAGATCACGAGCGAAAGCTCAGCAGCGAGTTCGCCTCGCCCAAACAACGGGAACACCGGAAGCGATGACTGGAGAAAGCCAATGGCTAGATCGACCTTTGTCTATGTGACCTACATCCGCACCACGCCGGAGAAGCTGTGGCGAGCACTGACCGACGCGGAGTTCATGAAGCAGTACTGGTTCGGCAATCACTGCGAGAGCCAGTGGACGCCGGGATCCTCGTGGAAGAATGTGTCCAGCGACGGTCAGATCATGGACGCCGGCGAGATCGTCGAGGCCGACCCGTCACGGCGCTTAGTGATCCGCTGGCAGCATCAAATCAAGCCCGAGCTCAAGGCCGAAGGCGAGTCGCAATGCACGATGGAAATGGAATCCTCTGGAACAGCGGTCAAGCTCTCCATCACCCACACCATCGAGCGCGAACCCTCGAAATTGCTTGCGGCGGTGTCCGGCGGCTGGCCGAAAGTCATCTCCAACCTGAAGTCCCTGCTGGAGACCGGTTCCATCGTTCTGCAGGAACCATACCCCATTCAGAGCGCCCACTCTGGAAAGGAGTAAGCTGCTGTGGGCAGTGGATTTTTATGACGCGGCGATGCGCATACCGTCTAAAAAGCCGTCAGAAATCAGCGCTTGATCGTCGTGGCTTCAACGACGCAACTCGCATGATCGTCGAGACTAATCCATCAATCCTGCCGTCTTCAAAGACGGCCCCGAACGACGAGTACTGTTGAACCAACATGGTACTCGACCATCGTTGCAGGTCAAAGATCAGGCAGTGCCCTGTCGTACACTCGAAGTGATTTGAAGAGCCACATTGACGTCCGCGGAGACTGAGAGTTTCGACGAACGTCACTTCCTGTGCCGCGCCAGCCAGTCGTTCAGCTGTTCACTCTTCGCCTTCTGCGCTCATGTCAGTCCCCATCGCAAGAGCGCGCGCATCGAGATCCCCGCTATAGCTCGGCAGTCCGCTTGCGCTGACCACCGCCACTGTATGTGCTCGCCGCTTCAATCCACGCGCGAATCTAAAGAGCCTAACAAGGAGGCACCAGATTTGTTCGCCGCTGGTCAGCAGCATCTGCTGTTCGCACTCCCATGTATGGTTCTTCAATCTTTGGTTTTTTGTTCCGCTGCACATGTTCGGCAGCACTATCGTCAATTGCGGCCGCGCCACTGTTGATTTAACGTCAGATAAAATCGGCAACTCAGTAGCCATACCGAAGACACCTCAGGTTTGATTTAGTCTGATGGAAGGCGGGCCGGTGCCTTCTGCGTGTGGGCATGCAGTTGCGAGCATTTGGGGTCAGGTCTGTTCACTCACGCGTTTCCTCCACGCCACCGGCGGCAAGCCAGTGATGTGCCGATCGCGGCGGGCAACAAAATAAGAATACCAGGGAAGTACGACATGGTTGCTGCGTAGCAAAAGCGCAACGTAGGCAGCCGAGCAATTCGAGGGCCAGCAACCAGGCGGCGCGTAAGCGGGGGCAACCAGCGCTGAGCGCTAAGCGGACGACGATCCTCGTCGGCCGAGGGGGTGTTGTGCATGCAAGACCGCTTGCGAGACCTTGCTCGTGAGGCAGTGCGCGCACGGACCATGCGCGCGGCTGCCGGGCCGCCGTCCGACGAATGCAAGCGGCTGCTGGCGGAGCTGCGCAAGCGATGCCCCGGCCTGATTCCGCCGGACCCCTTGGGCGCCGGACAAGTCGGTCCGGAAATCCCTATCGATCCCAAGAGCGCGGTGGCCCTGGTACAGTCGGCGCTGAAGCCGGCGCGCGGCGAGACCATCCTGCTGCGCGACGGCGACAACGAGCTGTTGGTCGACGTGGCAAAAATCGATCTGCGCTTTGCCGATGGCCTCATCATCGTCGCCATCCCGGTGCGCTGCGACCAGGTGCGTCGCGCCATCGTGCAGGTGCCATTCGCGGTCGGCAGCGCCAAGCGCCCCGCCGGGTTGATCGCCGCGACTGAATCGGCACCGCGCGGACCTGTGCTGGTCACGGAAATCTGGGGCGAAGCGCTGACCGCGTTGGCTTGGCAGGCTCTGGTCGGTGTCGCGGCGGCCTTGGCGGCTGAGAGCGGGCGCGACGTCGATAGCGCCGGACTTATTCCGGTCGGCCTGCGGGCGACGGAAAATGGGCTGCAGATCCTCACCATGGCGCGGCACGCCTTCGACCGCATCAGGCCCAATGCGCTCGGCCGGAAGTCGCCATGAGCTTCCAGCCGAGCGATCTGGGTGAGATCCACGACCTTGCCACTGCCATCGGCCTGATCGGCGAGAGCGGATTCCAGCCGGACTGGCTGACCAAGCCGGGCGACTATCTCTCCAGCGTCCTAGCGAACGAAAAGCAGCGCCAGGCGCTGATCGCCTTCATCGACGAGGCGCTCGGCGGATCGGAGCGGCGCACCGACAGCGCCGGACGCATCTGGGTGCCGCTGATCGAAGGCAACAATCCGAAGGTCAGCTTCTTCCTGGTGCTGGATGAAAGCCCGTCGACTCACATCCGCATCGGGCTCGGAATCAGCATCTCGACCACTGCCCCGATTTCGACGACGTCGCTGCACGTACCTTTGTTCAAGGCCGCGAAGGGCAATAATTCGGTCGGCGATGTCGTGCTGCTGGGCACGGCTGCGGGAGTCATCAGCTTCGCCGTGGAGATCACGGTCGATCCCGTGGCCCCGGCGCCCGGAGCGGCGCATCTGGGCCGCGTCGGTCTCGGCCTCGAGGTGCCGACCGGCGGCGGCGCCGCGCCAACCTTCTCGCTGACGCTGGGCGCGCTGCAATTGCCAGGCGCCACCGCGCCACGCGATCTCGAACTGTCGCTGGACTCTCTCGACACGCTGGACGACACGGCACTCGACCTGGTGCTTGGGTTGATCCAGGCGCAGGCTGCCGGCTTGCCCCCTGGGCCGCTGACCGCGCTGGCCGGCCTGCTTGGCCTTGGCGGCGGCGCCATCCCGCCGCTGCCGATCGCGGATTTCGCCAGCGTGGGGCCACAGGCCCTGGCCTTGTGGTTCGACGATGTCGTGGGCGACACCGCCGTGCGCAACGCATGGCTGGGCCAGCTCGCGTCGCTGATTGGCAACGGCGCCGCGGCCGCGGCGGACGGCGTCTCGTTCAATATCGGCCCGGCCGATGTCACGCTCGCGATCCGCAGCCAGACCGGCACCGCCGGCGCCGCAATCATCACGCCGGCGCTCACTGCCAACATCGTCAGCGGCTCCATCCGCGCTGTGGCCGAGATCGAACTGGCGCGCATCGACCTCGGCAGCGGGTCTGCCACCGCGCTGCCGCGCCTGAGCCTGGTGGCGCATGCCGGCCGCGGCGACGGCGCCGGATCGCGCATCCTGACGGGCGACCCGCAGGTGGATGCGGTCCGGATCGGCCTCGCGCTGGATGGTGCGCGCAAGCCGATCCCGATCCTCGCCGCCGAGGGCGTTACCATCGGCACCAATCACTACGACACGCTCGATCTCTCGACACCGGATGCGGTGGTCGAGGCGCTGGGCACGGTATTGAGCGACGTGGTCGACGATCTGATCGGTCAACTCGGGCCGGTGGGCGGCGCCCTCAGCGTGCTGTTCGGCCTGGCGCCGCCGCCCAGCGCGCCTGCGGTGCCGACCATCGATCTCGGCACGTTCCTCTCCAATCCGCTGGCGGCGGTCGGTAGCCATTGGCGCACCCTGCTCCAGGCGCATGCCGATGCGGTTCCGTCGATCCTGGAATTGCTGCGCAGCCTGATCGCCGATGCCGCCGCGGCGATCCCACCGATCACCGGCACCGGCACCGCCGCTGATCCGTGGCGCATGCCGCTGGTTGGGCCTGCCGCACTGCAGTTCTATAGCGAGAACGGCGGTGACACGCTCCATATCGGCCTCAGTGCTGGCTATTCGGTGGACACGCTGGGCCAACGCTGCACCGTCATCGAATCGCGCCTGACGGTCGGCCTGGCGAAGATCGATCTGGCGCAGGGCGGCCTGGTGCTGGCGGCCGCGATCGAGGCGCGCTTGACGGCACGCGCCCGCGGCGACACGCGTGCGCGGTTCAGCGCCGGACCCATCGCGCTCTCCGCCTATCACATCGGCCTTTCCGCCGCATGGTCGCCGGACAGCGGCGTCTCCATCACCGCTCTGGCGCCCAATCCCAGCGCCGAGTTCAATGCTCAGGCGATTCCCATCGCCTTGCCCAGCTTCAATGCCGACGGCACGCCCAACCTCGATGCCGCCGGCTGGGACCTGGTGCAGCGCTTCCTCGGCTTGCTCGGCGCGCAATCGCCGCTGCCGGCCTTTCGCGATTTGGTCGAGGCCTTTGGCTGGATCGCCGACAGCCCGAACCTGGCCGACGATCCGGCCCTTTCCTCCCGGCCGCATCTGCGCCTGGCGGATTTCGTCGCCGATCCGACGGCAACGCTAAAGGCCTGGGCACAGGCGTTGCTGCTGGAAGAGTCCGGTCCGCTGCTGAGCGCGCTGCGCGTGCTGGCGCGGCAGCTGACCGGCACGGTCGAGGATCTCGGCGCCATCCGCGGCTTCGGCCGGCCCGACGCGCCTTATCGCCTGCCACTGCTCGGCGACGGCGCCGGACCGGAGCTGCTGTACTGGCTGGAGCCGCACGGCCCCAACCGGCCGACCATGACCAACGTGCCGGAAGCGTTGCGCGATTGGCGCCCAGGCTTTCCCGGCCTCGGCGCGCCGCTGCTGGCCGAGGCGCTGTTCCGCGAAAGCACGCTGGCCAACGCGCTGGCGACGCTGGTGGCGGGCCGCGATGATCTCGCCGCCGGTCTTGCCGCGCTGACTCAGCGCTGGCTTAACACCGACGGCCGCATCATTCCACCGGCCAGTGACCTGGCCGGCGTGACTGTCCACCGGATGATCGACGTCGGCGTCGACGAACTTGCCGCCGCGATCGACGTGAACGCGCTGCTCGGCGTAGCGCCGGCCGTGCGCATCAACATCGCCGTGGTGGCTGCCGGCGGCCCGCTGCCCTGGACCGCCGTCGCCGCGGATCGCCTCATCGACCTGCGGGCGCCCGGCCTGTCGCCGGAGAGCTTCGCGTTGCCCGCCGCGGCGCCCGGCGAATGGTTCATCGCATTGGCCGGGCGCGCCGCGGCAATCCTGCCGAGCGGCGATGTCGATGGCATCGGCGGGCAGGCGGCGCGCTTGCAGCGCGTGCTAGCGGCGTTCAATGGATTGGGCAACGTCGCGCTGATCGCCGACGCCGCCTCCGGCCACGCCGCGCGCATCGCGGCGGAAGCGCTCCCGGCCATCAGCGCGCTTATCACCTTGGGCACGCCGGCGGGCCCGGTCTCCTTCACGGTGCTCGACACCGCGCCGATGGCCGAGGCGCTGCGCGTGCTGGTCGCGCTGCTGCCGGCCGTCGACCCGGCTGAACCGGATGACGTCGATCTGGCGCGCGGCCGGTCGCTCATCAAGGCGCTGACCGAACTGTTGTCGCTGGGCGATCCGGGCGTGGAGCTGCGCCCGCCCGCAATCCTCCCCGGTGCACCGCGCGCCGGACTGGCCGTGCATGCGATCTACGGCGTGATGAGCGTGAACGCGGTCGAAGCCGCGATCACTGCCGTCGTCGCCGCCGGACTGTCGATCCGCGCCGGGCTGCGCGCCGAAACGATCATCACCGACGGCATCACCGGCGGCGGCGTGGGCGTGCTGCTGCCGGTCTCGATCGCCGCCGACGGCTTTGTCATCACCGGTCAGGCGATGCTCGAAGCGTTGGGCTTCGATCTGCCGGAGGGCGGCCCGCCCGCAATCCGCGCCGCGAACGTCCTGCGCATCCAGCTGTCCTTCGCGCGCGAAAGCGGTTGGCTGATCGGCGGCCCGGATCCCGCCCGCGGCCCCGGCCCACGGCCGGAGCACGAGCTGCGCCGCGTCGAGGCCACTGTGGTCATCCCGCTGCGCGGTACGATGGCGGCGAGCGCCGAAGTGGTGCTGATCGAGCCGAAGGTGTTCGGCATCGGCCGCGACCGCTGGGTGGTCAGCGCGGCCGGCGTCGCCTCGACCACGGCGGAGATCGTGACGCCCGCATTGCCCGAAGTGCGCGTGCTGCTGGCGCAGTTCGCAGCGCAATTGTCCGCCGCGGTATCGCCCGCGATGGTCGCCTTGCGCGACCTGCTGGGCAGCCTCGGTTTGCTCGATGGGAGCGGCGGCTGGGTCGCCGACGGCATCGACCACTTGCTGAACGAGCCGCAGGCGCGCATCAGCCAGACACTCAGCGACGCGGCGCTGCGCGCCAAGCTGCAGTCCGGCATCAACACGCTGCTGGGCGCCATGCCGGGACTCAGTCTCGACCTGGCGACCCGGACGCTCGGCCTGACGCTCAACGGAACGCCCGGCACGTTCGGCATGAAGCCGTGGAGCCTGTCGCTGTCGCTCGCGCCCAATGCCGCGCCGCAGATCGATTTCACCTTGGAAGCGTCTGGCGATTCTCCCGAAGGCGGGCTTGCCGTTCATCTGCACGCTGCGCCCTTCGCGCTGACCCTCGAACGGCACCATCCGGGATCGCCCGCCGCCGAGGCAATCCCGCTCTGGCCCGATCCGGATGGCGAGCGGATCCTGGCGGCGGTCACCCGGCTGGCGCCGGCGGAACTGGCGCGGCTCGGCCTGGACTATCTGCGCCGGCTCGATGAGAGCGTGCGGCCGATCATCGACGCGGCTTACGATGCCTTGGGACTGCTCGGCGTGCCGGATGCCGACGGCGCGCGCAGCGTGCGCCTGCCGTTGGCGCTGATCGAGAACCCGATCGGCTGGCTGAGCCATGCCGGCGCGCTCGGCAGCGGCAGCGGATTCTCTCCCGCCAAGATCATCGCTCTGCTCGACGCCTTCAAGCCGATCCTCGGCATCAGCGGCGGGCCCGGCGAGTGGAACCTGGCCAGCGGGTTCGTGCTGCGCGCGGAATCGATCTCCGGCGTCGCGCGCCTCGGCCTGCAGATCGACAGCAGCGGCTTTGCGCCGGTGCCGGCAGCGGACGGGCGGCTGACCATGAGCGGCGCTGTCTCGCTCTCCCTGCCGGCCGGCTTGCCGCCGCGCCCGGTGGTCGACCTCGCCGTCGGCATCAGCGGCGCGGCGCCCGGCCGGCGTGCCGTGCATCTGGTCAGCGACAGCGGCCTGCAGATCTTCGTGCGCCCGGACAGCGGGCCGGACCTGCCGCTCTATCCGAGCCCCCCGGGCCTCGCCAATCTGGCACAAGCGGCCGTGGCGCAAGCGCTGCCGATGATCCTGGATGCGCTGGCGGCGCAGAACGGCGCCACCCTTGCCGGCAATGTCGGCGCGGCGGTGCGCGCGCTGGGCGATGCGCTGGCGCTGCGCATTGGCGGACCGGCGCATTTCGACGGTCCGGCACTGCAGGCGTTTGCCGTCGATCCCGCCGGCGTGTTCGCGACCCGCGCGCAGGCTTTGTCGAGTCCGCTCCTCACCGCGCTGGCAAGCGCGCTGGGCCCGCTGCTGCCGGCGCCGGCGACCGCTTCCTTCGCCGCCGGCAAGCTCGCCGTCACCGTCAACGGCGTCACCATCCGCCTGCAGCCTTCGCCATTCGAGGTCACGGTGGATGCCGATCTCGCGGGCCTACCGGTCGTGCAGACGCTCGATTTGGCAATCACGCTGAACGGCAGCGGCCTCAAGGCGCTGGAGCTGGATGTGGGGCCGGCGGACATCGATGCCGGCGGTATCAGCCTGCGTCCGACACTGCTGGTCGCGGCGGGCAACGCGCCGGCGGGCGGGCGCCGTATTCAGCTTGGCTTGGCGCTCGATGACAGCGGCGACAACGCGGTCGCGGCGCGCTGGCTGCTCGATCCGACGAGCTTTTCGCTCGTCGCCGTCGACGGCACCAGCATCGAGACCGACCCGACGCAGGTCGCGCTGGCCATGATCGATGTGGTGGTGCAGCTGATCGCCAGCTTCGCGATCGCCACCCCCGCGGTCGGCCAATTGCTCGACAAGACGCTGCCGGGCTCCGGCGGCAAGAAGGTGCGCGAAACCCTGCGCGGTGTGTTCCTGAAGGACGTACCGAACCCGAGCGCGCTGGACGACGATCTGTTCGATCCCGACCAGCTGCTGCACCGGCTGAAAAAGCTGCTGGCGAACGTCGCGACCGCCGGACCCAAGATCGATATCGGCAGCGGCCTCGGCATCGGCATGCAGGAGACCGGCAGCATCGCGGAGCTCACGCTGGAGCTCGCGGGGCGCATCGACCTCAATCCCGGCTCCGACGTGGTCATTTCCCTGGAAGCGGATTCGCGCTGGATCCAGGGCACGCCGACTGCGGGCCTCGCGCTGGGCTTCCTGAACACCACCGGCCAGATGGACTTCGCGCCGAGCCTGGCCGTCAACGGCATCGGCGTGCGGGTCAGCCGCTCGAGCGGGCCGCTGCTCGATGTCGGTGTCACGCTGGGATCCGTCGCCGTCCATCTGTTCGGACTGGTCAGCGGCAGTGAGCTGTCCGGCGGTGCGCAGCTGCAGCTGAGCGACCTGGCCGCCAGCGTCACCAACGCTTCGGGCGGCAACGCGATCGCGCAAGGCATGGTCGCGGATGCCGGCAAGGGCAAGGAGAAGCTCGCACCCGCCTTCAGCCCGGCACTCGCGATCCAGAAGCACGGCAATGGCCCGATCCTGGTTTCCATGCGCGCCGGCGAAGGCGATGGGCCTTGGTGGCTGGCAATCCAGAAGGGCTTTGGCCCGATCTACATGGAGCAGGTCGGCTTCGACACCACGGTCACCCAGGATCAGCTGGTCGACATCTCGATCCTGCTCGACGCCCGCGTCTCGATCGCCGGGCTGACCGCTTCGGTCGACGACTTGAGGCTGACCTTCCTTGTCGCGTCCAACGCCTCGGTGTTCGAGCCGAGCCGCTGGAACGTCGATCTCGCCGGCCTCGCGGTCGAGGCCGACATGGGCGGCGTGTATCTGGCCGGCGGCCTGCGCAAGTTCGGCAGCGGTGAGAATGTCGAATATATCGGCATGCTGCTGGCGCGCTTCGCGGTCTACGGCCTGTCTATCTATGGCGGCTACGGCACCAAGGTGGAGGGCACCGAACGTTTCACCGCCTTCTTCGCGTTCGGCGCCATCAACGGGCCGATCGGCGGGCCGCCCGCCTTCTTCCTGACCGGCATCGGCGGCGGCCTCGGCATCAACCGCGACCTGATCTTCCCGAGCGAGCTGGACCGCTTCGGCGAGTTCATCTTCATCAGGGCGCTTGATCCGTCGGCGAAGCCCTCGGGCGATCCGATGGCGGAGCTGGTGGCGTTGCGCGATACCTTCCCGACGAAGCGCGGCGATTTCTGGTTCGCCGCCGGCATCAGCTTCAACAGCTTCGCTCTGGTGGACGGTATCGCCGTCATCTCGGTCAAGGTCGGCGACGGGTTCGAGCTCGCCTTGCTCGGCCTCGCGCGCATGGCGTTGCCGCGGCCGGAGATCGCGCTGGTCTCGATCGAGCTCGGCCTGATCGCGCGCTTCTCCACCAAGGAAGGCGTCATCTGGGTTCAGGCGCAGCTGACCGAGAACTCCTGGCTGCTGCATGAATCGGTACGGTTGACCGGCGGCTTCGCCTTTGTCTCATGGTTCGACGGGCCGCGCGCCGGCGAGTTCGTGCTGACCATGGGCGGCTTCCACCCCAGCTTCCACCGCGACGGCTATCCGGTGGTGCCGCGGCTCGGCTTCTCATGGCACTTCGGTCCGGCCTCGATCAAGGGCGAGAACTATTTCGCGCTCACCTCCGAGGCGCTGATGGCCGGCGGCAAGCTGGAAGCCTCCGCCGAATTCGGCCCGGCTTGGGCGCATGTCGTGTTCGGCGCGGACGGCATCGTCTATTTCGATCCGTTCCGCCTCGAGGTCATGGTCTATGCCCGCATCTCCGCCGGCATCACCATCGACGTGTGGATCGGCGAGATCACGATCTCCATCAGCATCGGCGCGCAGATCAAAGTGGAAGGGCCGAAGTTCCGCGGCACCGCGACCTTCGAGGTCGGACCGGTCGACCTCACCGTCTCCTTCGGCGACACGCAGAAGGCGCCGAAGATCTACATCGCCTGGAACGCCTTTGTTCCGAAATACCTTGAGGACGTCGGCGGCGGCGTCGGACGGTGCCTCACCGCCTTGCCTGGCAAAGGCGCGATCCCGCCGGGCACCGGCGACAGCGGCAGCAGCGAGAGCGGCACCGCTGACGGCTCCCCCGAGAAGCCGTTCGAGGTGTTGAGCGAGTTCGAGCTCAGCATCACGTCGACGGTGCCGTCCAACAAGCTATCGGTCGCCGGCGCCGCGGTCGGCCAGATCACAAGCGCCGCCCTGGGCCTGGCGCCGGTCGGCGCCGGCGGCATCGACAGCGTGCTCGAGATCCATTTGCGCGACACCGTCAACGTCGACCAGCTGGTGCGCCTGAAGACCGAGAACAAACTGCATCAGGACGTACAGCGCGGCGGCTTCCCTGCCGGCGTCTGGGGCAATCCGCAGCCGGACGACGACCGCAAGGTGCCGAAGGGCGATGTGATCGACGCCGTCACCGGCGTGCACTTCACCTTCTCCGCTTCCATCGAGGGCACGCTGCCGAAAGAGATGGCCTACTTCCAGGTGCGGTCCAAGGAGCGCAAGCCGCTGCCGTTCCTGCATGCGCGGCGCTGGCGGCCGACGCTGATCGCCGCCGCGAAGGACACCGCCTCCGTGGTGCCGGTCATCGCCGGGATCGACGCCATGTATGCAGAGGCGAAGCCATGGCTGGCGGTCGGCGGCTATGGCGCCACGGCGCTGGCGGTGCTGGCCAGCGAGCGCGCGGCGCCGCCGCGGCTGGGCTCGCTGACCGAAGGGCTGGCGGAGGCGGAGGCGCGCAAGCCGCGCATCACTCTGCCCAAGGATTATGTGAAGCCGCCGTTCGACACCCAGGTGCGGCCCGCGCAAGCGATCGCCATCCTGCGCGGTGAGATCGTGCGCGAGGTGCACGCCCCGCGCACCACAGTCAGTGAGGCCGTCGATGCCGAGGTCATGCTGGCACCACGCCTGACGGACATCGAAGCATCAATGGATTGGGCCATTCCGGCAAAACTGGTGCGCCTGCCGGCGTCCGCCGCGGCGACCGACCGAACCTTGATCGCCGCGGGCGCGGTGCCGCTGACTCGCAGCGGTCAGGCCGGCGTGTCGGCAATCGCCGGCCGCGGTGCGGCGGCCGCGGGCCGCGCACGGCTCAGCGGCCTGACCGCAACGCTGGCGACCCGCAGCGCTCGCCCGGCCCGCGCCGCCGCAGCGCCCCGTGGCGCGGCAGCCGCGATCAGCGCCGGCGAGATTGCGGTGCTGCGCTTGCCGAATGCGGACCGCGATTCCGATGCCAGCGCGCCGCGGCCGCGCCTGGTGGCGACCGGTGGACCGGCGCGCGTCGTCGCCTTCGCCGCCGGCGGCGGCATCATCAGCGACAGCGTGGCTGGGCGCGCTGGAATCGTCATCGCGCAGGGTACGGAGCGCCTGGTCGTAGCGGCGCTGGGCCAGAGCGAGACCGGCCAGCCCGCCGCCGGCTACTACGGCTGGCATGATGCGCAGAGCCTGGCCTATGCCGGCTGGGCGACGGCGCTGATCCCCGGTGGCACGTTGCGCGCCGAAGGCGCCGCGATCCGCCGGGCGCGCCAGCGCTTCCGCGCCGGATGGATCGCGGCCGCCGACCTGATCGCCGACGCCGCGCTGCTGGTGACGCGGTTCACCGTGCCGGTCACCAGTATCGCGCTGATCATCGACGATCCCAACGGCAGCGCGGCGGCGCAGAACCTGTCCCTCGGCCTCGGCGGCGCCGATCGCGTCACCGACAAGGCCGGCAAGACCCAGCCGCCGATCGTTCTGGTCATCGGCAGCCGCAGCATCCTCATCTACGCAGTCAAGCCCCGCGCCGGAAAAGACGACACCGCCATCCAGGTCAGCGTCGCGCGCGAGGAGCCATGGCGCATCGCCGGCATCCTGGCCGGCACCGACGATCCGGACAGCTTCGCCGACCGGCTGCTCGATGGCGGGCTTGAGCGCGCCGTCCGCCCGCTCGCCGACGGCCGGCAGGGCAGCGTCACGTTGAGCTGGGTGCCCGGCCGGCGCGGCGGCGGCACCGTGCCGCCAACCGGCAAGCCGCCCGTCGTGCGACCGCCCGTGGTGAAGCCGCCCGTGGTGAAGCCGCCCGTGGTGAAGCCGCCGGTGATCAGGCGGCCAGTCGTCAAACCGCCAGGGAGACCGCCCGTCGGTGTCGGTCCGACCCGGCCAACCCGGGCGAAAGCCAAGACCAAAGCACAAAAGCCGAAAGCCGCGCGCAAGAAGAAGGCGGCGAAGAAGAAGGTCGCAAAAAGGACGAGCGCGAAGAAGAGATCGAGCAAGGCACGGAGACGCACATGACGGAGCGGAGAGCATCGCAATGGTGAGCAAGAGTCATTTCGTGCTGCACAGCCGTGTCGTGCCGCCATTGACTGCCGGCGATTATGTGCTGGAGGCCGACCAGAAGATCACCGATGCGACACCGGATCAGGCCGCCAACAGTGCGGCCAGCTTTCCGACCGAGCCTTATCGCGGGCACCTGCGGGTGAACTCGCCGCGCTATCGCATGCCGCCCGACCAGATCCTGTCCACCTTCCCGCCGGCCAATTCGGAGGGCGCATACGAGAGCCGCCTGCCGCAGATCGTGCTCAAGCGGCGCACCTTGCCCTGGGAGCGCAAGGCCGATGCCGACACCAAGATTCCCTGGCTGGCGCTGGTGGTGATCGCCGAAGGTGAAGGCGCCATCTCGGCGGAATCGCCGATCGCCGATTGTGTGACGCCGGGCATCAAGCTCAATGGTCCCAATGACACGCCGACCGGCGTCTATCTCTCGATCCCGCAGACCACCTTGGACAAGGTCTTCCCGACCAAGGAGGATCTGCAGCTGCTGGTGCACGTGCGCGAGGTGGACCTGGGCGACACCGAGCTCGCCATGGGCGATGACGACGGCTTCCTCTCCGTGGTGATCGCCAACCGCCTGCCGCAATTCGACCGGGTGGGGTGCAAGCCGGTGCGCTATCTCGCGTGCCTGGTCAATCTCGAGGAGCAGGTGAAGTTCCTGCCGCCACCGGTCCAGCCGCGCGATCACTTCTTTCCCGGCGACATCGTATTCCAGGCTGACGCGAAGGCGCTGCTGAAGGTCGAGACGCTCGACAAGGTCCTGATGGGCGAGCCAGTGATTAATCCGGCGATGAACATGCAGGCGCCGGTGCTCGGCGGCGCCATCGGCGCGCCGGGGGCGCCCGCCATGAGGCGCGCGGCGGCGCAGGGCGCAGCGATGCAGGGCGTGGCCGCTGCTGGCGGCAATGCCCTGCTGGCGGCGTCGGCCACCTCGGCCAAGGCCGGCGCGACCAGCGATCAATGGAGCACCAAGCCGAAGACAGTCGAGGATCTGGCGGTGTCGGCCCACGCCAAGGAAGCGGGATCGGTGGTGCGGGAGGCGATGGGCGTGAAGTTCCGCATCCCGATCGACGCGATGACGCGCGAAAGGATCTACCGCTTCCCGGTGCTGACCTATTGGTCCTTCACCTGCGACGGCGGCGGCTCGTTCGAGACGCTGATGCGCAACCTGGATGTCGGCATGCTAGGCACCGTCGCCGGCCGACCGTCGGGCAAGGAATTCCCGTTGTGCTTCCAGCCGCGCGGCGGCAGCGCGCCGCCTGATGTGCCCCCGTCCCGGCCCGCAGCGGAGCTGGCCGAAACCGGGCATGTCGGCCTGCCGCACCAGACCCGCCGCGGCGAGGCCTTGCGCGCCTGGTATCGCGGGCCCTTGGTGCCCAACCTGACAGTGCGCGAGACGGCGCCGCCCGGCGGCCACTTGCCGCTCTCCCATGTCAGCGACCAGTTGCGCCGCCTGGTGCCCGACGGGCGCGAGGATCTGGCCTATGCCTGCGCGTTCGAGATCGGCCGCATGCTGGCGCTGTCGCATCCCTCGGTGGTCGCGGCCCTGACGCGCTGGCGCACCGAGCAGTTCGGCGCCGCGCGCGCCAAGCGCTTCTCCGACGTGCTGACGGCGAACGCCGCGTTCGACTTTCCGAACCTCGCGGCGAAGGCGATCCGCACGCTCGGCGAACAGATCAACCGGCGCTTCGTCGAGCTTGCCGCGGAAACGCCCGGCAAGATGCTCGGCAATTCGCGGCCGCTGGTCGATCCCGGCCGCCCCATCGAAAGCCTGAGCGGCGATGTGAGTGAGATCATCGCCACCGGCTTTGGCCTCGGGGTCGAGAGCGTCCGGGTCGCGATGAGGACAGGCGATTTCAGCGTCCTCGAGACCGTCGCGGTGCCGAGCCAGATGAATCCCGAGATGCAGCCGCAGACTCTGGGGCATCTGAGCCAAGCGCTGGATTCGGTGCTGGAGCAGCTGACCAACGACGCGCTGCCGGCCGGGCTGCAGACCGGCACCACCACGAGAGGCGCACGGCCCGGGCGCGGCAGGGCGCCGGCCGCGGCGCCGGAACGCAGCGAGGCCGAGGAGCGCGGCAGCCGCACGCTGGAAACCTTGCTGCGGGAAACGGCGCGGCGCAAGCGCGAGGAGGACGGCCGATGACCAGCACCAAGATGACAGGCAACATGGTGCTCGCCGAGCTCAAGGACGTGAACACGCTGCACGCGGCCTATGCGACGGACACACATACCCGAACCGGCGAGGACCGCATCACGCCGCGCGACCTGCGCCAGTGGCTGGCGCGGCTGCGGCTGCTGGAAGGCGTTCCCTTCGCCTATCTGGTCCCGGATTCCGAGCTGCTGCCGCCGGAATCGATCCGCTTCTTCTACCTTGACCGCAACTGGACCGACGCGCTGATCCAGGGCGCGCTCAGTGTCGGGACGCTGAACTCCGCCGACCGCGCGCAATTGGAAACGCTCTACGGCGACATCCGCCGCGAGCTGGACGAGGAGGAGCGCGACGTGCGCCTGCCCGGCGGCGAGCAGGTGCAGCGCGGCGCCGCCGGCATCATTACCGGCTTCCTGCTGCGATCGCGCGCGGTATCCGGCTGGCCGGCCATGCACGTGCGCGCCTATGCGCGCGACGTCGTCGGCGACGAGGAGATCGTGCCGGAGAGCCATCCGGACCGCATCAAGATCCTGCGGCTGGAGCGGCTGGCGCCGGCGGTGCTGTTCGTGTTGTTCGACGGCATCCCGCAACTGGTCCATCTCGAAGAGCCACGGCAGGGCATCCAGTTCGGCGTCAACCTCAACCCGATCGGCAACACCGGCACTTTCAATGCCAGCGTCGAGGTGCGCGATCGGAACACCTCCGAAGAGGTCCCGAACAAGCCGGAGATGCCGATCGCATTCCGCCCCGGCTCGCCGGGCGTGCTCGATCTGCGGGCAACCTGCAAGACCTTCAACAACAACGCCAACACGCATACCGGCCCGGATGTCGACGGCGCCGAGTTTGCGCTGGAGATGATCCGCTTCCCCTATCGCCAGGTGTTCGGCGCCATCGACAACCATCCGGAGATCGGCGACGTGTTCAAGCCAACCATCGGCTACAAGCTGGCCGACCTCAAGAAAACCTTCGTGGCGAACATCACATGAGCCCTCCGGATCCAGAACGCATCGCCAAGGCGATGCTGAGCCCGATCTGGTCGGGCCTAGTGCGCACCGATGCCGACCTCAAGACCATCGGCACCTGGGACGCAACGCTGATCCGCCATCCGCGCCTACTGGTGCCGGTGGATGTGCAGGCACTCTATGTCGCGTCCAACAGCCAGGAGCTGTTCGTGCGCCTGCCGTTCGCGCTGACCACACCGGACGGAAAGGATCCCGAACCGATGCCGGAACCCTTCGCCAAGGGTGCGCCGCGCGCGCCCGGCGTGCACCTGCATTGGGCGCTGCCCGACTCCCTGCTGTCCGGCGAGTTGAAAGATGTCGGCAGCGGATCCCGCAACCGGCTCAGCCTGTCGGCGCTGCCGGATCGCTGGGTCGTGCTGCGCATCGTCGTGCCGCGCCGCGGCGGCGAGCAGGCCGTTCTGCGCGGCTGGGTCATCGAAGCCGACACCACGCGCGTGGTGCCGCTGGAGAAGTGGCCGGCCGAGGCAACAGGGACGGCGCCGACCGCAAAGACCATCGCGCCCGAGGACCTCACCGGCAGCGTCGGCGGCACATTGAACTGGACCGGCGTCTACGACGCGGTGGAGAACCGCTTCTCGTTCCACGATCCGCTCGACGACGTGGCCGAGGCGACAAATGGTGGCGCCTTCGGCAACACTGGGACCTATGTCGTCGCCGGCTGGTGGTCGAAGTCGGAACTGGACCCGCTCGATTCCGTGCACAGCACCTACGCCTTCTACGACAAGCTGGAAAAAATGGGCTGGCGTCTGGCCGGCGATCAGGAAGGCGGCGACAAGCTGCCCGGCGAGGCGGTGATGACCGCCGCGAAACGCGAGAGCATCGGGTTGAAGACCGCCGAGCGCTATTCCATGGCGACGCCGGTCCAACCCGCCATGCGCGCCGCCGGCACTGTCAAGCAAGCCGCCGCGGTCGAGAAGATCGCGGCGGCACAACCCTATGATCCAGCGCGATCCGCATTCGCCGAGGGCGGGCGCCGCATCGTCAAGACCCGGCCGCGGCATCTGTTCTCCACCCTGCTGCATGGCGAGGTGCATGGCGTGCCGATGGGCGGCCGCATCACCATCAACGATCTCCGGCCGAACGCCAAGGCGACCGGTCTCGCCATCGGCCTGCATGGCGACGACGTCGCCGCTGCTTTGGCAAGCGAAGGCATGGGCATCACCGATCCCGCAAAGCGCCGAGACACCGAGCGAATCCTCAGCGCCTTCACCGGCCAGCGCCTGAACGAGCTCGGCACCGCCAACGGCGTGGTCGATGTCGAGGAGTACGAGCACTCCGCCGGCTTCGAATCGCGTTCCGGCGGACCGGGCGCGACTGATCGCGTGCGCATCGGCGGTGAGAGCGGACCGTTGCCCGCCGGACGCGGCGCGCGCTCTGAACTGGCTAAGAGCCGCCCAGGCAAGACCAAGGGCACGGCGAGCGACGTGCTGAATGCGCCGTTGCTGACTTTCAAGGCCGGCGCGCGCACCAACCTGATGGCCAAGTCGACGGCAGAGCATCGTGCCGAGATCGGCGGCTGGACCGACGAGAAGCTCGGCGGCCGCGCGCCGCAGCAGTCGCGCCTGGTGCAGCGTTCCGCGCCGCGCTACTTTCGGCCGCTGGAACCGATCGTCGCGGTGCGAAATGCCATGCGCAGTCTCCGCCATCGCGGCGACGGCCGCTTCTCGGCCGATGGCACGATGGTCTGCCGCTGGCCGACCCAGGTCGGCACGCGGGTCGATGGCGTGGTCGATGCGGCACGCCTGCTGCCGGCCTTGCCTGCCGGCGCCATCCCGCCCGAAATCGTCTCGCTGATCCGCAGCGCGCTGCTGCTCGATCCCTATATCGTGCCCTGGGTATCGCAGCAGGCAGGCAAGCAAAGCGGCGTGCCGCAGCCCCAGGCGTTGGCACGGTTGAAAGCGGAAGCGGCGCTGCGCTACGGCGACGCGGCGAGCTATGGCGGCACGTTGCCGGTAGGCGGCGCGGGCAAGGGCAACGCCCGTCTGAATGGCCTCGTCACCACCGATCAATTCCGGCGCTTCTCGCTGGTCGCCGGCGTCGATCCCTCGCCGGTCGCGGTCACGGTCTGGGCGCAGCCATGGGTCCCACTCTGGCTCGAATGGGAAGTCGAGGTAATCGCCAGCGACCGCCTCGATGGCGTCAAGCTGGACGCGATCGATCTCGAGCCGAAGAAGGACGAATGGCTGCCGGACGCGGAACCGCGCATCCTGCGCGGACGCAGCGCGCTCAACACCGGCACGGCCAAGACGCTCGCCGCCGCGATTGACGCGTGGATGAAGGCCGAGGACGCGCGCGACAAGGACAATGCCGGCGAAGCGGACGAGAAGACCGAAGCCGCCCTTGCCGATATCGCGGATCACATCGAAACGCTCGATGTCCTGTCCGCCTCGCTGGAAAGCCTGCAGGAACAGCTGCTCGGGCTGCCGCTCGGCGATTTCGGCGTGCTCCATCCGCGCCAAGGAGATACCGTTACCCTGGACAAGCCGGTGCCCGTCGATATCCCGCAGCTGCTGATGAATGGCGCACTGCGCCTGACCCGCGCGCGGATCATCGACGCCTTTGGCCGCACCCTCGACCTTCCGGTCGAGCGCACAGAGGTGCCGGCGCGCTGCCTGGTGCCGAACGCGCCGGCTGGCACCATGCGCCTGACGCCGCGGCTGCTCCGGCCGGCGCGCTGGCTGTTCCGGCTGGTTGATCCCGCCAATCTCACCGCCGCCAGCCCGGATGCGACCATCGACCAGATCGACCCCGCCGCGATGGTCAATCCGGTCGCCGGATTCCTGCTGCCGGATCATATCGACGAAGCGCTCGAGGTATTCGATACCGCCGGCAATCCGCTCGGGCAGCTGATGCACGAGCCATTCGGCAACGGCGTCGCCTGGGAAATCGCGCCGGGCCGCATCGGGCCAGCGGATGCCGGCCCGCTGTTCGAACTGCAGCCGGCGCAACAGATCCTGGGGCTGTTGGCGAGCAACCTGATGGCGGTGGATGCCGAGACGCGCAGGGGCGAGAGCGCGGAGCCGGGGATGGAATCCGCGCTGTCGGCGCTGCTGCGCGCCATCGACACGACCTTGTGGACGGTCGACACGTTCTCCAACCTCGGCACCGCGCACATTGTGGGCCTGGTCGGCAGGCCCATTGCTATCGTGCGCGCCACGCTGAAGCTCGACATCGACGACGACCTGGATGAACTCGACCTTTCGGACGATGAGATCCGCGCGGCGCGCGAAGGGGCCTACCGCTCTCTGGCCGACCGTGCATTCCCGGTGCGAATTGGCGAGCTGACGCGTGACGATGACGGCCTGCTCGGCTTCTTCGTTGATGACGACTACAGCCGGTTCCACGTGGTCGACAAGGCGGTGCGCGACGGCGCGCTCGACGGCGGGCGCAATCGCGGGCACCTGTCGCAGAAGGGTGCGATCCCGCAAGTGCCGGACGTGCGGCCGATCCTGCATCCCTATCTGGTGGCGGAAGACGAGCTGTTTGTTCATCCGGGCCAGGTGGTACGCTTGACCCTGCTGCTGCATCCATCCGGCAAGGTGCACCTGACTTCCGGCGTCCTGCCGCGCAAATCCTTGATGCTGGCGCGCGACTGGACCTTTCCGGGACTCTCAGTAATGGCCCCGTCGGCGCGCATCGGTCCGGTGCTGATCGAACCCGGCGACGTGCGCCTGCCAAAAATCTCCTCCTTCCCCAAGGAGCAGATCTGGACCCGGCGCGATTCGCCGGTGACGTGGCGCGACGATCCGATCCTGGCGGCAACCCAGGCGGCGCTCCTGCCGGAACTGCCGTCGCAAGTGGAGGAGGGCTACATCCGCGTCGGCCCCAAGAGCACCGAGGAGCCGAGCGAGGGAGGTACCTGATGGCCCGCTACAGCTGGCCTGGCGACCGCGATCCGAACAAGCGGGACGATGCGCGCTTTCGCGGCGAAGCGCTGCTTGAGACGATCGCGAATATCCCCGGCATCATCCTGGCGGAGGCCGCGGCCCTGCGCGCCGCACTGCTCGCGACGCAACAGGCGGTTGCCGATCAGAATGTGTGGTTGCCGATCGGTCCGTCGGTCACTCTCCAGGGGCAGGCCGGCAGCGCACCGCGCGTCGCCGGCCGTGTGCGCGATTTGGCGGTCAGCGACGATGGCAAGCGGGTCTATGCTGCGACCGCCAACGGCGGCGTCTGGTATTCAGGCGATGCCGGCGCGACGTGGTCGCCGCTCGGCGCCGGCGCCTCGACGCCGGCGGGCGAGGCCGCCGCTCCCGGACCGAGCAGCCTGGTCACCTGCTGTATCGATGTTGTGTTCGGCGCCAACGAGAATGGCTCTCAGGACATCGTTTACGTGGGCACCGGCGAGACCCAGCCGTACACCAAGGGCTTTCCCGGCGGCAGGGCGCAAGGCATCGGTGTCCTGAAACTGACGACGCCGCTGCCGCAGGCGCTGGCCAACCCGCATGTCAATCCATGGAAGCGCGAGGCCAAGAACCTGGCCGGCACCGGCATCTTCCGGATCGCGCACGATCCCACCAACCCCGATGTCGTTATCGCGGCATCCTCCAGCGGCTTGTGGCGGCGCATCGGGCCGTTCACAGAAGACGCCAACTGGACGCGCGTCACGGCAGGGCCATTCGATTTCGAGGCGGACGACGCCGAATGGTGCACCGACGTGATCTGGGCGCCGGCCAAGGGTGGCACGCCATCGCGCCTATGGGTCACGTTGGTGGACAACACCTTGTTCAGCGACACCGGTCTCTGGGTATCGGAGAACGGTGTCAACGGCCCGTACGAGAAAGTAGACCTGAGCGATCACGTCAAGGACGGCCGCCTCGGCATCGCTGTGCACAAGAAAGATCCGTCGATCGTCTATGTGCTGGGCAAGGGGCCTCATTTGTGGCGCATCAACGGAAAGAGCGCGCGGCGGGTGAAGAACATCCCGACGCGATTGTTTGGTGACGGCCCGGATGATGACCATTCCAACTACGACCTGGCCATCGCAGCGCATCCCGACAAGCCGGACGAGGTCATCCTGGGCGGCAATGCCGTCCAGTCGGAACAAACGCTCAAGATGGTGAACGGCAAGAAGACCTTCGAGGGCGGCGAATGGAGCGCGGCCCTGTTCAGGCTCACCATCACCGCCGACGGCGGCGACTTTACCTGCAACTTCGATCAGACGCTGCAAGACTATCCCAGCAATGACGACAAGACCTACATCGGCAACAACGT
The DNA here is from genome assembly GCA_035695765.1 of Dongiaceae bacterium. Taxonomy (GTDB): domain Bacteria; phylum Pseudomonadota; class Alphaproteobacteria; order Dongiales; family Dongiaceae; genus Dongia_A. The sequence goes on from DASRRI010000091.1 coordinate 83,014, forward strand.
CCATTCAGACGTCCACACCGTTCGCTTTGCCGCTGGCGGATCACATGTGTGGGTCGGCTGCGACGGTGGTGCCTACCGTTCCACCCAGAAGGGCGACTCATACACCTACATCGCCCGCAACAACGGTCTGGCCGTGATCGAGGCCGGCTACGTGGCCAACCACCCGACCTGCGATGGCGCCCTCATCATCGGCACCCAGGACAACGGCGCCATCCGGCGCACCGGCAATACGGTCTGGACGCACTGGTCGCCCGGCGGCGGCGACGGAGGCGGTGTCGCTTATCATCCCACTCTGCCTGCATTCCACATCGCGCAATACACAAAGGCGGACTGGAACAGCAACGGCAGCTGGGTACCACCGGTCTTTCGCTCAGACGCCTCGGACGATTCGACCAAGGCCGAGAACAAGGTCGCCGCGTTCTATTCCGACCTCCACGTCATCCCGGGCGTGGGCCAAAATCAGGCACGTGTCGCGATCGGCACCAACCGCCTGTGGATCAGCGAGGATTGGAACCCGGATTCCGCGGCGCCGAAGAATACCTGGCAGACATTGCCCTCCGGTCCCGGCAAGGACCCCAGGCTCAACGGCGGCAACAATACGTCGCGCGATGCCCTCGACGATTTCGGTAATATCCGCGTCGTCCAATGGGCCGGTCCGCCGGGCCACCTCGAAGACCGCATCATCGTGCTGTGTGGCCGCGCCGTGGTCGCCTTCGTTCGCGACAGCGGCACCGGCAAATGGTCGAAGAAAGTGATCTCGCACTACGATGAGAAGTGCGGCGACGACGAGATGGACAATGACGAGATCGGCGAGTCGGTCAGTTCCGTCATGCCGCCGCGCGGCTCCTGGAGCGATCTCGCGATCCACGACTACAACCGCGGTACCTACAGCTCCTTCTACGTCGCCGCCACCGGCTTTGCAGAGTTCGATGACGACACGCTGGTCGACTTTACGCACATGGACACGCTGTGGTGGTTCGACGGCACCAACAAGTGGTACCCGACCAGGTTGCGCGGGCATCCGAATGCGACCCGCGCGCCGGCCTTCGCGGTGGTGGTCGATCCGGACGACATCGGCATCGTCTATGCGGGCACGGCAGCCGGCATCTGGAAGGGTACGCTCACCTTCGTCGACGGCAAGCCCAAATGGGACTGGACGATCTTCTCCAATGGCCTGCCCGATGCCTATATACAGGACCTGGCCTTTTTCAAGAATGGCGACCTGAAGCTGCTGCGCGCGGCCTTGCAGGCGCGCGGCGTGTGGGAAGTGGATATCAGCGCCGTCCCTACCCCGCCGCGCCGCACCTATCTGCGCGCGCACGCCTTGGACACCCGGCGCCGCTTCCCCACCGTCATGACCGATCCGCTGAGCACGATGATCCCGCCGGTCATCGCCGACTGGTTCAGCAGCCCGGACATCATGCTGCGCCCCGCCCCCGGCGCGCCGCCGCCGTCGACCAGGCCAAGCCGCCTGCCCTGGAACGACAAGCGTCACGGCTTCATATACGACGTGTGGGTGCTGCAGACCGCGCTGCATGCCGACGATCCGCTGGTGCGTCCCAACGGTGTTTGGGACCAGCAACTTGAAGCCCGCATCAAGGCGTTTCGCAAGAACAGCGTGACCCTGCCGGCTTCGGACACGCCCCTGGTCGACGACGATTTCTGGGACGAGGCCGTGGTCGTCAACAAGGTCTACGCGACGCCCTGGGGTGACGACGAGCCGACCGAAGCCGACGTTACGGAACTGATCCGCAACCAGGACAAATTCCATAACAACAATCTGCTGATTCTCGTGCAGAACCTGCCATACGTGATCGACGTCCTTGTGCATCATCGTCACTTCGAACCGGTGCCCCTGGGGCAGGCGCAAGTGTTCCTGCTGCGCCGCCTGATCGAGGATGCCGAGAACGACGGCGGGGACGTGGCGCTGACGCCGGAATGGAAGAACGCGGTCGTGCAGTGGATGAATGGAACCCCGACGCCGCTGCCCGACAAGTGGGAAGTGGTCGGCCGCCGCATGACGCAGGGACCACTGTCGGCGACCATGCCGCGCGTCGTCAGCTTCGGTCTCGATTTCACGCCGGATCCGCCGTTCGCCAACAACACCAGCTGGCTGCTGCTGGCGATCACGTCATCAAGCGTCGATCCTGTCGACGCACCCTCGCTCACCGGCGACAAGGTGCGCGATCTCGTGCTCAACTCTCACCACGTTGCGGCAAGGCTGGTGCGCAAGGAGGCTTGAATACGATGTTGGTCTGATTGCCCGATCTGGACGGCAAAAGGCAATAAGCGAAAGCTTGAGTTGGTCCAGATGGCTACGACCCATACGAGCCGGGCTTCGGCATCGACGCCGTCCGCACCATGGAGGACGCAATGACTGGGGGCCGAAGCCACTCTCGTGCGATGCACTGGGTGTCGCTTGGCGCAAGGAATGAGGCGCGGCATGGTTCAGCTCTCGGTCGCGTTGCGAACATTCGAAGCTGTGGTGCAGGGGACCTCACTGTCGCACTTCCTCATCCAAGCCCGTCTCAGCCCCGTCGGGCTGACTGGGGCTCTGCCTTGCCGCCTCATGCATCGCCGGTTTGATCGGCGCCCTTTCCTTTCGTGATTCCGTCCGGGGTGTTGATGGTGCTGGAGCCGCGTAGTCGAGAAGCATTTCCGCTTCAACCGCGCCACGGCGAATTTTGATCCGATCAAGCCCAATCTCGACGAGCATCCAGCCGCCAACATCGTCGCCCTCTTTCAGCCTCTCGACCATTCTTGCGGCGCCACGCTGAATCAGTGCAGATCGCTCGCTGACCGAGATCACCACGCCGGCGAGTCTGAAATCGCTGGGCGTTACGTGTACGGTGCCGGCATCTCCGCTTGGCCGCCGTGTCTCGGAAAACACCGGTCTCTCCAAGATTACCGCCAGTGATTCTCTACTCGGCATGGCGAAAAGCGGTGAAGGTGGGACAGATGCCGGTGGATCGGGGGCCGCAGCGGCTTCGGGCTGGAGAGAAACGTTCGACAGCAGATCGCTGGCCCCTCGATAGATCACCAAGACGAGAATGAACAAGGCCATTCCCAGCAGCCACGCGAACAACACTCTCCTGCGATGGCGGCGCATCACTCCCTCTCGACCGGCATGTAGCCGGAAAGATCAAAACCCACCGTCAGCAGCGGGGCATCATCTGCCGCAACCTGCATGGCGACTTGGCTGCTTCGCCGTCGCGTGGACCGGCTCTGGATATCGAGATTCTCCACAAAGAGGACCGGCATTCCGGTTTCGAGGGCATACAGCGTCTCGAACAAAGGTTCGATGGTTGCTGTCATCTCGACGCGCACTGTGATACGCCTGAATCCCTGCTCATCCACCCCGAGCAACGGCTGCATGCTCCGCAGGTTGCCGCCGTTTGCGTCGACCAAATCCCTCACGCGATCTTGCAGGGCAACCGCTGCCAGGGCATCGGTGCCACCGCTCAAATAGTAGGTCTCGGACCCTTGATCCGCCGCCAGTCGTTCCAGCAGCTTGCCTAAAACCGGCCGTCCGGCGGCCAGGCGTTGAAAGTGCGAAAGCTGCTCCCGCCCCTCTTCGATCGCCTTGTTCGCTTCGCGGTAGCCAATCAGGATCGGCTCGGCCACCAGCGAATAGGCGGCTTCGATCACTACGATCAGAAGGAGCACTGCAGCCAACCGGCTCATCCAAGGGGTGCGGAACATCGCTCATTGATCCAAGGTTACGGCGACGTCGGCCGATATGTTGAACCGCTCACGCTTTGCTCTGGGGTCTGCCATCACCGGCGAATCAAAGCGCACTTCGGACAAGAGCGGCGATCCCTCCAAATCCTTGATCAGCGTTGCGGCCGCGGGCGAGAAGCCCGAAAGGGTCAACTGCTTTCCGTGCCACTGAACCTCCCAGAGCCATGTGTCGTTCGGCAGACGATCGCTCACCTCAGCCAGGAGCTTGGTCGCCGCCGGCGTCGACAGCCGCCGGTCGATCAGGAACCGACCATGTTCCAACCTCGCCGCCAGACGGCTCTTCAACGTGTCCGCATCAAAAGCGGCTGCGCGAGCCTCGGCGAGTTGTGTCTGCTGGGCAGCCAGAATCCGTTCTTTCGCGTAAAGGGGCAGATACGCTGCAACCATGGCCATCAGCGCCGCCAGGAGCGTGAGCGCGATCAAGAGCCGCTGCGCGGGTGCCGAAGGACCTGCTGGCGTGTCGCGAGACAGAAAGTTGAACGGCGGTCCAACTGGTGACTCTTCACCGGCAATCCCAATGCGATCCAACGTCAATCCAAAGGAGCCCGCCAGACTGGTGGCTTGCTCCACCAGATCCTGCGGGACGACAGCGAGGTCAACGGTGAGTCGCTTGCTGTCGGCATCCGTGTCGATCACCCGATAGTCGAAAGCGACCTCACCCGCCTTGAAGGGCGTATGCTTGTCCATCTCGAAAGCCAGCACCTCGCGCAAGTTCTCCTGTGCCGCCAGGGGCAGCGTCACACTTCGCCGCGGCACTCTGTTCGCCGGCAGGCTTACGACGACGTCGGCGTCCTGGAGGGAGGTGCCGTGCATCAGTTGCGCGAGTGCCCGGCGCCGTTCCGGGACGGGACCCAACCGAACACAGCCAAGGTCACGCGAACGTCCGCCCCGATGCAGAGCAAATGTTACGTCGCCATCAGCCGGCGCGATTACCAGCGCCGCTGTCGGCCGCCCGAAGAATGCGCGCACCCGAGCGGGTACGCAGGCCGTGAGTTCGCCGAACCACCAGGCGAAGAATCGTGAGATCCTGTCGATCGGGGCGATCATTGTATGCCGTTTCTGTTGCCGACCACGATACCCGCTCGGCTTCCATCGCAGCGGCCTCCACTCAAGAGCAGAGTCTCGTGTGCCGTGCTAACCGATTTGCGTTCAGATCGAGGCATCTTGTCATCCAACGTCATACCTCGCGCGTCACCTTGAGCACTTCCTCGATGGTCGTGTCGCCGGCCAATGCCTTTATCATGCCGTCCTCGTACATTGTGCGCATGCCCTGTTCGATCGCGAGACCTTGAAGCTCATTCGCTTCAGCGTGGCGAAGGATGAGGCGCCGGATGGAATCATCGACCGTCAGGACCTCAAAAACGGTTGTCCGGCCGTAATAGCCGCTCCCACCGCATTCCGCGCAGCCGGCTGCGTCATAGAGCGTGGCGTCCGTGGCCCCACCGAGCCGACCGAGGCCCAACCGCTCCACGAGCTCCGGCATCGGCCTGAACGGCTTCCGGCAATGCCGGCACAATTTGCGCACCAGACGCTGCGCAGCGACGCCGTTGATGGTCGACGTCAAGAGAAACTCTCGCACCCCCATATCCAGCAATCGCGTGATGCTGGATGCCGCGTTGTTGGTGTGAAGCGTCGAAAGGACAAGATGACCAGTCAGCGCCGCTTGCACGGCAATTTCCGCGGTCTCGAGATCGCGAATCTCACCCACCATCATTATGTCGGGATCATGCCGCAGCAGCGATCGGAGGATCGTGGCAAAGTCGAGCCCGATACTCGGCTTCACCTGGATCTGATCGATGCCCTCGAGTTGGTACTCGACAGGATCCTCAACCGACAGGATCTTGCGCTCCGGCGTATTGAGGCGAACCAGCGAGGCATAGAGCGTCGTGGTCTTGCCGCTGCCTGTCGGGCCTGTCACCAAGACGATACCGTGCGGTCGTTCGAGGACGCTTATATAGGCGTCGAGATTACCCCCCGTGATGCCGAGCGCCGCAAAGTCCAGCCGTACCGCATCTCGGTTCAGGAGGCGCATCACCACGCTTTCGCCATAGAGTGTCGGGACGGTCGCCACGCGCAGATCAATAGGAATTCCGTGTACCGA
>DASRRI010000092.1:0-18267 GCA_035695765.1 Dongiaceae bacterium
GGCATGCACGATCGTCGCACCCGGCGAAAAGGACGAGTGCGATTACTACGACGTGCCGGCCTATCTCCAGGCTGATCCGCGCCTTCCGATGGCCGCCTGGTTGGAGGCTCAGCAGATCGCTGCCAAGTGGGCGGCGGATCATCAATACCGCCGAGTGGTGCGCTTCCGCCTGGTGAGTGGCAAGGAGACCGGCGCATGATCGGAGATCGGTTCTACATCAGTTGGACAGACATGGAGCAGCGCAAGACCAACAATTTCTGCGTTGCCGACGTGGAGCGCAATCATGCCTTGGTCGCCGAGTTCGTCGATGAGGATGAGGCGCGGGAATACTGCGAGTTCCGGAATGGGAGAGGCGCTTAGTATCCTGTCAGCCCCAGCGGGGGCTTATGATCCGCCTAGATGCCGTTGTGCGCGGGAACATCGAAGCGGGGAGGTTGATGGGGCAGCACCATCCTACCGGCCTTAGTCCAGTTTCCCTTTTCGCGGCCACGGGCGCGCCTACGCATGATGGAGAAATCGGTTCTAGTCGATTTCCAACGTGCTTCGCCAACTTGGATCACCGGATCTGAATGCTGCGCATCGGCGCGGTGATGACAGAAAGTAACGGCTTGGCTTTGGTCAGTCGCCTCATTTTCATGCCGAAAAGGCATTACATAAAGCCGTGAGCGACCGTCAGAGTGGATGGCATGAGGATGGGGCGCTGGAACTGGAGATGAATGTCGCATTTGACACGTTGGATGCGCGTTTTGGCAGGATGCGTGACTACCTCGCCGGCCTGCAAGGCGTCCGGCGCATGGCGCGCCGTGGCGACCTCGATCCGTTCCGCTTCCCGGACCTGTTACCCTTCGTCAATCTGATCGACGTAGTGCTGGAGAACGATGGCGTGCGCTTCCGCTTCCGCCTAGTCGGCACCGCACAGAGCGAGGCGACGCAGCTCGATTATACCGGGCGCTTCGTCGATGACGTGGTCGATCCCGCCTCGCGCCCACGCGTGCTGGAGGATCTGACGCGGGTGGTCGCGACCTGCATGCCTCATTACGGCCGATATGGCATGCCGTTCCCAGGCCACGGCTTCATCGATTCGGAGCGCGTGTTGTATCCGCTCTCCGCCGACGAGCGCATGGTGGACTGCATTCTCGCGCTTCACCGCTATCCGGATCTGGCAGTGCCGCGGATCGAGGCCCAGGACTGGCACCTTGGCGCCTGGCGGCAGGCGAAAGTCGATGACCCGGATCGATGATCTGGCCCGATAGTCGAGGCTGGACCCACCGGCAGAGTTCTGCCTAACATCCCGCCGTTACAGGGGCGGAACTTCGTCGCATGTCAACTCTCAGGAATCGCAACGCGCGCAATACAGTGGTCATCAGCGACCGCGCAATCACGATCGATGACCTCGTGGCAATCGCACGGCACGGGGCGGCCGTGAAACTTGGACCTGCCGCGACGCAGCGCATGAAGGCGGCGCGCGCGGTGGTCGACCGGCTGGCGGCGGGTGACAAGCCGGTCTACGGCCTCAACACCGGACTGGGCGCCGGCGTCGACACAAGGCTATCTCCAGCGGACATGAGTGCATTTCAGGCTCGGGTGCTGGTGGCGCGTTCCGTCGGGATCGGGCCGCGTCTCTCGACTGATGAGGTGCGCGCGCTGATGGCGGCGCGCCTCACCGGCCTCGCACAGGGTGCGGCCGGGATCTCGCCCGCTCTGACGGAGCGGATCGGGGCCATGTTGAACAGAGGCGTACATCCGGTGGTGCCGTCGATCGCTTCGGTCGGCGAAAGCGACTTGGCACCTTGCTCCCACGCCATGCTGCCGCTGATCGGTTCGGGCGAAGCGGAATTCGGCGGCAAGGTGATGAAAGGTGGGGATGCGATGCGCCGCGCCGGGATCGAACTTGTGGCGCTGGGTCCGAAGGATGGTATCGCTTTGGTCAGTGCCAACGCTGCCTCGCTGGGGCTGGGCGCATTGGTGCTGCATGACGCGGAGATCGTTCTGCAGGCGCAGCGCGCGGCGATGGCCCTCAGTCTCGAAGGCTTTCGCGGCCATCTCGATCCGTTCGATCCGCGCCTCGCACAGTTGCGCCCTGCGCCGGGCCAGGCGGACGCCGCGGCCGCGATCATGACGCTGCTCAAAGGCAGCGCGTTGCTGAAACCCGGCGCGGCGCGGCGGGTGCAGGATCCGTTGAGCTTCCGCTGCTTCCCCAGCGTGCATGGCGCAGCACTCGCGGCGCTGGCGAGCGCGCGCACGGTGCTGGAGCAGGAATTGAACAGCGGCGGTGACAACCCGGCAGTGCTCGCGGATCACGGCGGCATGATCATGACCGGCAACTTCGACATCACGGCCCTGGTGCTGGAGTTCGAACGGCTCGGCCAGGCGCTGGCGCAGACGGCCATTCTCGCCGCCCAGCGTGTCGCAAAGATGCAGTCGCCCGCTTTGACCGACCTGCCACGGTTCCTCAGTCCACGCGGGGCGATGCATGCGGGCCTCGCCGGGCTCACGAAGGTGTCGGCGGCTTTGGAATCCGATATCCGCCACTTGGCGCAGCCTTGCTCCCTCCTGGTGCTGCCGACGGCCGACGGCATCGAGGATTACGCCACCATGGCCCCGCGCGTGGTTGCCAAGACCCGTACGATCGTGGACAAGCTAGCCATGATTGCCGGCATGGAGTTGATGGTCGCCGCACAAGCCGTGGATCTGCGCAAGGTGGCAAAGCTCGGTTCAGGCGCGCAGCGTGCGTATGACTGGGTGCGCGGGCGATCGCAGATGGCGGACGAGGACCGCTCGCTCAGCGCGGATATTGAGGCGGTGGGTGCAGCGATCTTCGAGGGCGAGCTGGCAAACGCTCTCTGAATGTCATCCAGGCAAGCAGCGAAGCTGCGCGACCCGGGACTTATGCGACGCATCAGTGGCGCGGTGAAATGGGTCCCGGCTCTCGGCTCACGCTCGGCTGGGACGACGTTACGAGAAGCGCTCACGCAAACCTGAGTTTCTGCCCGATGCCGGTGCGTGCGCTTTTTTCCAGCAGCGCGTGGCCCAGCGCGATGTCGCTCATTGTGACGCGTCGTCACGATTGCTTTCGCGCTTCCTAAGTCTGGGATTCCAATCGAGATTGTCCCGCGTCTCGGCAATCATGGGCCCTGGCGCCCAGCCGCGGGTGGTACTGATGGGACGCCTTGCCCTCTATGGCGCCGACGCTGCCCGGCTGCATGAGGAGGTGATCTAATCGCCGTAATCGATGACGACGAGCAGTTCCGCGTTGCGGTCGCTGAGCTTCTCAGCTCGACCAGGCTTGCTGCGCGCGGGGTGTGCGTCCGCAGAGGAGTTCGTCGCAACTGACAATGTGGATAGGTGTGTCCTTCGCGACCAGGGCCTGAATACGCGCCACCGCAGCTTTCGGCAGTTTTTTGAGCCTGGGATGATTCAAGACTGGCCGCTTCTGAGCTGCAGGAGCTAGCGGACGAGACCGCCAGTGCCGCGCCGCCTTTCCACAGGAGCGGCCGTGGCATGAACCCGAGTAGCGCCTTCGCGCGACTGTTTGAGGCCCCGGTCAGTGTCGTGTGGTAGTAGACCGCTTCCTCGCCGGCCGTCTTTAGCGCGTCTTTGACGCTCACGCGCGGCGGCTCCGGTGCATCGACCCATCGAGCGAAGGCCGGCAGCCATTCGGCGACTGGGAGCGGATCGTCGTCGACAACATTGTATATGCCCGGCTCTGCCGTCAGCGACGCGACGGTCGCCGCGACCGCGTCATCGATGTGAACGAACGACCAGACTGCATTTCCCTCGCCGATGATCGCGGCCTCATGCCTGCGCACCTGATCCGCAATGGCCCCGTCCGGCCGGTACCAGGTGCCGGGACCGTAGAAAAAGCCGTAGCGCAGGATGACGCCCTGCATCGATGGTGATGCAAGGATACGGTCCTCATAGTCGTGCGTCGTCCGGATGCTTTCGCCGATCGCGCCGGGCGCATCGTACCTGAGCTTGGCGCTCTCGTCGCCGAGCTGTCCGGCGGGCGCATCGAGGTAGAAGCCACGCGACTGCACGATGTAGCGGCCGACGCCCAGCTCCCGCGCTGCCGCGAGCAGATTGCCGCCTCCCTCGCGACGGAGGCGGGTGTCGTTGGGCAGGGACTTGATGATGTCGGCGGGATTGGCGGGAAGCCAAGTGAGCTGGTCGATCACCACGTCCGGCACTGCCGCCTCGATCGCGTTGCGCACCGCCTTGGGGTCGAAGGCGTCGGCGTTGGCGGCCTCAGCCCCAAGCTCGCGGAGGCGATCCACGCCCGGGCTGAGGTGCGTCATGCCGGTCACCTGGTGGCCGAGTGCGCAGAGCGCGCACGAGCGGCAATCCCACGGCGCCCGTAGCGCCAGCAACAAAGATCCTCATGACAAAGCACCTTTCTTGTTGGTCTATCGGGCGGTCAAGCGAATTAGATAAATGACATCCCGAACGTCAGTGCGGCGACTACCACGACCATGACCCAAGCTCGCCCGACATCCTCGACTGCTGCCAGCCGTTCGGACACGTAGTCGGGGTTCAAGTGCGATATCCTGTGCATCGCAAGCTCCGGTCCTACTTCTCGAGCGCCGCCTGCGGCGTGTTCCGGAAGCTGATGGCCATGCGGTTGTAGGCGTTCATCAGGCTGATCGCGATCGTGAGATCGACGAGCTCGCGCTCCTCGAAGACGGCGCGGGCAGCCTGGTACGCCTCATCGGGCACGCCGGTATCCGCAACGCGCGTCACCGTTTCGGCCCAGGCAAGGGCGGCACGCTCGCGCTCATCGAAAAGGTTTCCCGCCTCCGCCCACGCCTGGACCAGCGCGATCTTCTCGATCTTCTGCCCTTTCTTCAGCAGGTCGCGTGTGTGCATGTCGAGGCAGTAGGCGCAGTTGTTGATCTGAGAGATGCGCAGATAGACCAGCTCGACCAGCACAGCGGGAAGGCTACTCTGCATGACGTAGCCATAGACGCCGCCAAGCGCCTTGGCGCCGGCCGGCGCGATCTGGTTGTAGTCGAGACGCTTGCTCATCGTACTGCTCCTTGATGGCCAAGTATCACTTGGCGTATGTGGTCAGGGCCTTGTCGCCGGTATCGGCGACGAAGACCGCGAGCAGCTTGGCGGGCTCAGTCGCGCTCGCATTGCGGCTGACGTTATGGCTGGAACCGGGATCTTCATACCAACTCTCGCCGGCATGGTAGACACGCTTGGGTCCGTCATTGACCTGCGACTCGATCGCTCCCGACACGACGTAGGCGAAGACGAATCCTGACTTCGAATGCACGTGCGCGGGCGAGGCTCCCCCTGGCGCATAGTCGACGACGAAAGCGACCAGCGACTTGCCGGGAATGTTGGGGATCGCGTGCTCGAAGTGCGGCGTGACGGTTTCCCCGTGGTCCTGAGCAGCAGCAGGCAGCGCGACCGTGATGGCGACAGCGGCGCATGCGGCGCCGAGGATGGATCGTGAGTTCATGGCGAGGTTCTCCTTTGCCCTGTCCAATTGCTCCTTCTCAGGTTCAGAAAAAAGCACCAAGAACTGACAAAACTCGTATACTACGGGTGCATGGCCAAGCAGCTGCAGCTGGAGCTCGATCGATCGGCGAAGACGCCGTTGGCCGACCAGATCCGCAACGGCATCAGCGCCGCCATCGAGAGCGGCGTGCTCGCTTCCGGGGCGCGTTTGCCATCCTGGCAGGATCTTGCCGCCCAGCTGGGCGTTGCCCGCGGCACCGTGCGCGCGGCGTACGAAAAGCTGTCCGCCGCCCAGCTCATCGTTGCGTCGCGCGCGACCGGAACCCGTGTCGCGGAACGGCCTTCCATGACCGCTCGGCTGGACCAGCGGCCTGATCGCGGCTCCTTCATGGAACGGTACCAGGAGTTCACCGCCGGCCCGGCCATCTTCCAGATGGGCGTGCCCGCGCAGGAAACCTTTCCCGCAAAGCTGCTGGCCAGGATCCGCTGCCACGCCATTCGCGCGGAATCGGGCGCGGCGCCCCTGTATCCGGATCCGCGCGGCGAGCCGGACCTGCGGCGGGAAATAGCCGCCTATCTTGCCATCGCGCGCGGCATCGACTGCTCGCCCTCCCAGATCATCGTGACCGGCGGCTTCAGCAGCGGCCTCGGCCTGGCGCTCCGTGTTCTCGGCCTCGAGGGGCGGAAGGCCTGGATGGAGGATCCTGGCTTCCCATTCACGCGGCACGGCCTCGAGCTCGCAAAACTGTCGCTCGTGCCGGTCCCTGTCGATGCGGACGGGATCGACGTCGACTATGGGATGCACCATGCCCCGGATGCGGCGCTGGTTGTCGTGACACCGGGACAGCAGGCGCCGCTCGGGTCCACCTTGTCGCTGGCGCGGCGCTTGCGCCTCCTGGACTGGGCGACCCAGGAAAATGCCTGGGTGATCGAGGATGACTATCTGAGCGAGCTGCAGCTGAAGGGTCGGGCCGCGCCGGCGCTTGCCTCGATCGATCGCGCTGGGCGCGTCATTCACATCGGCTCCTTCAGCAAGACCATCAGCCCTACGCTGCGCCTGGGCTTCCTCGTTGCCCCTTCGCCGTTAGCCTCCCGGTTTGCCGAGGTCGCGGCGTGCCTCGCTCCGGCGCCCGGGCCAGCCGTACAGCTCGCGACTGCGGAGTTCATGCGCGAAGGCCACTACATGCGGCATCTTCGGCGCACCAAGCGGGTCTATTCGGCGCAATGCGATGCATTGCTGGAATGCGTCCGGGCACGCGCCAAGGACATCCACGTCACGATCGGTGGATTGGCTGCGCTCCTGGGATTGCCGGAAGGCATGCCGGACCTTGCGATCGCCCGGGAAACGCTGGCGTTCGGATTGGCGCCTGTCCCGCTGTCAGCCTGGTATGGGTCGCCGGCGTCTGCGCGATCCGGTTTGCTACTGGGCATCGCGACATCCCCGCAAAAGCACCTCGGGAGGTCCTGCGATCGTCTTCTTGAGATCATAACTCGCTTCAGATGACGATGGCGATCTGCGACGGCACGAGCCGACCGCCCTGGTAATAACGCCTCAATTAGGCTGAGCGGCCTCATCGCCCGCTTTAGGTCCAGAAGGTCGCGATAGCTGATGCGGTTCGGGTCGAATTCGATCTCGATAGCCCCGGCGTGAGATCCGTCGTTGCGATAGGTCGCGTTCGGCACATCGCCGCCCGTGTATCCGACACGTGTGTTGACGATGCCGGGCAGCTTGCGGATCAGGTCCTGCATACCCCAGAAGCAACCACCAGCCAACACGGCACGTTCAAGCTTGGTTGTATCATAAGTCCTTCTTCTTTCTTTCGACATTGAAAATGGACAGCAGGGCGCCATAGCCTTCGGCTTCCATATCCTCCAGGGCGGTACAGCACATCGGTGCCGAGCCCGAGCAACATGGCCGCGGGAGCCAGGTAGCCGAGTGGCGACCAACCCCGCTGCATCGTCGGTGACGTTTCTCCAGCGGCCGGCGCGGCGCCGGTCGGCGTGTCGTAGACCGGGATGAAGTCCATGCCCATCGAATCCTTCCTGGGCACCGGCGAGATCTCGGCTGTGCCCATGGGGTTTCGATAGAACAGGATCTTGGTATTAGCCCCGCTCACGGGTGCGGGCGACGAGGTTGCGGCCGTTGGCGGCGGCCGTGTCTGCGCGGCTTCCGCGAGCGGTGCAAGGCCTGTCCCAGGCGGATGGTCTGCCGCCAGGCGCTCGAACGCATCGCGTCCCCCGATGAGGTACATGCCGGCCGCTATGCCGAGACCAAGCAGCACCAGAGCGGCAACGATCAGACGAACAGTTCTCATAGTGAACCTCCCGCAAGACGCTCCAGCTCGGCCAGCAAGGCCTGCTGCTCGTACAACATCCCGATATGCTCGATCTCAGCTTCCTTCAGGCGTCGCGTGGTGCCGATCGCATCGGCGAGATCGGCTTGATCGACCGCATAGGCGCGCTTGGCGGCTTCGACTGCTTCTTCCAGGCGCGGCAGCTGCTTGGTGCGTATCGCTGCTTCGCGCGCGCTGGCGGCACGCAATTTCTGCAGGGCTTCGACGACATTGCCGGAAAGCTCGACGCGAGATGCCGCGGCACGAGCTTTCGCTTCCGCGAGCTTGGCTCTGGCTTGGCCTTGCTGCGCCTGCCGCAGGCCCCATTGCAACGGAATGTTGAACCCGATCCTGGCTTCGTAGCCTGAGAGATCGCGATCCTGATCGACCAAGGAAACGCCAACCGTGACATCCGGATACCAGTTCCGGCTTGCAAGCTCATTCGATGCCGTCGCCCCCTGGATGGCGGCGCTGCGCGCCGCGAGTGCCGGGCTTCGTTCCTCGGCGCGGCTGATTAGATCCGAAACATTGATTGCCGACACATCCGGCACCGGCGGCAAGACCGACGGAACAGCCAAGGGCGAATCCACGGGTTGTCCGATCAGCGCGTTGATGCGTCCGACTGCCGTCGTGCGGTCGCGTTCCGCATCCGCCAGAGTGATGTCGAGAGTCGGCAGCTCGGCCTCGGCCTCGATCGCTTCCTGTTGACGTCCGAGGCCCTGCGCGTAGCGCTCCTTGGCGATCTCAGCGAGATCACGCAGCGTCTTGCCTTCCTCATCGATGGTCGTCGTGGTCTGGACCGCGAGGTAGTGCTGCGCAAAGGCCTTCTTCATCTCGGCCGTCAGATCGAGGAGTGTTTGATTGCGCTCAGTGGCCACCGCAGTGAGGTCGGCCTTCGCGACGTCGCGCCGGAGCGTTCGCTTGCCGCCGAGCGGAAACGTCTGGTCGACGTTGTAATGGATGCTCCCAAGCCTGTCTGGGAGCGGGCTGCCCGACTTGCGGTCGATATCTTCGAAGCTGGCTTGGAACTGCGGATCCGGCAGCGCTCCGGCGATCTCGATCTCCGCCGCGGCCGCATCACGGGACGCAGCAGCAGCTGTGAGCGCCGGATGGGAGTGCTCCATGACGTCCAGCAATTCTTCAAGGTCGCTGCCCAGAGGTGCGGCCGCCGCCTGAAGCGGCAGCAAGACGGTCGCCGCAAGGCCGAGCGCGAGGGCGCGGCCGGGCCCAAATCCGATAGACATGCTCAAAATCCCATTGCGAACTGCGAGCACAGGGGCGCCCACAGCTGTTGACTTGCACGCGACACCGCCGCTGGCGGTGTCAGTTCACATTGGGATCAGGCGCGAGGAGGTGCAGTCTCAGGCGTGATGAACGCCGAAGGGACGTCGTCATCGGAAGGGGCTGCGAACGCTGCCTTCAACACGACCACTGCTGGTGCGACCGCGGCCTCCGATGGCAGCTTCTGGATCTGTGCAGCGCAGCTCTGCGCGAACTTGCAGGCCTCACCCTTCTGACCGCAGGAGCCATCCGCCATGCCTGCGGCGACGCCCTTGCAGCCGTCGGCGGCGAGGCAGTCCGCCTTGGCAGGAGCAGGCAGGCCGATCGCCCAGACGGCTATCAGAAGGACGGCCAGCAGATGTGAAAGCGTGAGGCGCATCGCGAACCATATAGCAGCAAAAGGGCGCGCCGGATGCGTCATCACGGAAAGTTGTGTCCCATCCGACTGCGTTCCGGATGCGCTGTTGCAGCACCGCAACAGCAAACGACCCATCGATGCCTATGCGGCATCCATCGCCAATGGGCAGAGAACGGCAGCCCTCAAACCGATCGTTTGCGGCGCGGCAGTGCGGGGCTGGAACCCCCGAGAGACGGATCCGAGCAGCAATGGGAATTGGCGAACGACAAATAGGCCTGGGCGAGTGGCGCACCGGGTCTCAATTCCGGATCAAGCCGTTCGAGTGCATCCAAGAGGTGCTCCGCGATATCCAGTCGGTCAGACCGTATCGCTCCCTGCAGGGCGCTGGTTATCTGCCTTTCCAGTCGAGAATGGTCCATGGCGAGCTTCGTGCTTCGCCCGATCTCCAGCTTCAGTCTGCATCCTTGCCGCGTGACAAGGTCAAGCAGTCCGGACCGACTTTCCTGGGGTAGCCGGCTTGCAGATCGGAGACCATGATCGCATACTTGCGGCATGCGTGGACCATGGCTGACACGCGTTGCGACGGTATTTCTTCTGCTGGCCTTCCTGGTTGGCACGCAGCCGGTTGCGCTCCCGATGAATGCGTTCGATAGCGGCCCTCCGGTGCAAGGCGGCTTCAGCCTGATTACGAGCGATTGCACCGGTTGCGACATGGGTATGAGCCCTGGCTTGTGCCACATGATCTGCAGTCCGACTGTCGCGATGGAGCCCGACGCGGCAGTTGAATCGATATTGCGGGCTTCCCTTACCCCGCCTTCCGATGCCACGGCCTCGCCCGGCAGGACCATAGCGCCGCGTCCGGCTCCTCCGCGATTGGCCTAGTCCGGTCTCGTTCCTGAGTTGACAACGCTCGCGCCGCCCCTACAGGCAGTCCGGGCGCCTGTCGATGTTCATCGAATTGCGGACGGTCCAACATTGGGAAGGTCTCATCGGAAGGCATCGCCTCAGGCACTCGACTCCCCGAAGGTGGTGGAGACGAGGCGACGTCGGCTGATATCCGAGCGGTGGCTCGAGATCTTCTACGACCGCAATTCACCGGATACCGGCGCCGATGGCGATGTCACGGTCGTTGCCTTCCTGGACTACGATTCCGCTGATTGCCGGGAGGTCGCTACCGCGCTCGACAAACTCCACGAGTCGGATCGAGGTGTGCGAATCGTCTTCAAGGAACTCGGCGATCCAGGCTCTGCCGCCGAGTTTGCCGCCCGTGCGTGCATCGCGGCAGCACGTCAGGAGCTCTTCCTCTCGATGCACCGGGATCTGATCCACGGCCCTGTTCTTTGTGCTGCGGCACGCACGCTTCTTTCGACCGATGGCTACCGCCGGACTTGCGTCGATAGCTGTCGCCGGCCTGACCGTCAGCGCCCTCAGGATGTTCCATGAACTCGATGCCACCATTATGGTTCTGATCTTGAATCTCGGAGCCGGCGCTGCCATGACGACGGTCGGCACTCTGCTCGGCAAGCGCGCTTTCGTGTCCGAAAGTGGCTTACTTCGTTCCAATCAGCGTTAAATTCAGCGGAGCGCGCTACGCCTGTTCCAGCGTACTGGAGCGCGCTATCCGATCCGGGCAAGGATCGGAAAAGTGTCCAGGAACCAATAGGCCATCACCGACATCTGGCCGGTGACCATGGCGAGGCCCATGAGGACCATGGCCCCGCCTGCCAGGATCTGAAGCCAGCGCCCCAGGCGTCCCACAGCCTTTACTTGCCGCGCGAGCGCGTCGGTGAATACCGCCGCCAACAGAAATGGCACGCCAAGCCCCAGCGAATAGATGGCGAGGAGGATCACCCCGCCGGCGACGGTGGCAGTCGCGGCGCTCACTGTCAGGATGGCGCCGAGAACGGGGCCGATACAGGGCGTCCATCCGAAGGCGAAGGTCAGGCCCAGGACGTAGGCGGATAATGGGCGGCCGCCTTCGATGGCAGCATGCAGCCGCACATCGCGCATCATCCAGGACCATCGCAGAAGGCCGGTCACGAACAATCCGAAGATGATGACGACGACCCCGCTCACGATGTTGAGCTCGTAACGGTACTTGAGCAGGAGTTGTCCGAGCGCCGTAGCGCTTGCGCCCAGTAGAACGAAGATTGTCGAGAATCCCAGCACGAAATAGAAGCTGAGGCCAAGCGTCCGGAGCCTTGCCGACATCGCGCTGCCGCCCTCGCGCTCGGCGGCACTCCCACCCGCTACATAGGAGACGTAGCCGGGGACCAGTGGCAGGACGCACGGCGACAGAAACGAAATGACGCCCGCCATGAACGCTGTCAGCGCGCCTATGTTGGAGACCTGCAGCATGGCGTTCAGTTCGGCTCTTGATGTGGCGTGGTTCGATTCATTTCGGTTTCCTCGCTTGGCTGATCAGGCTCTGCAGCACATTCAGCTCCGTCGCGCCGCACACGTTCGCGGGATCAAGCCCATGCGCCTTAATACGCTCGGCATGCAGCGGACAGATGTCCGGGCAATGGGTGTAGATGAAGTGCAGCACCACGACCTTGCCCCGGAAATCGATCAGCCGGACGATGCGCCCGTCTGCATCGCGCAGCGTGAAGTCCGGTGCCGGCTTGTCGATCGGCTGGAAGTACTTCTCCTTCTGGCTGGTCTCTGCTTCCACTTCCTCAAGCGAATGGGCGCCGACGGCCGCTCCGAACGCTGTGACGAGGCCTAGGAACGAGAGACAAAAGACGATCGACCGCAGCATCTCATTGTCCACGTGACGGATCGGACTCACGCCCACCCGGCAGAGCGGGTGGCACACTTCCAATTTCCGATCGGGCTTCTATTGAATCGGATTGCTCGGTGGAGCATTTGCGGCCCGTCATCTTGTTCATGCAGAGGCCGAGCGCGCACATGGCAACGCAGGGCAACACCGATATGAGGACAGGCGCAACGCCTGCGGCCACGAGCCAGCCCCAGTTCAGGGCCAGTCCTGCCGCAAGAACGACGGCTGCGAGAGCAATAAGGCC
Organism: Dongiaceae bacterium; assembly: GCA_035695765.1. Lineage (GTDB taxonomy): Bacteria > Pseudomonadota > Alphaproteobacteria > Dongiales > Dongiaceae > Dongia_A. The sequence goes on from DASRRI010000092.1 coordinate 12,462, forward strand.
GCGCCACCCCGCCAGAAACTGCCGAGCGATTTGCCCGAGGCCTGAGCGCGACTGGTGCTCGACGATGGCCGGGGAATGCATGGAATTCATGAGTTTGCTCCTTTGTGAGCTGTGAGAGGCGTGACGCCCAGCCAGGTGCTCTTCTTGGTGAGACGGCTACGGACGAAGTCAATCATCTCCGGCGAATTCCACTGGGGCCGGACCGATCAAACGGCCGATCTCGGTGCCATCGCGATCGATCAACAAGCTGGTCGGCAATCCGACAGCGCTGAGCACCGAGGATGCGTCCATTGTGCTGTCGAGGTACATGGCGAGGTGTTGAACGCCGACCTCGGCAAAGAACTTTCTGATCGCCTCAAAGCCGCCGCGGTCAATGGACATCGCGATGACTTCGAAGTCCGGCCCGCCGAGCTGAGCCTGCAGGCGGTCGAGGGTCGGCATTTCCTCCCGGCACGGTCCGCACCAGGTCGCCCAGATGTTGAGCAGCACGACCTTGCCGTGAAAATCGGTGAGCATAAGCCAACACCTGCTGGGTGACGGGCCCAATCTGCTTGTAAGCCACGCGTCCATCCGCGCCGACGACGAATGTCTCGGGTACGCCCGTGACGCCCCAGTCGATGGCGACGCGTCCATCGCGGTCAGCGCCTGTGCGCGTGTAGGCCGAGCGTGCCGAGCCAGTCGGCCGCGTCCTGCGGCGCATCCTTGTAGTCAAGGCCGTGGATGGGAACGACCTTGCGCGCAGCAAGCTGCAGAAATACCGGATGCTCCTCCCGGCAGGCCACGCACCAGGAGGCGAACACGTTGACCAGCGATACCTCCCCTTTGAGATTGGCGCTGGCCAGTCCCAACTTGCGGCCCTGCACAGGCGGCAGGCTGAAGGTCGGAGCCGGCTTGCCGATGAGTGCGGACGGAAGCGCGTGAGGGTCGCGCGTCAATCCCCAGGCGAACGCCACCGCAAGTCCTGCAAAACCGACCAGCGGCGCGGCATAGATCAGATGGCGGCGCGACAGCCCTGCCGGCGTCTCCGCCGGCAGGTTTGTGTTGGCCGCTGCTCCAGGGTGCCGCTGCATTGCCCTGAGTGCCTCCCGCTACTCGTACGAATAGGCGGTCGGCTTGGCGCCGTCCTTGGTGACGGCATAGACGGTAAAGGACTTGGTCGGATCGTCACCCATGCCGGGCGAACCCATCGGCATTCCAGGCAGCGTAATACCTGCGATCGCCGGCCGCTCCTTCAGCAGCTTCTCGATCGCCTTGATGGGTACATGGCCGTCAACGACATACCCTTCAATGAAGGCGGTGTGGCAGCCTTCGTACTCCGCCGGCACGCCCGCCTGGCTGCTGATCTCCGCGAGATCGTTGCTCGGCTTCACCTCGACGTCGAACCCGTTCTGGCGGAGATAGGCCGCGTAGTTCTCGCAACAGCCGCATTGTGGGTTCTTGTAGAGGGTCGCAGGGATGGCGTCGGCAAGCGCTGGCCCGGGCAAAGCGATGGCTGCGAGAAGAGTGGCAATTTTGGTCGTCATTCTCATTGCATGTCTCCTAGGTGAAGATGTCGTAATCAAGCGACCCTGAGGACGGTCATAAGGCCCGCCATCTGGTGGTCCATGACGTGGCAATGCAGCATCCAGTTACCGGGATTGTCGGCCACGAATGCGATATCCACGGATTGCTTCGGTGGGATGAGCACCGTATCGCTCCACTCGCGCCGGGGATTCGGCTTCCCGTTCCGGCCGGCGATCAGGAAGCTGTGGCCATGCAGGTGCATGGGATGCCACCAGGCCGTCTCATTGCGGAGCGTAAGGACGTAGCTGCGGTCGCGCTTCAGCGTGAGCAGCGGCGGCATGTCCGCCTGACCGTCGCCGGTCATGGACATGCCGTTGATGGACCAAGGCGCATCGCCCATGCCTCCCATCATGCCTATCATCCCGCCGTTCATCATGCCCTTCCCCATCATTCCTCCGTTCATCATTCCGCCATTCATCATTCCGTTGCCGCCCATCATCATGCCGCTCATCATCCCGCCCTGCAGGGCGAGTTCATGGCGCTCGGCATTGGCAAGGTCCGGCTGCGGTAAGGGATTCGGCGGCACGCTGGCAATCGCGCCAAGCGGAGCCGCCCGCGCGACTGGCTTCTCGTCATAGGCCAGCTCCACGAGGGTATAAGCGAGCTCATCATAGAAGTCGTCGAGGACGCGGTACCGCTTACCCGGTTCGCCCACCATGTCGAGCACGACATCGATGCGCATCGCCGGACCAAGGAGCAGGCGGCCTTCGTCCGGTTCGTGCGGGTCGCACGCTTGGCCATCGATCGCGACGATCACCGGATGGTGGCCTTCGAACCTTAGGGCCATCATGCGGGCGAGCGCGCTGTTGATGAGGCGTAGGCGGATGCGCTCGCCCGGGCGAACGGACTCATTGCGCGGCAGCGTACCATTGATTGTCACGGTGTTGCCAACGCGGCCGGACATCGCCGCTTCCATGCTATTGCCGAATCCGTCGGCAATCTGCGCGGCAGGCCTGAGGCGCCAGTCGCTGATCATCCAGAGGATCTCGCGGTCGACTGGATAAGGCTCCCGCGCCTCGACGACTAGCGCGCCGGCAAGTCCGCGGCCAAGCTGCTGCAGGCTGTTGGCGTGCGGGTGGTACCAGAATGTGCCCGCATCAGGCGGCGTGAATTCGTAGGTGAAGCTTTCGCCCGGCTTGATCGGCGGCTGCGTTAGTCCGGGCACGCCGTCCATTGCATTTGGCACTCGAATGCCATGCCAATGAACTGTCGTGTCCTGGTTGAGCTTATTCTCGACAATGATCCGGACCGGCTCGCCTTGTTTGAGGCGCAGCGTGGGACCAGGCACCCTTCCGTCGTAACCCAGCACGTCCGTCTTGGAATTGCTCCCACCAACAAGGAACGCCTCACCCGGCGCCGCTGCAATCCGCATCTCGCGCGTGCTATCCGCATGTACCTGCCACGGCCTCGTGACCGTGGTCAAAGCTGCACCTGCACCGGCCAGCAGAACGCTCCGGCGCGATATCAACATGAAATCACTCATCACTTTCAATCCTTTGGGACCGCCACCCCTGATGGATGGCGAATCGCATCGACGGATACGTCGATTACGTCCTGAACGCTCGCGCGTGTGCTCAGTGACGCGCGCGAGCGCGCTCAGACGCCTTTGTCAGTCCACAGCAACCGACCAGGCGTCAAACAAGAGCAAGTTGTTTCGGAGGATGAGGGTTGGGTGACGTTGTCCAGCCGGACAGGATTGGAGCTTGGAGAGAGGGGCGATCCAGCGGATGCTCGATCAGCGGACCCGCCAGCTGCGGGATCGTCGCGTTCACAGGTGCCGCACAGGTGGCGTCACCACACACCATGACCTTCGCGCTACCGGGAATATCCTTGCATGAGCTGCAATCGCCCATGCCGCTTGCAGACATCTGCTGATTGGACATGGTCATGGCTGCAGCCATGTTGCTCGCTTGGGCCACAGACAGGGTCATGCCCAGAGCCACCAGGAGCCCGAGCATCAGCACATAGACCTGTCTGAACGGCGCGCGTTTCATCTCAGATAGTTTGACCTCAAAGCGAGCTCGGGACAAGTGCGCATCACAGACCTGTGACCGTTGGCCGCCCCGAAAGGATCAAGAATCGTTCCCTTTACCGAGGTTCCAACGTGTCAACCGCGTAAAAAATCGGCGATACCTGCGTCTTATCTCGTTCACATGTCGGGATTGCTGGTCTGCTGTGCCAGCGCGAATAACAGATATTCACCACGTTTAACGGGACTCAGCTGCTGAGTTGGTCGAAACTGCATCCGCTGTCATGAAGTCTGTTGGATTGCTTTCGTGGTGGATGACCATGCTTGATCCGGGGTCCTTCTTGCTTTGCCGGTCCCAGTATTCTTAAGACCGCTTGCAACAGCTATCCGCAACAGCTCTCGCGGAGATCTCGCACAATGATCTACTCGGCATGCACAATCTCCCTGAGCTCTGTGCATGGTGTGGGCGTCTCTCCTCAGCGTCCGCCGGAGGAGAGGCCCCTGCCCCAGCTTCTCCTCCCCTTATTTCCAACGCGTCGGCTCCCACCACGCCTCCCTCGGCTGACGTGAAACTTGCGGCGGGGACTTGCCTAACGTGGTCCCCGCCGTTTTCTCCCAACGTCAAAGACGTCGACTCGATGCGACAGCATCTCGCGCAGATCGCCTCGAGATTAGCGCGTCGAGTCAAAGCACGTGCCGGTTGTCGAACCGCTGGCATGACTGGAACGCGGTGAGTCAGAGGAACTTCCGTCTATGAGATGGCCTCGCCCCACCCAGAAGGTCGTGCTGGTCGCGCTTGAGAGATCCGAAATCGAGCACCTGCCGGACCACATGCTCACCGACCATCTGCGGACATGCCCAAATCCTGGCGCTGCGACGATCATACCGCAGATCGTCCTTGATTCAATTAGCCGGCCCAATGCTCGCCAGCCGCGCCTTAAGCGCCTGCGTCTCGTTCTTGTGCCGGGTGATCGCGTCTCTGACTATGTGCCGTATGACCCTCGCAGCTCCTGGATTGGGATGGGCCCGCAGGTCATCAGTCAGCATGTGATCCAATAGATAGGCGATCTCTGACCTCTCAAGCGCGACGAGCACGGCCTTTTGCGTGGAGCGGAGCGACTTCATGTGAGGAGAGTCCTGTGATTAAAGGGCATTGTTGACGACTGATGTGGCGCAAAAAGATGGAGGAGAGACCGGGAGTGGAGCCTCTCCTCCGGCGGGCGCTGGGAACGCCCGCAGCATGCACGTGGGACGGGGGAGGGGCGTGCATGCGGAGTAAATCATTTTCAAAAGTGTCCCGGCTGTGGGGCGAAAACACGAAGTCCGTTGAAATTGATAAAGCGAGCTTCATAGACGGATGCAGTCTCAACGAACTGAATAGCTCTGTCGCGTTAAACGTGGTGAATATCTGTGATTCGCACTAGCAAGGCGGAACAGCGACCCCAAGATTCCAACCGTAGAACTCAGCTGCCATTGCGTTCTCCAGTAGGAAGATCACTTGAATGAAGCATGCTTTTGGAGCTCCTGGTGTGGCTCGCATATCAGAGACTCGCGTCCACAATCTTCTTCGCAACAAAGGCCAACGCCTTTTCACGATCTCCGCAACGGCCCCGCTTCGCGAGGCGGCTGAGTTACTTTACGGCATTGATGGCGCCGATCGAGGTGCCAATGATCCAGTCCGGCTCGATGCCAGCCTCCAGGGCCTGATAGACCCCGGCCTGATAGGCGCCGAGTGCGCCACCTCCTTGGAAGACGAGGACGATCTGGCCCGGCCCTGATGCCGGATGGTCATTCCTACGGACCTTGACCTTTTCGCTGCAGCTGTCTTCGAGTTGCCTCTCATTTCGGCCTGTCAGCGGCACCGCCGATGGTCTCTCATCAGCGGTCGCAACGCGAGAGCTACCGCGAAGGCCGTCTCTGCCACAGACAGAACATTTGACTCGCTGCGCAGCGACAAATGGCTAACCCATTCCACCATTCAATTTCAGTGATTGCGAAGCAATCGCGGGCCTTTCCTTGCGAGGGTGTATCGCAAGCACAGCCAGTGCCGACTAACGGAAATACCGTGCCGGCGTCTCGCCAACCCCCCAAAGATGTCCGCCGTGGATGGAGCATTGAGAAGGCATGAGAGGGACGAGCTGCGCCGATATTCGCGTTCATGGATACCTGCGTCGCACGCAGGGAGCATATCAGGAGGGGGACATTGTGCCGTGCCGGTTACGACATCGCGCTCCTCAGCATGGCGATAGCCCACCGCTATCGAAATCAGTGGCA
>DASRRI010000093.1:0-45881 GCA_035695765.1 Dongiaceae bacterium
CCTGCGCAAGCTCGCCATCAACATCCTGCAGACAACGCCAGGACCCCAACGGATGCGTCACAAAATGCTGCACGCCAGATGGAACGAAACCTTCCTGCTCAATGCCTTGGCTCATATGCGATAGCCCTGCCTTGTGGGGGAAGGTTGGGAGGGGGGGTGATGCAGCGCTGCGCCCTGAAAGTCGTTGCGCTCTATCGAGCGCGCGCGGCTATCGCCGCGCTGCCCCCCATCCAGCTTCGGCTAAGCTCGCTTTGCTCGCTAAGCCTACGCAACCTTCCCCCGCAAAGGGGGAAGGGGTGTTCATTGCATGAAAGACTCTTGGCTCTCCCGCATCGTGACATGGTGGGCGATTGCGGGTGGGGTGTTCGTGCTGGCGATCGTGCTCGTGACGACCACCAACGTCACACTGTTCGCGCTCGATCGCGTGGCGCGGCCGTTTGGCGGCGTTGTCTCCGGATTGCCGGGTTACGAAGACTTTGTCAGCCTTGCGGTCAGCTGTGCGGCGTTGATGTTCTTTCCGATCTGCCAGCTGAGGCGGGGCCACGTCGCGGTCGACGTCTTCACCGAGAAGCTCCCGGCGCGCTGGCAGAATGCGCTCGACCGGCTGTGGTCGGCGGTGGCATGTCTCGGCGCCTTGTTCCTCGGCTACTGGATGGCGATCGGGATGGAGCAGGTGCGCGGCGATCATGCATCCTCGCCGGTCATCGGCTGGGCGGTGTGGCCATTCTATCTGCCGGGCATTCTCTCGCTGTTCCTGTGGGCCGTGGTTGCCGCCTTGCAGGTGCTGGAAAGGCGGGCCGATGGACGCCCGTGAGCTGATCGGACTTTGCGGATTCATCATCCTCTTCCTGCTGCTGGTGGCGCGCGCGCCGGTCGGGCTCGCCATGATGCTGGTCGGGATCGGCGGCAATTTCGCGCTCAGCCTTGCTGTCCCGTTCCTGCGCTTCGAGCCCTTTCTGAAGCAGTTCAAGACGCTGCTGTGGAACACGGTGGCCAGCTACGACCTCTCGGTCGTGCCGTTGTTCGTGCTGATGGGATTGCTGGCGTCCCACTCCAACCTCAGCCGCGATCTGTTCCGCGGCATGAATGCCATCGTCGGGCGGTTCCGCGGCGGCGTCGCGATGGCGGCAATCGGGGCCTGCGCAGGCTTCGGCGCGGTGTGCGGGTCATCGCTCGCTACCGCCTCCACCATGGGGCGCGTGGCTTTGCCCGAGTTGCGGCGGCTCAACTATGCGCCGAGCCTTGCCACCGGAGCACTCGCCGCCGGCGGCACCCTCGGCATCCTCATCCCGCCCTCCGTCGCGTTGGTGGTCTACGCCGTCGTGGTCGAGGCCTCGATCGTGAAACTGTTCCAGGCTGCGATCATTCCGGGGTTGATCGCCACCTTGTTCTTTATCCTGGTGATCGCGATCCAGGTACGGCTGAAGCCGCAATTGGCGCCGCAGGTCGAGCGCTTCGACCCCGTGGAGCGGCGGCAGGCTCTCCTGCGCCTCATCCCCGTCGGGCTGATCTTCGGCACCATGATCCTCGGCCTCGGCGCGGGTCTCTTCACGCCGACGCCGGCGGCTGCTGTTGGCGTGTTCGTGATCCTGGTCTACGGCCTCATCATGCGGCGCTGGGGCGAGGGGCTGAGCCGCGCCGGGCTCAAGGCATCTTTGGTGGATTCGGCGGTCACCAGCGGCATGATCTATTTCATCTTGTTCGGGGCAGAGGTGCTGAAGACCTTCTTCGCGCGCTCCGGCCTGCCGGCGGCCCTCGCGGACTGGGCGGCTTCCAGCGGCGTCGCGCCCTGGGCCCTGCTGATCGCGATCCTGGCGATCCTGATCCTGCTCGGCTGCTTCCTCGAATCCTTGTCCATGATCCTGGTGATCGTGCCGTTCCTGTGGCCGATGTTGGTGCAGCTGAACGGCGGGGACTATGTGACGGCGGATGAGGCGGCCTTCGGGCTCGACATGGAATCACTGCGCATCTGGTTCGGCATCCTGGCGCTGATCGTGGTGGAGCTTGGGCTGATTACGCCGCCGGTGGGGCTGAATGTCTTCATCATCTCCTCGCTCTCGGAGGGTGTGCCGATGGGCCAGACCTTCAAGGGCGTGATGGCATTCTTTGCGGCGGAGATCGTGCGGGTCAGCCTGTTGCTGCTGTTCCCCGCGATCGTGCTGTTCGTGCCCCGTTTGCTGGCTCAATAGGACAGGCCGACATAATTCTCGGCGAGAGCGGTGGAAGCGGCGCGCGAGCCGACGAGATAGTCGAGCTCCGCAAGCTGGATGCGCTGACCGAACGGTCCGGTATCCGGGAACCTGTGGAGCAGGGACGTCATCCACCACGAGAAGCGTTCCGCTTTCCACACGCGGGCGAGTGCCCGGGCGGAATAGCCATCCAGGGCCTTCTCCGATCCGCTGCGATAGTACTCGATCAGCGCCTCCGACAGGTAGTGCACATCGCTGGCGGCGAGATTGAGTCCCTTGGCGCCCGTCGGGGGCACGATATGGGCAGCGTCGCCCGCGAGGAACATGCGGCCGAAGCGCATCGGCTCGGCGACGAAGCTGCGCAAGGGCGCGATGCTTTTCTCGATTGAAGGGCCGGTCACGAGGTGCGCTGCCGCGTCCTTGTCGAGGCGTCGGCGCAATTCGCTCCAGAATGCATCGTCTGACCAGTTCTCGACATGCTCCGAGGCGTCGCACTGAATGTAATAGCGGCTGCGCATGGTCGAGCGCATGGAGCAGAGCGCAAAGCCCCGCTCGTGATTCACATAGACGAGCTCCGGCGATACAGGCGGCACATCGGCCAGCACGCCCAGCCAGCCGAAAGGATAGACGCGTTCGAAGATGGAGATGGCGCTGTCCGGCACACTTTGCCGGCTGATTCCGTGAAAGCCGTCGCAGCCGGCGATGAACTCGCACGCCAGTTCTCGCGGCTCGCCATCCTTGACATAGCGGACGATCGGCCGCGTGCCGTCATAGCCGCCTGGCATCACGTTCTGTGCTTCGTGGATGGTCGGCGCACCGGCGGCGGCGCGGGCATCCATCAGGTCACGCGTCACTTCGGTCTGGCCGTAGACCATCACGCTCTTGCCGCCGGTAAGATCCTTGAAGTCGATGCGATGGCGCTGGCCGAGAATGCTGAGTTCGATGCCGTGATGGATTAGCCCTTCGCGATGCATGCGCGCGCCGCAACCCGCTTCATCAATGAGGCCGACAGTGCCTTGCTCGAGCACGCCGGCCCGAATCCGTCCCAGCACATGATCGCGCGTATGGCGCTCGAGGATGATCGTGTCGATGCCCGCCTTGTGCAGCAGCTGACCGAGCAGCAGGCCGGCGGGGCCGGACCCGATGATCGCCACTTGTGTCCGCTGGCTCATGTTTTGTCCCTCATGATTCCAATTGTCGCGTGGCAGAGCGTCGGCAACAATCGGCTGTTCACGGGCGACCCATGAATTCTGCAATGGCCAGTATAACGAAATAAGGGCCCCTTGACGCGTCGAACAGCGGCCGCGACCATGCCGTGCACTTTGCCTAAAGGTCAGGAATTAAGCTTGCCGTCCCATGCGCGTTCGCTCTGGCCCACAGCCGGTCTGCTGCTGGGTGCAATCATCTCCGGTCTTGCCTGGATGCCGCTGTCCGCGATCGAGCGCGGCGGGGTCGCCGGCCTGTGGGTCGCATTGTCTGTGGTCACCGTCGCCAGCCTGCCGCTGATGCCGGCCTTGTCCGGGCTGCGCGGCCTGGTGCGCCGCGACTGGCTGGATCTCGTCTGGATCGCGCTGCTGATCGGCGTCGCCTATGCCTTCTATACCGCGAGCCTTACCACCACCGAGGTCGCGCGCGCCGTCTTGCTGTTCTATATCGCGCCGGTCTGGGGAACGCTGCTGGAGGTATTTGCTCTGCGCCAGCCGCTGACCTTGCGCCGCGCGGGCGCGCTGGGGCTGGGCGCCGCCGGGCTGATCGCGATTCTCGGCATCGGGGTCGATCTGCGGTTTGCGATGAATCTGGGCGACGTCCTCGCCCTGCTGTCGGGCATCCTCTGGTCGGTCGGGTTGCTGTTCGTTTTCCATCGCTCCGGCCCCAGCCTTGCCGTCCAGTCCGCGGCGCTTGCGATCGGGGCGCTGTTCGGCGCCGTCGCGATGGTCCTGCTGCTGGAGCGTGCGCCGGCGCCAGAATTCGCCACGCTGGTCGGCGCTTCTCCCTGGATCCTCCTGACGGCTCTAGGGTTCGTGCTGCCGCTCTGGGTTCTGTCCTCGTGGGCCGGCCGCAGCGTCTCGCCAGCCCGCGCGACCTTGATCTTCATGGCGGAAGTGTGTGTCGGCGTCGGCTCGGCAGCCTTGTGGGCCGACCAGCCCTTTGGCCTGCGCGAGACGATCGGGACTGTGCTCGTGCTGTCTGCCGCTGCGGTAGAGTTCGGCGGCAGCCACAATGCGCCGGCGCTCTCGCCGCAGGGCGTACCGCCCGCTTGATGATGCCATGACGAACGATCTTGACCTTGCCGCCATCCAGAATTTCGCGATCGCCATCCTGATCGGCGCGCTGATCGGCATCGAGCGCGAGAAGAGGCGCGATACCGAGGTCACCATCGGCGGCATCCGCACCTTCATCTTGCTGGCGATGCTCGGTGCGGGGGGCGGTTTCCTTTCCAAGCAGTTTGACACGATCTGGCCCCTGCTGGTCGTGGTGATGCTCAGCGCCGTGACGGTGGTCGCCGGCCTTCTGATCGATGCCAGTGCGCGCAAGGGTCCGATCGGCCTCATCACCGAGCTGGCCGCGATCGTGGTGACATTGCTGGCCGGCCTCGCGACACTGGATCAGCCGGCATTGGCGGTCAGCCTTGGGATCGTCGTTGCTGCGCTGCTGGCCTACAAGCAGCCGCTGCATGGGCTGATCGATCGCATCGGCTGGGACGATATCTTTGCCGGTCTGCGATTGCTGATCGCGAGCTTCATCGTCCTGCCTTTGCTGCCCGACCGTCCCATCGATCCTTGGGAGGCGCTCAATCCGCGCGAACTCTGGCTGCTGGTCGTGATGATCTCCGCCCTCTCGATGGTCGGCTATGTCGCGACGCGCTGGCTAGGGCCGGGCAGGGGGGCGGTCATTACCGGCCTCACCGGCGGGCTGGTATCCTCGACCGCGGCGAGCCTCGCGTTTTCGCGTCAGAGCCGGGAGGTCCATGGCCTGCACTCCGCGCACATGCTGGCGATCGGAACGCTGATCGCCTGGACCGTGATGTTCGCGCGCGTGCTGGTGATCTCGTTCGTGGTTTATCCCGCTTTGCTGCGGCAGCTGGCCGTCCCGATGGCGATCATGGGACTGGCCACCCTCGCGAGCGTGGCAGCGCTCTATTGGCGGCATGTGCAGACGCAGAGAGGCGATGCGAAGGCAGCCTCCACCGATATCGCGATCAGCACGCCCTTCAGCCTGACGCAAGCAGTGAAGTTCGGATTGCTGTTTTCGGTGATCCTGCTGCTGGTGAAGATCGTCGGTGATTTGCGGCTGCAGGAAGGGCTCTATCTAATCGCCGGCCTGGCGGGGTTGACGGATGTCGATGCCATCACGCTGTCAATGAGCCAGCATGCGCGCGATGGTGGCTCCGTACTGGTCGTGACAGTCGCGATCGTGATCGCCACGCTCACCAACACCTTTGTCAAAGCAGGCATGGCTGCGGGGATGGGCAGCGCCGCTTATCGGCGGCCGATCCTGGCAGCGACAGCGCTGATCACTGCAACCGGCATCGCGATCATCGCGCTTGAGCTGACGTCGCCGTAAACAGTCAAACCCGCTGATAGCCTTTGGCGTGCATGCAGGAAGAGATGGACCATTCGTCGGGCCAGCTCAGGCCTTGAACGAAGCCGATAACGGCGCCGACGCTGGCTCCAATCGCCGCGCCGATGTCGGCGTTGCCATGTCCGGCACCTGCCGCCGCGCCATTGGCCGCGCCCCACAGCGCGCCGACCAGGAATCCCTCTGCGCCGTGCGACGCGCGCGCAGCAGCCGCGTAGGACTGGCAGGAATCGAGATCGGCTTGATAGGCCGCGTCCGGGGCCGGCGTATTGCCCGCTGGTGCGTCGTCAGTGGCGCAACCGGCGAGAATGAGGATCGGCAACAGAATTGCACATGGCACGCGCATATCCGCATCTGGCCCTTGGGCTGCGAACTGGCGATCGATTCCCGACAGATCCTATCACGGCCTTGGAGCCCGCACCACCTGCGCCGGCCCAGGTGCGAACCGTTACTTCTTCCGGCACTGCAAGGCCTTGTGCAAGGCTTCGGGCGTGATGCAGGTTCCGATCAGGTTGGCGCGCCATAGATCAGCGCCGGTGAGATCGGCGCCGCACAGATCGGCATTGCGCAGGTTGGCATCGCTCAGGTCCGCTTCGGTGAGATCCGCCTTGGCGAGGTTCGCGTCCTGCAGGTTGGCGCCAGCGAGCATGGCGCGGCGCAGGTTCGCGCGTTGCAGATCGCAGCCTGAGAGATCCACCTCCCGCATCTCGGCATTACTGAGGTCGGCATCGTGCAGGTTGAGGCCCGCGAAGTTCATGCGGCTGAGATTGGCGCGCTCGCCCTCCGCTTCACCTTTGAGCCAGGCGTGATGCGCCGCGACGACGCGCAGCAGGGTGCGCAGCTTCGCCGACCGCTGGCTGGCGGCCGCCTCCTTCTCCACGCTGAGATTGACCAGCTTGGTGCCGGCCGGCAGGCGTGGCGCCGCCAGCAGGACGCGCAGCTTTCGCCGCGCTTCCTCTTCGCTGCGGGCCGTCAGCTCGCCGCGTTCGACCGGCTCCCGTGGAGCAAGCTTGAATTCATACGCCCAAGTGGCCATCCCGGCATTCCCATACTCGTTGAGCCCGCATCATCATAGCGCCTTGCGCTCCGCCGGAAAACGCGTTGCCGCGACCGAAGGGCGAGCCTGCATGCGTTGCAGCCACGCCGCCAGCTTTGCAGCATCGCGCAGCAGCGCGCGGCCGCTCGGCGCGAGATCGAGATATGCCAGCATGGGCAGCGCCCACAGGTCGGCGAGTGTGATCTCTGCGCCGGCCAGAAAGCCGGGCGCGGCAAGGTCCTCCAGCACGCGCAGGCATTTGCGGGCTGGGTCCAATTCATCCGGCCTCAGTTGGCCCGCGCGGCCGCGTTCGGTCTCTTCGACATAGACGCCCCAGACCAGGGATGGATAGGCGTAGTTGTCCATAATGCGCATGATCTGGCGCATGCGCGCGCGCTCCTTTGCCGCCGCCGGCAGCAGCGTGCCCGGGCCGAAACACTCCACGATGTAGCCGACGATGGCATCGGTCTCGAACAGGCGAAATCCGTCGTGCTCGAACGCCGGGATCCGGCCGAATGGATGGCGGTCGCCATAATCCGCCGGCAGCGAATCCTTGGTGAAAATGTCGATCTCGACCAGGTCATAGGGAACGCTCAGCTCCTCCAGCGCGAGGCGCGCGATCCGGACATAGACGCTGTAGGCGGCACCGAAAAGCGTGACGCGGTTCATCACTCAATTTCCCTCAATCTGGAGGAATTCTACAGATCGCAATCAAAAGTCCAATCTCCGTGACAAGGACGCATCGCGGGGTCTAGGCTCGGACGAATCAGCACGGGGGCTGGCATCATGGCATCCATCGGCGACGTGGCGAAGCGGGCCGGGGTTTCGCTTGGCACGGCCTCGCGCGCGATCAATGGCAATCCGGCGGTCTCGCCGCAATTGCGCGAGCGGGTGCTGGCGGCGGCGGCGGAGTTGGATTATCGCCCGAACGCGCTGGCCCGCGCGCTGCGCAGCAGCCGCACCCATTCCCTCGGCCTTATCGTGCCAGACGTGACAAATCCGTTCTTCGGCGAGCTTGCGAAACACGTCGAGCAGGTTGCCGCCGGCATGGGCCACACCGTGATGCTGGCCAATTCGAACGACGATCTCAAGGCCGAAACGGAATACATCAAGGTCCTGGTCGGCCGTCAGGTGGATGGCCTGCTCATCGTACCGACCGAGCAGACTCGGCAATTGCCGCACGACGCCAAGGTTCCCATGGTCGTCGTGGACCGGCCGTTGCGCGGCTATCCGCTGGTGGCGAGCGACCATCGCGCCGGTGCCGTCGCGGCCGTGCAGCATCTGGTCGCGCTGGGCCACCGGCGCATCGGCTGCATCGCCGGACCGCGGCACCTGAGCGTGGCGCGCGAACGCTACGAAGGCTATCGATCGGTGGCGGCGCCGATCTATCGCGAAGCCGGCCTTGACTTTGCCGGCGACACCATCATCGCGCGGTTCGACTACGATTGCGGCTATGATGCGGCCGTGAAGCTGCTCGCGCAGGCGGACCGGCCCAGCGCCATCTTTGCGAGCTCCGATCAGCAGGCGATCGGCGCCCTGCGCGCCGCGGCCGATCTTGATCTGAAGGTCCCGGATGACGTCTCGATCATCGGGTTCGATGCGATCAGCCTGGCGAAGCTGGTAACACCGCGCCTCACCACGGTCGCGCAGCCGATCGCGGCGATTGCCGACATCGCGGTGCGCGCGGTGCTTCGCCTGCGGCAGGAGGATGCCAAGATGGAGCGTCACCGCCTGCCGACGCTGCTGCAACCGGCCGACTCGACCGGACCCGCCGCCAACAATGTGATCGCGCTGAAGACCGGCAAGGATGCTTCGTAGGCTCTGTGCTAGGTGCGGCCCGGCAGCCTGCGTGCCGGCGCCGTCAGCACGGCGCTGACCAGCTCGAGCAGCTTTTCGCCGCGCACCGGTTTCTCGAGCACGCGGTCGGCGCCCAGCACTTCTGCCATGTGCAGGAAGTCCGCCTTATCAATCTGACCACCGCCTGACATCGCAATAATGCGCAAGCTGGGATATTCGTCGCGGATCCGGCGGATTGCTTCGATGCCGTCCAGCTCCGGCATGATGATGTCGGTCACGACCAAGTCGAAGCCATCGCCAGCGAGCAGTTCCAGGCCCTTGCGGCCACTGGTGGCGGTGCTGACCTGATAGCCGGCGCGGGCGAGAATGAGGGAGAGCGTACGGCTGACCGACGCGTCGTCATCAATGATCAGGATCGTGCCACTGGTTGCGGCCATCGCGGGAACCTCGAAGTGGACAACCTTGCCGATGGAGACAATGTTCCCACGAGGCTTATCGAAATTCTAGTATAAAGAGACACTCGCCATCAGAATTCCTAATGATACGGCATTCTCCGCGAGCCGGGCGCGTTTACGCCGCGGTGGCGCGCACAGTGCGAATGAGGACATCGCGCAGCTGGTCGATGCCGGTCGCCACGTCGCTCGACAGCTTGCGTACCTCGCCCGCCCGGTCGCCAGTGGCGGAGGCTTCTTCCGAAACCTGCGCGATGCGGGAGGCGACTTCCTGTGCCGCTTGCGAGCTCTGCGTCACGTTGCGGGTGATCTCCGCCGTCGTGGCGCTCTGTTCCTCGATCGCGGAGGCGATGGCGGAGGACACGCCTTCAACTTCGCGGATCGAACTGGTGATCGTGCGCACGGCGGAGACCGCCTTGTCGGTCGCGCCCTGAATCTCGGCGATTTGCTGGGTGATGTCTTCGGTCGCGCGCGCAGTCTGGTTGGCGAGCGACTTGACCTCGTTCGCGACCACTGCGAAACCCTTGCCGGCATCACCAGCGCGCGCCGCTTCGATGGTGGCGTTGAGCGCGAGCAGGTTGGTCTGGTTGGCGATGTCGCTGATGAGCTGCGTCACTGCATTGATCTTGCGCACGGCGTCGGACAAAGCCGAGATGGTACCTTCGGCCTCGCTGGAAGACTTCACCGCATCAAGCGTGACCTTGCGCGCCGAAGTCACCTGCGAGGAGATCTCGCGGATCGACGCGGTGAGCTGTTCGGATGCCGAAGCGACCGTCTGTGCATTCGCCAGGGCCTGGGTCGAAGCGGTTGCGACGCTCTGGCTGTTCTCGCTCACGGAGTGAGCTGACTTGGCCATGTGGGCGGCATCGCCGGACATCTGCTCGGTGAGGCGCGACACGGCCTTGACCGCCTTGTGCGTTTCGCGTTCGACTGTCTCGGCCATTGCGAGGAGTGCAGCCTGCTTCTCGGCCTCGGACGCGCGACGGTTGGCGTCCTGCTGCTGGCGAAGCTGTTCGGCTTCGATGCCCTGGCGGCGGAAGACATCCACGGCCTCGGCCATCGATCCGATCTCATCGCTGCGGCCGGCGGAGGGGATCGCGATATCCATCTTGCCGGCAGCCAGCTGCTTCATGACGTCGGTCATGCGCTTGACCGGCAGCATCACGCCAAACCCGATGGCGAGAACGCCGCCGACCACAAACGCGAGCACGATTCCCGCTACCGACCAGACGATGAGCGTGAACGAGTTCTCGCTCTCGGCCGCCGCCTTTTCGGTCTCGGCGTTCACTTCATTGGCCCGTGCGACCATCTTGTCGACAATGCTGCGGTGCGCCGCATAGGCGGCGGCAAGTTCGGCATAGGCCTTGTGCGCGGAGTCCATGTCGCCCTTTTCCAAGGCCGGCAGGAAATCGGATTCAACGAGTTTCCAGAATTGCTGAACGGGGACATACGATTCCTCGACGATCAATTGCTTGTTGATGGAATCGAAATCCTGCTCCTGCCAATACACGTGACGGTCGTCATACTCCTTGTGCAGTTGCTTCAGCCGCGCGCGATGCTGCTCGAGCGAGGCGGGATCGTTTAGCGCCAGCGTCGCTTCGAGATAGGATTCGATCACGTATTCGGGCGGCGGCAGGATGTCCGCGATGAGGTCCTTGCCCAGCACGATCTGGCGATAGACCGGACCGTTGACCTTCAACTGGTTGAGGGCGCTAACGCCGGTCCACAGGATAGCAATGCATCCCAAGGTGACGATCAATCCGAACAGATTGACCGCTCGACCAATGCTCAATCGCAGCTTCATTGTGGCGCCCCCGCGCAAAGAGGAAATCGCGGGCATTGTGGCGAGCGAGGGTTAACAGTCCGTCACTGAACGTGAATTCAGGCACAAATTTGTCCGACATTTCGATCAGGCCTGTTGAGGGACAATGACCCGAAATCAAGGGCTTGGCGCAAAACATGTTTAGATGGATAAGAGGTTGGATCGTTCCAGGAATATGTATGACATAAACCCTATCTTCGGTCTGACCTTTACATGAGATGGGCCAGCCGGCCGATCGCCCGGGCTTATTTCTCTAGCAGTGACAATGTTTTACTGGAGGTGAATATTGCCCGGGGATCCCAACCCGATCATCATTGACACCTCAGGATTGCTGACCTAGAACGTTCCAAAAAAGCCGAGCCGTCGGATTTAGATCGATGGCCGCCAGGGAGGACAATGAATGCCGGCCGGTTCGCCGAAAGACCGGGTGACGATCATCGAGATCGCCGCTGCCGCGGGCGTCTCGAAATCGACCGTCTCGCTGGTCCTCAAAGGCAGCGAAAGCGTCCATCCGGCGACCCGCGAGCGTGTCAACGCCGCCATCCGTGATCTTGGCTATGTCTATAATCGCGGCGCAGCCAACCTGCGCCGGGCACGCTCCAACATCGTCGGCATGATCATCCACGATTTGACCAATCCGTTCTGCGCGGAGCTGGCGGTGGGGATCGAGCGCAGCTTCCAGGCCGCCGGCTATGTCCCCTTCATTGCCAATACCGCCGAAAGCCCGGTCCGCCAAGCCGAGGTCATCAAACTGATGCGCGAGCAGGGGGTGGCGGGGCTCATCATCTCGGCGGCGCGCGGCACACCCAACGACGCGCTCGATGGGCTGGTCGCGGCCGGTATCCCGGTCGTGCTGGCGATGCGACGGCTGCAGGGACGGCGCATTCCGGTCGTAGGGCCGGACAACCGGCTCGGCGCCCGGCTGGCGGTCGAGCGGTTGGCCGGCCTCGGCCACAGGCGCATTGCGTTCCTCGGCGGCTATTCGGACTCCGTGGTGCGGGCGGAGCGGATGGAAGGTTTTCGCGCGGCCTTGGCCGATGCCGGCCTCGACCCCGACCAAGCCGTCAATGCCGCGACGGCCCCGACGCGGGAGGGCGGCGCCCAGGCTCTGGAAACTGCCCTGGCGCAGCGCAATCCGCCGACCGGCGCGGTCTGCTTCAACGATATGGTGGCGTTCGGCGTGTGCCTGGGGCTGCGGCGGCGAGGCATCCACCCTGGTCGCGACTTTGCCGTCATCGGGTTCGACGACGTGCAGGAGGCAGTGCATGCCGATCCGCCGCTGACCACCATTGCTGTCGACGTCATGGGGCTCGGCGAGCGGGCAGCCCAGAGCGTGCTGAAGATGATCGAGACCGGCCGCAACAATGCGGAGGATCATGTCGGTGCCGTCCATCTGGCCGTGCGCGAAAGCTGCGGCAGTGCCGTTTCCGAGCGCACGGAGAAACGGGCATGACACACGGCGAAACGTTGCAGTGCCGCGCGGCGGCGGCTACCGTCCATTCAGGTCTTGGGAGACAGTCCAGCCGCGCTCCGGCCGGGAATAAGGACAAGCCGGGACCCCTAACCATGCACACCGGGCCGAGGTGAGCTTGGTGCATCCCTTCGGCCCCGCGCAAACGGACCCAAGGGCAACCGGGATGGCTCGATCGACCATCCTCAATTGGACTGACTGTGGGAGGACTCAATGAAGATTTCAAAATTGCTGGCGACATCGGGATTGGTGACAGGCGCTGCCCTCTTCTCCGCGGTGGCGTTCGCCGCGGATTCAGTAGAGGTGTTGCATTGGTGGACGTCGGGCGGTGAAGCGGCGGCGCTCAATGTGCTGAAGCAGGATCTGGAGAAGGAAGGCGTCGCCTGGCAGGACATGCCGGTCGCAGGCGGCGGCGGCGAGCAGGCCATGACGGCGCTGCGCGCGCGTGTCACCGCTGGCAATCCGCCGACCGCCGTGCAGATGCTGGGCTTCGACATCACTGACTGGGCGAAGCAGGGCGTGGTCGCCGACTTGAACGACCTCGCCGGCAAGGAAGGCTGGGACAAGGTGGTCCCGCCAGCCTTGCAGGCCTTCTCCAAATACGAGGGCAAGTGGGTTGCGGCGCCGGTCAACGTCCACTCGACCAATTGGGTGTGGGCGAACAAGGAGATCTTCGACAAGCTCGGCCTGAAGCAGCCCACGACCTGGGACGAACTGATCGCCGATCTCGACGCCATAAAGGCTGCCGGCTACACGGCGGTCGCGCATGGTGGCGTGCCGTGGCAGGAAGCCACGATCTTCGATGCCGTCGTGATGTCGACCGGCGGTCCGGAGTTCTACAAGAAGGCCTTCATCGATCTGGATTCGGCGGCACTCGGCTCCGATACGATGGTGAAGGCGTTCGAACGCCTGAGCAAGCTGCGCACCTATGTCGACGACAATTTCTCGGGCCGCGACTGGAACCTGGCGACGGCGATGGTGATCGAAGGCAAGGCCGGCGTGCAGTTCATGGGTGACTGGGCGAAGGGCGAGTTCCTGAAGGCCGGCAAGGTTCCGGGCAAGGACTTCCTCTGCTTCCGCTTCCCCGGCACGCAGGGGACAGTCACCTTCAACTCCGACCAGTTCGTCATGTTCAAGGTCGGCGAGGACCGCAAGGCAGCGCAGGAGAAGTTGGCGAGCGCGATCATGTCGCCCTCGTTCCAGGTCGCGTTCAACAAGGTGAAGGGCTCGGTTCCGGCCCGCACCGACGTCGACGGTTCGGATCTTGATGCCTGCGGCCAGCAGGGCATGAAGGACCTGGCCGAGGCCAGCACCAAGGGCACGTTGTTCGGCTCGATGGCGCACGGCCATGCTGCTCCGGCGGCCGTGAAGGTGGCGACCTACGACGTCATCACCGCCGAATTCAACGGCGAGATGGATGCCAAGACCGCTGCCGCGGAGCTGGTGAAGGCCGTGGAAGGCGCGAAGTAAGAACCGGCAGGCTTGCGGGCAGGCGGAGTGGGGGCAACCCAACTCCGCCGCTCCGCGAATCCTTAAGCCGGCATTGCAGGAGAGGTCTGGAGGACGGGATGAGTGTGTCCCAGGAGATCCCGATCGCCGCGACGCGGCCGGCGGTCGGAAAATCAGCAGCAGCCATCGAAGGTCTGCAGCGCGCCCTGCCCAAGATCGTGCTGGCGCCGAGCTTCGTCATCATCCTGATCGTGGTCTATGGCTTCATCCTATTCACGGGCGTCCTCTCCTTCACGGATTCCAAGATCCTGCCCTCGTTCAACTGGGTGGGATGGGCCAATTACGCGAAGCTGTGGGGGTTCAGGAACTGGATCACCGCGCTGCAGAATCTCGCGATCTTCGGGTCGCTCTACATCCTGCTTTGTTCGGCGATCGGGCTGCTGCTTGCGATCCTGATTGACCAGAAGATCCGCATCGAAGGCCTGCTGCGGCCGATCTATCTCTATCCAATGGCGCTGTCCTTCATCGTGACGGGCACAGCCTGGAAATGGTTCCTCGATCCCGGCATCGGGCTCGAGCACACGATGCGCGTATGGGGCTGGGAGAGCTTCACTTTCACCTGGATCAAGGACGGCAAGATGGCGATCTATTGCATCGTCATCGCCGCGATCTGGCAATCCTCCGGCTTCGTGATGGCGATGTTCCTGGCCGGCCTGCGCGGTATCGATAACGAGATCATCAAGGCGGCGCAGATCGACGGCGCCTCGAACTTCAACCTCTATCGCCGCATCATCATCCCGATCCTGCGGCCGGCCTTCCTGTCGGTCTTCGTCGTCCTCGCGCATCTGGCGATCAAGTCATACGATCTGGTGATCGCGTTAACGAATGGCGGACCGGGCCGCGCCACGGAACTACCGGCCACCTTCATGTATTCCTACACGTTCACGCGCAATGAAATGGGCATCGGCGCGTCCTCGGCGGTCATCATGCTGATGATGATCGCCAGCGTCATCGTGCCCTATCTCTACAGCGAACTGCGCGGAGGGAAGCGCTGATGGCTCAAGCGACGACCCAGGAAACCGCAGTCCGCACCAATGTCATCGTGCGCGCCATCATCTATGCCGTCCTGATCCTGTTCGCGGTCTATTACCTGCTGCCGCTCTATGTGATGCTGGTCAACTCGGTGAAGCCGCTGGATGAGATTCGGCAGGGCAATATGATGTCGCTGCCCACGATCTTCACCCTAGACCCCTGGCGCAGCGCCTGGTCGACGGCTCAGATCGGCGTGCAGCCGACCGGCCTCAAGCCCTATTTCATCAATTCCGTCCTGATGGTCATTCCGGCGGTCGCGATCTCGGCCTTGCTCGGCGCGCTCAACGGCTATGTGCTGACCAAGTGGAAGTTCCGCGGCGACGGCGTCGTGTTCGGCCTGCTGCTGTTCGCCTGCTTCATCCCGTTCCAGATCGTACTGATCCCGATGGCGCGCATCCTGGGGCTGCTGGGGCTTGCCGGCTCGACGCCGGGCCTGGTGCTGGTGCACGTCGTCTACGGCCTTGGCTTCACCACCTTGTTCTTCCGCAACTACTATGACGCGTTCCCAACCGAGCTGATCAGGGCCGCACAGATCGACGGCGCGGGCTTCTTCCGGATTTTCTGGCGCATCCTGCTGCCGAGCTCGGGGCCTATCATCGTGGTGACGGTGATCTGGCAGTTCACCAATATCTGGAACGACTTCCTGTTCGGTGCGTCCTTCGCGGATTTCGATTCGCAGCCGATGACGATCGCGCTCAACAATCTCGTGTCGTCATCGACGGGCGTGAAGGAATACAACGTGCATTTCGCCGGCGCCATCCTGGCGGCGCTGCCGACGCTGATCGTCTATATCGTTTCCGGCCGCTATTTCGTGCGCGGTTTGATGGCCGGCGCCGTGAAGGGTTGATGGAGCAGAGCCATGGCATTCCTCGAGATCAGCAACCTCCAGAAGCGGTTCGGCACGGTCGATGTGCTCAAGGGCATCAACCTCGCGGTGGAAGAAGGTGGATTCCTTGTGCTGGTCGGCCCCTCCGGCTGTGGCAAATCGACGTTGCTCAATACCATCGCCGGGCTGGAGAGCATCACCAGCGGTGAGATCCGGATCAACGGGCGCACAGTCAACAACCTGCACCCCTCGCAGCGCGACATTGCCATGGTGTTCCAATCCTATGCCCTCTATCCCAACATGAGCGTCGGGCAGAACATCGCCTTCGGCATGGAAATGCGCGGCGTCCCAAAGGCAGAGCGGGATAAGGCGGTGGCGGGCGTCGCCAAGACGCTGCAGATCAGCCATCTCCTGGACCGCAAACCCAGCCAGTTGTCCGGCGGGCAGCGCCAGCGCGTCGCCATGGGCCGCGCTCTGGTGCGCGATCCGCAGGTCTTCCTGTTCGACGAGCCACTGTCGAACCTCGATGCCAAGCTGCGCGTCGACATGCGCACGGAGATCAAGCGGCTGCATCAATCGATGAAGACGACGATTGTCTACGTGACGCATGACCAGATCGAGGCGATGACTTTGGCGACTCAGATCGCTGTGTTGAAGGACGGCATCCTGCAGCAATTCGGCACGCCGCATGAGATCTACAATAATCCTGCCAATGTGTTTGTGGCCGACTTCATGGGGTCACCGGCCATGAACCTCATCCCGGCCAGGATCGAGGCGAATGGTGGCGGCGTCGCGGTGGTGCTCAACCGCGAAGGAACGGAACCGCTGCAGCTCAAGGTCGCCAATAATGCCAAGCTCAGTGCCCATGCCGGGCGGGACGTGATCTTCGGTCTGAGACCAGAGGCGATCACCGACTTGAGTGGCGCGGACCGCACCTCCGCGAAGGTCGTCAACGCCGACTGTCATGTGGAAGTGGTGGAGCCAGCCGGTGCCGATACCTATGTCGTGACGCGCCTTGGCGGGCGCGAGGTGATCGGCCGCATGCGCTCGGACATGCAGGTCGCGCCGCACAGCACGGTGCCGTTCGCCTTCAACATGGATAAGGCGGTGTATTTCGATCCCAAGAGCGAGCTCCGGATCGCCTGATTCGCTGTCGTGAGTTAGAGTGCTGCGAGCGGCGAGGAGGTAGTGAATGAGCCGACTGTCCATCAAGTGGCCGATGCCAATGCTGCTGGCAGCGGCGGGCACGGCGGCGGCGGCGCTCTTCATTGCCCTGAACGTGCGCTTTGTCGATTTGATGCTGGATTCTACGACCAGTGTCTTCGGCGTATTGTGCGCTTTGATCGCCATCGCGCGCCTTGCGCACCATCCGCTAACTGCGCTGGGACGCGTCCTTTGGCTATGTATCCTGGCCGTCGCCGCCATAGCGGCATGCGCGGAATTCGCAGAATCTTTCGCTGAGCTGAAGGGGCATAACTTCAGCCTCGAAAACATGGATGATGTCCTGCTGCTGGCTGCGGGACCATTTGGTCTTTGGTTGACAGTGCGGATTTCACCAAGGCCAACCGGTGCGCAATTCCTGCTTTTGGTCGGCCTGACGGCGCAGTTGTGCGGGGCAGTGTTGGACCTGGAAGGCGGCAATGCAATCCCGGGCCTCGCATTGCATCCCCAGCGAACCGAATACTATGCCGATTTTGCGCAGTTCCTTTCGCTGCTGTCTTACCTTTTGGCGCTCTGGCTCCTGGTCACGCCATCGCGGATGCATCAGAAGACAGCCCGCTTTCAATCCGACGCGAAGCGGACTGCCCTCTATGGCATTGGCTTGCGCGACACCCTTTACCCACCACCATTCCTGCTCGGCCTTGGAGTGGCTGGTCCTCATTCTCCGGCCGGCCGGGTACATCGCCTCTGCAACAAGGCGCTCTGGCCTGAGTCCGATGTCATTCACAGTGCGCGCAATCTCGGTACCATCGCGTTATGGCCGATCATTGCCTCGGCGCGTGCCCTGCCAGCGGTGCGTCACTACGGTGCAGCAGTCCAGCGTCTGACGGGCAAGACCCCGCTGCAGCAGTTTTTGGAGCAGGTCTCGATCGCGGTGCGCCATCGGATCGCGCCGGCATACTACTATATGTATGAGCTTTACCGGCCCGCTCAGTTGAAGCAGGCGCCGCATTACCTGATGCGCTACGAAACCAAAGAGATCGCCTATCGCCTGCTCTATCCGATGGAAGTCGACGAGCATCATCCATCGCAGCTGAAGAACAAGTTGGAATTCGCGCGGCACTGCCGGGCGAATGGCATCAGGCACACCGAAGTCTACATGCTGTTCGAGGACGGCAAGCGTATCAGGGCCGACGACCTGCGCGACGATCTCCCTATGACGGACCTGTTCGTCAAGCCAGTGCTGGGCAAAGGCGGCAGCGGCTGCCAGGTCTGGCGCTATGTTGCCGATGGCGTTTATCGAAATTCGCGCGGCGAGCAGCGCGATTCGGCCGCTCTGGTCAAATATGTGGCAGAGCTCTCGCAGGCCCGGCCATATCTCATTCTGCAGGCAGTCCGAAATCATCATGAGCTGCTGGAGCTTAGCGCAGGCGCACTCTGCACAGTCCGGATGGTCACGTGCCGGAACGAGGCTGGGGATTTCGAGGTCACGAGTGCCGCATTCCGGATGTCCGTCAATCCCGCCTCTCCGGTTGACAATTTCCATGCAGGTGGCGTGGCCGCGGCGGTGGATGTGGTAACGGGCACCCTCGGTACCGCTACCGACCTGGGCAACGGGCCCGATTTCAATTGGCATGATCGCCATCCATTCACCCGCGCCCAAATCGCAAGCCGCCGGCTGCCGATGTGGCAGGAGACGGTTGACCTCGCGGTCCGGGCGCATCGCGCTTTTCCCGAATATGCGGTGATTGGATGGGATATCGGCATTCTGGAGGACGGGCCTTGCATCATCGAAGGCAATCGCGGCCCGGACGTTGACATCCATCAACGCACCGCCCTGGCGCCGATCGGTATAGGTCGCTTCGGCGAGCTGTTGGCTTACAATCTGGAGCACCGCCATGACGCCCTATGAGGACGCCCGGAGGTCCCCGAGTTTGGACTGTTCCAACGTTCAAACCCCCATTATATGATGCCACATGAATTGGCCGGCCGACCGGCCGCATGGGTCTTGGAGAGTACGGAATGAAGCGGTCCGAATTGAATGAAATCATCCGCGAGGGGGAGAAATTCATCGCCTCCTTCGGGTTCAATCTGCCGGAATTTTCCAACTGGTCGCTGGATGACTGGAACCGCAACAAGCATCGGGCGGGCGAAGTCCTGCGCGGCCGGCTCGGCTGGGACATCACCGATTTCGGCCGCGGCGATTTCGAAAATCTGGGCCTGCTGCTGTTCACAGTGCGCAACGGCAACGCCGACAACCTGAAGACGGGCAAAGGCATGGTCTATGCCGAAAAGATCATGATCTCGCGCGAGAACCAGGTAACGCCGTTCCATACGCACAAAGTGAAGACCGAGGACATCATCGTGCGCGGTGGCGCACCGCTCGAGGTGCGGCTCTACAACGGCCAGCCGGGCGCGGGCATCGACGACAAGACCCCTATCAAGGTGCGCATGGACGGAATCGAGCACGAGGTGCCGGCCGGCGGTGTGGTGCAGATTCATCCGGGCCGCTCTATCACGCTGGAGCCCGGCCATGTCCATTCCTTCTGGGCGGCCGGCGGGGACTGCCTGGTCGGCGAAGTGTCGACCGTCAATGACGACGAGACCGACAACTACTTTCTCGACATGGTGTCGCGTTTCCCGGACGTCGAAGAGGACGAGCCGCCTTATCGCCTGATCGTCCCCGATTACGCCAAGCTCTGATCTGCGGGTCATCCGAATGATATTGTCGTGTGGCGATGCGTTGTTCGATGTCTTCGCCAATCCCAGTTCGTCGATCTCGAGCATTGCGCTCGACGCGCGGGTCGGCGGCTCGCCGCTCAATGTCGCTGTTGCGCTGAGCCGGCTCGGCCAATCGACGGCCTTCCTGACCAAGGTCTCGAACGACCTGTTCGGGCGGAGGCTGGTGGCCTACCTGGAGAGTGAGGGAGTCGACACCGACCTCATCGTGCGCACCAATGCGCCAACCACCCTCGCGATCGTGGCGCTCGACGACAAGGGCGTGCCGACTTATTCCTTCTATACCAGCGGGACCGCCGACCGCTCACTCGAGCAAACGGAGCTGCCGGGGCGATTGCCGGACGCCATCCGCGTCGTCCATATTGGTTCGTACACCACGGCGCTGGAGCCGACGGCCTCCAGCCTCGAATCGCTGGTGACGCGCGAACGCGGTCGGCGCTTCATCTCCTATGACCCGAATATCCGGCCATCGATCGTTCCGGACCCCGAAGTCTGGCGCCGACGCGTCGCGGCGCTGACGGCACAGGCGCATCTGGTCAAGGCCAGCGTCGAGGACATCCAGTTCCTCTATCCAGGCGCGAGCGTCGATAACGTGCTGGCCGACTGGCTGGCGCGCGGTGCCGGCGTCGCTGTCGCCACCATGGGCGAAGTCGGCGCGATGGCCGTCACCAGGCAGGGCATCGCCGCGCGGGTGACCAGCCGGACGGTCAAAGTCATCGACACGGTCGGCGCCGGCGATACGTTTCAGGCAGCCTTGCTGACTTGGCTGGCGGAGCATGGCCGCCTGTCGCCGGATGACCTTGCCTCGTTGTCTGCAGACGATCTCGACGCGCTTCTGACCTTCGCGGCGCGCGCAGCCGCCATCACCTGCTCGCGCCGCGGCGCCGACATGCCAAGGCGCAGCGAAGTCTGACCCGCCTTGCCCATAGGCCATTCGGCCTAGGACTGCCTTAGCCCATTCTTCAGTATTATTGAGATATGGTTCCTCTCGGGCGCTAGGCTTGATGGGACCGGCAGCGCGAACAAGGCGTTCGAGGGACATCACTGGGGCAAGGATGTCTTAGGTCATGAAACTTTGGGACAAGATCTCTTCGCTAATTGCTGACGACAAGACCGCTGAAGGGCAGCAGGTCCGAGCGGACGCGCAAGAGGAGCAAAAGCCGCAGCAAACACAGCAGCCGCAGCAGTCGCCGGGCGATCAAGCGCCCGTCGAGATGGGCCTTGCCGGCGCCGCTCTGTCGCCGGCCGATGCGAACACTGTCCTGAGCATGCTGCCGAAGGGCCAGTCGCTGGACCAGTTTTCGGCTGGCCAGATCCAGCTTCTGAACATCGAGAGCGTGCGCGCGGACCTCGGCGATCGCTGGTCCAAGGTCGAGCATCAGGTTCATATGGTGGTCGAAGCGACGCTGCGGCGGATGCTGCAGGAATCGGACATCTTCACGCAGATCAGCGACTCCGAATATCTCGTCATCTTCCCCAACCTGACGGAACAGAAGGCCTCCGCCCTGATGTATGTGGCGGCAGCGCAGATCCGGCAGAAATTGTTCGGCCATGATTCGGCGTTCGCAGCCATCCGCCTCAACGCCACCGTCACCAGAGTGACAAGCGATCTGATGGGCCATACGGCCAATCCGGTTGGCGCCATCCATGAGGCGACGCTGCTGGGTCAGCCCGCGGAACCAAGTGAGCGGTTGCCGGACGAGCAGCCGCTGATGCCGCCGATCGCGCCCTGGACCGACAAATACAAGATCGTTCCGATAGAGGGCGGCCATATGACTCAGGGCCGCATCGTGGCGGACCCGTTGCGCGCGGGCGGGCCGATCCCGGATTTCTCCGGGCTCCCCGATAAGTCGCAGGCGAGCGCCGGCCTGGCGTCTGGCGAAGCAAGTGAGGTCGGGTGGGGGGCTGAGCAGCCCGCTCCGGTTGCCGGCTATCCGGTCGTATCGCTTGTTGGCAGCGGCAAGTCGGACCGCAAGCTGATCAAGGACACGGCCCGGCCAGCAGCGCGGTTGCCCGATTTCTCGGCCGTGCATGCAACGCCTCGGGCACGCTCATCCGGTATCGGAAGCAACGAGGCTGGCGGGCAAACCTCGCAAGCAGATGGCGAACCCGTTCCGGAGATCCAGGGCTACCCCGTCATTCCGATCACTGGAAGCGGGCCGAAGGAGAGTTATCTGGTGCAAGGAGCAGCGCGGCCGCAAGGCCGTGTCCCGGACTTCTCTTCCGCGAGTGCGCCGTCCGTGGTGACAGCACAATCGGCGACCGCGCCCGCCGCCGCCCGAAATGTCGCGCCGCCCGCGTTGGCCGCACGGCTGGATGCGCTGGCGACGAAGGCGGCGCCCTTCAAGGCCATCCCAATCGGCCGGCCGGTGGACGCGCAGGCTGGCACCCGGGGAAGGTCCGAAGCGGCGGCCGCCAGCGATCCTGGAGCGCAGATCGCCCCGGTCGAGATCGAAGAGCTTCAGCTGCTCTATGAGCCGATCTGGGACGTGAAGCGGCAGGCCGTTACCGCCTATCGCATGAAGATCACGTTGAGAGTCGAGGGCGCGCTGCTTGGGCTCAATGAATTCTGCCTCACATACGACGATCCGAATCTGCAATCGATGCTCAATTCCGTGATCCTGCGTAAGCTGGTCAGCCAGATTCAGTTGATGCGCGGTGAAAGGAAGAGAGCGATCATCGTCGCGCCGATCGGCCGGCGCTTCATTGACGATCAAAGCGGCCTGCGTTTCCTTTTGGATCAGGTCAGCATGTTGAATGACCAGGAACGCCAGCTCGTCGTGCTGGAAATCGGCGACGCCTATTTCGGGTCCTGGCCTACTTTGACCCCGCGGATCGCGATGCTCCGCCGAGTTTGCCGGAACATCAGCGTGCGCCTCAGTCTGGATCACAAGGATTTCCAGCAGGTGGCTGCGACCGGTGCCTCGATTGTGGCCGGCGATCTATCGGATCATGATTGGCCGGAGCGCCAAGCGCTCACGGCGCTCAATAGCTTCGCGGCGGCCGCGTCCAAGGCCACATTGCGGTCCTTCATCGGCGGCCTTGCGACCAGCAGCACGGTCATTGCCGCTGTGTGTGCGGGTTTCAATCATCTCTCGGGAACTGCGATCGGAAATGGCACGGCGCAACCGCTCGGCGTGTACCCGCTGTCGACCGAAGGATTTTACCTGCAACGTCAAGCGCGGCGCGTGCAGCAGGATCAGGGAAGCTAGAAAGCTCTAGGAAGCCTTCTGCACACCGAACGTTGCCTCCATCGCGCTGGCGAGAGAGCCTAGCGTGAAGGGCTTGTGCAGGATTGCGGAGGCACCCAGTTTTTCCGCAGCGCTCAGGAAGTCGATGTTGCCGGTGCGGCCACCGCCGGACATGGCAATGACCTTCACGCTCGGATATTGCTCGCGCACCGTCATCAGAGTTTCGACGCCTTCCATCTCCGGCATGATAATATCCGTGATGACAAGGTCAAAGGTGGCGTTCTTCAATTGCTCCAGCCCGAGCCGGCCGTTCTCGGCCTCGGTTACGTCGTGACCGCTCCGTTCCAGCATCTTACGCACGATCTTGCGCACCATCTGTTCATCGTCGATCAGCAGAACACGCATATTGGTATCTCCAAAACGAAAGCATTGGCTAGCACCGCTAGCAAGTTGGGAAATAGATATCGAACCTCGCACCGGCGTCGGGTTCATTGCTGACTTCAATGAAGCCGTGGTGCTCGCGCACGATGCCCTGGACGACCGACAGGCCAAGCCCAGTCCCTTCGCCGACGCCTTTGGTCGTGAAGAACGGATCGAACAGGCGGGCCATCACATCGGCGGCGATTCCGGGGCCGTTATCGACGATCGAGATGCGGCAGAACAATCCTGCCGATACGTGCTGGTCGGTGATCTTGCGCGCGTCGTTGACTTCGACCTGATCTATCGAGATCCTGATCGCACCCTTGTCGGAACCGATCGCGCTCGCCGCGTTGCTGACCAGGTTCATCATGACCTGGTGGAGCTGGGTCTGATTGACCGTGGCGGTGAAGCTTTCGACCTTCGATTCGAGATCGAGGGAGATGGTGGTCGGCACCATTGCCCGCAACATGCGCAATGCGCTACCAACCTCCGCAACCAGATCAGTTTCCCGGCGCTCCGATCCACCATTGCGGCTGAAGGCGAGGATCTGCCGCACCAGTTCCTTGATCTTGGTGGCGGCGTCGTGAATGTCCTTCAAGGACTCGGTCATCTCTTCGTCGGCCGCATCATAGAGCAGCAGGTCCACCGTCCCGAGAATGGGCACCAGCGTGTTGTTGATGTCGTGCGCGATGCCGCCGGCGAGCGTGCCCAGCGCTTCTGCCTTCTGAGTCTGGCGCAATTGTTCTTCCAGCGCGCGGCGCTGCTGTTCGGCCAGCTTGCGGGCGGAAATGTCGGTGATCGAGCCTGCCGCGCGATAGGCACGACCTTCGGAATCCCGGATCACCGCGCCGCGATCAGAGATCCAGCAATAGCTGTCGTCCGATCGGCGCATGCGGTATTCCATGGCAAAGGAATTTTCCCCGTCCTCAAGGCATTTTTCGAGCGCGCTGGAGGCGGCGCTGACATCGTCGGGATGGATCTGCACCATCCACCAGCCATGATTGTCCCTGCGGCTGGCATTCTCGGCATCCGCCTTGTAGCCCAGGATTTCGTAGCAGCGCGCGGAGCGGAAGACCTCGTCGCTCCGCATGTCCCAGTCCCACAGCCCGTCATTGGCGCCTTCGAAGGCGAGGGCATAGCGTTCCTCGCTCTGCCTCAACGCAGCGCGGCTGCGCGCGGAGAGGACGGCGATCCCGGCAACGGCGCACAGGCGCTGGACCAGGCCGCTTTCCGTGACTGACATGGTGAAGATCGTGCGATCGAGCATGGCGACCAGGCCGATCGGGCGCTTGTCCATGCCCCGGATGGTCAGCAGCATGCCAGGTGTCGCCGCCAATTCCCTTGCTGCCTTGTTCTCGCCATCGGCGCACACGTCGCCGAGGCTGGCAAGGTCGACGATATCCTCCTGTGCGCACAATTCGCCGGTGACCCGGATACGCTCCGTGAGGCTGAGGCGCGAGATGCTTTCGAACACGCGCGCGGCCCTCGGTGTCCCGGTGATGGAATGGAACGACGCGATTTCCGGGACCACGGCGGCGATGGCGCAACGGCTGCCGAACAGGAGATTTTCGAAGGCTTCGGAAAGGCCGCCCAGGATGTGTTCCAGCGGCGCGCCGTTGGCGATCGATTGCAGAATCTCCCGCTCCGCCTCGAGCTCCGCCATGGCAAAGCGGCGCGAGGTGATGTTGGTATGGACGACGACGGCGCCGATATTGTCGCCGGCGACATAAGGCCCGGCATAGACCGAGAAATACCGCCGCTCGCGCGGTGAATCGGAAATGTATTCGCCGTAGAAGCCTGATGAAAACCCGCTCAGCACCTTTTCCAGGGCGGCGCGGACATTGAACTCGTTTCCGGTCTCGTCGAGGATCGTGACGTCGGCATTGTCCAGATAGCTGCGCCCGACGCCCAGATCATCGCCCACATAGCCGTTCTGCAGGCCGAACTGCCGCCAGGCTTCGTTGACATGGAGGATAGTGCCGTCATGGCCGAGCACTGCAGTCTGCGATTGCAAGGCATCGAACGCGTTGAAGATGACGCTGGCATCGTTCTGCGGCGCCGGCTCAGGAACGCGGCTGGCAGAGGCCGGCGATCGCGCTCCCATTGCAGCGGCAAGGGCAGTTTCCGATGCGGCAGAAAAGATCGTCATCTACGGTGATCAGTCAAGCTGTTGATGTGCGCCAACAGCCTTTAGAATCGTGCCGGAATCCATAAGATTCAGTTACGCGCCGGATGCCGCTGCCTCCGCCAATCGGCTTAGGCCGTCCGGTGATCGACGCCTATTCTCCGCTTGCCGCGCAGTGCGCGGGAGAGCTGCTCCATGTAGAGATAGAGCACGGGCGTGATGAACAGGGTCAGCACCTGCGAAAGGACCAATCCGCCGACTACGGCAATGCCGAGCGGCTGGCGCAGTTCCGCGCTGGTGCCGGCGCCGAGGGCGATCGGCAGCGTGCCCATGATCGCCGCAAAGGTCGTCATCATGATCGGCCGGAATCGCAGTATGCAGGCGCGATAGATGGCTTCGTGCGGTTCCATCCCCTCGCGCTGCAGAGTCAACGCCACGTCGATCATCATGATTGCGTTTTTCTTGACGATTCCGATCAGCATCAGGACGCCGATGACGGCCACCACGCTAAGGTCGAGTTCTGCCAGGCGCAGGGCGATGAATGCGCCGATGGCGGCCGATGGCAGGCCGGTCAGAATCGTGAACGGATGGACGAAGCTCTCATACAGGATGCCGAGAACGATATAGATCGTAAGCACAGCGGCCAAAATCAGCAGCCCCTGGTTCTTGAGCGAATCCTGGAATACCTGGGCATTGCCGGAGAAAGTCGAGGTGACCGTGCTGGGTAGGCCAACCTGCTGACGCAACGCCTCCGTCCGCGCCACGGCATCGCCCAGGGCAACGCCGGGCGGCAGGTTGAAGGAAATGGTGACCGCGGGCAGCTGGCCCAGCTGGTTGATGCTGAGTGCGCCGACCGTGCGCTGCACGTCCGCGAAGGCGCCGATCGGGACGAGCTTGCCTTCCGCCGCACGGACATAGACCGTGTTGAGCAGCTGCGGGTCCCACGCGATATCGGGATCGAACTCGATCAGGACCGAATAATTGTCGCCGGTGGCATAGATGGTCGAGATTTGCCGCGTGCCGAAACCGGAATAGAGAGTGGAGCGCAGCTGATCGGCGGAAATGCCGAGGGCATTGGCTTTGTCCTTGTCAACGACCATGGTCGCCTGCTGCGCACTTGATTCCAGATCCGTACTGACATCGGCGAAAGTGGGATCGCGGCCCATTGCCTCCGCCATCTTCTCGGCCCAGGAGAACAGCGCATTCTGATCGATCGCTTGCAGAACATATTGATACTGGCTGCGCGACGAGCGGCCGCCCAGACGCAGGTTCTGCACCGGCGTCATGAAGGTTGACATGCCGGCGATCGGCGCAAGCTGGCGGCGCAGTTCGCTCAGCACGGTCTCCAGTTTCGGGCGCTGATCCTTGGGCCTCAGTTCGACGAACAGCCGGCCGCTGTTGAGCGAGTCATTGCCGCTACCCACGATGCTCGCAACTCTCTTCACATAGGGGGATTTGCGGAACACGTCGGCGACCTGTTGCTGCAGCGCCGACATGGCGGCAAAGGAAATATCCTCGCGGGCCTCGGTCGAGACGGAAAGCTGTCCGATATCCTCCTGCGGAAAGAAGCCTTTCGGAATGGAGATATAGAGCCAGGCCGTGCCTGCGATGGTCGCCAGGAACACGATCAGCATCAACGGCCGGAAGCGCAGGCAGAATTTGAGGATGGAATCGTAGACCGCCAGCATGGCGCTGAAAGCGCCTTCGAGCACGCGGTCGAGCAGCCCCGGCCGCACTGGCCCGTGCTGCAAACCCTTGAGCATGCGCGAGCACAGCATGGGCGTCAGCGTGAGGGAGACAAAGGCCGAAGCGGCGATCGCCATCACCACCACGATGGCGAATTCGTGGAAGATGCGCCCGACGACACCGCCCATCAGCAGGACGGGAATGAAGACAGCGATCAGCGAAACCGTGATCGAGATGATGGTGAAGCCGATCTCGCGGCTGCCTTTCAGCGCGGCTTCGAACGGAGTCATGCCCTCTTCGATATGGCGGACGATATTCTCCAGCATCACGATCGCATCGTCCACCACCAGGCCAACCGTCAAGGTGAGGGCAAGAAGCGAGACGTTGTCGATCGAGAAGCCGCAAAGATACATGCCGCCGACGGTTGCGATCAGGGAGATCGGAACGGCAGTGCTGGGAATGATGGTCGCGCTGAGACGCCGCAGGAACAGGAAGATGACCATGATGACCAGTGCGATGGTCAGCAGCAGCGTCATCTCGACGTCATGCACGGCGTCGCGGATCGAGGTTGAGCGGTCATTAAGCAGATCGATCGAGACGGTCGGCGGCAGCTCGTCGCGGAACTGCGGCAACATCTCCTTGACCCGGTCCACCACGTCTACCGTGTTGGCGTCGGGCTGGCGCTGGATCGCCAGCACGATGGAGCGGCCGCCCTCGAACCAGCTGGCCGTCTGGTTGTTCTCGACCGAATCGATGACCCTGGCGACGTCGCGCAGCCGCACCGGCTTCCCGTCGCGCGTCGCGATGATGAGGTCGGCGAACTGGTCGGCGTTGTTGAGCTGGGTCTCCGCCTGGATGGTCAGCGTCTGGTCCTGGTTCTTGACGACGCCGACCGGCGTGATGGTGTTGGCGGCATCGACCGCTGTCTGCAGCTCGTCGATGCCGATGTCGCGCGAGGCCAGCGCATTCGGGTCGACCTGGATGCGGACAGCGTATTTTTGGCTGCCGAATACGCTGACCTGGGCGACACCGGCCAGCGTCGACAGACGCGGCGACATCACCTGCTGCGCGAAATCGTCGAGCTGTGACAGCTGCATCACGTCACTGCGCAGGGCCAGCAGCAGGATCGGCTGATCGGCAGGATTGACCTTGCGATAGCTCGGCGGGTCCTGCATGTCAGCAGGCAGCCGGCGCGTGGTGCGGGAGATGGCGGACTGCACGTCGGCCGCAGCGGCGTCGATATCACGCTCAAGATCGAACTCGATCGCGATCGACGTGTTGCCCTGGGTGTTGCTTGCGCTGATGGTCGAGATGCCTTCGATGGTCGCGAACTGCTTGATGAGCGGCGTCGCGACCGACTTCGCCATGGTGTCCGGCGATGCGCCGGGCAGCTGAGCCGAAACGTTGATGACCGGAAAATCGGTGCGCGGCAAAGCGGCGACCGGCAGCAGATCGAACGCGAACACACCGCCAACGATCAGCGCGATCGACATCAAGAGGGTCGCGACAGGGCGGCGGATGCAGAATTCGGAGACGTTCATCTAAAGGCCCTATCCATCGAGGCAGACGTCACTTCACCACCGTCACCCGGGCGTCGGGTGAGAGCTGATGCTGGCCGTCGACGACGACGCGTTCGCCGGGCGAAAGCCCGGTGGCGACTGCACTCTTGTCGCCGTCACTGGCGGAAACGGTGACCGTGCGCATCTCTGCCTTGTTGTCCGGCGTGATGATGAAGACGAACAATCCCTTCTGGCCGACCTGCAGCGCGACGCTCGGAATGATGCTGGCCTCGGCCTGAAGGCCAAGCTCCACCTCGACGTCGAAATACTGTCCAGGCCACAGCGCGAGATTGTCGTTGGCGAATTCCGCCTTGGCCGTGATGGTACCGGAGGCGACGTCGACCGAACTGTCGATGAAGGAGAGGGTTCCCTTGGCGCGCGGGGTCTTGTTGCCCTTGACGAACACACTTACCGGCGCCGGTGGATATTGCGCAAGCGCGCTGCGCAGGGCGTCGATGTCGCGGTCGGGCAGGGTGAAGCTTACGCGGATTGGCTGCATCTGGGTGATGGTGACGAGCGCGATCTCGCCGTTCTCCGCCACCAGGTTGCCGGGCGTGACGCCGACGGCGCCCAGCCGGCCGGAGATCGGCGCAAGGATGGTGGTATAGGATAAGGTCAGCCGGTCGGCCTGCAGCACCGCCTTGTCGGCGGCCACGGCGGCCTGGGCAGCGCGTGCGTCGGCCAGAGCTTGGTCCAGAGTCTGCTTCGATGCGGTCTGCTTGGCGACTAGGGTCTTGGTGCGCTCTAGATCGGCGAGCGCCCGCTCGACCTCTGCCTGGTGCTGTGCCATGGCGGCTTCGTCGCGCGCAATGGCGGCCTTGGCCTCGCGGTCATCCAGCACGAACAGGACATCGCCCGCCTTCACGAACTGGCCGTCGGCCGCGCGCTGCTCCATGATCACGCTGTTGACGCGCGATTTGATCGCAACGGTCGCGATCGGCTCGGCCCAGCCGATGGTCCGGCGGCGGATCGGCATGGAAGCCCGGGTCACTTCGGCCACCTTCACGGCGACCGCGGGCCTGCCATTCCCCTGGCCTTGGTCCGGGTCCTGCGCCTTTGCAGCGGGCTGCATGGCGGCCTCCGCAGTGACCGGGTCGCTGCGGTGATACCTGCCCCAGACGACAGCGCCGGCAACCACGGCCAGCAGCGCACAGATGAAGAGGAGGGAACGCGTGCGCAACATGTCAGACACGGCTCCCTTGCGTAGACATTCCGTGCAGCAGCAGCTCCGTCAGCGAAAGAGCGGCCCGCTCGTCATTCGGTGCATCCTCCGCCGTCGCCGTCATGCGGACCGCGCCCAGGATGGCCCGCGAGGCAAGGTCCGGATCGAGGCCGCGGAAATCCTGCGCGGCGATGCCGCGCTCCAGGACACGGGCGAACTCTTCGCGGATCTGCCGGGCGCGGCGGCGCAGCATGGCGCGCCCGCGTTCACCGAGCGCCGCATCGCTGCCGTCCAAGGCCCGGATGGCAGCGGTGCATTGCGCGAAGGATTTGAGCGCGGCGAAAATCATCCGGCGAAGAACGAGCGGCGCGGGCGAGCTCTCGTCAGCGACACGGCTTACCTCCGCCACCAGTTCGCTCATGGTGCCGTCGAGCGCCTCTAGGAACAAATCTTCCTTGGAGCTGAAGTAGCGATAGATGGTCGGCTTCGCGACTGCCGCGGCCCGGGCGAGGTCGTCCATCTGGACGTGGACATAGGCGCGCTCCGCGAACATCTGGGAGGCGGCGAGCACGATGCGCTGCCGGCGGTCATTGCGACTGCTGGTGGGGAGCGGCAGGGTCATGGCAGATTTGAACTCCCGAGTTTCATCGCCGGCACATTATAAAACTCGTGAGTTTCATTCAAGCGTCTGAACCCGCGGGTTTCGAGGCTTGAACGTTGCCGCGCCGGCCGAACCGGTATCGCCGTCGATCACGAAACCGTGATCAGCGGCAGCCGAAGCCGGTCAGGCTCCGAGGTGCTGCTTGAAGAAATCGAGGGTGCGGCCCCATGCCAGGTCGGCAGCTTCCTTGTTATAGCGGGCGGCATTGGTGTCGTTGTTGAAGGCGTGATTGGCCCCTTTGTAGATATAGATCTGGTACTCCTTGCCGTTCTTTTGGAGGGCCTGTTCGAAAGCGGGAATACCGGCACCGATGCGTTCATCGAGCCCCGCATAGTTCAGCAGCAGCGGCGCCTTGATCTTCGGCACGTCCTCCGCCGGCGGTTGCTGGCCGTAATAGACGACGCCGGCATTGAGCGTCGGTTCCGCCACCGCCAGCCGGCCGATCACGCCGCCGCCCCAGCAGAAACCGACCGCGCCAACCTTGCCGTTGCCGGATGGGCGTGTGCGCAGATAGGCCACGGCGCCCTGGGCCCAGCTTGTCACATCCGCCAGGTTCAATTTGCTGATCATGTCCCGGGCCTTGTTCTCGTCCGAAGGCGTGCCGCCAACAGGCGACAGAAAATCAACGGCCAGGGCGAGATTGCCGGCGACGGCCAGGCGGCGCGCAACGTCCTTGATATGCGGATTGAGGCCGCGATTCTCGTGCACCACCACGATCGCCGGATATTTGCCGTCCGCGGCGGGCTTCACCAGATAGCCGCTCACCTCCTGGGTGCCGGCCTTGAAGGTCGTCATCTCGCCTTCGACGCGTGGATCATCTTCGGCGATCATGTCGGCATGGGCGTAGTTGTTCTCCAGCAACGGCAGCAGCGTCGTCGCGGCGGCAGTACCGCCAGCCAGGACTACGAGCCGATCGAAAAAAGCCCGACGGCTCATGCCGCCATGGGTGTAGCGGTCATAAAGATCGATAATTCTCTGTTCCATGAAACGACTCCTCAGGGGCTGGGGCGTCGGAAAGAATTGTCGTCGCCGAAATGCGTGGGGCGACAATCTGACAGCCGCGGCAGCCCGCCGGTCAAGCGCCGCCAAGTCAAGGATTCGTGAAGGGTATCCGCGGGCAGGTTGTCGTCAACAAACTCAAGCGGCGATTCGTTGCCCATCTGTGTTGAAACGGTGCAGATGCGTCCGGCGCGGCGTCAGGAAAACGGAGGAGCCGATTGGATGATCCGCCTCACCGTCGAGGCGGACGGTCAGGGTCCCGATTTTCGCCACGTCGACATAGAGGAATGTATCGGTGCCGAGGTGCTCGATATGGGCAATCTCGCCCTGCCAGTGCCCCACCTCGCGGCTGACGTCGAGATGCTCCGGGCGGATTCCGATCGTGTGTGCCTCCAGGGTCTCTGCTTCCGGGCCGGTCACGAAATTCATCTTGGGCGACCCGATAAAGCCGGCGACGAACAGGTTGGCAGGCCTGCGATAGAGCTCGAGCGGCGATCCGACCTGTTCGATCTGGCCGTGATTCAGCACGACGATTCGATCGGCGAGGGTCATGGCCTCGACCTGGTCATGGGTCACATAGACGATGGTGGCCTTGAGCAGGCGGCGTAGGCGCGCGATCTCCAGCCGCGTGTTGACGCGGAGGCCGGCGTCCAGATTGGACAATGGCTCGTCGAACAGGAACAGGCGCGGCTTGCGCACCACAGCGCGGCCGATCGCGACGCGCTGGCGCTGACCCCCGGACATCTCCGATGGCCGCCGGTCCAGCAGCGGCTCCAGGGCCAGCATGCGCGCGGCCTCGGCGACGCGGGCATTGATCTCGGGCCGCGGCGTGCCTTCCTGCTTCAAGCCCAATTCCATGTTGCCGCGCACCGTCAGATGCGGATAGAGCGCATAGGTCTGGAACACCATGGCGATGCCGCGCTTGGCCGGCGGCACGACATCGACCACGCGGTCATCGATCAGCACATGGCCGGCGGTATGCTCCTCCAGCCCCGCGATCACGCGCAGCAAGGTGGACTTGCCGCAGCCGGAGGGGCCGACGAACACCACGAACTCGCCGTCGGAAATGTCGAGATCGACGCCCTTGATGGCTTCAAAATCACCGAACGACTTGCGCACGCCTTGTAGTTTCAATGACCCCACGTCATGTCCCCTTGCATCAAAGATCGATTGCGCGGCCTTCGCGCACGCTGCGATCGGCCGCCAGCACGATCTTGAGCGAATTGACACCGTCCGCCATGTGCTGGGTGAGATCGATATCCTCGCGGATGGCCTTCAGCACATAGGCCTGCTCGCGGTCGCACAGGGCCTGGTGGCCCGGTTCGTCGGCCATGGAGATGTCGCGGTCGGGCCGGACATATTGGCCGTTCCGGTCCAGCTGTGCCCAGTGGGTTCGGATGGTGGAGGTCTTGGTGTGAGTCTCCATGTCCGACGATTTCGCGCCTTCCTTCATGACGATCGAGACGCAGCCCTTGGGTGTCATCACGTCCTTCACGAAGAAAGCGGTCTCCGAAATCATCGGGCCCCAGGCGGCTTCGTACCAGCCGACCGAGCCATCCTCGAACGTCACTTGCAGATGACCGTAATTGTACATGTCCGATTTAATTTCATCCGTGAGCCGCACGCCCATGCCGCGCACCTGTTTCGGCTTGGCATCGCAGATCTGGCACATCACGTCGACGTAATGGACGCCGCAATCGACGATGGGGGAGGTGGATTGCATCAGGCGCTTGTGGGTCGCCCAGTGCTCTGCGTGGGATTGCTGGTTGAGATTCATGCGCATGACGTAAGGCCCGCCCATCTCGCGCGCGATGCGGATGAACTCGATCCAGGACGGGTGATGGCGCAGGATGTAGCCGATCACCAGCTTGCGCTTGAGACGCTTGGCGGTCGCGATGACAGCCTCGGCCTCTTCGACCGTCGCGGCCAATGGCTTCTCGATGAAGACATGCGCGCCGGCTTCCATGGCGCGGATCGCATACTCCGCGTGGGAATCCGTCAGCGTGTTGATGGAGACGAGGTCCGGCTTGGTCTTGGCGAGGCCGTCCTCGAAGCTGCCGAAGCGCGCATAGGATTGCAGCGACGGCGGCAGCCTGACCTCCGACCGGTTGGCGAGGCCGACGATCTCGAAGCCCGGATTGGCGTGATAGGCCTGGGCGTGGCTGAGCCCCATGTTGCCGAGGCCGACGACCAGGACACGGATCTTTCCAGAAGTCATTTGACGGCTCCTGCGGTGATGCCGCGGATCAATTGCCGCGAGAAGAGGAGATAGAGGATCAGTACCGGGGTGATCGACAAGGTCAGCGCTGCCAGCACGGCATTCCAGTTTGTGACGAACTGGCCGATGAAGACCTGGGTGCCGAGGGTGATGGTCTTGGTGTGTTCGGCCGGCGCCAGGATCAGCGGGAACCACAGATCGTTCCAGATCGGGATCATGGAAAAGATCGCAACCGTCGCCATCGCCGGGCGTACCAGAGGCAGCACCAGGCGGAAGAAGACGACATACTCCGAGAGCCCATCGATCCGCCCGGCATTCTTGAGATCGTCCGAGACGGTGCGCATGAATTCCGACAGCACGAACACCGCGAGCGGCAGGCCTTGCGCGGTATAGACGAGGATCAAGGCAGTCAGGGTGTTCACCAGGCCCGACCTCGCCATCATCTCCAGGATCGCGACGGTGCCGAGGCGGATCGGAACCATGACGCCGAGCGCGAGGAACAGCCCGAGGAAGATGTTGCCGCGGAAACGATATTCGGTGAGGGCAAAGGCCGCCATGGCGCCGAACAGCAGGATGAAGAATATCGACCCCACCGTGACGATCATGCTGTTTTCGAAATAGGCGATGAAGTCGCCTTGCCGCAGTACAGTCTGATAGCCGATCAGGCTGAAGGAGCCGGTGCCAGGCGGCATCATGGGATGGTTGAAGATCGATGCCCGGTCCTTGAAGGAATTCATGATGATGAGGAGGACGGGCAGGATCGCGACGAGAGTATAGCCGCCCAGCAGCGTGTGGACCACGGCGCGCCGCATGCGGAGGATCGGTGCCTGCCTCATCGCCGCCTCAGAACTGGTAGCGGCGCATGCGCCGCTGGATCACAAGGAGATAGAAGGTCACCACCGCCAGGATGATGAGGAACATGACGGTCGCGATGGTCGCGCCCATGTGCTGGTCGCCCAATTGCAGCTGATAGCCGAAGAAGGTGCGATAGAGGAACGTGCCAAGGATGTCGGTCGAAAACCTGGGACCAGCCAGCGCGCCTTGCGAGACGTAAATCAAGTCGAAAGCGTTGAAATTGCCGACGAAGGTCAGGATCGAGACCAGCCCGATGGCGGGAAGGACCAGCGGCAGCTTGATCTTCCAGAACTGGGCAAGGCCGACGACACCGTCGCATTCCGCAGCTTCGATCACTTCATCCGGGATCGACAGCAGCGCCGCATAGATCAGCATCATCGGTACGCCGATATATTGCCAGACCGAGACCAGCGAGAGCGCGGTCAGGGCGGTTCCTTCCTCGCCCAGCCAGGGGCCGAACAGGAACCTGAGGCCGATGGCGGCGAGGATGCTGGGCGCGACGCCCCACAGCGGGCTCAGGATCAGCTTCCATACAAAGCCCACGATTACGAAGGACAGCATGGTCGGCATGAAGAACGCGGTGCGATAGAAGGTCCGGCCTGACAGCCGCGGCACGCTGAGCAATGCGGCGAGCCCGATGCCGATCGGGTTCTGCACCAGCATGTGGATCAGGAAGAAGTAGGTGTTGTTCCAGAGCGCGTTCCAGAAGCTCTCCGAGTAGCGGGGATCGCCGAACAGGGTCGCGAAATTGTCGAGGCCCACGAAGCTGACGACCTGATCCTTCGACGTGAACAACGACAGCCGCAGCGTCTCCGCCAGCGGCACGATCATCAGCGCCGAATAAACGATCAGCGCCGGCGCCAGGAACACCGCGATATGCCAGCGCCAGGGTCGGCGGATGGGAGCGAGATCGGTCACGCGATGGCTGTCCTGCAGCGTCATGCCCAAGGAACATGCCCAGGATCAGCCTGGACACCGGTTTCTTTGTTCGAAATCCCGCCGCCCGATCGGCCGCCGCAAGG
Source organism: Dongiaceae bacterium (assembly GCA_035695765.1). Taxonomy (GTDB): domain Bacteria; phylum Pseudomonadota; class Alphaproteobacteria; order Dongiales; family Dongiaceae; genus Dongia_A. The sequence continues at coordinate 35,512 of DASRRI010000093.1, forward strand.
ACGGCCGATCGGAGCGCGCCAGGGAGGAAGGCCAGCGCTTACTGCGCGGGCTTGTACCAGCTATCGAGGCCCTTCTGCAGCCGCGCGGCGGCCTGCTCGGGAGTCTCGGAACCATTGAGTACGTTGGCGGACGCGCCCCAGGTCTCGTTCTCGAGATTCGGGGTGCCCCGCGAGAGCACCTGATAGGTCGACCGGATCGTGGTCTTGCAGTCCTTGCGCCAGCTCACGAACTCGGTTGCGATCGGGTCCTCGAGCTTCACCGGCTGGTCGGAGAGGCTGAAGAAGCCCGGCAACGCATTGGCATAGATGGTCGCGAAGTCCGATGAGGCCACCCATTCCAGGAACTTCTTGGTCTCTTCCGGATGCGCGCTCTTGGCATTCATGCCCATTGCGATGTCGACATGATCGGAGATGTAGCAGGGATCTCCTGCCTTCTTCACCGGCGGATAGAACGCGCCCAGCTTGAACTGGGCTTGCTGGTTGAAGAGAGAGATGTCCCATGAGCCGGCGGGATAGATCGCCGCGCGGCCAAGGGCGAAGAGGTTCTGGGTGTCCGGATAGGCCTGCGCCTGGTAGCCGTCGCCCATATAGGCCGCCCAGCGCGCGAGGACCTGGTACGGCTCGACCCATTCCTTATCGGTCAGCTTTTCCTTGCCGGCGATCAATGCAAGTCGGCCTTCTTCGCCATGCCAGTAGTTCGGGCCGATATTCTGATAGCCCATGGTGGCCGCTTCCCACTGGTCCTTGGTGCCAAGGGCGAGCGGGATGTAGGTGCCGTCCTTCTTGATCTTCTCGAGATCGGCGAAGAACTCGTCCTCGGTCTTCGGCTCGGTGATGCCGAGCTTATCGAACGCGTCTTTATTGTAGATGAAGCCGTGGATGACCGAGGCCATCGGCACGCAGAAGGTGGTCTTGCCGTCATCCGTGGTCCAGCCCGAACGCGCGACCGAGCCGAAATTCTCCATCCCCTTGAGGTCGGTGACCGCAGTCAGGTGGCCCTTCTTGAACAACTCCAGCGAGGCGTCGAACGGCCGGCAGGTGATGAGATCGCCGGCAGTGCCGGCGTCGAGCTTGGAGTTGAGCGCCGCGTTGTATTCGGTTGGCGCGGTCGGCGAGAACACGACCTTGATGCCCGGATTCTTGGCTTCGAAAGCGGGGATGATCTTGTCCTGCCAGATCGGCAGATCGTCGTTGCGCCAGCTTTCAATGGTGAGGGTCACATCGTCGGCCGAAGCCGCGAGCGCCCACAGCGACATGCCGGCCACCAGCGCGGTGGCGCCGAGCGCGGCCGCGCGAAATGTCTTGCGTTTCATGGTTAGGTAACCTCCCTGGTCCCTGGTTGCTGTACCTTGCCTGATGTAACTACGCCTTGGATGGCGCTGTGCCGAGACAGGCTAAAGCCCGGCGCAAATTGCCCTGTTCTTGCTGCAGGAGCTGGGCGGCTTGGGCGCCATCGCTGGCGCCCGCCGCGAGCAGAATCGCGATCTTGGGTTCGAATTTCGCTTCGACCAGCTTGGCGCGCGCAAGCTCGAGATCGATCTTGGCTGCGCGCGCCACGATGTGGGCGGCGCGCTCGCGCAATTTCTCGTTCTCGGCGCGCATATTCACCATCATGCCGTCATAGACGTGACCGAGCTTGATCGCCGCCAGCGTGGAGAGCAGGTTCAGCGCCGACTTCTGCGCCGTACCGGCCGCCATGCGGGTGGAACCGGCCAGAACTTCCGGCCCGCTCAGCAGGCGGATGGCAACATCCACGTCGTTGAAGATGGGCGCCTTGTCGTTGCAGGCGATGCCGACCGTGGCGGCGCCAATGCGGCGCGCTTCGGCGAGTGCGGCGCAGGTATAGATGGTGCTGCCGCTGGCCGCGATGCCGATGATCACGTCGCCGACCGAGGCCTTGACCGAAGCCAGATCCGCCACGGCCTGGGGTGCGCTGTCTTCCATCTTGTTGTCGATGCGATCGAAGCTGCCGGTGCCGCCGGCGATCAGCGCCAGCGCCTGGCTGTGCGGAATGCCGAAGGTGGCAGGAAGTTCGTGCGCGTCGAGCTTGGCGATCAAACCGGAAGAGCCGGCGCCGGCATAGATCAGGCGTCCGCCGCGCCGGATGCGGTCCGCGACCAGCGTCGCCGCTTTGGCGATATCGGGAAAGGCCGCGCGGACCGAAGCGACGCCGCGGCTCTGCGCCTCGAGCATTGCGGCAAGCGCGCGCTCATCCGGCCAGGTATCGAGGCCCAGATATTCCGCGCTCATCTGTTCAGTCTGCCGACCCTGCATTCAGCCCGCCCCAGAATCTTCTTGAAAGTCATAATACCGAAATAATACCACCCGTGTCGAGATGGAATCTGCGGGGATCGTTCAGCAGTTCGTTCATGGCCTGCCGCGTGGCCGATTTCAGTGTCGGCTTTCATCGCTTTACGCAAGGAAAACATGGCATAGATGACAAAACTGTGTCGCCGCATGTGGCGTTGGGTCCAGCCGGGATTATTCACTGGCGTTTGCCTGGGCTCGGTCATATATTGGTAGTGAATTGGCATTATCCCGCATCCTTGCGGGCTGACAGGTGAGCTGTGACGGCTGCGTATTTCCTCGGTATCGATGGCGGCGGTACCAATTGCCGGGCGCGCGTGCGCGATTCCGAAGGGCGGCTGATCGGCGAAGCGACCGGCGGCCCCTCCAACATTGCCACGGATCCGGTCGAGGCAGTCGCCAACATCGCGAAGGTGTCCGAGAAGGCATTCGCCAGCGGCGGGTTGCCGGCATCGCGGCTGACGCAGTGCTCGGCCTGCTTCGGGCTGGCCGGGGCCAACATGGCGGGCGCGACCGAGCGGGTTCAAGGCCACACCTGGCCGTTCCAGAAGTTGCGCATCGAGCATGACGGCATCATCGCCTGCGTCGGCGCCCATGCCGGCGAGGACGGCGCGATCGCTTCGATCGGAACCGGCGCGGTCTATGTCGTCTCGATCGGCGGCAAGCTGCAGACCTTTGGCGGCTGGGGCTTCATGTTGTCTGACCAGGGCAGCGGCGCCGACCTCGGGCGCGAAGCGCTGCGCCGATCGCTCTACGCGCGCGATGGGCTGATCGAATCGACGCCGTTCACAGACGCTGTGTGGGCGCGCTTCGATGGCTCGATCGAAAAGCTGCAGAAGTTCGTCGAGGGGGCGAAGCCGCGCGATTACGGGGCACTGGCGCCGCTGCTGTTCCAGCATGCGGAGCAGGATGATCCGATCGCACGCTTCATCATCGAGCGCGGCCAGACCGGCGTGACGCTCGCATTGGGCCATATCGTGAAGCTCGGCGTCGTGCGCATCTGCCTGCTGGGCAGCATCGGCAAGGCCTACCGCCCGTATTTGCCGGAGCGGTTCTTGTCTTACCTGACCGCGCCGCGGCACGATCCGTTGGATGGCGCGATCCTGCTGGCGGGCGGCCGCTGCGCCGCAACAGCGGGGGTGCGGCCGTGACCGAAGCACATGCGGTCTTCGGGGCCGGAACCTTTGGTGATGCAGCCGCCGGGCCGCTTTATCTGCGCCTGAAGACGCTCATCCAATCGGCTATCCATGACGGCAGGCTGCGCGCCAATGACGCGCTGCCGTCGGAGCGTGAGATCGCCAGCATGCTGGACATTTCGCGCGTCACCGTTCGCAAGGCGCTGACCGACCTGGTGGAAGAGGGCGTGCTGACGCAGCGCCGCGGCTCCGGCACCTTCGTCACCAGCGGCGCGACGCGCGTTGAGCAGCGCTTGTCGCGGCTCACGTCTTTCACCGAGGATATGCTGGCGCGCGGCCTGACACCGAGCGTGCGGTGGTTGATGAAGACCGTGGCGCCGCCGACGCCGGAAGAGGCGATGGTGCTTGGCCTCTCGACCGGCGAGCGGGTGGTGCGCTTGCGCCGTCTGCGCCTCGCCGACGACCAGCCGATGGCGCTGGAGCAGGCCGTGGTCGCGGCGCGGCTGCTGGCGAACCCGGAGGGGATCGGCAATTCGCTGTACGTCGCGCTGGAGGCGGCCGGCATTCGCCCTGTCCGCGCCTTGCAGCGCCTGTCGGCGGAGAGCCTTAGCGCCGAAGATGCGCAGGTTCTTGGCGTCGAGCCGGGTGCGCCGGCGCTCTATATCGAACGTATCTCTTATTTGAAGGATGGCCGTCCGGTGGAATTCACCAAGTCGCATTATCGCGGCGATGCCTACGATTTCGTGGTCGAGCTGACCACCGAGTCATTGAACAGCGGAGAGCACTCATGAACGCTGCCGCCAACGGCGCGACCTGGATGGCGCGCGAGACGGCGGAATCCGGCGACGCCGTCGCACGGCTGCTCGACCGCTCGGGCGATGCGATCCGGGCCGCCGGCAAGATGCTGCGCGATCTTGATCCGCGCCTCATTGCGATCTGCGCGCGGGGCTCATCGAACCACGCCGCGGCATTCTTCAAATATGCCACCGAAACGCAGCTCGGCCTGCCGGTCGTTGCGATCGGTCCGTCGATCGCGTCGGTCTATCAGACGCCATTGCGGCTCGAAGGCGCGGCGATGCTGGTGATCTCGCAGTCGGGCCGCAGCCCCGATCTGCTGGCGATGGCCAAGGCCGCGCAGCAAGGCGGCGCGAAGATCATCTCTATCGTGAACGATGCCGCCTCGCCGGCAGCGGAGATGGCCGATCTGACGATTCCACTGGAGGCAGGTCCGGAAAAAAGCGTCGCCGCCACCAAATCCTGCATCGCCTCGATGGCTGCGGGGTTGGCGCTGCTGGCGGATTGGTCGAAGGACCGGGTGCTCGGCGATGCGGTGGCTGAACTGCCAAGCGCCTTGCGCGCAGCCGTGGCATCCGACTGGAGCGACATGGCGGCTCCCTTCGTGGCAGCGCGCTCCGCTCTGATCATCGGACGCGGCATCGGCTATCCGATCGCGATGGAAGCGGCGCTGAAGCTGAAAGAGACGGCATCGCTCCATGCCGAGCCCTACAGCGCGGCGGAAGTGCTGCATGGTCCGATCCAGATCGTGCATGAGGGATTCCCCGTCTTGCTGTTCCGGCAGCGCGACGCCGCGGGCGATTCGCTCGACCACTGCGCCGGGCGGCTCGCGGATGCAGGCGCGCGGGTGTTCGTGGCCGGCACCGGCATCGACGGCGCGAAGGGCTTCACGCATCTGCCGGTCGCGGCCTCGACCCACCCGGCAACCGAGCTGTTGTCGGCGATGGCCTCCTGCTATGCCACCGTAGACCGGATCGCGCGGGCACGGGGGTTCGATCCTGATACGCCGCCGCTCCTCAAGAAAGTCACGGAAACCTTATGACCCGGTTCGCGATCACAGGCGCGGAGATTTTCGACGGCACCAAACGGCGTGCGCAGCATGCCGTGATCGTCGATAACGCACATGTCCTCGATGTCGTGCCCGACGCGGTGGTTCCGACTGATCTACTGGTCCATCGTTTGGCTGGCGGCGTGCTGGCGCCGGGCTTCATCGATGCCCAGGCGAACGGCGGCGGCGGCGTGCTGCTGAACGATGCGCCGACCGCGCAGGGCGTCCGGACGATCTGCGATGCGCACGCCCAGTTCGGGACGACGGCTTTGCTGCCGACCCTGATCACCGATTCACCAGCAGTCACCGCGAAGGCAGTCGCCTCGGTCAAGCAGGCGATCTCCGGCGCGGCACTTGGCTGCCTTGGCCTCCATCTGGAAGGTCCGTTCCTGTCGCCGGAGCGTCGGGGCGCGCACGATGCCAACCTGATGCGGACGATGACCGAGGCGGACGTGGATGAAATCCTTTCCCTCGGCATCGAGACCTTGCTGCTCACGCTTTCGCCCGACCGCGTCGCGCCCGCCATCATCCGGCGTCTGGCGCAAGGCGGCGTGATCGTCAGCCTCGGCCATTCCGACGCGACCTATGACCAGATCGTCGCAGCGGTCGATGCCGGGGCGCGCGGCGTGACGCACCTTTTCAACGCCATGTCGCCTTTGACTCACCGCGCCCCCGGCCTGGTCGGCGGCGCGCTCGATGCCGGCGAGCTCTGGTGCGGGCTGATCGCGGACGGCCACCATGTCCATCCGGCGGCCATCGGCATCGCCATACGCGCCAAGCGGCAGCCGGGCCGCATCTTCCTGGTGACCGACGCGATGTCGACGGTCGGATCCGATCAGCAGACCATCGAGCTCAACGGCCGCACTGTCTGGCGCAAGGATGGTGTCTTGCTGCTGGCGGATGGGACCTTAGCCGGCTCCGACCTCGATATGATGTCCGCGGTCCGATACCTGGTGAAGCAGGTCGGCGTCGAATTGGGGGAGGCTCTGCGCATGGCCTCGACTTATCCGGCGGAATTCCTCAAGCGTCCCGATTTGGGGCGCATCGCCGCCGGCGCACGCGCCGATCTTGTCCACATCGACGACAACCTGAAGGCGACGGCGATCTGGCGTGCCGGCGTTCAATTCGCCGCTTAGCGCGCCGCGTCGAGGATCGACGTGATGCCGGCCTTGGTGGTGACGAGCCGGGCATATTCCGCCGGCCGCAATTCTCCGCCCATGAAGACGTTCGGATTGCGATGGGTCATGCCGCTTGGCGATTCACTCAAAGCGGCGAAATGAATCTCGCTCGCACCGGTCTCCTGCACGATGCGCGCGACATTGCGCGCGGTGATGCCGCCGCCCGGCATGACGATGAGGCGTCCCGCCGCCAGCTCGATCAGGCGCCGGATCAAAGGTGCGCCTTCCAGCGCATTCGGCTCCTGGCCGGAGGTCAGCAAACGATCGACACCGAGATTGACCAAGGTCTGCAGCGCCTCCACCGGATCGCGCGCCACGTCAAAGGCGCGGTGGAACGTGACGGAGAGCGGCCGCGCCGCCGCGATCAGGCGCTCCGTCAGCTTGGCATCGACCCTGCCGTCTGCGGTCAAGCAGCCGAACACCACGCCGCCGACGCGTGCCGCCTTCGCCGCCGCGATGTCGCGCAGCATCATCTCGACTTCGATCTCGGAGTAGAGAAAATCACCGCCGCGCGGCCGGATCATCACCTGCACCGGCAGCTTGGTGCGCGCGATCGCGGTCTCCATGAGGCCAAGGCTGGGCGTCGTGCCGCCTTCCAGCAGGTTGGCGCACAATTCGACGCGGTCGGCGCCGGCCTCGGCGGCCACGATGGCGCCGTCCACCGAATCGATGCAGATTTCCGCGATCAGTCTGGTCATGAAAAAGCCCTTATAGTGATCGAGAGTGCATGCCGATCATTGACCCGACTTCATCGCGAATAGCAATCCCGGAATCTCAAAACCGACCATGATCTCCGCCTTCCGCCTGCTCACCGCAGCCACTGAACCCGGCTCCAAGATCAACGAGGATGCATACGGCGTTTGGCCGGCACCCGAGGCCGCGCGCGCCGCCTGGGTGCTGGATGGCGTGACCGGCATCAATGACCGTGCCTTGCTGCCGGGACCGACTGATGCCGCATGGTTCGTTGCGCAGGTCCAGGCAGTACTGTCCGCCTTGCTGTCGACCGCGCCAGACATGCCGGTCGTCGATTTGATCGCCGCGCTGGCACGCGAGCTGGAACAGCGTCAATCGGCATCATGGCTCGATGCGCGCGGCGCCGATAGACGCGAGACACCTGCGGCGAGCTTCGCGCTCATCCGGCTCCTGGGCGATGAGATCGAGATCGCCCGGCTGGGAGATTGCCTGGTGCTGCTGGAATCTGAGGACGGCGCGGTCAAGGCCTTGGAGCATCCGGTGCTGGAAGAGATCGAGGCATCGACCAAGCGCGCGGTCCTGGACCTCCGAGCGATCGGCCTCACGGACCCGAAAGAAATCCGCGAGCGGATGATCCCCGCGCTCCGAGCCCAACGTCGGCGACGAAACAGACCTGATGGGTATGGCGTCCTGGCAGCAGAACAAAGTTGCGTTGCCATGATGCAGATCGATCGTGTGCCTGCGCGCCAACTGCGGCGCGTGCTGCTGTCCAGCGACGGCAATTATCGCCTGGTCGACCACTATGGCGCCATGAGCGACGCGGAGTTGGTGCGGGAGACGGACCGGCAAGGCGCAGCTGCGTTGTTGAAACAGTTGCGCGCGATCGAGGTCGCCGATCCCACCGGTGCTAAATATCCGAGACTCAAGATGAGCGATGACGCGACTGCACTCCTGATTGGCGTTGGCTGCTAACCACTGTTGAACTGCGGATGAATCCTTCAAACAATTCTAATCTTCACCTCAAAAAACCACCGCCAGAATCGACCCTCCAATGCTACCTAAGGACAATATCCAGGTTGCCGGTGTTTGGCGCACTCTCAGGCATTAAGAAGTCATGACAGGCTGCAAGAACCTTTCGGAAGGTTGCAGAGGTGACTAAGCTGCGCCGGATGTCACGCCTTTGGGGTCGGAGTCATTGAGATCGCCTCGCTTCAAGAGGCAAGTTCCAGGCAAAACGGGAGGACGATGAAATGCCAGTCAAAATTCATCCATCAGTGGATAATGGAATCAAGCAGGGCAAAGCCGACTTTGCCGGTGGAACCTTGACCTGCAAGTGCGCGAGCGACCCGGTCGAAGTCCGCGTCAGTTCGCAGTCCGCGCACAATCATGCGTGCGGCTGCACCAAGTGCTGGAAGCCGGAAGGCGCGCTGTTCTCCGTCGTCGCGGTGGTTCCGCGCGACAAGGTTGCCGTCACCAAGAACGAGAACAAGCTGAAGATCGTTGACCCAAGCGCGACGATCCAGCGCTATGCCTGCACCGGCTGCGGCGTCCATCTGTTCGGGCGGATCGAGAACACCAAGCACCCGTTCTATGGCCTCGATTTCATCCATACCGAGCTGTCAAAGGACGATGGCTGGTCGGCGCCGCAATTCGCGGCATTCGTGTCCTCGATCATTGAATCGGGCGCGAAGCCGAGCGAGATGGGTGCGGTCCGGTCACGCCTGAAGGAACTTGGGCTCGAGCCCTATGATTGCCTGTCTCCGGCGCTGATGGACGCGATCGCGACCCATGTGGCGAAGGCGTCCGGTAAACTGGCGGCCTAGTCCTTTCGACCGGGTAACTGGAAATCGCAGTCGAGGGGCAGGCGCGTCGCCTGCCTCTTGGCTGCGTACGAATTGAGCTCGATGAGGGAGTAGAACCATGAAAGTCCGCGCTGCTGTCGCGACCGCCGCCGGAAAACCGCTTACGATCGAAGACGTCGATCTGGAAGGTCCGAAGGCGGGAGAAGTTCTGGTCGAAGTAAAGGCGACCGGCATCTGCCACACCGATGAATTCACCTTGTCGGGCGCGGATCCCGAAGGCCTGTTCCCAACCATCCTGGGCCACGAAGGCGCCGGCATCGTGGTGGATGTGGGTCCGGGCGTCACCAGCTTGAACAAAGGCGATCACGTCATTCCGCTCTACACCCCGGAATGCCGGCAATGCGAATATTGCGTCAGCCAGAAAACCAATCTGTGCCAGGCGATCCGCTCCACCCAGGGTCAGGGCCTGATGCCGGATGGCACGAGCCGCTTCTCGATCGGCGGGAAGAAGATCTTCCACTACATGGGCTGCTCGACTTTCGCCAACTTTACGGTGCTGCCGGAAATCGCACTGGCGAAAATCCGCGAGGACGCGCCGTTCGATAAGGTCTGCTACATCGGCTGCGGCGTCACCACCGGCATCGGTGCCGTGATCAACACGGCGAAGGTGGAACCGGGCGCCAATGTGGTGGTGTTCGGCCTGGGCGGCATCGGCCTCAACGTCATCCAGGGCGCCCGGATGGCGGGCGCCAACATGATCGTCGGCGTCGACCTCAACCCGGCGCGCAAGGAGCTGGCGACCAAATTCGGCATGACGCACTTTGTCAACCCGAAGGACGTCGAAGGTGACCTCGTGCCATATCTGGTGAACCTCACCAAGGGCGGCGCCGATTACAGCTTCGAATGCATCGGCAATACCACTGTCATGCGCCAGGCGCTGGAATGCTGCCACAAGGGCTGGGGCGTTTCGGTCATCATCGGCGTCGCAGGCGCGGGCAAGGAAATCTCCACCCGTCCGTTCCAGCTGGTGACTGGCCGCGTCTGGAAAGGCACCGCTTTCGGCGGCGCGCGCGGCCGCACCGACGTGCCGAAGATCGTCGATTGGTACATGGAGGGAAAGATCCAGATCGACCCGATGATCACCCACACCATGCCGCTGCCGGACATCAACAAGGGGTTCGAGCTGATGCACGAGGGCAAGAGCATCAGGAGCGTCGTCGTGTACTGAGCGAGTACGGATCAAGACCGGAACGCCGCTCGGAAACGCTTGGAGGGCCGCAAGGGAGCCGGGACTCTACCTGCGGGGGTTGGCGTTCAGTGGGGGCAAGAAGCCGAGGCGAGAGATGCGGCTCGGCTGCCGAACCGCCGAGAGCGAGACGAACTCGCGCCGTTCATTCAACCATCCGTCGGC
>DASRRI010000094.1:0-45902 GCA_035695765.1 Dongiaceae bacterium
TGTGATCAGTCCGGTGACTTCTTCGGGCGTCGTTTCCTTGGTGTGCTTGTCGGCGACCTTGGCACCCCGCCGCAGAACAATGATCCGGTCGGACACGGCGAACACGTCCGGCATGCGGTGGCTGATGAGAATGACCGAGACACCCTGCGCCTTCAGGCGCCGGATGAGACCCAGCACCTCGGCCACCTGCCGCACCGAGATCGCCGCCGTCGGCTCGTCCATCAGGATGAGCTTGGCTCGGGTCAGCCTGGTGCGGGCGATTGCGACCGCCTGGCGCTGGCCGCCCGACATCTTGCGCACCAGATCGCGCGGCCGCGTCTCCGACTTCAGCTCCTGGAACAGCTCGCCGGCGCGCTGCAGCATCGCGTACTTGTCGAGGATGCGGAGCGGCCAGATCCCCTTCTTGATCTCGCGGCCGAGAAAGACGTTCTGAGCCGCCGTCAGATTGTCCGCCAACGCGAGGTCCTGGTACACCACCTCGATGCCCCTGGCGCGCGCGTCGACCGGCTTGTGGAAGTGGCAGACCTCGTCCTCGACCGCGATCTCGCCTTCGGTCGGCCGGAAGTTGCCGGCGATGATCTTCACCATGGTGGACTTGCCGGCGCCGTTGTCGCCCATCAGGCCGACCACCTCTCCGCCGCCGACGGAAAAGCTCAACTCCGTCAGCGCGTGGATGGCGCCAAAGTGCATGGAAATGCTGCGCACGTCGAGCAATGTCACGCGAATCCTCCCTGTCGTGGCCGCAGCTCTAGCGGCTGCTTCACACGGTCACGAACAATTTTTATTGCAAAGTTGGTGATCCTGCAACAAATATTTCGACGTCGCTCGTTCCGATTGTATTCACGGTCCCGAAGAAAGCCTCGCCTGAGATGGGCGAGCATGGAAATTAGGCGTGATACACGCGGCCTCGGCCGGCGGTTGCGAACTTGCGCCTCCGATGTTCTTGCTGGCGAAAGCCGCATTTCAGCCGCATACTGCAACGGAAATTGCGAGAGCATAGCGAATGCACGGAAAGAAACCGCCAGCAGGGTATGAGGAGCTGATCCGGCTGATCCATGACTCCTACGGGGACATGAGCAATGCCTATCAGAAGATAGCGCTATACCTGACGCAAAGTCCAAACGACGTCGCGGTGCACTCAGTGAACGCAACTGGCAAACGTTGTGGCGTTCACGCTTCGAGCCTGGTGCGCTTCGCTCAAGCGCTGGGCTACGAGGGGTTCAAGGATCTGCAGGAACTGTTTCAAAGGCGACTTTCCACCGCGGCTCCCGGTTTCGAGGCCCGCATCAAGGCGCTGGAAAGCGAGCTCGGCTCTCGAACGGACCGTAGCGAGTTCGGATTCATGCGCGACCTGGTGGTTCGCGACATTGCTTCACTTAAAGACATGTTGACCCAGATCAAGGCGGAAGAGCTTGCCAAAGCAGTCAGCCTTCTCGAAAAGGCCGATGTCATCTATCTGATTGGTCAGCTCCGTTCGGCGCCTGTGGTCGAACTTCTTCGCTATATCCTGACGATGCTGGGTAAGCGCTGCATCCTTCTCGATCCAGGAGGTGGCCTGGCCACTCACATTGCCCGGGCGATCCGTAAGTCGGACGTTCTGTTTGCAGTGTCCTTCCGATTCTATGCGAATGAAGTTGTCAACGTCGTGGAAGAAGCAGCAGGCAGAGGGGTTCCCATCATCGCGATTTCGGACAGTACGCTTTCTCCTCTCGCCAAAAACGCAAGAGTGCTCTTCGCCGTGCCGGAACATGAATACACTTTCTCCCGCTCCCTGGCGGCACCTATGTGCCTTGCCCAGGCTCTGACGGTGGCGCTCGCAGCCCGGCTGCAGAAAAACGCTGATCCACGAATTCCCACCGTCACCGGCCAGTAATGACTATCGATAGATAGCCGGTCACACCCCTCCACCCGCGAAATCGAGCTCTCGGCTAAGGACCGCTTACTGCTTACTGAGGGGCCTGCGAGTTTGAGTTTATCCAACGCCCTTCGCGGGCCGAGCGCTGGACAGCCTCCACGAGGGTCTGTATGCGCTCTCCAGGACGAAAGGCAAACGGCTCCGATCGTTTTCCGGCAATGGCCTCGATGAAGCGTGCGACCTCGATCGCCTTGAGATCGTTGAAACCGAGCTGGTGGCCCGGGGCGACGCAGAAGAGTCCATAGGGGTCATGTTCCGGTCCCGCCTCGATGCGACGGAAGCCGCGGCGGTTGACGGCATCGGCCGTGCTGTAGAAATGCAGCTCGTTAAAGCGTTCCTGCGAGAAGGCCAGCGCGCCCTTCGTGCCGTAGACCTCGAAATCATGCTGCATCTTCCGGCCCATGGCGACCCAGCTGCCTTCAATGCTTCCTGTTGCGCCATTCGCGAAGCGCAGAAAGGCGCGGCCGATGTCGTCGACCTCCACCGGCCGCCAACCGCCTGTACCGTCCGGGCGGCTGGCGATCACGGTGACGCAATCACCCAAGACCCGCTCGATTGGGCCAAGGAGAAACTCGGCCGTCGCAAGCGCATGACTGCCCAGATCGGCCAGCGCACCGCCACCGATCGGGTCGTGACGGAATGTGAAGAGGCCTTCCGTGTCGGCCATATAGTCTTCGGCGTGGATGCCGCGATAGCTGCGAATTTCACCGAGCTCGCCGCTGCGGATAAGTTCTCGCGCAAGGGCCAGCATCGGATTGCAGAGATAGTTGAAGCCAACCTGCGTCTTTACGGCGGCGGCTTCAGCCGCCTCTGCCATCTCCCGCGCATCGGCGGCGAGCGGTGCCAGTGGCTTTTCGCAGTAAACGTGTTTTCCAGCCGCGATCGCAGCCAGCGCCATCTCCTTGTGGAAGACGTTGGGCGCCGTGATGTCGATCACGTCGATCTCGGGATCCGCGACCAGGCTCTTCCAGTCGCCGCTAGATCTGGCGAAGCCAAGCGCGCGCGCTGCATGGACAGCCAGTTCCTGGGTGCGGTCGGCCACGGAATGCAACACGATCTCGTAAGGCAGATCAAAGACGCGCGCGGCGGCAGCGAAACCGAACACATGCGTCTTCCCCATGAAACCTGTGCCGATCAGGCCGACCTTGAGTTGAGGCTTGTTACTTGCCACTGAGCTGGGCTCCATTGACCACGAGGGTCGGATCGATCCGGCCAGCGAAGAAGTCGAGCACGTTCTGCACCGAGGAGATCGCCATGCGCTCGCCGCACTCTGCGGTCAGCCCAGCGATGTGAGGTGTCAGAACGACGTTGTCGAGCCGAAGCAGCGGGTTGTCCGCTCGCGGCGGCTCCTCGTCGAACACGTCAATGCCCGCCGCCGCGATCCCGCCCTCCTGCAGCGCCGCGACCAGCGCGCCTTCGTCGACCACGCCGCCGCGCGCCGTGTTGACCAGGATTGCGGTGGGTTTCATGGCCGCCAGCTCTCCAGCACCGATCACCGGGCGCTCTGCTTTGGGCACATGGACCGACACGGCGTCGGCGCAGCCAAGGCCCGACCTGAGATCACTTACGGATGCGACCGGCCCTTGAGGCCAGCCTTGCCTATCGAGAAGTGGATCATGGGCCCGCACCTCCATGTCGAATGCTGCCGCCAACCGCGCGAGGTGGCGGCCGATCCGGCCATAGCCCAGGATGAGGAGCCCCTTCCCTGAGAGCTCGGAGGCTTCCAGCCTATTGCGCCAGCCCCAGTTCCCTTCGCGGACGGACCGGTCCGCTCGAATGGTCCGCTTGGCGGCTGCCAGCAACAGCATCATGGCGTGTTCGGCTGCCGATACGGAATTCACGTCTCCAACCACCGCCAGTGCGATCCCGCGCTCGTTGAGCGAGGGCAGATGCACGGCGTCATAGCCAACGCCATGTCGGGACACGATCTTCAGCCGCTCGGCCCGCGCAACGGTGGACGCCGAAAGCGGCTGTGTCCGGATCACAAGGCCGTCGGCTTTCGCGATGAGCGATGCGTAGCTGGGCTCGGAGACCTCTTCGACGTAATCGTAGGTTATGCCCGGAGTGGATCTGAGGAGCGCAAGCCCGCTTGGATGAAGCTGACCGGCCACCAGAACGTGCGGCATCAGTAGCTTCCTTTCACGGAGCCGGCCGGACTCGCCATGCCACCCGTCAATTCGCGAAACCGACTGACGCTTGCTTGGGCCGCCGCGGCCAGCAGGCGCGCGTCTCCCGAAACGGTGGTCATATCGAAACCCCACGTAGTGGCGCGGGCTGCATACTCGGCTGAACCGCAATGAAGGGCGGCGCGCTTGCCGGCTTTCTTGCAGGCCGCAACGATCGTCTGCAGCGCCGCGATCATCTCCGGCTCCTCGCGGTCAAACGCCGGGGCGAGGCGCCCCTGATGCAGGCTGAAGGTCAGGTCTGCAGGACCGACATAGATCCCGTCGAGGCCTGGGGTCTCGGCAATCGCGGCGAGGTTCTCCATGGCTTCCGCCGTCTCCACCATGGCGAAAGCCAGGATCTCCTCGTTGGCCTCGACGGCATAGTTGGCACCCGCCGAGTAGTTGGCGCGTGTCGGCCCGAAGCTGCGCTGACCGACGGGGGGATACCGTAGATAGCTGACAAACTCCGCCGCCTGCGCTGGTGTGTTGATCATGGGGCAGATGGCACCATAGGCGCCGGCGTCCAGCACCTTCATGATGATCCCGGGCTCGAGCCACGGGACTCGCACCATGGGAACAACGCCCGAAGCGCGCATCGCCTGCAGCATCGGGAGGACCATGGAATAGTCGAGCGCTCCGTGCTGCGCGTCGATAGTGACACTGTCATAACCCTGCGCGGCCATGATCTCAGCGGTAAACGGATTTCCGATGGACAGCCAGCCGTTGACGGTTGGCCTCCCATCCGCCCAAAACTGCTTAAGCTTGTTCCGAATCATCGTAGGCTCCTCACAGGACGACCTGCGCGAGCTTGGTATCGAGATAGTCGCCGATCCCTTCAATGCCCCCTTCCCTGCCCATCCCCGAATACTTGGTTCCACCGAACGGAGCTTCCGAGGCCGCTAGGGCGAAGCTGTTGATGCCCACCATTCCGGATTTCAGCTCCGCCACGGCGCGGCGCGCGCGCTGCGCGCTGCGCGTGAAGGCGTAAGCGGAAAGTCCCGTTGGAGAAGCATTGGCACGCGCAAACACTTCCTCGTCCGAAGAGAACCGTGTGATCGCCGCGATCGGGCCGAAGTTCTCCTCGGCAAAGACTTTCATTTCGTCGGTGACGTCCGTCAGAACCGTTGGCTCGTGGAAATAGCCGGCATTGAACGACGCCGCGCGATGACCTCCGGCAGCCACTTTCGCGCCGGCCTTTTGTGCCTCGGCGATAATGCTCTCGATCTCCGATAGCCTGCTGGCGTTGATGAGTGGTCCCATCTGCACCGATGGGTCGAGGCCATCCCCCAGCTTCAGCGCGTTCGCGCGCTGCACGAAGCCAGTGATGAAAGCCTCATACAGGCTCTCATGGACGAAGAAACGATCCGGCGTCACGCAAACCTGGCCCGCATTGGCATATTTTGTTGGGACGGAGACATTGAGCGCCATCTCCAGATCGGCATCGTCGAACACGATCAGCGGCGCGTTGCCACCAAGCTCCATCGACACCTTCTTCACGGTATTGGCGGCATCGCGGATCATCTGCTGGCCAACCCGCGTTGAGCCGGTGAGCGACACTTTGCGTACCGCGGGGGAGGCCATGATAGGCGCGTAGGTCGATTCAGTGGGGCCAACGACGAGAGTGACCGCGCCTGGTGGCAGCTTACCGGCGCGGATGCAGTCGAAGATGACCATCGCGGTCCCCGGCGTCTGACTGGAAGGGCGCACGATGCTCGCGCAGCCGGCGGCAAGCGCCGGTGCCACCTTACGGGCAACCAGTGCGGCCGGGAAGTTCCAGGCAGTGAAGGCAGCCGCAATGCCGACCGGCTCGTATAGCACCTCGAAACGGCCGCCCGGCACACGCGATTCAACGATCCGCCCGTAGATCCGGCGGGCTTCCTCGGCATACCAGCGGAACTGATCGACGGCGAGGCCCCATTCGCGTTCCGACTGCGCGAGCGGCTTGCCTGTCTCGCTGGAGATCATCCGTACGGCTTCGCTCTTGCGCCGGACCATCTCGTCGGCGATGGCATGCAACGCATCCGCGCGCTCAAATGCGCTCTTCGATTTCCAGGCAACGAGCCCGCGAGCAGCACTTTCCAGCGCCTCCTCAGTGTCGGCAGCGCTCGCGATCGAGGCCTCTCCGAGCGGTTTTTCCGTCACGGGGCCCATCACAGGTGCAGTTCGACCAGCCGATCCGGGGCGCCACGCGCCGTCAATGAACAATCCAAATTTTTGATACATCGCTCTATCCAATCTCGGCGACACGTACGATGCGACCCTCGGCTGCGGACTTCATGGCCGCCTCGGCCAGAATCAGGGCCCGGCGCCCGTCCTCGAAACCGACCTGCGGTGGTTCGCCGTTCTCGACGCAGGTCACAAAGGCATCGATCTCGGCATCGAAGGCTTCGCGGTAGCGCTCGATGAAGAAGTCGAGGTAGGGTCTCGCGGCCTCGACGTGCGCCGCGGAATAGCGGCGCAGCTCGTCCGACCGACGATTGTCGCTGATCACCATGCCGGTGCTGCCCAGCAATTCGACCCGCTGATCGTAGCCATAGGTGGACGCGCGCGAATTGTTGATGTGGCACTGTTTTCCGCTTCTTGTGCGCATGACAACCATGGCACTGTCGTAGTCCCTCAGCTGCTCCATCATCGCTGGATCGATCAGCCGACCCCCGATTGCGAACACTTCCTCCGGCTCCTCTCCCAGCATGAAGCGGGCGAGATCGAAGTCGTGGATCGTCATGTCACGGAAAAGCCCGCCGGCCTTCTCGTAATAAGAGCGGGGTGGCATGCCTGGGTCGCGAGAGGTGATGATGACCTGATGCAGTTCGCCGATTTCACCGGATCTTGCAGCCTCTCGGGCGGCACGATGGCCAGGGTCGAAGCGCCGGTTGAAGCCGATCTGCACCGGAACGGCTTTGGACCGGACCTTTTCGGCGCATCGGTTGACCCGCTCGAGGCTCAGGTCGATGGGTTTTTCGCAGAGAACCGGCTTTTCCGCAGCGACAGCCTTTTCGATGTAGTCGGCATGCGTGTCCGTGGCGGTCGCGACCAGGATTGCGTCGACATCGGGCGAAGCAAACACCGCCTCGGCCGAATTTGCGGCACGGACACCATGTTTTGTAGCCACCGCTTCCGCTGAAGCCCTATCAGTATCATAGACGACGGCCAACTTGGCCCGCGGGTGCACGGCGATATTGGCCGCGTGCATCCGGCCGATCCGCCCGCAGCCAATCACGCCCATCCTCAGCATCAAATTCCTCCCTTCCGCTTTTTCTGCAATAATCATTGCAAATCAGTTGATTTGTCAACAATCATTTCGTATGGATATGGGAAACGAGAATTCCGGGAGGAAACACGATGACCAAATCAACGATCCGCCTGACGATGGCGCAGGCGCTTGTGCGCTATTTGTGCAATCAATTCACTGAGATCGACGACACACGTGTGCCACTGTTTGCCGGCGTGTTTGCGATATTCGGACACGGCAACGTCACCTGTCTGTCCGAGGCGCTGGTCGACGTGCAGGATCAGCTGCCGACCTGGCGGGGCCAGAACGAACAGTCGATGGCACTCGCGGCAATCGCATTTGCCAAAGCGAGGAAGCGGCGCCAGATCATGATCGCGGCATCATCGATTGGACCGGGCGCACTGAACATGGTCACCGCGGCGGGCGTGGCACATGCCAACCGGCTGCCAGTGCTTCTCCTCGCGGGAGACACGTTCGCGAACCGTGTGCCTGATCCGGTTCTCCAACAGGTCGAGCACTTCGGGAATCCCACCACCACGGTGAACGACGCCTTCAAAGCAGTCAGCCGCTACTGGGACCGTGTCACTCTTCCGGAACAGATTATCTCGTCTCTGCCACAAGCGGTAGCCACGATGCTGGATCCTGCCGATTGCGGCCCGGCCTTCATTGCACTTTGCCAGGACACGCAGGAGATTGCCTTCGACTATCCCACAGCCTTCTTCGAGCCGACAATCTGGTCCATGCCACGTCCGCGACCAGACCGGGCCAAGCTGGCCGCAGCGGTCGAGCTCCTGAAGAATGCAAAGAAACCTCTGATAATTTCCGGCGGCGGTGTGCGCTATTCCTCAGCCGAAAACGTTGTGGCCGACTTTGCGCTCCGGCGTGGCATTCCGATCGTGGAAACGATTGCCGGCAAGGGCACGCTCACACACCATCACGAAGCCCATGCCGGTCCGATCGGCATCGTTGGTTCGACCTCCGCCAATGCGCTGGCAGCTGAGGCAGACATCATCGTTGCGATCGGCACGCGACTTCAGGACTTCACGACTGGGTCATGGACGGTGTTTCGCCAGGACGCGCAGCTCATCTCGATCAACACCGCCCGCTTCGATGCCACCAAGCACCGAGCGCTGGCCGTTGTCGGCGACGCGCTCGAGACCGTCCATGAGCTGGACGCCGCCTTGGGTAGCTGGAAGGCGGCACCCGACGTGATCGCCAAAGCGCGCACGCTGTTCGGCGAATGGAACAAACTGCTGAACGAGCAACAGGCACCTACCAACGCGCCAATCCCCACCTATGCTCAGGTAGTCAATGTCGTGAACGAGATTGCCCGTCCGAATGACACACTGATCGCTGCCGCTGGGGGCTTGCCGGGCGAGGTGACGAAGGGTTGGCGCGTCAAAGAGCCGAACACCTTCGACTGCGAATTCGGTTTCTCATGCATGGGTTACGAGATAGCCGCTGGCTGGGGCCACGCTCTGGCAAAGGCAGGCCATGGCACGCCAATCGTCATGGTAGGCGATGGCACCTACCTGATGATGAACTCGGATATCTATTCGACTGTGCTGTCCGGCCACAAGATGATCGTGGTGGTCTGCGACAATGGCGGTTTCGCGGTCATTAATCGGCTGCAGAATTTCAAAGGTGTGCCGAGTTTCAACAATCAGTTGACCGACTGCCGGGTTCAGGACAGGCAGAACCCGCCCCATGTTGACTTCGCGAAGCACGCCGAGGCGATGGGCGCGCTGACCAGGCATTGCAAGAGCCTCGCAGATCTGAGGAATGCCATGGAATGGGCGCAGACGACCGACCGGACCACTGTGATCTCCATTGCGACGGATGCCTTCCAATGGGTGCCGGGTGACGCCGACTGGGACGTGGGTGTGCCGGAAGTATCGACCCACGACAGCGTGCTGAAGGCACGCGCCCAACAGGTGCAAATTCGCAGCAAGCAGCGCGTTGGAGTGTGACGGTATGAAAGCCAAACTCGGTATTGCACCGATCGCCTGGTGGAACGACGACCTGCCGGAACTGAGTGACGACGTCTCGTTGGAGGAGTGCCTGTCGCAGGCGCGGCAGGCCGGCTTCACGGGCATGGAAACAGGTCGGCGTTTCCCGATGGACGCAGGTATCCTGGGTCCAATCCTGAAACAGCACGGTATGCGGGTCTGCGGCGGCTGGTTCTCCGGCTTGCTGCTCGACGGCGAGATCGCAGCCGAGAAGGACCGCATCGCCCAGCAGATGGAGCTGTTCAAGGCTGTTGGCGCCCCTTGTATCGTTTATGGCGAGACCGCGGGAACGATCCAGGGCAATCGCTCGGCGCCCATCGCCACGAAGCATCGGCTGACAGAGGACGAGATCAAAGCCTACGGTCGCAAGATGACTGTCTTTGCAGAATGGTGCTCCGAGCAAGGTATGCCCCTTGCTTATCATCATCACATGGGCGCCGCCATCGAGACTGAGGAAGAACTAGACCAGCTGATGAAACATTCCGGCGAGAGCCTGCACCTCCTCTTCGACACAGGGCACATGACTTTCGCCGGGTGCGATGTCCTGCGGGCGATCGACAAGCACCATGCCCGCATTGCTCACGTCCATGCCAAAGACGTTCGCAGAGAGGTCATGAACGGGACCGATCGCACGCGAGAGAGCTTCCTCGATGCCGTGATCAAAGGGGTCTTCACGGTCCCCGGCGATGGATCGCTCGATTTCGAAGCAATTGTAAAGCGGTTCGCATCTTACGGCTACGAAGGCTGGTTTGTCATTGAGGCAGAACAAGATCCCGCCAGATGCCCTCCGCTGGAGATGGCAAAGATTGGGTACAAGGAATTGCAGCGCGTGATGGCTGCGGCGGGATACACGGTGGAGCGCTAGAGCCATGAATCGCATGGATGGAAAAATCTGTATCGTAACCGGCTCAACCCAGGGCTTCGGTGCCGCCATTGCGCGCCGCCTAGCCGAAGCGGGCGCAGCTGGCCTGGTGACACTGGGGCGAAATGAGATGAAGGGTCGTGCCGTTGCTGAGGATATCGCCCGTGATACCCGCGCCCCGGTGCTTTTCGTGCGCGCCGACCTAGGCAAGGTCGAGGATTGCCGACATGTTGTCGCAGAAGCAGAGCGCGTCTATGGCAAGATCCACGTGTTGGTGAATGCCGGCGCACGGACCGACCGGGGCACGATTATTGATACTTCCCCCGAACTCTTCGACATGCTCTTTGCGGTCAACGTCCGCGGGCCTTACTTCCTAATGCAGGAAGTGATCCGGCGTATGATCCGTGACGGGATCGAAGGTGCGATCTGCAACATCGGCTCGATTTCAGAACATGCGGGCCAGCCCTTCATCAACGCCTATTGCGTATCAAAGGGCGCTCTCGCGACTCTGACGCGCAACACCGCATTCTCCGTCATGAAGAACCGCATCCGCATCAACCAGCTCAATGTCGGCTGGATGGCCTCGGATCATGAACGGGAGCTACAGGCAGCGGAGACCGGCGATCCGGATTGGGAGGCAAAGGCCGTTGCTGCCCTACCGTTCGGGCGCCTTGTCGACCCGATCGAGGCCGCGCGGGCCGTCAATTTTCTTGTTTCGGACGACGCCGGGCTCATGACCGGCGCGGTCGTGAACTACGATCAGACCGTATGGGGAGCAGCGGCCCGCGGCATGCCCGTACCTGACGAGCCGTTGACGCTCTGAGATGACTCGCTCCGGTACGGGCGTTGCAACGGAGAGAGCTGCCGTCTTACTGGCGAGCGGCTGAGAACACTCGCCGCAGCAAAGGGCGGCGGTCAACCGATACGCACCAATATTTCCGCTACGTGTCAAAAGCTGCCGTTCGGTGAACTTGCGGCGGCGCCGTCCCGAACGCGTGGGCGCAGGTTCAAATTGAGCACCGCGCGACCAACGATACCGTGCCCGCACTACATCACGACAGTCCCCCGTGTGGACGGCCAAGAACCAAGTCATCGCGGATGCATCTGGTCCGGTGACCGCCATCCACCTCGCGCAAGGACGGTACGGCTTCTGCGCATTCTGGCAACACATAGGGGCAACGGCTACGGAAGGCGCAGCCAGAGGGTGGCGCGAGCGGACTCGGGATATCGCCGCGCAGGATGACGCGCGATCGGCGTACCGTCGGATCCGGAACCGGCACGGCGGAGAACAATGCCTCTGTATAGGGATGGCGCGGGCGCCGAAACAACTCGCGGGTCGGCGCGATCTCGACGATACGACCGAGATACATCACCGCAACGCGGTCGCAGAGATGGCCGACCACCGCCAGGTCGTGGCTGATGAACAGCATGGCGATGCTGAGCTTCCTCCGCACGTCGATCAGCAGATTGACGATCTGCGCCTGGATCGAGACATCGAGCGCGGAGACCGGTTCGTCGGCCACCAGGAAGCTCGGCTCCATGATCAACGCCCGAGCGATGCAGATGCGTTGGCGCTGGCCGCCGGAGAACTCGTGCGGGTAGCGGTCGGCGTATTGCATCGAGAGTCCGACGGTTTGCAATGCCTCGGCGATCCGCGCGTCGCGCGCCGCAATACCGAGATCAGGCCGCTGGATGGCGAGCGGCGCGCCGACGATCTGCCGCACTGTCATCCGTGGATTGAGCGAAGCAAACGGATCCTGGAAGATGAATTGCATGCGCGGCCGTATCGGCCGCAGCGCATTCCGGCCGAGCCGAGTGATGTCGCGGCCCTCGAACAGGATCTGTCCGTCGGTCAGATCGGTCATGCGCAGCAGAGCGCGCCCGAGCGTGCTCTTGCCAGAGCCGGATTCGCCGACCAGCCCCAGAACCTCGCCCCGCGCAATCGTGAAGGAGACCTCATCGACCGCGCGCACCATCTCGCGTCGTCGCTGCAGCAAGGATCCGCCGACCGGAAACCATTGCCGGAGCCGCCGTGCCTCAACCAATGGCGGTTCTTCAGCGACTGTCGCCGTCATGATCGCTTCGGTCATCGCTGCGCCTCATCGATCGCGCGCCAGCGGCGGCAGCGCACCTGGCGCCCATCATCCGCTTGCTCGAGCACAGGCACGGCTGCTTCGCAAGCAGGCTCTACATGACGGCAGCGCGGGGCGAAGGCACAGCCGGGGGGCGGTTGCAGGGGATCCGGCACGTTGCCCGGGATCGCCTCTAACGGCTCGCGCCCGGGCGCATCCGGATCGAGCCGCGGCACCGAGTGGAGCAGCCCTTGCGTATAGGGCATGAGCGGGCGCGTCATGACCGGCACCACGTCGCCGCGCTCCACGATCGCCCCGGCATACATCACCATCACGCGGTCGGCGATCTCGGCCACCACGCCGAGATTGTGGGTGACGAAGATCACCGCCATGCCGGTCGCCGTCTGAAGCTCCTTCAAGAGCTCCAGGATCTGCGCCTGCACGGTCACATCGAGCGCGGTGGTCGGCTCGTCGGCGATCAGCACCCGCGGATTGCAGGCGAGCGCCATCGCGATCATCACCCGCTGCCGCATGCCACCGGAGAGTTGGTGGGGATAGGCGGAGAGTCGCCGGCGCGCATCGGAGATTCCCACCTGGTCGAGCAGTTCCGCGGCACGCACCAACGCTGCCCGGGCGCTCACCCGCTGATGGAACGTGACCGCCTCGGCGATCTGGTCGCCGATTCGATGCACCGGATTGAGCGAAGTCATCGGCTCCTGGAAGATCATGGAGATCTCATTGCCGCGCACCCGGCGCATGGCATCGAGATCAAGCTGGAGCAAGTCGCGCTTACGCCCTTCGCCGTCGGTGAACTGCACGCTGCCGCTGACCTTCACCCGCGAGGCAGACGGTGTCAGCCGCATGATTGCAAGACTGGTAACGCTCTTGCCGGATCCGGATTCGCCGACCAGCGCCAGCGTTTCGCCGGCCCGAAGATCGAATGAAACCTCCCGCACGGCAACGAGGGGACCGTTCTCCGTGGCGAAGGTCACCGAGAGATCCTGCACGTCGAGCACGGTCTCCGTCGCAGCATGGGCGGCGGCGGGCATTGCAAAGCCGACCGGGCCGAGCGTGCCTTGCATGGTGGCCCTCAGTTCAGATCGAAACGGGCGTCGAGCGCATCGCGCAGCCCGTCGCCGACGAAGTTGAAGCTCGAGACCGCCAGGGTGATCATCAGGCCGGGGAAGATCGCGAGCCACGGCGCCGAACCCAGATACTGCTGCGCGTTGTTCAGCATGTTGCCCCAGCTTGCCATCGGCGGCTGGATGCCATAGCCGAGGAAGCTCACATAGGCCTCCAGCAGGATGGCGCGGGCGACGGTCAGGGTCGCCGCCACGATGATCGGGCCAATGGCGTTTGGCAGCAGCTCGCGGAACATGACGTAGCGGCCGGAGGCGCCGAGCATCTCGGCGGCGAGGATGAAGTCGCGCTCGCGCAGCGAGCGGACCTGGCCTTCGACGACGCGCGCCACCTCCATCCAGCTGCTGGCCGCGATGATCAGCGTCAGGGTCACCACGTTCGGCTGGATGAAGGCGGCGAGCACGAGCAGCAGGAAGATCTGGGGGAAGCACAGCATGGCATCGACGAAGCGCATCAGTGCCACGCGGACGGCACCACCATAATAACCGGCGGCGACGCCGATTAGTGTACCGAAGGCGGTGCTGACGGTCATGGCGGCGAAGCCGATGGAGAGTGAGATGCGGCCGGCCATCAGCAGCCGGACCAACAGGTCGCGACCGAGCTGATCGGTGCCGAACAGGTGGCCCTCGAACGGCGGCGGGGCGAAGCGATGGCGAATGTCGATCTTCAGGGAATCGAACGGGATCAGCGACGGTCCGACGATGCTCGCCAGCACCATCAGCAGGATGGCTGCCACACCGAAGAGGGCGAGGCGGTGCCTGCAGAAGCGGCGCCAGGCGCCACTGCCGATCTTGACGGCGACGGCGGGCTGAGCGAGGGCGGAGGCTGTCGGCATGATAGGCCTCACGCCAGCCGGACGCGGGGATCAGCGACCGCGGCGAAAAGATCCGCCAGCAGGTTGCCGAGGAGCGCCAGCACCGCGGAGAACATCAGAATCCCCATCACCACCGGATAGTCGCGATACCCGAGGGAATCGAGCAGCAGCCGACCCATGCCCGGCCAGGTGAAGACCGTTTCGGCCACCAGCGCACCGCCGAGCAGCGTCGGGATCTCGACGCCGGCGAGGGCAATCATCGGCAGCAGCGCGTTGCGCAGGGCGTGATGCCAGAGCACGGTCCGCTCCGGCAGCCCCTTGGCGCGCGCGGTGCGGATGTAGTCCTGATTGACCACGTCCAGCATCGAGGCGCGGATGTACCGGCTCCAGATCGCGACCTCGACCAGCGCCAGCACGGCCGCCGGCGCAATCAGATGATGCAGATAGTCGAGAAACGATCCGTCACCGCCGACCGTCGTGCGATTGCCGGGCGGCAGCCAGCCGAGGTGGACGGAGAAGATGTAAATGACGATCAGGCCGAACCAGAAGGTCGGGATCGAGAGCGCGACCATGGCGCCGATCGTCGCCAGCATGTCGAAGATCGAATAGCGCCGAATGGCACCCATCACGCCGATCCAGGCACCGGCGAGGACGGAGATCAGGATGGCGGCGCCCATCAGCTCCAGCGTCGCCGGCAGCCGCCCGGTGATCACATCGAGGACCGGCCGGTTGTCACGGTAGGAATGACCCCAGTCGCCGCCCAGCAGCCGCGTCAGCCATTCCCAATATTGCATCGGCAATGGCCGATCGAGGCCCATCTCATGCGCCATGCGCGCGAGATCCTCCTTGGTCAGGCCGGGGATCAGCGCGAACTGGGCGAGCGGGCCGCCGGGTGCCAGATGCAGCACGGCGAAGCCGATCACCGAGACGATGAGCAGCAGCACGAGACTCTGCAGCAGGCGGCCAAGCAGGAAGTTCGCCATCGCGTCCTCCGAGAGAGGTCGGAGGGCGTTCGACCGTCTCGTCAGAGACCTGTCGAACGCCCCCGCAACGCTATGCCGTCAGCTCGCCCAGTACCAAGTGCAGGCGTTCCAGCAATTTTCCTGGACGTTGACGTTCGGGGTGAAGCCTTCCAGCTTGCCCTTCACGCCCTGCACCATTGCGTACTGGAAGATGGGCAGATAGGGCAAGTCCTTCCGCGTTAGCTCCTGCATCTTCAGATAGGCGGCCTTGCGCTTGGCGACGTCCACCGTCGACGCACCCTCGGCCAGCAGCTTGTCCACGTCGGCATTGGCGTATTGGGTAGTGTTGTCGCCGCCGCCGCCTTTGGCCGGGATGCCGGTGCTGGCAAAGTACTGGGTCGCATCCGGATCCGGCCCGACCATGAAGTCAATGCCGACCATCGCCGAGTCAAATTTGGAGTTGGTCCAGTTTTCGCCCCACATCACCGCCGGTGGAAAGTTCTGGATCGACATCTTGGCACCGATATCGGCCCAGTTCTGCTGCAGCAGCTGCTGTGCCTGCTCGCGGACGTGGTTGCCGGCGGTCGTCGAGTTGGTGAATTCGAGCCGCACGCCGCTCTTCTCGCGCACGCCGTCGCCGCCCGGCTTCCAGCCGGCGTCGTCGAGCAGCTTCTTCGCCTTCTCCGGATCGTAGGCGTGCTTCGGCAGATCCGCGTTGAACGCCCAGGACTGCTTCGGCAGAAAAGATTCCGTCTGGCTGGGGAGGCCGTAATAGATCTGCTCGATGACGCTCTGCTTGTCCATGGCGAGATAAAGCGCCTCGCGCACGGCCGGATCCTGAAACACCGGCTTCCCGAGGTTGAACGCGATGTTCTCGATGAAAGGCTGCGGCACCGGAGTCACATGGCGGTCCGCCAGCGTTTTCGCCTCATCATAGTGATCCGGCGTGATGCCCTGAATGCCGACGTAGTCGACATCGCCGGTCTGGAACTGAGTATAGAGCACCGTCAACTCCGGCACATATTTGAAGATCAGCTTCTCCAGATAGGGGCCGGTGCCGTGATAGGAATCACTGGCCGTGAGTGTGATGTGGTCGCCCGGAACGCGCTCGACCCATTTGAACGCACCGGTTCCCACCGGATGCGCGAGGAAGTCTTCCGGCTTGTTGATGTCGCTTGCCTTCTCCAGCAGGTGCTTCGGCACCAGGAAGGTCCAGGACAGGATCGATGGCAGCGGCGCATAGGCCTTCTTGAGCTTGAACGTCACCTCGGTCGGGTTGACGACCTTGACGTCCTCGATCAGGTCGATGCCGGCGCGACGGCCGGCCAGGAATTTCGGATTCTGGATGAGCTCGATGTTGAACTTCACGTCATCGGCCGTGAAGGGCGTGCCGTCGTGCCACTTGGCCTTCGGGCTGAGTTTCAGATGCCATTGCAAGCCGTCGGCGGAGATGCCGCCATTCTCGACGGTCGGCACTTCGGCGACGAGATCGGGCTGGAAGGCGCCTTTCTCATCGACCCGCCAGAGCGCGCTGAAGAGATTGAAATAGACGCCTTCGTCGACCTCGATATGCGCCAAAAGCGGCAGGAACACCGTCGGCTCCTGCGAAAGCCCGATGACCGCCTGCCCGGTCGGCTTGGAGGGCGGCGTCGCGGCCTCGGCCGATGCAATCCAGCCGGTCTTCGGCCCGGCCCAAGCCAATGCGCCGGCGGATGCGCCGAATGCCAGCAGGCGGCGACGGGTCGTGGTGAGCAGCGGATTGGTGTTCGACGTGATCTCGTTCTTGCGATCTTTGTTCATAGCCGTTCTCCCTGTTGTCGAACTTCAATGACCGCGGCTTCAAGACCGGCCCGCCGCGGATCGGGCTGTATTGTACCTCCTTCAGATGCCGGCGATCGGCCGCACGCGCGTGCCGTCACTGAAACGCGAGAAGCTGAATTCCTTCGGATCGACGATCGGCTCCGCGCCCGTCGCGAGATCGGCGATGAGGCGGCCGGCGCCGGGGCCGATGCCGAAGCCATGGCCGGAGAATCCGGTTGCAATGATCAGGCCCGATACGCTGTCGACCGCCGAGATGACCGGAATCGCATCGGGCATGACGTCGATCAGCCCGGCCCATTCCTGCGCAACCTTCGCGGAGGCGAAGGCCGGATACATCTTCGCCAGACCGTCGAGCGCCTCGCGCAGGTATCGGCTGTCCGGCTTAGGGTCGAGCACGCGGGTCTTCTCGTAGGGTGAGACCTGGTCGAGCGGCACCGGCTTTGCCTCCCGCCGTTCCTGCGCGAAACGCCCATCGAAACGCAGCTTGAGGCTCTTAGTGTCCATCATCAGGGCCGGCAGAAACTTGCCGAAGAAGCGGAAGCTGTCGGGGACAATCGGTACCACGTTCACATGGCCGTTGGCGATGTTGTAGCCGCCGTCCAGCCGCTTGCGGAAAGCGAAGTCGCTGCACCAGAGTGCGGATTCCGGCGGCCCGTCGATCGGTGCCGTGCGCATCACGCTGGAGCGCACCTTGAGCTGCGGCAGGGTGAGGCCGAGATCTTTGAGGAAGCGCCGCGACCATGCACCCGCCGCGACGACAAGCGTGCCACAGGCAATGCGGCCGTGCTCGGTGATGACCGCCGAGACTCTGCCGCCGCTGCGCTCCACACCGCGCACCGCGCAGTTGGTCAGGATCGCGGCGCCTTCGCGACGGGCGGCGGCCGCGATGGCCGGCGCAGCCTTCTCCGGCTCGGCCCGGCCATCGCTGGCACAGTAGAGGGCGGCTTTCCAGCGTTCGCCGCCGCCCGGCATCACGCGATCGAGCTCCGGGCCAGAAACCAAACGCGCGTCGATCTGATAGGGCCGCGCATGGCCGAGCCAGGTCTCGTAGCGGGTGACGTCCTCGTCGCTTTCGGCGGCGAAGACGATCCCGGTGCGGCGGAAGCCGGTCTCGCCCTGGACCTGTTCGTTCATGCCTTCCCAGAGGCGGAGGCTTTCGACGATCAGCGGTATCTCGCGCGGATCGCGCCGTGCCTTCCGCACCCAGCCCCAATTGCGGCTGGATTGCTCGCCGGCGATGTGTCCTTTTTCGCAGAGCGCGACGGCGATGCCTTTCCGCGCGAGATAGAGCGCGGCACTCGTCCCGATAATGCCGCCGCCGACGATCACGACGTCGGCGCGCTCGGGCACACGGTCTTCGGTCGGAACCGGATCGACGGTCGGACCCATCTCAGTGATCTCCCGCCGTGCAATCCATCGTCATCAAACCATCTCTTCCAGGGTTGAGTTGATCGGAATCTCCGCAACGCTCGCGGTGTTCGGCAGGTCCAGCACCATGCCGACCAGCCGGGCAATGTCCGCGGGCTGCGTCATGTCTTCCGGCGCGCGATCGGTGAGCCCGGCGGACATGTCGGTCGCAACGAAGCCGGGGCAGATGGCGGTGGCGCGCACGCCGAGATTCCAGCCGGCATGGCGGATGGCATGCGTGACGGCGAGTGCCGCGAACTTGCTGGCGGCATAGAGGCCCGAGCGCGCCGTCTTCACTCGCTTGCCGGAAAGCGAGACCAGGGTCACGACGCGGCCCCGCCCCGACTGTGTCAGCCAAGGCCAGGCGGCCCGCACCAGCCGCAACGGCGAACGCACATTGACCTGGAACAGCTTGTCGAGATCCTGGTCGTCGGCCTCGATCACCGTCTTCGGGATCATGATCCCGGCATTGGCGATGACCGCATCGATCCGGCCGAAGCGGCCGGCCGTGGTCTCGACCCAGGCCGCTTCGCTGGCGGTGTCCTCTGCTTCGTAGCGGCAAGTGAGCGTGGCGCCGCCGCCGGGCGGGGCGGTCAGACGGTCGGGCTGCCGCATGCCGAGACTGAGCTGCCAGCCGAGATCCGCCAGATGCATTGCAATCGCGGCGCCGATGCCGCGATTGGCACCCGAGATCATCGCCACGCGGTCAGCCATGGCCGACCTCGGTCCGAACTTGCCGACGCCGGGAGAGCGTCAGTCGTCGAGCATCGGCACCATGTCGATGTAGCTCTCGTAAACCTTGCGCAGCAATGCCAGCAAGGTCTGCCGTTCCTTCGCGCTCAACATCGCGAAGAATTCGTCGTCCTGCGCCTTCGCGACTTGCCGCAGCCGCTTGGCGAAGGCCCGCCCCTTCTTGGTCAGATAGAGTTCGCGCGCACGCCGCTCGGCCGGTGATATTCGCTGTTCCAGATAGCCGGCATGCTCCATCTTCCAGAGTAGCTTCGCCATCGCCGACCGGTCCTTGCGGATGAAATGCGCCAGCACCGAGGGCCTGAGGCCGGGATTGGCGTCGACCAGCAGGATAGTGGAAATCTTGCCCGTCCCGCCGGCGATATCCAGGCCCTTGGTGTGGGCGTCGAGATCCTGGCTGACCAGCAGATTGACGCTCCGCACATAGAAGCTCAGGAGCGACACGAAGATATCGAAGTCGATGTTTTGATACGCGATGGTCTTCGGCGTCTTGGCGGGATTGCGCCGCCGGGCCTCGTTGCGTCGTCGTGCCAGATCGCTCGGACTCATGGCCTCGGCGCCCCCTTTTCGCCGTTTTTCCTCCCGTCTTTTGATGGCAGATGGTCATCGAATGCGCAACCCCTAGGACGTTACAGCGCGAATGGGGAGGCTAGAATTGCGGCGGATCGGCGCCGCCCGCGCGCGCCAGTCGCTGGTCACGAAAGCGCGACCAGGCCAGGAAGAGCCGCGGCGCGAAATTCATGTAGAGAGGCGCAGAGCGCAGCGGCTCGAGCGGCAGCGTGAGATCTTCACGCCGTGCACCCATCGCCCATTCGGCGAGAACCGTGCCCATCATGGTTCCGGTCGGCACGCCGCGGCCGGAATAGCCGAGGGAGGCAACGACGCCGGGCGCCAGGTCGAACAGCCGGGGAAACGTTTTTGGCTGCATGTCGAGGGCACCGAGCCAATAATACTGCCAGTCCACCTCGGTCAGCTGCGGCAGCAGCCATTTCAGCTTGTCGCGCATCAAGGCCTTGGTGAAGGCGATGTCGCCGCCGCGCCGGCCTTCAACGAAGGCCGAGGTCACCAGCCGGCCCTCCTTGTTGTACTTGTAGATCATCGCATCGCCGCGGCTGTCCACGACGGTGTTGTTGTTGGGCGCGATCACCTTGCGCAGGTTGTCGCCGATCGGCTGCGTCGCGAGCACGGCGACACCCAGGGTACTGAAGCTCTTCTCCAGGCCCGGCCAGAAACCCGTCGTATAAGCGCCGGTGCCGCAGATCACTTTCCCCGCCAGCACCGCGCCCCGCGCGGTCTCGACCCGCCAGCGTCCGGCTTCGGCGACGATCGCCGTCACCGGAGATTGGGTGAAGACCCGCGCGCCGAGCGACAGGGCAGCGCGCGCCAGGCCCCGCGAGTAGCCGAGCGGATTGAGATGGCCGCCCTCGGGGTGGAACCATCCGCCGTAATAGCGCGGCGAGCCGGTGAGTTGCGCGGTCGCGTCGCGGTCGAGCAACCGGGTCGCCTTGCCGACCGACTGATAGTAGCCGCAGCGCGCCTCCATCTTCGACAGAACGCCCGGCGCATGGGCAGCCTGGACGTAGCCGGTCTGCACGCCCTCACAGTCGATGTCGTAGCGGCGGATGAGGTCGAACACGAGATTGGCGGCATTGGTCTGCCGCGCGATCAGCCGCGATGCGAAGGGCTCACCCAGCATCTTCCGGATGGCCGGGATCTCGTAGAAATGAAAAGTCGGCGTGCAGTGGCCGGCATTGCGCCCGGAGCCGCCGTTGCCGATCTCCTTCGCCTCCAAGAGTACGACGTCCAGCCCCCTCTCCGCGAGATGCAGGGCCGAAGAAAGCCCGGTATAGCCGCCGCCGATCACGCAGACATCCGCCGCGACTCGATTGTCCAGCGGCACCGTCGTCGGCGCCGGCAGAGCGGTCGCATACCAGAGTGAAGGCTCGATCGGGGCGTCTTGTAGTTTCACGGTGCGCATCCCGAAGTTCTGCTTCTGTTGAAGCAAAGACCCGTTCCTCGTCCCGCCGTCTTTCTCAAACGGCAGCCGAAACTCGATGGATGGCAGATGCCGGCCGGTGCGCCATTTCAATGATGGTAATCATCCACTATGGAAAGTGTCAAGCAACTCCCCTTCGGTGCACTGGACCGCACACGCTCGATCTCCCAATGGTGTGAGCGCATTCCGTAGGCGACGCCCTTGAGATGGGAGCGCACTCAATAGTCGCGGGACCGCTCTACGGTGCCCACCATCGGCAGTTCGGCACGATGGTTGCGGATGTTGTCGACCACAACTGCGGCAGCGATGTAGAGGATCCCGCAGGAGTGCCGCGATCGACTTCAGCTTGTTGAACCATTGCCGGCGGATGCGGGTGAGGAGCTTGGTAGCATCGGTCTGATCGAGCGCCAAGTAGCGCGTCATCCAGCGATAGCTGAAGCCGTGTAATCTCGGCAGCAACCTGTTCGGCCGCCAACACAAGCGCGCTATCGAGATGGATATAGCGCTGCGTAACGCCCCTGGGGCGTGCCGTCCGACGATGATGTGAGCTGGATGCTGGCGCGACTTCGGCCGACGCCGTTCAAGCAATTCGCAGATCCCTTCAAATGCACGAAGCCGGCGACTGTCGATATCGTCCGTACCTTCGTCCGGTGCCAGCAGTTCCAGCTCGGCAAGCACCCGGCCTTTGACCATCACGCGAAGATGGCCCAGCAGACCCCGGGATGGCGGTACAAGGAGCTGGCGACGCCTCACCTCCCATACATCACCCATCCGGCGGACGTTGCTGAAGTCCTTTTCGATCTTGCTGCCTGAAGAGGCAGGCAAAGCCTCATTAACAGGGTCGAGAACATTGCATCCATCCGAGAGCTTCTGATCCAGGCTCTGGAGGAACGCGTCGTATCCGAAGACCAGATTGAAGATTGCATCAACCAATTCGAAGAGGTTTCGCTAGAAGAAGCGAAACAGGTAACCGCACCGCTGCTCTTAAGGTTAGTACCAAAGGTTCCAGGCGTGCTGCATGAACAACTCCCGAGGTGCTGGTCCGATAGTTTTACCAGCGATTGACGCCTCAACCACCCAGCCCCCCGGCGAATGAGCACGTATGAGGGTGTGCAACGTCGCACATTGATGCCGCAAACTTCGTTAATGATGCGCGTCGCGACGGGCCAAGGACCGCCTTCTCGAAGGGGGAGATCGGTGGCTTAGGTGGTCGGCGCACCAGGACTCAAACCTGGGACCCACTGATTAAGAGGGGCCACAATTTGGAGATCCTGATGGCGCGCGCCGGCGTCAAATTCTCCGACCAGGATTCGCTCCATGAAAGCATTCCACTCCTTCATGGCAGCGCGGCGCTCGGTGAGGTAATCGTACCGGTCGTAGTGGCGAGTAGAAACATCACTCTTCTTGACGTGATTTTGCAGGCGATCTCGCATCTCCTTGGAAATACCCGCGCGGCCCGCAAGCGTCTTCCAGGTCCGACGTAGATCACGTGGCGTGAATCGCTCGGTAGCTGTTTCGTGCGCATACAGCTCGCACAGCTTGTTCGGCGTGGTGTAGATCGCGTGGCGTGTAGGGTCGAGCCGGTGAGGAAAAAAGAACCCAAACTCGTTGGACACTAGACTATCGAGAATTTCAACTGCGATATCCGGCAATGGCAGGGAGTGCGGTAAACCATTCTTCGTTTTCTTCCAGCTCAGAAGAAGCTCCGGCCGATCGTAGTGGCGGTCGGTAAGTCTCAATATCTCCTGAACGCGCTGACCGGTTGCCATGATGAGCTGGACCGCCGGTGCACTGGCGCTACGCGTACGGTTTGCTAGCAGCCACGCCCAGAACAAGCGGAACTCGGCTGGCGATAGAAACCGCTCTCCAACACGCAAGGCTTGCTTGTCCGTCGGGATAGCGGCGACAGGGTTAATCCTAATCCTCCAGCG
The DNA here is from genome assembly GCA_035695765.1 of Dongiaceae bacterium. Taxonomy (GTDB): domain Bacteria; phylum Pseudomonadota; class Alphaproteobacteria; order Dongiales; family Dongiaceae; genus Dongia_A. The sequence continues at coordinate 23,077 of DASRRI010000094.1, forward strand.
TCTGCCCCCCTCTTGTCGCGTGTAACTATGCTCGGATTTCATACCAAAGGCGAAGGCGGCACCAACATAAGCGCGGGCATTGTGCGCCATACCGATCGCGCCCCGCCCGTGAATGGCGGCGAGATAGGAAACTATGGTTTGGGGTTCGATCGAGCGAGCCGACCGATCTGCGCCGAGGCATGCAGCCGCATTGTTATGACCCTCCAGCAGGATCCGTTCAACTTGATACCAGGATCCTTTCTGCGAAGCCTTCAGATGTTCGACGTACGCCGTGAACAATGCCCGGACGGAGACGTCTGGAGCGCTTTTATGTTGGGGCCTGGAAAATCGGTTGTCGGGTTGAGCGCCGGCAAGAATGGTAGGTGCATATTCATTTCGGAAATGCTTTCGTGCTTCGACGAGACTGAGCATGGGATAGACACCCAGCTTCGCTAAGCGGCGCTTGCCGTCGCGATAAAATAGCGCATACCATTCACAGGTTATCTGTGTCCTGAAATTGCGGACGACGAGGGTCAGCCGACCGCTGCCCCGATCACCGTTGTCTCGCAATTCGACACGGGACGTGCCGGCATTGACACGTTTGATCGCCGCTTTGATCTGACTGTCGATGATCATGGAATGGACGTTTGTGTTGGCGGTCACGTTGGCTGTTTCTTCAAAGCAACAAGGTTGAATGATATCAGATGAGAAGCTTTCGAAAATATGAATTCATATTTTATTACAACAGGTTAGAGGTTAGTTCGGCGTAAGTCTGCGTAGCTGAGGAAGGATACGATTTTCTATGCGCCACAACCATCCGCACGGGCCGGTCAACACCATCCACGGCCACCAACACCATATCGGCTGGAACAACGCGTTCCCGCCGATCGCCAAAGCGGCCCCTGGCGACGTGGTGGAGTTCGACTGTCTCGATCCGTCGTGCGGCCAGATCACGCCGGACTGGAAAGCGGCGGACCTGGCGCGGCTGGATTTCGGGCGCATCAACCCCACGCTCGGTCCCATCGAAGTGGATGGAGCCGAGCCGGGCGATGCGCTGCGCATCACGTTCCTCGGCTTCCAGAATTGCGGCTGGGGCTGGACCGCGAACATTCCGGGCTTCGGTTTGCTGGCGGACCAGTTCAAGGAACCCGGGCTGCACATCTGGAAATACGATGCGAGCCTCGCCACGCCGGCGATGTTCGGCGGCCTCGCCGCTGTCCCGCTGAAGCCGTTCTGCGGCACCATCGGCGTCGCGCCGGCGGAGCCTGGCCTCCATTCGGTGGTGCCGCCACGCCAGGTCGGCGGCAACATGGACATCCGCGACCTCTCGATCGGCGCGGAACTGTTCTTGCCGATCGAGGTCAAGGGCGCGTTGTTCTCCATCGGCGACCCGCACGCCGCCCAGGGCGACGGCGAAGTCTGCGGCACGGCCATCGAGACCCAGCACAAGGTCACCTTGAAGCTCGACATCGTGAAGGACGCTAAGCTGAAAATGCCGCGCTTCCGCACGCCCGGCCCGGTCTCGCGCCATCTCGACGAGAAGGGCTATGACGTGACGACGGGCATCGGCCCCGACCTCTTCACCGGCGCGCGCGCGGCAGTGAGCGGCATGATCGATTTGCTCACCATGCGCCATAACATGTCGGCCATCGAAGCCTACATGCTCTGCTCGGTCTGCGCGGATTTGCGAATCAGCGAGATCGTCGACATGCCGAACTGGGTGGTGAGTCTGTATTTTCCACGGGTGGTGCTGGATTGAGACCTGCACTTCACGCCACCCGTCACGAGCACCATACACTCTTCCGTCACCCCGGCCTTGAGCCGGGGTCCCTTGAGCCGACGCTGGAGCGCCTGAAGAATGGATCCCGGCTCAAGGCCGGGATGACGTTTGAGAGTGCGGAAATGGTGAAGTAAGCGATGGCCGCCAGCGGCACGAATCCAACCGCTTCCCTGCTCACCCTCGACGGCTTGCGCGTCGCGTTCGCGACGCCGAGCGGGCCCATCACCGTGGTCGACGGCCTCAGCTTCGCGCTCGAAGCCGGCGAAACTCTCTGCATCGCCGGCGAATCCGGCTCGGGCAAATCGGTCACCGCGCTCTCCCTCATGGGGCTGCTCCCGAAGCCCGGCGGGCGCATCACGGCCGGCGCTGCGATTTTCCAGGGGCGCGACCTGTTCGAGCTTTCCGATGCCGAGATGCAGGACATCCGCGGCGACGACATCGCCATGATCTTCCAGGAGCCGATGACCAGCCTCAATCCCGTGCTCTCGATCGGCACCCAGATGATCGAAGGCTTGCGGCGGCACAAGGGCCTCGGCGAAACGGATGCCGAGAAGCGCGCCATCGACGTGCTGGATTCCGTGCGCATCCCCGAAGCGCGGCGGCGCATGAAGCAGTTCCCGCACGAGCTCAGCGGCGGCATGCGCCAGCGCGTCATGATCGCGATGGCGATGTCGTGCGATCCCAAGATCCTGATCGCGGACGAGCCTACCACCGCCCTCGACTGCACCATCCAGGCGCAGATCCTGGAGCTGATGAGCGACCTGCAGAAACAGACGGGGACAGCGATCATCCTCATTACCCACGACATGGGCGTGGTGGCGGAGATGGCGGACCGCGTCGTCGTCATGCGCTATGGCAAGATGGTGGAGCATGGCACCGTTAAGTCCGTGTTCGCCGCGCCGCAGGCCGACTACACCAAGGCTCTGCTGGCGGCGGTCCCGAAATTCAACAACGGCCGCAACGCGCCCGGCGAGACACCGAAGCCCGAGCCTATCCTCAGCGTGCGCGACCTCATCGTGCGCTTCGATGTGAAAGGCGGCTTCTTCCATCGCACGCGCCAGCGCGTCCACGCGGTGGAGAAGATTTCGTTCGACTTGGCGCCCGGCGAGACCCTGGCGCTGGTAGGAGAGAGCGGCTGCGGCAAATCGACGACGGCGCGCGCCATCATGCATCTCTCGCCCTTCACCGCCTCGGTCAAGGTAGCGGGCAAGGAGACGGCCAACCTCACCGGCGATGCGCTGCGCGCCCTGCGCCGCGACGTGCAGATGATCTTCCAGGACCCGCATGCCTCATTGGATCCGCGCATGAGCGTCGGCGACCTGGTGGGCGAGCCGCTGGTCATCCACGGCCTCGCCAAGGGATCGGAGCTGAAGGACCGCGTCGCCGATCTGTTCCGGCGCGTCGGCCTCACGCCGGAGCAGATCACGCGCTATCCGCACGAATTCTCCGGCGGCCAGCGTCAGCGCATCTGTGTCGCGCGCGCCCTCAGCCTCAACCCCAAGATCATCATCGCCGACGAATGCGTCTCTGCGCTCGATGTCTCGATCCAGGCCCAGATTTTGGATCTGCTGAAAAAGCTGCGCGCGGAGCTCGGCCTCTCCTACCTCTTCATCTCGCACGACATGGCGGTGGTCGAGCAGGTCAGCCACCGCGTCGCCGTCATGTATCTTGGCCAGATCGTGGAAACCGGCCCGACCAAGGACGTACTCGGCAACCCGCAGCATCCTTACACCAAGAAGCTGCTGGCAGCCGTGCCCATCCCCGATCCCTCGCGCCGCGGCCTCGCGCGGCGCCGCCTGGAAGGCGAAGTGCCCAGCCCGTTCCGGCCGGTGGATTATCAGCCGACCTTCGTCGACTACCGCGACCTCGGCGGCGGGCATCTGGTGGCGACGGCGTAGCGACGTCAACGCGCGCGGTCTGGCCACCTCTCCTACCCTCATTCCGGCCTTGAGCCGGGATCCATCTGTCAACCGTTCTAGCGTCGGCACGATGGACCCCGGAACAAGTCCGGGGTGACGTGAGTGTAATGCAGAAGTGGCGGAGCGTAACTGGCGGCGTCTAAGCGATGAACTTCAGTGCCCGCATCACCTCGAAATAGTCGCGCGTCTCGAACCGGATCGTGCGCTCGCCGAGATGCTTGCACCCCGGATACCAGGATGACATGTACGCCTTCACCGGATTGTTGAACTCGATCTCCAGTGTGAATCGCTCCGGCAGGGTCAGCAGGCTTTTCTTGAGATCGCCTTGCAGTGCCTGTTGGACCCCTTCGCGGATCTGGGCGCACGCCGTTTTGGGGGCGAGGCTGATGGTCGAGGGGCCGATCCCTTCGCTCACCGCCACGGCGGTGATGTTGGGGTTGGTCTCCTTGATGTCCGTGCAGATCTGCCAGTCGCCGGAGACGAACACCACCGGCACCCCTACATACGCGGCCGCATAAGCGTGCAGCAAAAACTCCGAGGTCGGAACGCCGTTGATCCACATGCGCATGATGTCGAGGTTGAGGGTGTGGGCGAGCGGATTGGTCTCGTCCCCCGCCTTCGAGTGATAGCCGATGAACAAAGCGGCATCGAAGCTCTTGTCGAGTTCCTGCACCATGCTCATGGGATGGCCGCTCCAGCCGCGCACCAGGCGCGCATTCACCGGCAGGTCGGCCTGGATGATGTTGCGCCCGGTCGCGTGCGCGTCCTTGATGAGGATGTCCTTGGCGCCCGCCGCATTCGCGCCGTCGCAGGCCGCCAGCACCTCACGCGTCATCTGCTGGCGATGCTCCGGATAGTCTGCATGAGGCTTGCGCGCCTCGTCCCAGTTGGTGATGCCCGCCGTCCCTTCGATGTCGGCGCTGATATAGATCTTCATGCTGCCCCCATAATGAACGCGGGCGCCACTCTAGCCATTCGTTGAGCGCCGCGCTACCGTCGGCGCCTCAGGAAAGGCAGAGGCGTGTCATGGGCAAGACGGAATTGTGGCAGTGGGATGCGGTCGATCTGGCGAAGGCGATCCGCCTCCGGAAGGTTTCCAGCCGCGAGGCGACCGAGGCTTGCCTGAAGCGCCTGGACGCGGTCAACCCGAAGCTCAACGCCGTCACTGTCCAGATCGCGGACCAGGCATTGCGCGATGCCGATGCCGCCGATGCGGCGGTCAAAACCGGCGAAGCGCAAGGCCCACTGCATGGCGTGCCGGTCAGCATCAAAGAGAATATCGATCAGAAGGGTTTGCCGACGCCCAACGGCGTCGTTGCCTACAAGGATGTGATCGCGCCCGCTGATTCCGGCGTGGTCGCCAACTGGCGCAAGGCCGGCGCAATCTTCATCGGCCGAACCAATTGCCCCGCTTATTCGCTGCGCTGGGATACCGATAACGCGCTGCGCGGCCGCACCTATAATCCGTGGGCCAGGGGGCGCACGGCCGGCGGCTCCTCCGGCGGTGCGGGTGCGGCGGTCGCCGCGGGCATCGGTCCGATCTCTCACGGCAACGATTATGGCGGGTCGATCCGCTATCCGGCTTATTGCTGCGGCGTCGCCGGCATCCGCCCCACCATGGGCCGCGTGCCGGCCTTCAATCCCTCCGCCCAGGCGGAGCGGCCGCCGACCTTCCTCCTCTTCTCGGTGCAAGGCCCGCTGGCGCGCAAGGTGCGCGACGTGCGGCTTGGCCTCCATGCCATGAGCGGGCGCGATGCACGCGATCCCTGGTGGGTGCCGGCCCATCATCACGGGCGCTCTCCGCAGCGGCCGATCAAGGTCGGGCTCATCACCGGTGCCCCCGGCCTCTACACCCATCCCGCCGTAGCCGACGCAGTGCGCAAGGCCGGCGCGGCGCTGAGCAATGCCGGCTATGAAGTCGAAGAGGTGACGCCGCCCTCGATCGAGGACGCGCGCGAACTGTGGACGAAGCTGGTGGCAGCCGATATCCGCGAGATGCTGTGGGAGACGATCGAAGCCAATGCCGATCCGCTCGGCATCAAGGCCGTGAAGCTCTGGCGCGATGCTGTCCCGCCCGCCACCCTTGCCGACTACATGAAGGGTTTTTCGCAGGTCAGCAAACATCGCCGCGACTGGTCGTTGCTGCTGGAGCAATACCCCATCGTCGTTGGGCCTAATTGCGGCGACCTGCCGTTCGAGATCGGGTTCGACACTACCGACATGGAGCGCACGCGCCACGTGCTCGCCAGCCAGGCCCTGATGGTGACGGTCAATCTGCTCGGCTTCCCGGCCGCCGCTGTACCTGTCGGCACGATTCAGGCGGACGGCGCGCCGAAGGGCCTGCCGCTCGGCGTCCAGATCATCGCCGGCCGCTATCGCGAAGACCTGGCGCTCGACGCAGCCGAAGTGGTCGAAGCGCAGCATGGCCTCGAGACGCCGATCGATCCGGTATGGTGAAGGCCCAACAACCCACCTGTCATCCCGGCCAAGCCGCGTCAGCGGCGCTGAGCCGGGACCCATGCCAAATATCAGCGGCACTGATGGACGCGTGGGTCCCGGCTCTCGCGGAGCCTGTCCTTGGGCCGCGCATAGCGCGGACCCGAGGGCTCGGCCGGGATGACATGCAGGGAGCATCACAACGAAACTGCATCGTTCCCCGCATTTGAGCTAAATACCGCCGATCGCTTTACCATATCTCAACCCGCCCTATGGCATCCGATATATCCGGGCCAACGTGGCCGAAGATGGGGAAAGATCATGACGGCGATCAAGGTCAGCGGCGGCAATTACGACGAGATGATGCGGGTGCTGCAGGTCGAACTGCAGGACGATGCCACCGACCGCCTGGTCGAGATGGGCCGTATCCTGGAAGGCATGAAGGCGAGCGGGCCGTCGGATGCCGCGCTCTCCGCCCTCCGGCGCCAGGCGCACAACATGAAAGGCATCGGCGGCAGCTTCGGCTATCCCGCTTTGTCGCAGATCGCCCACCGCCTGGAGAACTACGTCAACGACCTCACGAGCTGGACCGGCGAGACGCCGGGCGCATTGCAGAAATTCATCGACCGCATGTCCGAGATGCTCGAGCGCCCGAGCCAGCCGAGCGACGAGGAACTCGCCCAGATCGTCCGTTCCCTGCCGAGCCACCTGGTGCAGAACTTCTCGGTCAAGGACATCAGCACCCACAATGTCGAGATCCTGCTGGTGACGCCGACCCGCGCTCTCGCCAAGCTGCTCTCCCAGCAGATCATGGCCTGCGGCTTCCGCGTCAACGCGGTCAACGACCCGCTGGACGGCCTAAACGCCGCCTTGCGCGCGCGGCCCGACATGATCATCACCTCGCAGGTGATGCGCACCATGACCGGGCTCGACCTGGTGCGCGCCGTCCGCGCCATCTCCGCCACCACCAAGATCCCCGCCGCCATCCTCACCAGCCAGGGCAGCGACCGCAGCCTGTTCCCGGGAATCCCCGATGACGTCGCGATCCTCCGCACCGGCGACGCCTTCGCCGACGATTTCGGCAAGGTCGTGGCGCAGTTCGGGATTGGGTGACCAGCACTACGGGCACGGTAAGCTGACATGCAGAACCGCTACCTGATATCCGCCCTGCAGGCCCTCGCGATCAGCCCCCCGCTCGCGGCCATCGTCGGTTTCGCGATGGGCGAGTTCTCGTGGCGATTGGCGATCGTCGCCACCATTCTGTTCGCCGTGGTCTGGATCGTGATGGTCGGCAGGGCGCCGAAGCTCCAGGACTCGCCGCCACCGGACCCGGTGCCCGGCTCCGAGTAGAGACGACAACGGGCTACGCCTGTTTGCCAGTCACAGTTTTCCATGCGATTATTGCAATCGGAGTTCCGACATTGAGCCACTTGGCGAGGTGATCGAATGGATCCCTCGGCCTCGTATTGTTTGGCGGATGCCACCGATCGAGTGACGCCCTCGTCCAACGACTGATCCGGGGTCTTACCAACCTGTGTAAGTACCCAGCCCCCGCTTCTTGATCTGCCCGGCGATCACCATGCGCTGGATTTCGCTGGTGCCTTCCCAGATGCGGTCGACGCGGACATCCCTATAGAGCCGTTCGACCGGGTTCTCGCGCATGTAGCCGCGGCCGCCTAAAATCTGCACCGCCTTGTCGACCACGCGGCCGGCCATCTCGGATGCGTAGAGCTTGAGCGCCGAGGCGCGGGCGTGCTGCATCTTCTTGTCGAGGCCGGCGTTGAGCTCGGCGCCGACGCGGTAGATCATGCTCTTGGTCGCGAACAGCTCCACCGCCATGTCGGCCAGCATGAACTCGATCGCCTGGAAATCGCGGATCGGCTTGCCGAACTGGATGCGGCCGGCGGCGTAGTCGTTGGCGATCTCGGTCGCGCGCGTGGCGGCGCCGAGGCAATGGGCCGCGATCTCGATCCGCGTCTCGGTGAACCATTCCTTGGTGAGATCGAACCCCTGCCCGACTTCGCCCAGGCGCCGGTCGTCGCCGACCGTGACCTTGTCGAAATTCATCTCGAAATGTTCGTAGAGATAATTGTGGGTGAATTTCGGGATGCGCGTGACCTTCACGCCCGGCGCATCCTTGTCGACGATGAAAATGGTCGGCTTCTTCGGATCACCGTCGACGTGGGCATGCACCAGGATGACGTGCGACGCGTCGGCGGAGGTCACGAACCACTTCTCGCCGGAGATGATCCACTTGCCCTTCTTCTTGACGGCGCTGGTTTTCACCATCGACGGATCGGAGCCCGCCTGCGGCTCGGTGATGGCGTAGCAGGCGCGGCCCTTGCCCTGGTTGATGGGGATGAGGAAGTCCTGGCGCTGCTTCTCTGTCCCGTATTTCAGCGGCGTCGAAGCCTTCCAGCACACGGTCCACATGCCGTTGGTAGCGCGGCCGAGCTGCTCGCAGATCAGGATCTGCTGCAGCGGCGTGTAGCCGTGGCCACCGTCTTCCTTGGTGTGGTTAATGCCGTTGAGCTTGTAGCGCAGGACGTTCTTCTTGATCTCGGCCAGTGTCTTCTTGGAGAGCGTGCGTTCATCGCATGCGATCTCGTACGGGTGCAGCCATGTCTCCGCAAAGGCGCGGGCGCGCGCCTGAGCTTCGATGTCGGCAGTGGTGAGTGATAGGTCCATTGTTCCCCCGATGCGCCCCACCTGTCATCTCGGCCAAGCGAAGCGCGAGCCGGGACCCATGCAATCGCCGGAGCGTTCGAAAGGTGGCATGGGCCCCGGCTCAAGGCCGGGGTGACAGTAAGTGTAAGCTGCTCCCTTGTGCGTCACTGTCGACGCGGCACAATCAGCGCGTCCACGGCCATGCAGCCGCCGGGGCCGGCGATCAGCGGGTTCACGTCTACCTCCGCGATCAAGCCATCCAGGTCTGCCAGCATCACCGAGAAGCGCGCGATCGCCCTGGCGACGCTCGGCAGATGCGCAGGCTTCGCCCCACGCACGCCGCCGAGCAGCTTGCGCAGCTTCAATCCGTCAAGCTTACGCTCTGCTTCCAACTCGTCGATCGGCGCCAATGCAAAGGCGCGATCCTCCATCAGCTCGATCAGCGTGCCGCCGGCGCTCAGCACCAGCAGCGGACCGAATTGCGGATCGCCGATGCCGCCCAGTGCCAGCTCCGTCCCCTTCTCCGCCATCCGGGTCAGCAGCATGCGCGCGCCGAGGCGCTTCGCCATGTCGCGATAGGCCCCGCGCAGCGCATCTGCGTCGCGGATATCGAGCGTTACCCCGCCGACATCGGATTTGTGATGCACGCCCGGCGCCGCCGTCTTCAGCGCGACCGGATAGCCGAGGCGCTCCGCCCACACGATCGCCTGCTCTTCGCTGCCCACCACGCGCCGCTTCGGCACCTGCAGGCCGTAATCCTCCAGCAGCGCGAGGCTGGCATCCTCGTCGAGCGGCTCGCCCTGCGCCAGACGCGGCGCCCATTTCGTGCGCAAGCCTTCCGGCGCCGGCGCGATCTCCAGCCGGTCCTCCGCGGCGCGATCGCGATGACGCATGGCCAGCTTCAACACACTGAGCGTGGAATCGACACCGGAGAGGACGGGAATGCCATGCTCGGTCAGACGCTGCGCGACATTGTCCGAGCCGTTGCTGCCGAGGTTGGTGGCCAGCAGCAGCGGCTTGGTGGTGCACGCGAAGGCGCTCTCCATCAAGGCCGCATAACCGTCCGACAGGTAATAGCCGTCGCGTGTCTCGACGCAGAAAATGCCGCAGGCACTCGCAGGATCCTCGGCGAGTGCCGTGATCATGTCGCCCATCGCCGCTTCGTAATCCTTGCCTGTCCCCCAGGCATCGAGCGGGTTGCCCGGCTCCAACCCCGCGTCCAGCCGCTCCCGCAGCTTGCGCGTGGTCGCTTTGGAGATCGCCGCGAAAGAGACACCGCGCTTTTCCGCGAGATCGATGGTCAGTTCCAGCAACCCGCCGGAATCATGCATGGTCGCGATATCACCCGCCGCCAACCGCCGCGGTCCCGAATAGAGCCGCAGCGCGTTGGCGAAATCGTCCAGAGTCTCGACCTCGATGACATTGTGCCGGTCGAACAAGGCCGCATAGGCGGCGTGATTGCCGGCAATGGCGCCGGAATGGCTGACCGCCTTCGCCGCAGACGCCGCGGTCTTGCCGACCTTGAGCGCGATGACCGGAATGTCGCGCTCGCGCGCCTTCTCCAGGCCGGCGACGAAGTTCGCCGGATCGCGCACCGTCTCCAGGAACAATCCGATGCACCGCGTCGCCGGCATCTCCAGCGCGAAATCGAGATAGTCGGCAATGGTGGTGGTCAGCTCCTGCCCCGCCGAAACCGCGAGCGCCCAGCCCATGCGCTTGTCGTTGTGGCAGATGCCCGAATAGACTGAGCCCGAATGGGTCAGCAGGACAGCGCCACCTTTCCTCATCCAGGGTGGCGGCGGGAAGCCGCAGACGCGCAAACCGTAGCTGAGGTTATAGAACCCCATGCAATTGCCGCCACAGACCTGCACGCCCGCTTCGCGCGCCATCGCCACGATGCGCTGGATGAGCGTTGGCGCGGGATCATTGTCGAGATAACCGGATGCAAAAATCGTGACGGCCTTCACGCCCGCCGCAACGGCGTCGTGCATCGCCACCTCGAGACGCTCGTTGGACACGCCCAGCACCGCCATGTCGATCGGCCCCGACGCTTCCCGTAGGCTGGGATAGACCGGGCGTCCGCCAATCTCCTGATAGTTCGGATTGACCAGCACGATCTCCGCCGCCGGCTCGCCAAGCGTGGCAGCGACGATCATGCCATTGCCGACTGTCCCCTCTTTGGGCGAAGCGCCGACCAGCGCGACGCGCTTCGGCATCAGCAGCGGCGCCAGCTTGTGCGCCTGGAGCGCGGCCAAAGTCGCCGAGGGCAGCCTGACGACGTTGGACATGGATCGGGTTAATCCTTGGGCTTGCCGGAGAGAGAGCTGAGCGTCGCCTGCTCGCGCTCGGCGAAATCGCGCTGCTGTGCCAGCTTGGCTTCGAACAGCCGTTGCGCCTCCTCGTGGACGGGGCCGTAGACTTCCATCCAGAGCTGGGCGTCGACCGCGACGATCAGGCGCCCCATCTGCCAGGACGTCGGCTCCGCGCGTCCCTCCAGCCAGCTTTCCAGCACCTTGACCGATACGCCGGTCGCGGCGGCCAGCGCCTCGCGCCGCATCGGTCCGACCGGCTCCAGCCGCTTGCGCAACGCTGCCGCCAGCCGCGCGCGGTGCGCGTCCCGCCCCTGCACGTCCTGGTCGATCGCCATCGCGATGTTGGCATCCATCTCGCCCTTGCCGCGCTTGGTGGCGGCGCCGCTGCCGAAATGCGCGGGGAAGACGGCGGAGAGATAGGCCAGGCACGTGCGCTTGGCCGCTTGGCGGTCGAACTTGGCCGGCGACATCAGGCAGTCGAACCAGAGGCCGTCGATCATGGCGTTGAGCCCGACGGCGGCCTGGTGCGCATCGACGCCCTCATAGGCACCTTCGGCCACGATGCGGGCGCACAGAAGCTCGGTCTCCTTGAGGTACTCCTCCTCCAGCCGCATCACCAGGTTCTGGTAGTTGGCGTTGTTGCGCGCCTCCGCCCAGAAGGCGTACCAGACCGAGACCTTTTCCGCGTTGCAGACGAAAGCGTGGAAGTCGGCATCGATCATCGCTGCGAGGCCCGCGGCCGGCGAGACATTCCCTCGGGCGATCGCGCCCTGCCACAAGGTCGAATATTCCTCCGCGATATTCTCGAGCGTCGCGATGAGGAGCTGATCCTTGGACTTGAAATAGAAATTGACGATGCCCGGCGACAGGCCAGCTTCGCCCGCGACGTGAGTCAGCGTGAGGCTGGCATAACCGTAGCGGCCGATCGCCCGCATGGTCGCGTCGATCAGCTGCTTGCGCCGAATCTCCTTGGCGGCTTCCGCTTTTGCCATCTTAAGAACCCTTACCACACGAGTCCCCATCTCGCGTTTCGGGCGAGCACTTTACACTCAACCTGTTGAAATGCAACGGATTGCTGCACCTGCGGGATTAAATGTTCATTTAACATGCTGGACATTATGCGCTGACAGGGCTAGATTTTCTATATCGTCATTTAACAAATCAGTCGCTGAGACGACGCTACGGAGGGCTTCAGCGACAGGTTTAACCTGGAGCGGATGCCATCATGAGCCACATCAAGACCGACCGGCGCACCCTTACCAAATCCAACGCGCATTACCGGGAGGCTGTGAAGCATCTGCCGCTGGGTGTCTCGTCCAACTTCCGCTTCTGGGGCGAGAAGGAAACGGTGTTCGTGAAGCGGGGCAAGGGCGCGCGCCTCTGGGATCTCGATGGCAACGAATATGTCGATTACCGCCTGGGCTATGGCCCGGCGATCCTCGGCCATTGCAACGACGAGGTCGACGCCGCTGTGCGCGAGGCGCAGTCCACCGGCACCGTCTATGCCCTGGGCACCGAGGGCGAGGTCAAGGTCGCCCAGCTGATCAAGGAGATGATGCCGGCGGCCGACTTGGTCCGCTTCTCCAACTCCGGCACCGAGGCCGTGATGGCCGCTCTGCGCTTGGCGCGCGGCTACACCGGCAAGGACAATTACGTCACCTTCGAAGGCTCCTATCACGGTCTATTCGACGCGACCATGTGGACCGCCGATCCGGACAGCATGAAGGATCAGAGCAAGGATCCGGTCCTCGTCTCCTACGGCCAGGGCATTCCGAAGCTGGTGCGCCAGCTGTTCTGGCAGGTGCCTTACAACGACGCCAACCGCCTGGAAGAGGTGCTGAAGCAGCACCATGATTCGATCGCCGCTGTGCTGATTGAGCCGATCCTCGGCAATTGCTGCGGCATCCCATCCAAGCCGGAGTTCATTCGGGCAGTGCGAGAGCTCTGCACCAAATACAACGTCGTCATGATCGTCGACGAGGTGAAGACCGGCTTCCGCGTCGGCAAGGGTGGCGCCCAGGCGCTCTATGGCATCGAGGCCGACATCTTCACCGTCGCCAAGGCGATGGCGAACGGCTACCCGATCGCGGCCATCGGCGGCAAGGAAGAGATCATGCGCAAATACGGCAAGGGCGTCGCTCATGGCGGCACCTACACGGCGCAGGCCATGAGCCTGGCCGCCGCCGAAACGACGCTGACCATCCTCAAGGACACCGACGCGCTCGACCGGATCAACGCCTACGGCAAGGCGATGCAGGATGGCATGCACAAGGTGCTGAGCCGCCGCGGAATCCCGCACAGCTTCACTGGCCATTACTCGATGTCCGGCCTGTTCTTCAGCGCCCAGGCGCCGACCACCTACCGGAACTGGAAGCTCAGCGATTACACGTTCTACGACACGATGGCGGGCATCCTCATCGACATGGGCGTGATGTGCGAGCCCGACAGCCGCGAGCCCTGGTTCATCTCCGCGGCCCATGACCAGGCCTGCCTCAATGAGACGCTCAGCAAGTTCGAGCAGGCCGTCGACCTCACCCTCGACGAGCTCTCCCGCGGCGGCGACCACGAGGGCGACAAAAAGCTGATGCCAGGCATCAGCGGATAACGCTCAATCGATCGACCCGTCCCTCATGACAGAGCGGGGGACGGGTAGTCGCCGACCGATCAGTAGATCGTCCGACACCCGACTGCGGGAGCCTCCGGTTGCCAGCCCGGCCGCTTTACGTAGCTCGTGAGCTTCTCGTGGATCTCAATATCCTTCGGCGGCTACCGATCGTGATGACGTTGCATCTCACGGAGAGGAGTGACGAGACGACAATCAAGCCTTACGATGGTTTCGACGCTGGACCAGCGGCCATCTAACCCAAACTCAAAAAAGAGAATTGGAACATGACGACCCCTCGCCGTGGCATGCCCGAGATCGCATCAAGCGAGCGCGATAGGTCCAGCACGTACAACGAACCCCTTTCCGGCTCTACTTCGGCCGGCCTGCTGTCGGATACGAAGCCCGCGGGCACCCTGGTCACGAAGAAACTGGAGTATTTGACCGTCGCCGGGAGCGCGACGCAGACGGTGCTGGACTACACGGGATCTGGCTACGTGAGCTCGCTGTTCCTGGCCATTGCCTACAGCAACAGCGATTCGATCGACATTGGCGTCATCAACATCTACTACGACGGCGAGTCCGCGCCGACGATTTCCACGACGCTGCCGCAGTTTTTCCAGTCGGTCTATATTCGAGGGTCAGAGTTTCCGAACGCATACTTCAACAACAAGTTCTTTGGGGCCAATTTCAACGGGGCAACCAATACATTTGGGTCCCTCTACATGACCCTGCCGATACCGTTCGCTACGCGGATCAAGATCGAGGTTGTCAACGGCAGCAGCTCGGCCGTCATGCTGTGGAGCGTGGCGACGCTCCAGGCGGGGCTGGCGAACACATGGCCGAGAACGCGCAAACTCCGGGTCTCGACGCAATACATCGACGCTCCCGCTGCCAACTCGACACAGACGATCGTCAATATCGCTGACAAGGGACGGCTGGTCGGTCTCTGGATGCTGAGCGACGACCTCCCCAATTCCCTGAACCCTTCGGGTGCGGAGTGGGAGGGCAATTTCCGCTTCTATATCGACGAGGTGACCAGGACGTGGACGGCCTCAACGGCCTTCTCGACCGGCGACACCATCATCGACAGCAACGGCAACAAGCAAACGGTCACGACCGCAGGCATGAGTGGCGGCTCGGCGCCGACATGGAGTCAAGTTTCCGGCGGCACGACGACGGACGGAACCCTCACCTGGACGCAGACACCCGGTGCTCCGAACCAAGTATGGCTTCCTTCGCGACCCTTTGCGCTCAATATGGCCATTGCGGACAGCAATGGCTATGTGCAGCGCGTGACCGCGGCCGGCACCTCCGGAGCGGGCGCGCCTTCGTTCAACGCGACGCCCGGCGGCATGACGACGGACGGAACAGTCACATGGACGAACGAGGGCAGCAACTACGCCTCGGCGGCCTATCATTCGAGTGGCGCAGAAGACTACTTCATGATGGGGTTTTACGGCGCGGGCGTGCCGGCAATGTCCAGCAGTAATGGGACGATCGGCACGACTTTCTGCAACTCCTCGCCGCTGTCACCATCTTCGGTCACCCGCAGCTTCTATCGCTTTCACACAGGCGATCCGATCACGTTCGACACCAGTCTGGCGATCACCTGGCAGGCGGGCGACACCTCGCAGGTGAACTGGACGAGCGGGTCGCCTCGGGTGTGGCTCAACGCCTACTACTACACGGAGTAGGGGCAACCCTATTGGTCGGCGAGAAGTCGGCGACCCCGAATTTTAACGTGATCGGGAACTTCTGCATCGGACAGCCGCATAGCGCGGAGCAAGTCCGGAAGAAGCAGCAGCAGCGCGTACAGATAGACCGACCCAATTGTCAGCAGGCCGAGCCTCGACTCCTCAACGTCTGGTATTATCTCGACAGCTGAGCGATCTTGCTGCCGTCTTCCCGACGCCGACGTGTAATCGCGCGAATGCGCTGGATTGGGCGGTCGATTACCAGCAGCGCCAGCCATGACAAGGTTGCCGTCAAAGCAAGGGCGAATGGGGCGGCGCCGAGATCATCAGTTCCGAGCACGCCACGTGCGATTACGAGCGACGGCACGTGCAACAAGAAGATTGGGTAGGCGAACTCACCAAGCACCTCATCCCATGGGCGCTGCGGTCTGTTTCGAAGCGCGAGAATTGCAATCACGGCGATCGGGACTGCGCTATAGACCCACGAGGATGGAATAATCTGCGACGGGAACACAATCCCGATCGTCGGGACAATCATCAACAGAGCCCAGATGGGCAGGCGATCGAGCGACGGCAGGATGTTGCCAAAGTGATAGAGGCAAGCGCCCACTGCAAAGGCGATTGTCGAGCCTTGCGGGGTGAAATAGCTCCAGCCGATGGGCATGCCGAAGATCTTCCATTGAATCAGGGGAACGGCTATCGCGCCGACGAGCCAAATCAACGTCGCCATTCGACTGCGGCCGAGCAGCGCGCCGATCGCGATATAGTGGATCAGTTCGACATGGAGCGACCAGGCCGGCAGGACGAAGAGGGGCCCATCCCGCGGCGGCGCTAGGCCTATGATCGTGAAACTGGGCCATAGTTGATCTGGCCAGCCTAGCGCCGGAGCGACGCTCAAGGCGGTTTCTGGCCATGCCGCGATGGCTGCAATGGCGATCCCGAGTGCGGCGTAGTAGCAGGGATAGATCCGTAGGGCCCGATTCAGCAAATACCGCCCAAAGCCAGAAAGGCCATCAGCATAGACCTCATTGATGACGCGCGTCATCAAATAGCCCGACAGGCAGTAGAAGCTGAACACCGCAAGATAGCCAGCGAAGCGCACCTCGATGTAGTGCTGGTACACCACCATCAGCGCCAGCACAAAACGGAAGGTCCCGAACATCGACAACCTCAAGCCCAGCAGTGAAAATCAGGAAGGGCCTCTAACCCAGTTTCTGCAGAAATGCTTCGGAGCGCCTTCGACCGAAGGTGAAATACTTGTGCGCGAGGAATGACAGAAATGTTGGAAAGGCCAATCCCAAAGCATGTGCGATTCCCTCGACCCACAATTTGATTCCCACAGCAGGCAGGACATACCATCTCAGCAGGTACGAGATCGCGACGACCAATGGAAAGGTGAACAGGTTCCACAGCATGAAATAACCGGCCTTATGAGCCCACGGCTTGGCGGAGTGCGGGAACACGAGCCAGCAATTCAGGAAGAAGGCGACAACCAAACCGACACTGTATGCAATACAAACAGCCGGCGTAAACGCGAGCCAAATGCTCAACCATACTCGGGAGGCCCAGTTGCACACGGCTGCAAGCGTGCCAACTACCAGGAAAAGCCCAAACTGATAATTGGCAAACTCGCGAACTCCCCAACGAATCCAATTCAAGGTGTTGTCCCCAAGTTCGTTGAAGTAGCTGTGCCAAGCCTGCTTTGAGCTGGCTCAGGCTCTGCTTCATCGCGTCGAACCCACACCTCAAATGTCCGTTTTCGCTTTGTATGCCTCGAGACCAAGGTGATGTTCTCTACCCGCCGGTAGCGCTTCCAATGCTCTGCGAACCTGGGTGATCCCTGGACAAAGTATTCGAGAAGGTCGAAGCTGGCATAGCCATATAGGAAGTCGGGATCCTCCTTGGTCCTCAGATCCACAAAGACAATCCCCGGATCATAAGACTCAAGGTCTTCCGCTACGGATTGAAGTATGTATTTTTGTATCTCTTCGAGTTTTGCACAACGTTCGACATCGCCGGGACAATCGTTGCGCAGACCTTTAACAACGCCGGGCAATAGCCATTGAAAGGGAAAGCGCGAGCCCCATGTGACTTTCTCTTCAATGGGCAATGGAAAGCCCATCGATATGTTGCCTGACAGGACATAGTAGGTTCTGTTGGGCGAGAGTTTCTCAATGTACGGCCAGGTGACGGCGGGCATTGCGTTGGTGTAGCCGCCGATCACCAGCACTTGCACGACAATGACGACCGCCGAGGCCCCAATCAATGGTCTCCGGGCGACTGGTATGCTCTTCCAATGCATGTCACCAGCCAGGAAGGTATTGACCGTGATGATCAGGGAGGCCGCCAAGATGAGAACCTGCGCCGGCAGGATGTGGTATTGCCACCCTCTATCTTGAATTAGGTACAGTGCGAAAAATGCCGCTGCTGCAATAGCCAGGACATTTGCGACCGTCGACTGTGCGGCCATTTTCCGTGCGCGCTGATAGAAAACCAAGGCAGCGGCGGTTGTCACGCACCAAGGCTGGGCCAGAAGATTCAGGTACGGCATGGCGTAGCCATCATAGGCCGCCATCGCCATGGGAACGATGGTCGTAAAATATTCCGGGTGAGCAATCACCGCAAAGGTTGCATGCGATAGACCTGCCAGGGCAGCTCCATAAATTTCGGCCCTGTTCAGAGATCTCAGGCTGCGGCATCTCACGGCGAGCGTGGCTTCAATGAGCAGAGGTACGAACACAAAGTAATGCTTGATCGAGAAACCCAGGCCGGCCATCAGGCCGGCAATGAATGCCAAGGGGCGGGAAACAGGCTGCCTTGACATTCTCGCGCTGCAACAGAACAGATACGGGAGCACCAATATGACCGCAAAGTGCTCACGCTGCCCAAAATTCTTGATCGCGGTGAAGATCAGCGCAAAGCTCAGAATGGCTGCTATCCACCAGCTCTGGGATCGGCTTGTTCCATTGAAAATACGAGATGACAGCGCGACCGACAGTGCTGCCAACGCCAGCACATAGGCCGCCAAACATATGTTCGCCGGAAGATCGAAGCGCTGTGCAACATAGGCTGGTAGCAACGTCAAATAGAAGCTGATCGGCGGGTTCACCTCAACGCAATCAACATAGAGCCGAGCGCCTTGAAACATGCGCTGGCCGCAGTACATCAGCCATGCCACGTCATGGTGGATGGACCACGAGCCGTACAGGATCAGTCCAAGGACAAATGACGCGATGACGATCAGCTGTGGAATTCGAGTCGCGGTCATTGCATCACTCAGAACGACATCCTGTTGAAGATCGGAGCTGGTATCGCCTTGATGATCATCATGATCCAGCGCCAGAACCCAGGCGCATAGACCACGGGGCTCTTGCCATCGGCAGCGCGGCGTATGATCGAAGCCACCTTCTCGGGCTTCGACCATAGGACGCCTCGCTTATCGAACCCGTCCGTCATCGGCGTGTCGGTGGGACCGATCTTGACGATGACCGCCTTCGGACCGGTGGCAGCAAATTCATGGGCGATCCCTTCGCAGAGCGTCGCGATTCCCGCTTTCGCCGCACCGTACACGAAATTGGCGCGTCGTCCCCGGTCGCCTGCAACCGATCCCAAGACCACCAGGCTGCCATGCCCCTGACGCCGCAGGTGCCCGGCCGCGGTCAGCGCCCATAAAGCGGCCGATGAAAAATTGGCGGAAAGGATCCGTCCGGCCTCCACCTGATCTCGCTCGGCCAGCGGCTGGTCGCCGAGATATCCATGACAAATGAGGGCATAGTCGACGCGTCCACCGAGCTTCGCGACCAACCGGTCGAACACGGCATGAATTGCGGTCTCCGCCACCAAGTCCACCGTCTCGATCTCTACACTAGACGCACCACGCGCGGTCAGATCGCTCGCAATCGCCTGCAAGCGGCCGGCACTGCGCCCGACCAGCAATAGCCTCATCCCCTCCGCCGCAAACAAGCGGGCCACTGCCTCTGCGATCGCAGACGTGCCGCCGAGGATCAATGCAGTTCTGGTTGTCACGTTGTTCGTCATGCCATCACGCGGCGCCAAAAGCAGGATGAAAATGCGGGATCAACATGGGCTGCGAACTTCTCCCAGTGAGGATAGCCGGGTTTGAACATAGCGCTCGACATGCGGCCATCCTTTGCGGGATAGAGCCGCCCGCCCGCCTCAGAAACGACGCCGTCCAGGCGACCCATCAGAGCGAGCGTGCGCGTACCACGATTGGGAAGGTCGAGAGCAAGTGTCACGCCCTCCATGGGGAATGACAGCAAGCCGGGCGACAAGAGACCGCCAAACGTCTTCAGCACTGCCAGGAACGAACCCTCCCCGGCCGCTGAAGCCTGCAACAAAAGCTCTCGAACGACATCGCGCCCACATTCTGGCGGTACCACGCATTGATATTGGTACATGCCATCCGATCCATACATTCGATTCCAGTGGCCGATCGAATCGAGGGGGAAAAGAACCTTCGCCAGGCATTGACGGCGCGGGCCGCGCCTGTTCGCCTTCTTTCGCCAGTAAAGCTCGTTGAACAACTTGATCGAGCTGCTGTTGAAGACCCAGCGAGGCAGGTCGACCGGCATCGAGAGCCGCGATGTAACTGATCCAGCGTCGAAGCCACCATCGGCCGCGTGGCGCGCGCGCGTAAAGATCCCGCGCCCGAGCTTTCGGCCGGTTGAAACGCAGTCAATCCATGCAACGGTGTATTCCCAAGAACCGTCGCTCTCGCGCGCCAATTCGAAGAACGCCCCGAGATCTCCAAACGGTACGTCTTCCACTACCATTTCGGCACTCTGGATCGGCCGCAATCTGATCTCGATCTCTGTCATCACTCCTGTCAGTCCCAGTCCACCAATGGTGGCCGAGAACAAGTCCGCATGCTCTGTTGGCGTCAAGCACACATGCGAACCATCGGAGCGCACGAGTTCGATTGCCGTCACCCAGCGGCCAATCGTGCCGGCAGCGTGATGGTTCTTGCCGTGCACATCGTTAGCCACCATACCGCCCAAGGTGACGTGACTGGTACCCGGAACCACCGGCGGATAGAATCCTCTAGGGACGGAGAAAGCGATGAGATCGGCAAGCGATAGGCCAGCCTCTGCTCGCAACAGGCCGGTCACCGGATCGAATGCTATCAGGCGGTTCAGCCGCGTCATGCTGACGATGCGGCCACTGACATTGAGGCTGCTATCGCCGTAGGAACGCCCCTTTCCCGTCGCCAGAACGGTCGCCTGCGATTGAGTTTTCTCGTCGAGTAGCGAAGGTATCTCGTCACGCCAATGGGGAACGGCGGCCCAGTGGTATCCGCTCTGAACCCGACCCCATGATTTGATGGCCTCAGTCTTGTGAAAGGCGCTCATACAGCCAACGCGAACGCCAAGCCCGCCATCGCCCCCAACATCAGACTTGGCGGATCGCGCAAGGCGAAAGCAATCGGGTCATCATGCATTTGCTCCCTGTGCACGAGAAGCCAGATCCTGCCCAGCCAAATGGAAAGAACAACGGGAACTACCCAGAGCCACTCCGGAACGGCATAGCGACCCTGAGGGAATCCCTCCTCAACCAGATAGATCATCATGATGACCAGCGATGCGACCGCTGTGGCAGTGCCGATCGCCAGCGTCAACGGTGCGTCAGAGACTGCGTAGCCGCGGTGGCCCAATCCGTGAGATGCGACGTTGGCGGCGCCCAGTACCTCACCGTGACGCTTTGCGAGCGCCATGCTCAGGAAGAACATTAGCGCAAATGTAAGAAGCCACTCGGAATAGCGAGCTCCGGACAGGCTTATGCCCATCGTCAGCCGCAAGGCAAACAGAGCCGCGATGACGGCGACGTCCAGCAGCGGAATGCGCTTCAGCCGCAGACTGTAGCCAACGGTCAAGACCAAATAAGCCAGAATGAACCAGCCGAATACCGTCGATAAGCTGGCTGCGATCAACAACCCGAGCGCGATTCCGGTGACGGCTGTCAGCGCTGCAAGCGGCAACGGTATCGCGCCCGAAGCGAGGGGACGCGTTCGTTTGGACCAGTGGGTCCTGTCCGCCTGCAGGTCGGCCAGATCGTTCAGGATATAAGTGCCCGACGCAATGATCCCGAGTGCAATAAATCCCAGCAGGCCGTTCAGCAGCACGCCGGGCGTCCGCCAGCTCTGCTCCAATAGGAAGGGGACAAACAAGAGGAGGTTTTTCGTCCAGTGGTGCGGTCGCAGCAGCCTGAGCCAGTCGCGCCAGGTCGGCCCAGAATCCAGAAACTCCGCCTCCACTTCTTTGCCCAGTCGCCTCGAAGCGGAGTCGAGCTCAGCGCGGCTGCCGAGCAACACCACCTTTGTTCCCAGTTCTTCGATTGTCGAACTGCCGGCCGTGCGTCCGACATAGGTAAATCCCGCTGGAAACAAGTTCTGCAGCTGGCTGGACGCACTTTCTCGCGGAGGCTGCGCCGCATCCGCCGAAATAACCCCGGACACCAGCGCGTTCACCTCATCTGGAACGGCTAGCTCTAGCCCGGTGTCGTTGTAGAGGAAGATTTCGCGACCGCGCGCATGCTGTGAACTCAACCATTCCAGCATGTCGCGTCGAAGAGGTAAGGCGCCAACATCCAGAGCAACCTTCCGCGCCAGGACGGCTTGCACACTCACTCGATTGCGAATGGCCATCAAGAAGGATGCAAGGATCGCGTGGGGACGGCGGAATACCGCCTCTCTCAAAATCTCATGATGCCAACGCGTGGTCATCACTGCCTGGGGAAAATTGACAACCAGTGGCAGCGCGTAGCTGAAGGGGCGATTCATCGCGGTCCGACGCTCCTAACGGAACCCAGTCGAAGCGATTTCGGTACGCGTTGTGCGCGTGAGAGTATCATGCGACCCCCGATCCCCAAGGTCATGAAAACACAATTTTCAATACGTTACGATCGACAAGTCGCCAAGATAACGCAAAAAGTGTTAAGACCAGACAAATGTTCGCCGCCCATAGCCCCAATTACAGCGCCGGTCTCACACGTCTCAGGAAGCAGTGCCCGCCCGGCCGATTCAAATTTTAAATAGTTAAGAATCGGTATAAAGCCTGCCATGGTTGTATGGAAGGGGCCCGGCTACCGTATGTCAGTTCCTGTGCTTACTGGGACTATTGCGCGCTGCTAGCATGGGTGCCTGATTCGCTCCGGAGCCCGCCCCTTGCCCACCACCCTCCTGCACGCCGACCTGCCCGGCCTCGAGCTCATCCATCGCGGCGGAGGTCGGACGGACGCCATCCTCTGCAGCAACGGGGCGACGAATGTTCAGCCGCCCTAGGGCCTGTGGACATTTATTGGAGGACGAGGAGCGCGCTGCGGAGCTGGATCATGGCGGCGAAGCTGCTGTCGGTTTTTTCGTAGCGCGTGGCGAGACGGCGGAACGCCTTGAGATGACAGAAGAAGTTTTCGACGAGA
>DASRRI010000095.1:0-13715 GCA_035695765.1 Dongiaceae bacterium
GCGGGCATCGAGCATGATTACGGCGTGCCGCCCGAAATCGTCATGGGCATCTGGGGCATCGAGACTGATTTCGGCAACAATTTTGGCGACGCCAATGTGTTCGAGGCGCTCACCAATCTCGGCTATCGCGCCAACCGGCAGACCTTCGCCTGTTCCGAATTGCTGGCCGCGCTCGATATCGTTGCGAAGGACAATCTGCCGGCTTCGCGCATGGTCGGCTCCTGGGCCGGCGCGATGGGGCATCCGCAATTCCTGCCCTCCAACTATCTGAGCCTCGCGGTGGACCGCGATGGATCGGGCACGGCGGATCTGTGGGATTCCCTGCCCGACGCGTACGCTTCTGCGGCGAATCACCTGGTCGATGACGGCTGGCAGCGCAATCTGCCCTGGGGCCTAGAAGTGAAGCTGCCGCCGAAGTTTCCCTACGGGGAGGCGGAACTCGATCTGGTCCAGCCGGTGAGCCACTGGAAGAAGCTCGGCGTGACGCGCACGGATGGATCCGTGCTGCCGGACCTGCCGGGCGGCACGTCGATCTTGCTGCTTGCCGGCTATCGCGGCCCGGCCTTCCTCATCACCGAGAACTTCAAGGTGATCCTCAAATACAACTACTCCACTTCCTATGCGCTCGCCGTGGCTTATCTCGGCGACCGCATTCTCGGTGGGCGAAGCATCATCGGCACCTGGCCCGCGCAAGAGCAGCCCTTGAGCCTGGAAGAGCGGCAAGAGGTCCAGACGCTGCTGCAGGCCCGCGGCTACGATGTCGGCAAGGTCGACGGCGTACTCGGCCTCAAGAGCCGGAAGGCGGCGCGCAGCTTCCAGAAGGAACTGGGCTGGCCGCAGGACGGGTTCATCACCAAGGCGCTGCTGGAACAATTGCGGCAGCACAAGAACGCATAGAAGCGCGCGCCCAGACTGTCATTTACCAATTCACATTGTGTGCATGTACCACGCCGCGTGCGCCGGTCCCTTGGCATTTGCTTTTCGGGTTCCGATCTGTATAGTCCGCCGGAATTTTGTGACAGGTTCGCACTGGCGGCAAGGAACGCCGCTGGATCAAGGACTTAGGGAGCAGCTTGATGTTCATTTCTGAAGCCTGGGCGCAGGCCGCCGGTGGGACGGCGGGCGGCGGCGATATGCTGATATCGCTGGCGCCGATGGTGCTGATTTTCGTCGTGTTCTGGTTCCTGCTGATCCGCCCGCAACAGAAGAAAGCCAAGGAGCATCGTGCGACGGTAGCGTCCCTGAAGCGCGGTGACCGCGTGATCACCAACGGCGGCATCTATGGCCAGATCACGCATGTCGGAGACGACCATCTGATGGTGGAGATCGCCGACGGCGTGAAGATCAAGGTCGTGCGCGATGCGATCAGCGCCGTTCCCAGCAAGCCCGAGCCCATGAAGAAGGAAGATTCCAAGCAGGGCGCCAACGATCGCTGAGGCGATCGCTGCCGAAGGGCCCGGCTGAGCCAAGCCATGCTGCATTTCCCAAAATGGAAGATCTTCACCGTCCTCATCGTGCTGCTGGTCGGCACGGTGCTGGCTATCCCCAGCATGCTGCCGCGCGCGACGCTGGACGCGCTGCCCGACTGGCTGCCGAAGGCGACTGTCAGTCTCGGCCTCGATCTGCAAGGCGGATCGCATCTGCTGTTCGAAGTCGACATGCAAGGACTGATCAAGGAACGCCTCGAGGGCGCCCTGGATGAGACGCGAACTGCACTGCGGAAGGCCAATATCGGCTACACCGATCTCGCGATCAGCGGCGGAAAAGTGACGTTGAGTCTCCGCGATCCGGCGACGTTGGATGCCGCGCGGGAGCAACTCAAGTCACTCATCACCGAAGGCATGGACCTTACGACTGACGAGACCAGGCTGACGATCGGGTTCACCGAAGCCGGCCTCACGCAGCTCAAGCAGCGGACCGTGGAACAATCGATCGAGGTCGTTCGCCGCCGCGTGGATGAAGCTGGAACCCGCGAACCGACCATCATTCGCGAAGGCGAAGACCGGATCGTTGTCCAGGTGCCGGGTGTCAGTGACCCCGAAGAACTCAAGAAGATCATCGGACCAGCGGCGAAGCTTACCTTCCAGATGGTGGATGAAACCGCCCTGACCGGTGCCCTGCCGCCGACTTCGGCGTGGTATGACGGCGCCCCTGGATCCAATGAGCAACGGCTGCCGCTGCAAAAGCGCATCCTGGTGTCCGGTGAGAATCTGACCGACGCGCAACAGACCTTCGATCAAAGCAGCCTTCCGGTCGTGTCGTTCAAGTTCGATTCGGTAGGCTCGCGAAAATTCGGCGAGGCGACTTCCAAGAACGTCGGCAAGCGCTTCGCTATCGTTATGGATAACAAGATCATTTCGGCGCCAGTGATCAAGGACGCGATCCTGGGCGGCAGCGGTATCATCAGCGGGCATTTCTCGGTCGAAAGCGCGCGCGACCTTGCTCTGCTGCTGCGCGCTGGCGCGCTGCCGGCTGCGCTGACGGTGCTGGAGGAGCGCACGGTCGGCGCCGACCTCGGCGCGGATTCGATCGAGGCGGGCAAGCGCGCCTGCATCATCGCCATCGTCGGTATCGTGGTGGCGATGATCCTGCTCTACGGCATATTCGGCGTGTTCGCCAATGTCGCGCTGATCTTCAACGGGATACTCACTCTGGGCGCGCTGTCGGCATTGGGCGCGACGCTGACCTTGCCCGGCATCGCCGGCATCGTGCTGACGCTCGGCATGGCGGTCGATGCCAACGTGCTGATCCTGGAGCGGGTGAAGGAAGAGGTGCGCAACGGCCGGTCCGCGATCACGGCGATGGAGTTCGGCTATCGCGAGGCGCTCGGCACCATCATCGATGCGCACGTCACGACCCTCATCTCCACGCTGCTGCTGTTCATGTTCGGCACCGGCCCGATCAAGGGTTTCGCGGTCACGCTGACCATCGGCATCATCATCTCGCTGTTCACGGCGCTGCTGGTGACGCAGCTCATGACCTCGTTCTGGCTGCGGCGGACGCGGCCCAAAGTGCTGCCGCTCTAGGAGAGCCGCCGGATATGTGGAAGCCGATTCATCTCGTCCGACCCAACACGCGCATCGATTTCATGCGCTGGCACAGGGTCACCTTCGCGGTGGCCGTGATCATGACGCTGGGCTCGGTCGGGCTGTTGTTCACCAAGGGCCTCAATTTCGGCATCGATTTCGCTGGCGGCATTCTCATGGAAGTGCGGGCGCCGCAGCAGCCGGACCTGGGCGACATGCGCCAGCGGCTCAGCGGACTCGGCTTCGGCGAGGTGTCGCTGCAATCCTTCGGCGACCCGAACACGGTCCTCATTCGCTTGCCGCAGCAGGCGGGTGGCGAGCAGGCCCAGCAAACCGCCATTTCGAAAGTGCGCGGCGAGCTGGGTAGCAATTGGGACTACCGGCGGACCGAAACGGTCGGACCGAAGGTCGGCAGCGAACTGGTCAAGAACGCGGTGGTTGCGGCTACTCTCGCGATGGCCGGCATCTTCGCGTATGTGTGGATCCGCTATGCATGGCAGTTCGGCCTCAACGCCTTGCTTGCCATGATCCACGACGTGTTGACGACGCTGGGTCTGTTCTCCCTGCTGGGATTGCAGTTCGACCTTGCCACGGTCGCCGCGATCCTGACGGTGGCGGGCTATTCGGTGAACGACAAGGTCGTCGTGTTCGACCGCATCCGGTTCGAGATGCGGCGCTACAAGACCATGCCCATGGGCGATGTGATCAATCTCTCGGTCAACGAGACGTTGAGCCGCACCACCGTGACCGCCGGGCTCACTCTGATCTCGGTGATCGCGCTGTTCCTGTTCGGCGGGGAAGTGCTGCACGGTTTTGCGATCGCGCTCATCTGGGGCATCACGATCGGCACCTACTCGACCATCTGCATCGCGGCATCCGGTCTGCTCAACCTGCGCCATTCGAAGATCAGGGGCGATGACCAGGACGCGAAGGAATCCGGCAAGGGCGCAACGCGCGGCGCCTAGTTGTTGATTATTCGAGGGGGGAAGGAGAGACGCAATGGACGTCACGCCGTTGATCCCCCAAGGCAAGCAGATCATCGATGCTTATGGCGAGGGCGGATTCCGGGTCTCCGGCCAGCGCATCGAAGGATCAGTCATCGTATTCCCCGATAAGCTTGCCAACTGGAACGTGGCGGAGATCGGCACGCTGAGCGCAGGCAGCCTGGAAGCTGTCAGCGCCGCGGGGCGTGCCGGTACGGTCGAGCTGCTGCTGATTGGCACCGGCGCACACATGACCCAGATTGACAGGAACCTGCGGCAAGCACTCCGGACGGATGGGATCGTCATCGAAGTAATGGACACCGGCGCCGCCTGCCGGACCTATAACGTGCTGATGGCGGAAGGACGGCGGGTTGCGGCCGCTCTGATCGCGGTCAGCTAGTGTCCTGATTCCTAAGTTCGGCGCAATCTGGCGTTAGTGTCGAGGGTTCGGCGGCAGAAGCGGTCGACGGCCGCCAGGATATCATCGGCGGATTTGACCCAGCGGAAGGGTTTTGGGCTCGCATTGTGCGCTTTGATGTAGGCGTGAATAGCGGCCTCGAGTTCGGCGGTGGAGCGATGGACGCCACGGCGCACCTGGCGCTCGGTGAGCAAGCCGAAGAAGCGCTCGACCTGGTTGATCCAGGACGCCGAGGTCGGAGTGAAGTGGACGTGCCAGCGGGAACGTTTGGCAAACCAGTCCCGGATGCGCTTGGTCTTGTGCGTGCCGGCATTGTCGATGATGAGATGGACGTCGAGATCGTCCGGGACCTGTGCCTCTACCGTGTCGAGGAACTTGCGGAACTCCTGCGCGCGATGCCGGCGGAAGCAGCGGCCGATTACTTTGCCGACCTGCACGTCAAGGGCAGCGAACAGCGAGAGTGTGCCATGCCGCTTGTAGTCGTGGGTGCGCCGCTCGGCTTGCCCCGGCCGCATCGGCAATAGCGGCTGCGTCCGGTCCAGCGCCTGGATCTGCGACTTCTCATCCACACAGAGCACCACCGCGCGATCCGGCGGGTCGAGATACAGCCCGACAATGTCGCGCACCTTCTCAACGAACAACGGATCGCTCGACAGCTTGAAGGTCTCGCTGCGATGCGGCTGCAGGCCGAAGGCCTTCCAGATGCGATGGATCGTCGACGGTGCATAACCGACTGCCTCGGCCATGCTGCGCAGGCTCCAATGCGTCCTCCCGGGAGGGCGCGTTTCCAGCGTGCGGCGGATCGTGTCGGCGATCTCATCATCGCCAATCTCCCGCGGGGCACCAGGTCGCGGCTCGTCGTAGAGCCCGGCAAGCCGGTCGCGCGCAAAACGCTCACGCCACTTGCCGACCGTGCCTCGGAAGATCCCCAATCGCTCGGCGATCAGTCCGTTGTGCACCTCTTCAGCCGCAGCCAACACAATGCGCGACCGCAACGCCAATGCCTGACCCGTCGAGCGGCGCCGCGCCAGCGACTCCAGCTCTCGCCGCTCCTCCGATGACAACTCAATCCGGGATGCTTTACCCTTTGCCATTCCGACCTCCACGCTATCAGGTCAGAATGAGCCGAATTTATCGATCAGGACACTAGCTCCGCTTGTCGGTATCGCCGCTTCCAGCCAAACTCCGAATCGGGGCCGAGTCGCAATCCGGGTAGTTCAGGCATGGAAGGCACATCTCATCCGGCATCCGCAGGTGATGACGGCAGATTCGCGGGGATGCTGGCGGGATTCGACGCCTTTGGCACGGCGACGCGCCAAGCGGAAATCGATGGGATCCCAATCTTCGAGAACGAGTTCTGGACCGCCAGGCAGCGCCAGGCGCACCCGCTGCACGAAATCTCTTATCGGGCCTGCTTCAAGCCGCAACTGCCGCGCTTTTTCATCGAGGCCTTCACGCGTCCGGGCGAGCGTATCTATGACCCGTTCGCCGGGCGCGGCACCACGCTGATCGAGGCCGCCCTGACGGGCCGCCGTGCCATCGGCAACGACGTTAATCCACTGAGCCGGCTGCTGATCGCGCCGCGTCTCGATCCGCCAGAGATGAAAGACGTAGCGAAACGCCTGGGCGACCTGGAACGCGCGCTGCCAGCGGCGAGAGAAACACCGGATGATCTGCTGGCGTTCTATCATCCGGCTACGCTGAACGACATCACGAGGCTGCGAACCCACTTCCTCGAAACCGCAGGCGATTCTGTGGATGCGTGGATCCGGATGGTTTGCCTCAACCGCCTGACGGGTCACTCAACCGGATTTTTCTCGGTCTATACACTGCCGCCGAACCAGGCGACATCCGCAACGCGGCAGCGCAAGATCAACGAAGCGCGCGGGCAGGTTCCGCCGAGGCGCGACGTGTTCGAGATCATCCTGCGCAAGACCAAGACTCTGCTGAAGGCGCCACTGCCGGCGAGCTTTGGCAGGCAAGATGCAGTTCTGCTGACGGGGCCGGCGGAGAACGCGCCGGCCATCGCGGACGCCAGCATCGACCTCATCGTGACATCGCCTCCGTTCCTGGATGTCGTCGATTATCCGGTGGATAATTGGCTGCGCTGCTGGTTCGCGGGGATCGACGCGGCTTCCGTACCGATCACGTTGCACAGCGCGCTGGCGGATTGGGAGGCTTTCATCGCGGGCTGCTTCCGGGAATTTGCCCGCATCGTACGGCCGGGAGGCAAGATCGCCTTCGAAGTGGGCGAGGTGCGCGGCGGGAAGGTCGCGCTGGAGCACGCCGTATTGTCGGCGGCAAAGGGCCTGCCGCTGCAGCCCCTGGCGGTCATGATCAACAGCCAGGTTTTCACCAAGACGGCGCAGTGCTGGGGCGTCGACAACAATTCCAAAGGCACCAACAGCAACCGCATCGTGGTATTCGAGCGGACTTAGCCGTTTGCCGGAACAGTGACGTGGTCCCGCAGCAGGCCGGCGACGCATCGCTGCCAGATTGCTTCATAGCCGGCTTCGAGATGACGGACGAAGCGACGGCTGTCGAACAAGGGCATCGTCAGGCGGTTTGTGGTGAGCCGTGTCCTGATTTGGGCCAGTGCGGCGCGATTGCGCGCGAAACTGATAGCAAGGTCTCGATATTCCTGCGGCGATCGCACGATCAGTTCCGGCAGGCCGATTGCGGTGAGCAGGCTGGCGGAAACGCGTGCGGCGAAGGTGTTGCCGAGATAGGCGATCTGCGGCACGCCGGCCCATAGAGCATCGCTCGCGGTGGTGTGCGATCCATAGGGTGCGCAATCAAGGGCGAGGTCAGCGAGCATCAGCCGGCCCAAATGGGCGGGCAGCGGAAGATTGCGGCCGAATATCAACCGCGCCGGATCTATACTGCCGGCCTGCATGCGCTGCTGGAGCGCGGTGGTCGCCCAGCGATTGTCGTCCTTCAGCCATAACACCGCATCGGGCGTGGCTCGCAGCAAGTCGAGCCAGAGTTCGAACATCGCCTCGGTGATCTTGAAAGGCTGATTGAAGCAGCAATAGACGAAGGCCTCTTCCGGGAGGCCGGCTTCGGCGCGCGTTGGCGTTGGGCCAATCGGTCTGTGGCAGTCATTCGGCTGATAGCTATGTGGAAGGCGCAGCAGTTTTTCGCTGAACTCCAGCTCGCTGCCATGCGGCGCGACGATCGGATCGACGATCGCGTAGTCGATCCACGGTGCGCCCATGGTGCCGGGATAGCCAAGCCATTGCACGGTGACCGGCGCAGGCCGGTGAGCGAGGATCTGCGGCCGTGCATCGGTGGTCCAGCCCTTGAGGTCTACCGCGATGGCGATGCCCTCTGCGGCGATCTTGCGTGCAGAATCCGCGTCGGAGAGGCCCGCAATCGGTATGACGCGATCGAAGGCCTTGAGGATCCGGCTGCGATATTTGCTCTGACGGCCCTTGCTGTGATCGAAGCCGATGATCTCGAAACGGCCGCGGTCGTGCATCTCCAGCGCCTCCACCAGCAGATAGGCAGTGGCATGGTCGTGCAAGTCGGACGAGACATAGCCGATCCGCAGGCGCGGTTCCGCAGCCAGGATCGCCGGTGACTTGTGAGAGATCGCCGATACGCCGGCATAGGTGCGGGCCATTTGCCGACTCGCGGCAAGTTGATCGGCCGCCGTCAGGGCCGGCATGGCGAGCAAAGGAAAGGGCTGGGTACGATCCTGCGGCCGCTGACCGGCGCGCAGGGAGCGGAGCAGGCTTTGTTCCAGCGCATCCGCTGCGGTCCAATCTGCGATGCGCCGTAGCGCGTGCGCGGCGCTGATGCGGTAGGTGAACTCATCGGATAATTCGGCGGCGCGGGCATAGTGATCAGCTGCCGATTTCAAATGGCCCTTCGCTGCCAGCAGGTTGGCGAGATTGTTGTGGGCGCGGACGTGATCCGGCTCGTGCCGAAGTACCTGGCGATATTCAGCAATGGCCCCGCTGGCCTTGCCAAGATCGGCCAGCGAGTTGGCCAGCATCATGCGCGGACGCGCTTTGGCACCGTCGATGGCAAGTGATTCCTGCAGCGCCGAAATCGCGCGCACGAAGTCCCCTGATTGGCGATAGGCCCATCCCAGCTGCTCCCACGATGCGGCGTCCTTGGGCGAGAGCGAGATCGCATGGCGCAGGCTCTGCTCCGCGTCCGCAAATGCCCCGCGCAGCACCTGCACGTAACCGAGCGCGCGCCAGGA
The DNA here is from genome assembly GCA_035695765.1 of Dongiaceae bacterium. GTDB lineage: Bacteria > Pseudomonadota > Alphaproteobacteria > Dongiales > Dongiaceae > Dongia_A. The sequence continues at coordinate 8,641 of DASRRI010000095.1, forward strand.
GGCAGCATCGCCGGGCGCCTGCTCCGTGAGGCGGCGCGCATCGGCAAGAGCCTGGTCGCTCCGGCCGCTCGCCACGGTCATCACCACAGACCCAGACCCCAGTGACGCTGCACTGCAAAACAGAACGGGGCCCGTGAGGGCCCCGTTTCATGCGGCAGGCGAAGTGCCTTACCCGACATTCTGCTGCCCGACCATGGAATACAGCATGGCGATCGAGAGCAAGGTGTTCGTCCGGGATGCGAGCATGGCAACGCGAGCCGCCGCCTTTTTCGCATCCGGCGTCGCGTCAACGATGCCCAGCGCTTTCTTCTGGTTGGGCCAAATGACGAACCACACGTTGGCGGCCATGATCAAGGCAAGCCACATACCGATGCCGATCGTGGCGTAGCCGGCCTGGAAGCTCAGTCCCTCCGCCAGTTCGCCGTTCATCCCCGCCGTGATCAGGCCGAACAGCACGGTGCCGGCTGCTGCCCAACGGAAGTAGAACAACGCCGCAGGCGCGATGACCTTGCCGATGGCTGGCTTTTGCTCGTCGGGAATCTTCGGCATCGAGGGGATCTGGACAAAATTGAAATAGTAAAGGAGGCCGATCCACAGGATGCCAAACCACACGTGGATCCACCGGAACACGAAGGCCCAGAAGACGGCGGAACCGATCTGATCATGATGGCGAATTCCGGCGACGATGATCGCCAGGATCAGGCCGGCCAGCAGAACGCGATGCAGATTGCCGAAGAATTTGTCCATATCCCCACCCCAGAAACTCAGTTGACCATGTCGGCATTTTACAGAATGCGGTATCTGTGACAACGAACTTGTGGGAATCCCTAAGCTTTTTGGGGCTTATTCTTGTCCGCACACGGCGATTACTGTCTGGAGCAGGTGCGGCAAGGCGACCGAGATCGATATCTCGCCTTGTTATTCTCGCCCGCGCCGGCGCGCAGCGCCCTTGCCGCACTCGCGGCCTTCAACCTGGAGCTGGCGCGGGCGGCGAGCGAGATCAGCGAATCGATGCTGGGACTTGTTCGTCTCCAATGGTGGCGAGAGGCCGTGGAGGAGATCCGCGCTGGCGGAGCGACCAGGCGGCATCCGGTGGTCGACGCCCTCGCCGATGCGACGCGCACGCGCGGGCTTTCGACAGACCGGATGCTGGCAATGATTGCCGAGCGCGAGGACGAACTGGAGACGGATGGGCCGCCGACTCGCGCGATGTTCGAGGCCCGCGCCGACTCGACGGCGGCGAATCTCATTCGCCTGTCACTGGAGGCGGTGGGCCTCAATCCCGGCGAGGCGGCCCTGGCGACGGCGAGCTCGGAAGTCGGGCGGGCCTACGCCACCATCGGATGCGCGCGCTCCGTCCTGCTGGATGCCCGCCGGCGCAAGGTGCGGGTGCCGGCGGAAACGCTGATCGAGGCGGGAGTCGATCTGGACAAGTTGTTTGACCTGCGTCCGCAGCCGGCGCTGCAGGCATGCCTCCGCCGGCTGGGGGAGGAGGCGGAAGCGGCGCTGAACGCGGCGCGTCGCCGGCCCATCCCGCGCGGCGCCAAGCCGCTGATCATTACGGCAAAGCTGGCTGCGCTGCATCTTGAACGCTTGCGGCGAGCCTCCTACGATCCCTTCGACCCACGCGTGATCGCAGCATTGCCGTTCGACGTCTGGCTGTTGCTGCCGACCGCGATCACCGGGCGATTCTAGCGCAACAGGGTTCCAATCCATGAGCATTCCAGCCATCATCACCGTTGCCATCACCGGCAGCCAGCCGAGCAAGGCGCAGAATCCGGCCTTGCCCATCCATCCGGGCGAGCAGGTGGAAAGCACGCAGGAGGCCTATGAAGCTGGCGCGAGCCTGGTGCACATCCATGTCCGCGATGAGCAGGGGAAATCGAGCTCGGATATCGAGCGCTTCCGGATGGTGCAGGCGGGCATCCGGAAGCACTGCCCCGGCATGATCATCCAGTTCTCGACCGGCGGTCGCGGGCGCGTCGCGGATGAGCGCGGGGCTGCCATCAAGCTGAAGCCCGACATGGCTTCGCTCGCTACCGGCTCGGTCAATTTCGCGACCATCATATACGAGAACCCGCCGCAGCTGGTCGACGATCTGGCGAGGGACATGCTGGTGCACGACGTGAAGCCGGAGGTCGAGATCTTCGACGTGGCGATGCTCTACAATGCCAAGACGTTGATCGAGAAAGGCTCGATGAAGGCGCCGGCGCACGTTCAGTTCGTGCTCGGGATTCCGAATGCCTTGCCGGTACGGGAGAAGCTGCTCGATTTTCTGGTCGAGGAACTGGCCGACCAATTGCCGGGCGCGACCTGGACGGCGGCCGGCATCGGCCGGTTCCAGCTCGACGTCAATCACTGGGTGCTGAAGCGCGGCGGGCATGCGCGCACCGGGCTCGAGGACAATGTCTATTTCGAGAAGGGGCGGCTGGCGGCCAGCAATGCCGAGTTGGTCAAGCGCGTTGCCGATCTGTGCGGAAAATACGATCGGCACCCTGCGACGCCGGACGAGGCGCGTCGCCTGTTGGGATTGAGGTCAGCGTAGTCGAACTTCAGATCGACCAATCGCCGAGATCGGCCTCTGGCGCAGGCGGTGGAGCGGGGGCTGCCGCCGTGGGAGGGATTGCCGCCGCTGTCGCCAGCGCGCGGTCCATGCTGTCCATGGCCGTAACTATCGCCTCGACATCGGCCAGCACGCCGAAGACGCCGTCTTCCACCGTCACCATGTGCAGGGCGGCGCGGTGCGCCTCCGCATCGCCGGAGCCACACGCATCGCGGGCCAGCAGGCACTCGAAGCCGCGGTCATTGGCTTCGCGCAACGTGCAATGCACGCAGACGTCGGTCGTGACCCCAGCCAGAATAAGGGCACGGATGCCGCGGGCGGCGAGAATGGCCGAGAGATCGGTGCCCCAGAAGGCGCTGTTCGCGGTCTTGTCCACGATGAATTCGCCCGGTGCAGGCACGAGATCGGGGATGATCTGGAAGCCCGGCTCGCCGCGGATGAGGAACCGCCCGAGAGGGCCTGGCTTGCCGACGGCCGACAGGCCGGCCTCAATCCGCGCAAGCTTGTGCGCCGGGACCTCGGCAAGGTCCGGCCGATAGCCTTGGCGCGTGTGAATGATGCAGAGGCCAGCCCCGCGCGCCGCGGCGAGCAAGCGACGGACCGGCTGGATCGCTGCGCGCACGCCCGCAAGGTCGTAGCCCATCGCCGCCAGATAGCCGTCGGGCTCGAGGAAGTCGCGCTGCATGTCGATGAGAATCAGCGCAACCTCGCCCTTGTTGAGGCCGTTATGTGGAAAAGCGCGGGGGTCAGCGGCGATTTGGTTCATGGCGTCCTGCAACCGGCTGCAAGGCCACCATCATGGCCGCACCTTCAGTTCGCTGCCAAGTGGCTGAAAGCTGCCATGGCGTCGATGCGGCCTGCGCCGAACTCCGGGTCGCGCTCCGTCTATGATCCACGCAAAACGGTCACAACCAGATCCCTGTGCGACATCAGATCGCTGATCGCGGCATCGACGTCCTTGTCCTGCACCGCGGGAAGCTGCACGACATAGGTCCCGCCGGGCTTCGGACCATCGACTATGATCGCACTCAAGCCGCCCAACAGAGCCGCGACATCGGCTAGTGTTGCGGCCGGCTGGAACGTGACGAGCAAGGTGGTGCCTTCGGCGTGATTGATGCTGCCCGCCACACCGAATTCGCCTGGCGCGCTCGGACTATAGATGCGGATACCCAGCGCCACGATGGCGACGCAGGCGGCCGCGAATGCCACCTGCCAGATTGCGTTGCGGCCGAGCGCACCCTTGAGCCAGTTGCTGCCTTCACCCTGGTTTTCGATCCGCGGCACACGCCACTGCCGGGTGGTCTCCACCTGCTGCAGCAGGCGCTGCAGGGTCTCCGGCGGGGCAGGCTCGACGGTTTCGGCGGCGCGCGACACGGCTTCGCGCTCGCGCTGGACCTGGGCGAGCTTGTCGGCAAGGTCGGGCATCGTCTTCAACGCTGCCTCGATGCCGCGTGCTTCTTCGCGGGAAACGCGGCCGGTCACATACCAGGGCAGCAGCTCTTCAACGTCCTGCGGCTCCAGTGGTCCGTGGGGATGCTGCTCGTGTCTCATGCTGCCGCCCCTTCGATGCCTTCGGCCTCCAGCATGGCGCGCAGGCGCTGCCGGGCATAGAACATGCGCGTCTTCACCGTGTTCTCCGGGCAGTCCAGGATCTCGGCGATCTGGCCCACGCTGAATTCCTGGAAATAGGCGAGCTGCAACACGATCCGGTGGTCCACACTAAGTTTTTCCATCAGCCGCGCGATGGTGTGCGACATATCCTCGGCAGCGACCTTGCTGTCGGCGGGGGGCGCCTCATCGACGATCTGCGCGGCTGTTTCCTCGTCAAGCTCCACCTCGCGCCGCTTGCGCAGCCATGAGATCGCCTTGTGATGGGCAATGCTATAGATCCAGGTGGCGACGGAGGATTTACCCTCGAACCGGCCAGCCTGACGCCAGACATCGAGCATCGTTTCGTTCAGCACGTCCGCCGCGGCCTCGCGGTCGCGCAACGTCTTCACAAGGAAGGCGAAGAGCGGCCGTTCCAGCCGGCGATAGAGCGCCGTCACCGCGTCCTGATCGCCGCGCGCGATGCGCGCCAGCAACTGCCCGTCGCTGGCCGCTGCGTCGGCTGACCTGGCACTCAGCATATCCATCCCACATCCGTCCGTCGCGCTACCCGCGCGGCCGGTTCGACAGCGCGGGACAAATGCTTCAAGTGCTTGTTATTTTATGATTTTCTTGACTGCCAGGGTAACCAATCCATGGCGGATTGTATAGGTCCCATCGACTCTCGAAGTGCCCGGCCGAGCGTGGGACGCGGCGCCCGGTCCAATTGACAGATCGCCTCCGACCAGCAACAACAGCACCATCGTCAACACTACCATTCCAGCTAGGGCCTGTGGACATTTATTGGAGGACGAGGAGCGCGCTGCGGAGCTGGATCATGGCGGCGAAGCTGCTGTCGGTTTTTTCGTAGCGCGTGGCGAGACGGCGGAACGCCTTGAGATGACAGAAGAAGTTTTCGACGAGA
>DASRRI010000096.1:0-28443 GCA_035695765.1 Dongiaceae bacterium
TCCGCTTCTTGATCTCCCGAAGCGACGCCGCCCACAACGCAAGCGTCTCCTCAATCGACGCTGCCCGCGTCCACGATCTCTGAATCATGGTTGCCCATAGATTCAGAAACCTTCCGAAAAGGCAACTGTAATGCTAGGGTCGACCTTTGGTGCGGCGACGCCACCCGGCAATCCGGCGGCGCCCTCGCGGGAACCGTGCGACCTCGCACCCGAAGGAAGTGCCATGGCAAGAAGCCGCGACATGCAGCAGGCGCTCGACATCGTGGCTGGCCGCAAGCCAGCCGGCCCGCCTGCCCGAGCCAAGCTGGGCATGCTTGAGCGCTTCGGCGTGCTGCTCTGGGCCGGTGTCGGAATGATGATCATCGCCCTCGCCGCGCTCTACATGCTGAGCTGACGCCGCGCCGGTCGCGCGAGACGGATCTTTCCAAGCAGCGGGCGCCTCGTTCTATACTGGCGGGGGATGAGCCTCCGACCGGAGGGCTCGATCCAATTCTCGCCGAAGGAAATTTGCTCATGTCGAACGCTGCTGTTTCGCGCCCGCTGGACTATGGCGCGCCGATTTCCCTGGAAAAGGCCAAGGCCGTGATGGCGGCAGCGGAGGCGGAAGCCCGCGCCAATGACTGGCCGATGGTGATCGCCATTGTCGACAGCGGCGGGCACCTGGTGATGCTGCACCGCTTCGACCACGCGCAGCACGGCAGTGTCGTGGTCGCTCAGGAAAAGGCCCGCTGCGCCGTCAATTTCAAGCGCGCCACGAAACTCCTGGAGGATGCGGTGACGCAAGGCGGCCTCAATCTGCGCCTGCTGGCGACGCCGGGCGCTGTTCCGCTGGAAGGCGGGTTGCCGCTGATCGCCGGCGGCAAAATCGTCGGCGCCATCGGCGTCTCAGGCATGCGCTCCAACCAGGACGGCCAGGTCGCCGAAGCGGGCGCGAAGGCCCTTTAAGCCACAAATGAGCGGCGCTCCGCGGTTGCCCGCGGAGCGCTCGGCTTCACCCCCCGAACAGCGCCGGTTAGGCGCTGCGGATCTTGCTGAGGAAATCGTCAACCTGAGTGCGCAGCCGTTCGGACTGCTTGCCAAGCGCTTCCGCCGCCGATTTGACGCCGTTGGCAGCATCGCCCGTCGCATCCGCATCCGCCGTGACGCCGGAGATGTTCTCGGACACTTCGCGCGTGCGCTGGGCGGCCTGCTGGGTGCTGCGGGTGATCTCCTGGGTCGCCGCGCCCTGCTCTTCGACCGCTGACGCGATGGAGGTTGCAACCGCGCTCACCTCGTCGATCGTGCCGCCGATGCGCTTGATGGCTTCCACCGCATCCTTGGTGATGTTCTGCACCGCGGAGATCTGGGCCGAGATGTCCTCGGTCGCCTTTGCGGTCTGGTTGGCGAGGGATTTCACCTCGGACGCGACCACCGCGAAGCCCTTGCCGGCTTCACCCGTGCGCGCTGCCTCGATGGTGGCGTTGAGGGCGAGCAGGTTGGTCTGCCCCGCAATGTCGTTGATCAGCTTGATGACATCGCCGATGCGGGTCGCGATCTCGGCCAGTCCCTGGATGGTCTGGTCGGTCTGGCGCGTTTCCTCGACGGCGCGGCCGGCGATCGTCGCGGCGGCCGTGACTTGCCGGCCGATCTCCGAGATCGAGGTGCTGAGCTCTTCCGACGCCGCGGCCACGGTCTGCACGTTGACCGAGGCTTCCTCCGAAGCACCGGCCACAGTCCTGACCTGGCGGTTGCTGCGCTCCGCCGTCTTGGACATGCCGTCAGAGGTCGCGCGCATCTGCTCCGAGGCGGAGCCGAGGGCCGTCAGCGCCTCGCGCACCTGGCCTTCGAACGCCGCGATATAGCCGGCGAGGGCCTGCTGGCGTTGCTCCGCCCGCGCCCGCCGATCGCGCTGCTCGTCTTCGATGCGGGCCTTGTCGATGGCGTTCTGCTTGAAGGTGCCGAGCGCGCTGGCGAGGCTGCCGATTTCATCGGTGCGGCCGGGAAACGAAGCGTCTGCCGTCAGGTCGCCACCAGCAACCTTCAGCATCGCGTTGCGGATGGTCTGCAGCGGACGCAGCACATGGCGGGTGATCAGCAGAATGCCGCCGATGCTGAGCACCAGCGCCCCCGCCAGCAGCACCAGATGCGTGATGAGGCTGGTCAGAGCGGCCGAGCGCTCGCCGTCGGCATAGTCCTTGGCGGCGGTCAGCGCGGCTTCGGCCACCGCGAGCAGGGTGCTGAGCCGCTCGACCGACAGCTTGGACCAGTCGTTGGGGCTGATGTCGGTTTTCTCGCCGGCCAGCAGCGTCTTCAGCAGATTGTCGCGCCGTTCGACATAGTCGGTGGCGAAGAAGCCCTTTTTGGCGTCCTCGATGGCGGTCGTCACGCTCTCCGGGAGTTCGGCGCCGAAAGCCAGGTACTCCAGCCCTTTCCAGCCGGCCTGCGCGCCACCCACGGCGGCGGCATATTTCAGCAGCGCGTCTTCCGCGACGCTGCCGGCGGCAATGCCATCCGAGAGGATCAGAGAGGCATCGCCGCCCGAAGTCCGCACGTTCCAGGCCAGATCACGCAACGACAGCATCTGGTCGATGAAGGGATCGGCGTGCTTGACCGCCGCGTTGAGGCGCATGGAGATCTTGTCCAGGGTCTCGATTAAGGCGGTGGCCTGGGCCTGATATTCGTCCGCCAGACCTTCGCGCCGCTCAGCCTTGGGCTTGTGCACGGCATCCCAGGATTCGGCCTGCAGCTTGAGTACGGTGTCGACCGTCAGCTTGAACGTGGGGAACAAGCTGTCGCGGTCCGGGAAGTCGATGCCCTCGAGCGCATCGAGGGCTGATTTCAGAGCCGGTACTTCGGTGTCGCGGATGCCCTTCAGCCGCTGCTCGACATCGGACGCAATCACGTTCTCGTCTTTGACGCTGCGAACCGTGGTGGATCGGTCGGTGCGCAGATTGTGCATCGCCTTGAAGGCAAAAGCCGAGGCTTCGGCGACGACCGTGATGCGGCTGGCAACCTGCAGCCGCTGCCAGGAACCCCAGGCGTTGAGCCCCAGCATGACCACGACAACTGCCGCCATGGCGGCCACGACCGATTTCAATAGCGCACTTGCAGACACGCGACTCAGCATAGACCAGCCCTTTCAAATCCCCTCTCGAGTCCAGGGCTTATTTCCTATCTTGACGTAAAGATTGTATTGACGGCGGGCGCCGCCCCTAGTTCTTTGGACCTATCTGTTGCCGCCCGGCCATAGACCGGGCGGTCTCACGGAGCGTCGATGCAGGAGCAGCGTCGGCGGATGTGGGGACGGTGTCGAAAGCCGGCAGCAGAACCAAGAAGCTTCGGGAATCCAACGGCTTGAATCGCACCATCCACGCATCGCGCTACCCGCAGATCAATCTGGCGCTCCTGGCAGTCACGGCAAGCATCACCTTCGGTGCACTGCTTGGCCTGCCGACGCTCCTGTTGCCACTGGATCCGCGCTGGGGCTGGCTGTTGGTGCCGGCAGCCTTGCTGACCAACTTCTTCTGGGCCCTCCACCACGAGGCGATCCATGGCGGCTTCCATGGCGAGCGCTACCGCAACGTGCTGGCCGGGCGTTTCATGGCGATCCTGCTCGCCTCGTCGTTCCATGTGCTGCGCTTCGGCCACCTGATACATCACCGCTACAACCGCAACCCGATCGACCGGCCCGATACCTACGACCCGGCCGTGACGCACCACGCCAGGGCGCGGGTCACCTTCCTCGGCAATCTCATCTTCGGGCTCTATCTGGCGGAGCTGGCCGTTCCGGTCGCATGCTGGCTGCCGCGGCCCGTCATCCGGCGCATTGTCGATGCGGTCTATCGCGGCACCGCCCCGGTGCTGGTGGCAATCCGGCTGGCAGCCCACCGGCTGTTCCTTGACCCAAGGCGCCTCGCCATCATCCGCAAGGACTGCTTGTTGGCTTAGACCCTGATCGCGGCTTCGGCGGTCGCGTTCGGCCGGCACTGGCCCATGCTGCTGGCGTTCCTGGTCGCGCGCGGTGTCCTGATTTCGGTGTTCGACAATGTCTATCACTTTGCGACTCCGCTCGACCGGCCGGATTATGCGCGCAACCTGTCGCTGCCGGCGCCGCTCAGGGTCCTCATCCTCAACATGAACCTGCATCGGGTGCATCACCAGCGACCCGCCTTGCCCTGGTGGGCCTTGCCGGCGCAGCTCCGCGCCAACGGGGATCACTACGACGCGCCGCTGCTGCGCATCGCCGCGGCACAGTTCGCGGGGCCAGTGGCCGTCTCGCAGCTGCGGAAGATCGAATAGAGGCGGCACCGATACTTCTGCACCGGTTGTTCCCGGTTATTCCCTCAGCCCAATCGACGATGATGAGCGATCTGTCCGTTGCACCTTCCCAACGACTGACGGCGAGATAGTGGCGATTGCGGAGCAGGGGCCTACGTCGATCGAGACGTGGCATTCGCTCGAGCGGATCTCCCATCCGCTGATCGGGCAGTTCGCAGGCGCCGACAACGCCTCTCGAGGTGGCGATCGAAATCACGCCGATCTCCCAGTCACGTATCGCTCGCAGCGAAATAGAACTAAGCGGCCTGCTGGTCGAACTCGGACCGCGCGCCGCGGATTGCGCCGTGATGGCTGTCCGCCCAGCGCACCAGAGCCGCCAGCGGTTCGAGGAAAGACTGGCCGAGCGCGGTCAGGCGATATTCGACACTCGGCGGCTGGGTCGGAAAGACGTGGCGGCTGATCAACCCATCGCGCTGCAGATCGCGCAGCGTTTGCGTCAGCATGCGCTGCGAGATGTCGGGGATGGTACGCCGCAGCTGACCGAAGCGCAGCGGCTGCTCCGCCAGCGTAATCACGATCAGCATGCTCCATTTGTCGCCGATGCGGTCGAGGACTCCACGCACCGGACACTGATCGAGATCGAGGCCTCCGGCCTGCGCCTGCGCACGCCATTGCCGCAGGCCTTCCGAGATCTCGCGCGCCGCCTTGCTCATGACCGGTTCCTTCCGAGTAACCAGCGTCCCTGCACCTGCCTTCTTGCCGGCGCCGAGCCAGGCTCTAATTTAGCCATGGTCTCTTTTTTAGACAATGTCCCGAAAGGAATCCCATGGCTCAGACTTTCCTCGTGACCGGCGCCGGCGGGCAGCTCGGCCGCAGTGTGCTGGAGCTGCTGTTGCAGCAGAAGCCCGGCAAGCTCGTCGCGACCACCCGCAACCCGGACAAGCTGGCGGATTTCGCCCGCCGGGGCGTGGAGGTGCGCAAGGCCGACTTCAATGATCCGGCCTCTCTTGCCGACGCCTTCAGTGGCGCGGACCGCCTGCTGCTCGTCAGCACCGACGAACTGGCGGTTCCGGGGAAGAGGCTGATCCAGCACCGCGCGGCGGTCGCGGCGGCGGAGAAGGCGGGGATCAAGCATGTGGTCTACACTTCCGCGCCGGCGACCCATCCCAATGCGCCGGGTTCGCTGATCGACGATCATTTCTGGACCGAGCAGGCACTGATCGCCGCCAAGCTCGATTGGACCATCCTGCGCAACCATCTCTATACGGACCTGCTCCTGATGGGACTGCCGCATGCGGTTGCGACCGGGCAGCTCTTCACCGCCACCGGCACAAGGGGCCGCAACTACGTGACGCGCGAGGATTGCGCGCGCACCGCAGCCGCCGCGCTGACATCGGCCGCCGGCAAGCAGATCCTCGACGTCAATGGCCCGGCGCCGGTGACGCAGGATGAGATTGCCGCGATTGCCGGCGAAGTCACCGGCAAGACGGTCACGCATATCGCGGTCTCGCCGGACGATCTGCGCAAGGGCATGGCGGGGGCAGGCTTGCCGCCGTTCCTGATCGACGTCCTGGTCAACTTCGACATCGATGCGTCACGCGGCTACCATGCCATCAACGCGCCGACGGTGAAGACCCTGACTGGACGAGACCCGAGCAACGTGCGCGCGTTCCTGACGGAGCATCGCGCGGCCCTGTTGGCCGGCCACTGACAAGGAAGTACCGCCGCCATGATTTCTGAATGCTTGCCCACTTTGTTCATTCCCCATGGCGGCGGTCCCTGCTTTTTCATGGAGGACGGGATTGGGCCTAAAGGCACCTGGGACCGCATGGCCGCCTATCTGCGCGGCATCGCCGGTGCGGTCGGGCAAAGGCCGAAAGCGATCCTGGTCATATCCGGCCACTGGGAGGAGGCGGAGCCGACCGTCCAGGTCGGGCGCAATCCGCCGCTGCTGTTCGACTACTACGGCTTTCCGGAGCACACCTATCGCCTGAATTATCCAGCGCCGGGTTCACCGGAATTGGCGGCCCGCGTGCGGGCCTTGTTGAGCGAGGCCGGGATCAAGAGCGGCGAAGAGGCGGGGCGCGGCTTCGATCACGGCGTCTTCATCCCCTTCCTGCTGATTTATCCGGAGGCGGACATTCCAGTGGTTCAGCTTTCGTTGCGGCAGGACCTGGACCCCGCGGCCCACATCGCGATCGGGCGGGCGATCGTGCCCTTGCGTGAGGATGGGGTGCTGATCGTCGGTAGCGGGATGAGCTATCACAATCTGCGCTATTTCGGATCGATGGAGCCGCGGGTGGTCGATGGCGCGCAGCGCTTCGATGATTGGTTGACCGCCGCTATAGAGGAGCCCGACCCGGCGCGTCGTGCTGATGCCTTGGAATTATGGTCGACGGCGCCCGATGCGCTGCTCTGCCACCCACGAGCAGAGCATCTGGCACCCCTCTTCGTGGTCGCGGGCGCCGCTGGCGATGATCGCGGGCGGCGCACGTTCAATGATCGCATCATCGGCAAAGCGGTCTCAGGCTTCCAATTCGGTTAAGTGGCGTAAACCACGAAACGGCGAAAAGCGCTGTCGGCGAATCGTCCTGCACCGCCGAAATTAACCATGTAAATCAGTCTTTTCGTGAGCCAGACTCGCCTTGCATTTGCGCAACAGTCGCGGAAAAACCACTTCAACGATTTGTGAAAAACCGGTCGTCTTTCCCGTATCGCGGCCGCAAAATGACCGGAGAGCCGCGCCGCGCCTGGGGTCGTAACGTTAATTAACGCCCCAAGGGCCGTTCCAGCCAAACGGCTAGCTCACCCCATAGTGTGGGCACCAATGTTGACGGATCGGCGTTCAAATTCCACGATTCAGGTCACCGGCTTTCTCTTGGGTAACAGATGGAGCGAGGCATGCTCGAGTTCTACGTTAACTACTCGATCAATTCAGGCACGGCGCCCAGGCGCGTGCAGGTTGGTCCCTTCAACAATGTCGCGGCCGCGGTGCGTCAGCGCGCCACGATCGAGAACAGCTCCGGCATCTCCCATTGCTGGGTGGGTATCAGCCGCGACGAGACTCGTCAGCTGCTCGAGGCCGAGACGTCGAGGGTGATGCAGTTCATGCCGGCGACGGCAGCGTAAGTGGCAGTGGCATAGCATCTCAGATTCCTCCCTAAACTAACGATACGGCGCGGCATCAGACGCTCCCGAGCGTCGCCGCGCCGTTCTTTTTTCAGTGAAGCTGCTCGTTCGAGCGGTATGCCTACAGATTCCCGGCAGAGCTGAACCGATGCAGCGCCTGGATCGTGATCGCGGCTGCTGAGGCGCGGTTCTCGACGCCCAGCTTCTGGAAGACCTGCTCCAAATGCTTATTGACGGTGCGCGGGCTGATGCTGAGCACGCCACTGATGTCCTTGTTCGACTTGCCGCGCGCAATCCACAGCAGCACTTCGGCTTCCCGCCGGGTGAGCGAGAAATGCAGGCGCAGCAATTCCGCGCCGTCCGCGGCCGCCGCCTTGGCCAGCCGCAGCAGGTGCTCGTCACTGCGCAGTCGCCCGACATAAGTGAATTCCAGGCGGATGTCGCCTGCACTCCAGAGATGAGGCTCAGCCTCGGCCTTCGCCGCTTTCGCCAGCCAGCGCACGACATCTGCGGGCAGATGGAAATCGGAATCATCGGCGGCGGCGGAGAGGCTTTGCAGCAGCTTGGCGGCCTGGGGCGTCGTCCAGCGGACGCCGCCATCGGCACTGACCGACAGCAGGAACCGCCCGGCCGCATCGAGCGCCGAACGCGCCGCCTCCGAGCCCCTGGCGTTGGCGAGGTGAACGCGCATACGCGCCATCAACTCGTCGACCACGATCGGCTTGGCGAGGTAGTCGACGCCGCCTGCCTCCAGCCCTTTGACGATATGCTCGGTGTCGCTGAGGCCCGTCATGAAGATGACAGGGATGTGGGCCAGATGGCGAATGCGCTTCAACCGGCGGCAGGTCTCGAAGCCACCGATCCCCGGCATGACGGCGTCCAGCAGGATCAAGTCCGGAGTCACCCGATCCGTCAAAGCGAGCGCGCTTTCGCCATCCACGGCGACTAGGACCGTCGAGCCACTGCCCTCGATCGCATCGGTGAGGAAGCTCAAGGTCTCGGGCGAATCGTCCACGACCAGGACGATGTCGCGGCTGGGCGCCGGCGTTGCTTCGATCCTATGGGACGGCGCGATCACGCAACGCCTCCAAGGTCGCCATGTAGCGCTTCAGCTCAAAGTTCCGCACCAGGGCCCGCAGGTCAGCGACGACCGGGTGGTGCGCCGGATCGGCATCCGCAATCTCGTCCAGCTTGGCCTCGATGCCGCGCACATACCCGATCTTGCCGAGCTGGTGAAGATCATCCAGGTGCTGTGGCGGAATCGGCAATGCCGGTGCCGTCGCGGCCTCCGGCACGATTGTGGCGATCGTATCCTCGTAGATCCATTCGAGGCCCAGCGCCTGTTGGACGGCGGCGAGCAGCAGCTGTACGTCGATCGGCTTGACGATGAAGGACATGTCGTTGAATTCGCGGATCTTGGGGATCTCATCGACGTTGGCCGAGATGATGATGATCGCGGTGCGGCGTCCATTCATCTCGCGCATCGCCCGCGCCACCTCCCAGCCGTTCTTGCCCGGCATCTGCAGGTCGAGCAGCGCCAGGTCGGGCGCCACCGCGGCAGCGGACTGCAGGCAGGCCACGCCGTCGAGCGCGCTGTGCAGCTCGAATCCGATCGGCACCAGCAGTTCGCGCAGCAGATCGAGATGGGCGGCATCATCGTCCGCCGCCACCACCGTAATGCGGCGGCCGGCATAACCCTTGATCCGCCGCTCCTGCAGCACCGGCGCGACCGGGTCGCTTGCAGCCGACAGCATCAGACGCACGCGGAAAGCGCTGCCGTTTCCCGGCGCGCTTTCAACCGAGATCTCTCCGCCCATGATCTCGGTCAGCAGCTTGGTGATGGTGAGGCCAAGGCCAGTGCCGGGCACCGACAGGGCGCCGGCCGTGCTGCCGCGCTCGAACGGCTCGAAGATGCGCGGCAGATCCGTGGATTCGATGCCGATGCCGGTATCGCTGATCTCGAACTCGCAGACCTGCCCGCGCTGGCGCACGCGGAAGGCGGCATGGCCGTCGTGGGTGTATTTGATCGCGTTGGACAGCAGGTTGATCAGGATCTGCCGCAGCCGCTTCTCGTCGGCATGGACGTAGCGCGGCAAATGAGCGGACGGCTCATAGCGGAATTCGATGCCTTTGGCCTTGGCCTGGATCCGGAACATGTCGACGATCTGCTCCAGCAGATCGTTGATGGCGATGCGGTCGCGGTTGAGCTGCAGCCGGCCCGCCTCGATCTTGGCGATATCGAGCAGACCATCCACCAGCGTGGAAAGATGTTCCGAGCTGCGGCGGATGACGCGAACGGCGTCCTGCGCGGGCGTTCCGGGATTGCGCTCCATCAACTGCGCGTAGCCGAAGATCGCGTTCAAGGGCGCGCGGATCTCGTGGCTGACGCCGACGATATAGCGGCTCTTGGCGACGTTCGCCGATTCGGCTGCCACTTTGGCCTTTTGCAGCTGGTCATACGTGCGCTTGTGAGCCTCGATCTCGTGGGTCAGCATCTGTGTCTGGCGGTCGGTCTCCTCTTCCGCGACCTGCCGGCTCTCATGCGCCAGGACCATCAGCCAGGCGACGATGCCGGAGATGCCGAACAAGGCGAAGTAGGTGGAGACGAGGGTGGTGTGCACGGCGGCCGGATCTCCGCCGCCGGCCGTGCGCTGGAACACGCCGATCAACAGCAGCACCCCGCCGATCACCAGATTGAAGGTCAGGAACAGGCCGGCAAAGCGGCCGAGCCTTGCATTGAGTCCAAGCGCCAGCCGCGCCGGCAACAAGCGGTGCAGCAGCAATTGCAGCTGATCGGTGAAGCGGCTGTTGGTCTTGCACAGATCATGGCAGCGCGCATCGAGCGTGCAGCACAGCGAGCAGATCGGACCGGCATAGGCCGGGCAATGCGACATGTCCTCGCGCTCGAACTCGTGTTCGCAGATACAGCACTGTACTTTGGTCTGGCCGTCCCAATGGGTTTCGGGCTGCCGGGCGATGTAGTATTTACCGCGAGTCCAGGCGGCGATCAGCGGCGCTGCCGCGATGGCGACGAACAATCCGATGAAAGGCGCCAGCGCCTGTGCGGCCGCGCCGAGCAAGCCGAAATAGGCGCTGGTCGAGATCACGATCGAGATCAGCATCGCGCCGACACCGACCGGATTGACGTCATAGAGATGGGCGCGCCGGAACTCGATGCCGCGCGGGCTGAGGCCCAGCGGCTTGTTGATCACGAGGTCCGCGACGATTGCGCCGATCCAGGCAACGGCGAAGTTGGAATAGAGACCGAGGATCTTCTCGATCGCCGAGAAGATGCCGAGCTCCATCAGCATCAGCGCCAGCAGCGCATTGAACACCACCCACACCACGCGACCTGGATGGCTGTGGGTGAGGCGCGAGAAGAAGTTCGACCAGGCGATCGAGCCGGCATAGACATTCGTGACGTTGATCTTGACCTGGCAGGTGATGACGAAGATGCCCGTCAGGATGATGGCCATGCGCGGCGACAGCGACATCGCCTCGAACGCCACGCGGAAGATCTGCGTCGGCTCCGCCGCGCGCTCGTACGGCACGCCGTAACGCAAGGCGAGGACGGCCAGGAACGAGCCCGCCAGCAATTTTCCGGCGCCGATGAAGATCCAGCCCGGTCCGGAAGGCAAGAGCGCCAGCCACCAGGCAAGGCGTTGTCTGAGGCTCCTGCCGTGCGCCGGGAGGAAACGCAGGTAGTCGGCCTGCTCGCCAATCTGCGGCACGAAAGACAGCAAGGTCGAAGCCGCGATCCCGAACAGCAGCAGGTCGAAACTGCCGGTGGCATCGCCATGACGCCCGGCGAAGCTGGTCCAGTCGTTGATCGCTCGCTGATCGCTTAGGGCGATATAAGCGAGTGGCGCGATTTGCAGGATCAGCCAGACCGGCTGGGTCCAAAGTTGCAGGCCGCTGATGAATCGGATGCCATACGTGACGATCGGGATCACGACTAAAGCGCAGACAATGTAGGCTGCCCACAGCGGCAGGCCGAACCACATCTCCAGCGCCAGCGCCATGATGACGGCCTCGACCGAGAACAGCAGGAACGTGAAGGAGGCGTAGATCAGCGACGTGATGGTCGAGCCGATATAGCCGAACCCCGCGCCGCGCGTGAGCAGATCGACATCGACGCCGTATTTGCTCGCGTAATAGCCGATCGGCAGTCCGGTCAGGAAAATAAGCACGCCGACCGCCAGGATCGCGGCGACCGTGTTGTTGAATCCGTACGCAAGGGTGAGGGATCCGCCGATCGCCTCGCAGGCCAGGAACGAAATGGCGCCGAGGGCGGTGTTGGAAACGCGGAACAGTGACCAGCGGCGCGCGCCATGGGCCGTGAAGCGGAGAGCGTAATCCTCCAGGGTCTGGTTGCCGACCCACTGATTATATTGCCGCCGCACGCGGGCAATGCGCTGCCGACCCGTCATCGCCTGAGCCCGTCCATCCCCCATTGACGCCCCGGCCCGCCAGACCGCGCGCCGTCAGTATGCGGTATCTGGCTGTTGCGCTGCAATATACGTCAAATACCCCATGGGCGGACCCTGTCCGACATGCCTAGATGTTGGGCAATAATCAGAAATCACGTGGTTTTTTGACCGCGGTCGAGGCGTGCGCAGGCGCGGCTGGCAAGCCGTTCTGCATGCAATAGGTGCAGCGCAACATCGCGCTGCCGGGACAGGAGGGAGATGAATATGAAGAGATCAATGCGCAAGGCGCTGTTGGGCGGCATCGCTGCCAGTTTCGCGGGAATGGTCGCCAGCCATGCCGCTTTGGCGGCAGACACGATCAAGATCGGCATCCTGCATTCGCTGTCCGGCACCATGGCGATCAGCGAAACCACGCTGAAGGACGTGATGCTGATGCTGATCGACGAGCAGAACAAGAAAGGTGGCCTGCTCGGCAAGAAGCTCGAGGCGGTGGTGGTCGACCCGGCTTCCGATTGGCCGCTGTTCGCGGAAAAGGCCAAGCAGCTGCTGGAGGTCGACAAGGTCGCGGCTGTCTTCGGCTGCTGGACTTCGGTCAGCCGCAAGTCGGTCCTGCCAGTGTTCGAGCAGGATAACGGCATCCTGTTCTATCCCGTGCAATACGAGGGCGAGGAAAGCTCGCGCAACGTCTTCTATACCGGCGCCGCGCCGAACCAGCAGGCGATCCCCGCGGTCGACTATCTGATGAACGAAGAGGGCGTGAAGCGCTGGGTGCTGGAAGGCACGGACTATGTCTATCCGCGCACGACCAACAAGATCCTCGAAGCTTATCTCAAGGCGAAGGGCGTCAAGGCCGAGGACATCATGATCAATTACACGCCGTTCGGCTTCTCCGACTGGCAGACCGAAGTGGCGGCGATCAAGAAATTCGGCTCGGCGGGCAAGAAGACGGCGGTGGTCTCCACCATCAACGGCGACGCCAACGTCCCATTCTACAAGGAGCTCGGCAACCAGGGCATCAAGGCGACCGACATTCCGGTCGTCGCTTTTTCGGTCGGCGAAGAAGAGTTGGCTGGGCTCGACACCAAGCCGCTGATCGGGCATCTCGCCGCCTGGAACTATTTCATGAGCGCGGACACGCCGGAGAACGCCGACTTCATCAAGCAGTGGCACACCTTCATCAAGAGCGACAAGCGCACCACCAACGATCCGATGGAGGCCCACTATATCGGCTTCAACATGTGGGTGAAGTCGGTGGAGAAGGCCGGCACGACCGACACCGATGCGGTGATCGATGCGATGGTCGGCGTCTCTGTCCCGAACCTCACCGGCGGCTACTCGGCGATGATGCCGAACCACCACATCACCAAGCCGGTCCTGATCGGCGAAATCCAGGGCGACGGCCAGTTCAACACCGTGTGGGAAACCTCTGGGCTGGTGCCGGGCGATGAATGGTCCGACTACCTCGAAGGGTCGAAGGATTTGATCTCGGATTGGCGCGCGCCGCTCAGCTGCGGCAACTTCAATGTCAAGACGGGCAAGTGCATGGGCACGGTGACCCAATAGCGTCGGGGGTGGCGTGGCCGACGGCCATCATGGTCGTCGGCCGATCACTCTCTTTTCCATGCGCGGATGGTCCGACATGCGGCGCTGGCTTGTTATCCTGTTTTCGCTCTGTGCGCTCGTCCTTGCCAACGCAGGCCGCGCCAAGGCCGATGCGACCGACGACGCGCTCGCCGGATTCGCCGGCAACTACACGGAAATCGAAAAGGCCATCGCGGATCTCGCCGCCACCGGCGACAAGGTTGCGCCCGCAATCCTCGAAGCCTTGCTCGACGGGCGCCTGCTGATCGCGCCCGATCGCAGCCTCTACATCAAGGACCAGGACGACACTCTCCACGTGGCTCGCGGCGGAGAGACCATCGTAGCCCCCGGCGGGCTGAAGCCTGTGAAGGTGAACAACCGCGTGCGGCGCGCCATCGAAGCGGCGATGGGCCAGCTCACGCTGCTCTCGCCTGATCCCGCTCAGCGCCTCAGCGCCGCCGAGACTCTCTTGCACGCGCCCGATCCGGCGCGGCTGGGGGCGGTGAATGGAGCGCTCGTGCAGGAGACTGATCCCGACATCAAGGCACTGCTGGAGCAGGCACGCGCCGCCATCCTCGTCACCTCGCCGGAGGCAGCGGAGGAGGAGAAGCTCGCCGCGATCGATGTGCTCGCCGCGCATGCCGACCAGCAGGCGAGCGTGCTGCTGTCCACTGTCGCGGAGACCGGCTCAGGAAAGGTCGCGGCCGCGGCAGCGACGGCCCTGCGCTCGATCGACCGGCAGCTGGCGCTCTGGTCGGCGGTGCAGAGCGTCTATTACGGCCTCAGCCTTGGATCGGTGCTGCTGCTCGCGGCCATCGGCCTTGCCATCACCTTCGGCGTGATGGGCGTCATCAACATGGCACATGGCGAGATGGTCATGCTGGGCGCCTATACAACCTTCGTGGTCCAGGACCTCATCCGCAATGAGGCGCCGTGGCTTTTCGATTATTCCCTCCTGATCGCGGTGCCGCTGGCCTTCCTGGTCGCGGGTGCGGCGGGCGTTGCGATCGAGCGCAGCATCATCCGGTTTCTCTATGGCAGGCCGCTGGAAACGCTGCTCGCCACCTTCGGCCTCTCGCTGGTCCTGCAGCAGGCAGTGCGCTCGATCTTCGGCCCGAGCAATCGCGAAGTCGGAAACCCGTCCTGGATGAGCGGCGCGCTCGATCTGGGCGGGCTCGTCCTCACCTATAACCGGCTCTGGATCATCGTGTTCTCGATTGCGGTGTTCGCCCTGCTGATGCTCCTGCTGCGCAAGACGCCGCTTGGGCTGCGGATGCGCGCGGTGACGCAGAACCGGCGGATGGCGGCCTCGATGGGGATTCGCACAGACGTGGTGGATTCGCTGACTTTCGGCCTCGGCTCTGGCGTCGCGGGCATCGCCGGCGTCGCGCTCAGCCAGATCGAGAATGTCAGCCCCAATCTCGGCCAGTCCTACATCATCGACAGCTTCATGGTGGTGGTATTCGGCGGCGTCGGCAACCTGTGGGGCACATTGGTCGGCGCCGTTTCGCTCGGCATCGCCAACAAGCTGCTCGAGCCGGTGGCGGGCGCTGTGCTGGGCAAGATCGCCGTCCTGGTGCTGCTGGTCCTCTTCATCCAGCGGCGGCCGCGCGGCCTGTTCCCGATCAAGGGGCGGGCGGCGGAAACATGATCACCGCGCGCTTCGGTTCCTGCACAAGCTTTACCATTGCGGCAGTGCCGCTTGCCATCGCGATTGTGGCCGGCTTGTTGAGCCTGCTGCCGGCCGATTACGCGCTGCACGTGCCGGGCTATGCCGTGACGCTGCTCGGCAAGTATCTCACCTATGCCCTGCTTGCTCTCAGCGTCGACCTGGTGTGGGGCTATGTCGGCATCTTGAGCCTCGGCCATGGTGCGTTCTTCGCGTTGGGCGGGTATGCCATGGGCATGTATCTGATGCGCCAGATCGGGACACGCGGGGTCTATGGCGATCCGGTGTTGCCGGACTTCATGGTGTTCCTGAATTGGAAGGATCTGCCCTGGTACTGGTACGGCTTCGATCATTTCGCCTTCGCGGCGCTGATGATCGTGCTGGCGCCCGGCCTGCTCGCTTTCGTGTTCGGCTATCTCGCCTTCCGCAGCCGGGTCAGCGGCGTCTACCTCTCTATCATCACCCAGGCCATGACCTTTGCGCTGATGCTGGCGTTCTTCCGCAACGATATGGGCTTCGGCGGCAATAACGGCCTCACCGATTTCAAGGATCTGCTCGGCGCCAACCTGCAGGCGGGCTCGACCAAGGCGGGGCTGCTGATCGCGACCGGCGCTTTCCTCAGCCTGTTCTTCCTGATCTGCCGCCACCTGACACAATCGCGCTTCGGCAAGGTGCTGATCGCGATCCGCGACGCCGAGAGCCGCACGCGTTTTCTCGGCTATCGGGTCGAGCGCTACAAGCTGGCGGTCTTCACATTCTCCGCAATCATGGCAGGCGTCGCCGGAGCGCTCTATGTGCCACAGATCGGCATCATCAATCCCAGCGAGTTCGAGCCGGCCAACTCGATCGAGGCGGTGATCTGGGTCGCGGTCGGCGGACGCGGCACTCTGATCGGATCGCTGCTGGGCGCTGTCCTGGTCAATTTCGCCAAGACCTTCCTCACCGGCGCATTTCCGGAAATCTGGCTGTTCGTGCTGGGCGGGTTGTTCGTGTTCGTCACGCTGCTGCTGCCGCGCGGCATCGTCGGGCTGTGCGCCACACTGCTGCGCCAGTTGAAGCAGCGGCCGGAACTGGATCAGGCAGAGCCGGTGCGGACGCGCGTGCTGGAGGCCGGCGAATGAACGCGCTCGCTTCCGTCAAGCAGCCGATCGGCGGCATGCCCGATGCGCTGCAGCCGCTGCTCTATCTCGACGGGGTCAGCGTCAGCTTCGATGGATTCAAGGCGCTCAACAATCTTTCCCTGGTGATGGAACCAGGGGAGATGCGCGCCGTGATCGGTCCGAACGGCGCCGGCAAGACCACCATGATGGACGTCATCACCGGCAGGACGCGGCCCGATTCCGGGCGCGTGATGTTCCGCGAGGCAGACCTGACCCGGCTGGACGAAGCAGAGATTGCGGAGCTCGGCATCGGGCGCAAGTTCCAGAAGCCGACCGTGTTCGAGATGCACACGGTCTTCGACAACCTCCTGCTGGCCCTGAAGGCGGATCGCCGAGCAAGCCGCGTGCTGCTTGCGAAGACCAGCCTATCCGAGCGCGAGCGCATCGAGCGCCTGCTGGAAACGCTGCGCCTCACGAACCTGCGCCACCGCCCGGCCGGCGAGCTCTCCCACGGCCAGAAACAGTGGCTAGAGATCGGCATCCTGCTGGCGCAGGAACCGGAGCTGCTCTTGGTGGACGAGCCGGCGGCAGGCATGACGGATGCAGAGACGGAGCAGACGGCGGACCTGCTGCGCCGGATCAACGAGACGCGCTCCGTCGTCGTGGTGGAGCACGACATGACGTTCGTGCGCGCGCTCGCCGTGAAGGTGACGGTCCTGCATGAAGGATCGGTACTGGCGGAAGGCTCGCTCGACCATGTCAGCGGCGATCCGCGCGTAGTTGAAGTGTATCTGGGGCGGTAAGCACATGCTGACGATCGCGGGCATAGACCTCAAATACGGCGCGGCAGCGGTGCTGAAGGGCGTTTCGCTCAGCGCCGAGGTCGGGAAGGTCACATGCCTCCTGGGGCGCAACGGTGTCGGCAAGACCAGCCTGCTGCGCGCGATCGTGGGCCATCATCCGATCGCGGCGGGCGAGATCCGGTGGGATGGTGAGGACATCGCCCAGTTGCAGCCGTTCGAGCGTGCACGCCGCGGCATCGCCTATGTGCCGCAGGGCCGGGAGATCTTCCCGCTTTTGACCGTCCAGGAGAATCTGGAGACCGGCTTTGCGGTCCTGCCGCGCGGCCAGCGCAAGGTCCCGCCACACATCTTCGAACTGTTTCCGGTGCTCTCGACCATGCTGCGGCGGCGGGGCGGCGATCTTTCGGGCGGGCAGCAGCAGCAGCTCGCCTTGGCGCGCGCGCTGGTGATGCGGCCACGATTGCTGCTGCTCGACGAGCCGACGGAGGGCATTCAGCCCTCGATCATCAAGGATATCGGCCGCGTGATTGCGGAGCTCCGCCGCACCGGCGAACTGGCAATCCTCCTCATCGAGCAATATTTCGATTTCGCCCGCGAGCTCGCGGACAGCATCGCCGTCATGGATCGCGGCGAGATCGTGCTGGAAGGCGCCGCCGATGCGCTCGATCCCATCGAAGTCCGCCGCAAGATCGCGGTGTAGCCTCTCCCGCACACTGGCGCCATGTTACGAGTTTCTAGGTCCAAGCCCCGAGCGCGTGAGCCCAAGAACGCGCCCCTCACGGATTTTGAGACTCGTCCAGAAACGTCAGCGCCGCGCTGACGGCCTCCGCCGTCCCGGGATTGCGCGTGAGCCTCAAGGCCTGATCGAGCCAAAGCCTTGCCGTCACGGGGTCCGACTGCGCGGCGGCGCTGCGACCCGCGCGCAGGTAAAGATCGGCGGCCCCTTCAGTATCGCCGGCACGCTCGGCAGCAATCGCGGCCACCGAGAGTGCGCGCGCCATGCCGCGATAATCCAGCATCTCCTGTCGGATTTCCGCAGCCTCGAGGGCCGCTGCGCGTGCACCCGGGAGATCGTCCTGCCGCACAGCCAAGCGCGCCTCGAGCTCGCGCCGGTCCGCTCGTCGGACGGGAGTCGCTTGAGCCGTAATCCGGCGCACAGCTGCGCGCAGGCCGGCCTCGTCATTGCGCTCATCTGCGATCATCCCGCGCAGGAAGCTCGCACCGTCAGCGATCTCACCCGATTGCCCCTGCTCCAGTTCGGCTGCCATCTGATCCGCTTTCGCTGCATTTCCGGTGCGGTAATGCGCGGTTGCTTCCGCGAGCGCGAGCGCCGGAATGGGCGATCCACCACGCCTCTGGATCTCAGCCCGCGCCCGCGTCGCGGTCGCCAGCGCGTCCTCGGGCTTGTTCGCGCGTAGCTGCGCCACGGCAAGGCTGAAACTCAAACTGGCGATCTCAGTCAGATCGTCGCGCGCCTCGGCCTGCTTCAACGCCGCTTGATATTGCGCGACGGCCTCGTCCGGTCGATCGAGAGAAGAGGCGATATCGCCGGCTCTCTCATGCCGCGCCAGAGTTTGATCCGCAGGCTGCTCCTCCTGAGCTTCATCAGCGCTGCTGCACGCGGCGATCAGTAACAGCAGAAAGATGGACAGAGACCCTCTCATGGCACCACCTGGGAGGGTGAGAACGTCTTCGGCTCCTGCGCCTGAGGCTGTTGCTGTCCCCCGAGCAGCCATGAAGCGCGGAGCTGGGCGCTGAGTCTGTCCAGTTCCTGGAGCGTCACCTGCAGCTGCGTGAGCAGTGCCGGCAAGTTGGCCGCGGTTTCCTCCGCGTTTTGCGCGAGACCGGGTGCGCTCTTCGCGGCTTCGTCGATTTCCTTGGAGATACGGTCCAACGACCGCATCACTTTGTTGCTGCGATCGACGAGGGCCGGAACGCCCTCAGGACCACTGACCTCTCTCGTGACGTTCTCGACCTGCACCAGGATCTCGTTGAGGTCCGCCACCGATTTGTTGGCTGACTTTACGATCGTCTCCGCCTGCTGCATCAGGGTCTCATCGACCAGCAAGCGTCCTACATTGCCTTCGCCACGGTTGATGCGTTCGATGATTTCAGCCAAAGCGTTCGTCGCGCGGCCGGCATTATCCAGGATCGGAAAGACCTTCTTCCGGACTTCATCGATCAAGGCACTGATATTGTCGGTCGGTGCGCGCTCGGTCGTGGCTTCGATCACGGCATAGGACCAGTCCATCTCCTCGCCGGTGCCACGCGTGATGTCGACGAAGGCGGCGCCTGCCACACCGAATCGCCTGCGAATGACCGCAGTGCTGTCGCGCCGGACAAAGGGGGTCGCCTGTTCATCGATCTCGAGCAAAGCGTACATTTGCTGGTTGGGCTCCAGGACGACGCGACGGACAACGCCCGCTTTCGTTCCCAGGACCTCGACATCACCACCAGCTGCCAGACCCGCTACGCCGCCTGCGGGAAGAACCAATCTCAGCTCCGCTGTGGGCTTAAACCAATCGCGGAGGACGCCCGCCTGCAACATGGCGACGAACGAGACGGCAATGGCGCCGATGATCAGAAGGCCGACCCATTCATCCGTATTCCGAACGCGGATCATGCATGAGCTCCGACCGATGACAGGCCCCTGAACGCAAGGCGCAGCCGTTGGCTGGCCGGAAAAACGCGGTTGTCCCAGGCGATCCGACTGCGTGTGAGCCAGATTGCGGCCCCGCCGCGATTGCGGACCCTCGACAGCTGATTGAGGAGTGGGGGCACCAAGTCGGGAAACACCCCTTGCACCGGGCTCTCCAAGATCACGAGCTTTGGATCCCCCAGGAAGGCGCGCACATAGCTGGCACGCAACAGGTCCTCCTGCGACAGATCGTCGATCGGCCCGGAGGGGAGGCCCGGCAAACCGAAATGGCGGGCCAGCGCCGCTGCCTGGTCGCGGATGGTATTGAGATCGCGCTTCGTATGGTAGAGTTCCGTCAACAGGACATTGCTCGCGGCATCCAGGAAACCGAGCCACCCCGGCGCGGAGCGAACGCGACCGATCTGGCTGCGCAACGCATCTGCGACCTCGCGCGGCAAACTGGCCCAGTCCCGGCCGAGGAACCGCACGCTCCCCACTGGTATCGGATCGAGGCCACAGCAGAGATCGGCGAAGCCGCCAGCCAGCGTCGGATCGCGCGCGTTGATCAGCACGAGTTCGCCCGGCTCCAGCGAAAACTCGAGTTCGGTTTCGGATCCGTCACCGAACAGGTGCGACGAGCGGACATGGCTGATTCTGAGGATCCCTGCCATCGCTCATACCATCAGGCTGAAAAGAACGCTGGTCAGCATCACTGCCAGCATGCCGCGCACGAAGCCGCGCGCCATCAGCTTTCCCAGGCCGTCCTGCGGATCCGCAGACAATGCGGTCATGCAGACGGTCGCCGCCACCATGAGGCCGATGGCCAGCATCTTGGTCGGGAACAGAACGAAATCGGACTGCGCTGTCGCGAGCAGGACGTTATCAAGGAATGACCAGACCGAAATTGCTCCGACACCGAGCAGGCGGCCCGCAACGAAGCCGACGAACAGCGTTGCCAGTACGAAGATGATCCCGAGCGTATAGGATGCGAGCGCAAAGGCGGCGCCTCGCGGCATGATAAGGAACAGGAAGGGGTCTACTCCTTGGGATTCCAAGGCGCGAACTTGACGCTCGCTCTGCAGACGGCCCAGTTCGGTGAGTGTCACCGAGCCGGCCCGGCCCAACAAGATGACGCCGACCAGCAGCGGCGCCACTTCTCGAACCAGAACCGTCACCAGGACCTCGCCAATCGAGCGCTCCGCACCCAGGATGTGCAGCCAATAAAGCGCCTGGTACACCATGCCAAGACCGCCAAGCACGGCTAGGAAGCAGGTCGCGACAAGACTTCCGGTCAAAGCGAGGTGAAGGACCCGCCAGAATTCACGGCGAACTGGTCGGCGCCAGGAACCCGGCCGGCCGGCTTCGAAGACGATGCCTGCTGCCAAAGCCATCAGCATCAGCAGAAAGCGCGTACGGCGGCGGGTTCTCCTGCCAAGCCAGGTAACCCATTGGCGAAGACGGTGAGATGGCCGAACCAGGGCCCTCTGGGCGACGGACGAGATCACAACTGCCCTGCCAGAACGAAAGTGCGAGCCTCGCCAATACCGGGGATATAGAAGCTTCCCCTTGGTCGGAGCAGAAAGCCCTTGCGCAGCAAAGCATAGGCTGCCTCGCTTACTTGAATAGCGCCAGGGGTCGCAGAACTGGCCATGGCTTCGGCGGTCTCAAGCGCATCTCCCCACAGATTGAACTGGCGGGGCTCGTCGCCGATAGCGCAGCCCGAAGCTACGCCGCAATCAAGACCGACACGGAACTCAGCGCCCTGTCCCGCCGCTTCGCACAGAATCGTACAACGTTCGCGCAGAGCGACGGACAGGGCGCCGATTCTGACCATCGCGGTCTCCGCATCACCCTCTGGGCCTGCGGCCGCAATGACCTGCTGCGAAACGAACTTGAGATAGCGCACGCCGCACGCGGTGGCTTCCTCCTGTGCAGCCTGTGCGATAGAAGCTGCCAGGTCCGATCCGTTGCCTCCTGCCTTCTTCGCAAGCGCTGCCGGAGGCGAGAAGCGCAGGATCATCACGGCCACGCCGGAATACAATTCCGCACCAGGCGAGGCGGGGTCAATATCCAGAACCTTCAGATCGGCTGGAAGGATGTGGCTGCGCTCCTGTACCTTAAGCTCGCTGGATTGTACAGCTCGCGTCGGATGTTCGTGATCGGGTTCCTCCAAATTGCGCAGTTGGAGCGCTGCCATGCCGGCGACGGTGTGCACGAAGGTGTGAAAGCCATCTAATGTCTCCGCGTCCTCCAGGCACAACACACCGGTCGTATTATCACCGCGATGGAGCGGCACGACGAAGAGAGCCCGGCTGCCGAGCGGCTGCATAAGCAGTTGGTAGAATTGCGCGCTGCGCGGATCACTCGCGGCATCCGCAATCTCAGCTTCCTCTCCGGCCTTCAAGAACTCGAAGAACCTCGGCATCTCGCGCCGATGCAGCTGGAAACCGCTGGCGTGGCCCTTGGTCTCGGCGTCGAAACTCTCATCGCAGTGCAAGACCTGTCCATCGGAGGTGAGGCGCCAAATGCTGATGCGGCGCGCATTCGTCAACTCGGTCAATGATTCGGTCAGGACTGGCGGCAGACGGCCTTCGCCATCGACGAACTGTTCCGATTGTTCGGCGATCGCGGCGTAAGCGGAGCTTTGTTGTGAGATCACCCTGCCGTGCTCGACCATTCGGCGCAGGGATCGGTCATATCGTAAGCTTTGTCGGGACAACAGGAAGGCAAGAATGGCGACAGCGACCACTATGACCAGCGACATCGCGAGCGTCCGCTGCTGATTGGTGGCAACGAAACCGGTGAAATCCGATTCCGGGACCACGATCAGGATCCACCAATCGCGTGCGCTGTCCGGCAGGGGCGTGGCGCTGCTGACATACGCTTCACCGTCGAACTCGAGAACGCGTCTGCCCTGACCCTCGACCCGGAACCGATCGAAGGCGGCAGTCAGGACTGGATCGCCGATTTCATCCAGGCGCGGCGACTCGAAATTCTCGCCGACCGGCTTTATCAGCTTGTCGGAGTTGGGCGCTGCGATCAGCCGGCCTTGGCCGTCGATGATGAGGGCGCGGCCGGACGTGCCGATCTTGAGCGAGGCGAGGAAGGTCGACAATTCATCGAGCGTAATGTCGACGCCCAAGACGTAGTCCTTGCCATCGAGGCCCAGCAGGCGGGTCGAGGCTGTCAATCCCGGCTTTTTCTCGGTGTAGAAAATATAGACGTTCGTCCAGAAGGTCCCTTCCGTCTCGAGCGCGCCGTGGTACCAGGGCCTCGTCCTGGGATCGAAATTGTCCTGCGGGTCCTCGCGGCGCGAAAGCTCTTTTCCGGCTTCATCCCGGCCGATCCAGAACACGTGCCGCCGGCCGGGGTTATTGATGATCTGCTTGATTTCCGTCACGCCGGTTTGCGATCCACGGCGCGCCATCGAGAAATTCCCCTCGTTGTCGCCGATATAGAAGGCGGAAATCTGCGGGATCTGTTTCATGGCGCTGGCCGCAAAGCTCTCTGCGACGGCGCGCCGCTCGGTCGAGGGCGTGCGCAGCGCCAGATCGCGCAGTACTTGCAGGGCGCGGCCAGCAGGCTCCAGGAAGCCCGCAACGCGCTCGGCGATCTGACGGTCCAGCGTTGTCAGCAACTGATCGGAGAGGGCCAGAACCCCTTGCCGGTTGACGTGATGAGAGTAAAGGGCAATCCCGAGAATGGCGGCGATCACCAGAACGACACCGAGAACCGGCACGCCAATGCGCAAAACGGCACGGCGGCGGCGCTTCCGCACGGCAACGGGATCCTCGGTTATGTTGACGACCTGCTCGCTGGTCGCCATGCCACCTCCCCGAACGGTCAAAGGGTGCAGGTGATCGCCTCATGCTGGCCAAATAAATGCCGCGATGGCAAGGGGTATCTCCCGCGGTTCCGGCTGAGCACCGTCCAGTAGGCGATGACCAATAGAAATAGCATGAATGCGACGGTTGCACCGGCTCCCAACGGCCGGGATTAATCTGAAAAGCGCGCGGCACGAAGCAAAGAACAAAGGCGATGTTGAGCGATACGTTCTTCCGCTCGATTAAAGGTGGATCCGCGCAGCAACACGGAACAGCGGGTAGATGGTTGCAATCCCCTATCCATTTCAAGTTGCGATACCCGATCGAGGATATCGGCCGCCGCACCTGGGCGCGCTTTGTGCTTCTGCAAGCTGCAGAATTCAGGGCGTGGTACCCTCGAACAGTCATAGCGGCAGTCCGGCTGCGCAATGGGCACCTAGCCGGATTTGGACATGTGAATGTGACGGGGCGGATAGCTCTCTCAGGTAGAACTGAGGTGCAACTTCCTGTCCTCTGGAACGAACTCAATGGATCTTCACCTGATGGCCACGCACCGTTCAACACGGACTCATCGCGAGTTCACCAGAGCGGGCAGATCACTCCTGCAGTGCTGGCGCCGTTGGGGCGAAGTGCCGCTTTTTGGCACAAAGTGGAAATCTGCCATTTCTCACGGAGCTGGCAGCCAAGACAGCAAACGAGCGAAGTCGTTGCCCCTGCGGCGGGAGAGGCTTGTGGAAAGCATTGTCCTCCCGATATCCTGCAGGCCGACGCCACTCGGCTCGCCGGGTGAAGTCATTGATTCGTAGAGGAGTTTCCGTGAGATACGAACGCCCTGACACCATGAAACAAGCCTCCACCCTGCTGGCGAAGGAAAAGGGCCGCGCCTTCGTCCTGGCCGGCGGCACCGATCTGCTGGTGCGCCTGCGCACCGGCTTCATCGAACCTGACCTCATTGTCGACATCAAGCGCATCGCGGCGACGCGGGAAATCCAGAGCACGGCTGGAGGCTTCAAGATTGGCGCCGCCGTCACAGGCGCGGAACTCGGCGAGCATGCCAAGTTGAAGAAGGCCTGGCCGGGCGTAGTCGAAGCGGCGAACCTGATCGGCTCCAAGCAGGTCCAGGGCCGCTGCACCATGACCGGCAACCTGTGCAACGCCTCGCCCGCCGCCGACAGTGTGCCCGCGTTGATGGCTGCCGGCGCCAAGGCTGTCATCGTCGGCCCAAAAGGCAAGCGGACAATCCCGGTCGAGCAGGTGCCGGTCGCGCCTGGCCGGACCTCGCTCAAGAAGGGCGAGATTGTCGAGAGCATCCTGCTGCCGAAGCGGCCGGCGCGCTCCGGCGATGCCTATCTGCGCTTCATCCCGCGCACGGAGATGGACATTGCGGTGGTCGGCGTTGGTGTCAGCGTGACGCTCGACGCCAAGGGTGTGTGCACGGCAGCGCGTGTTTCGCTGGGCGCGGTCGCGCCAACCGTGCTGCTGGTGCCGGAAGCGGCCAAGGCCCTGATCGGCACCAAGATGGACAAGGCGGCGCTGGATGCGCTGGCGAAAGCCTGCTCCGCGGCGTGCCGGCCGATCGACGACAAGCGCGGCACGCGCGAATTCCGAATCAAGGTCGCGGGCGTCCTGGCGCGCCGCGCCGCACAGATCGCGCGCAAGCGCGCAGGAGGGAAATAGATGTCCGGCATTCATGTCAGAACCAAGATCAACGGTGACGTCGTCGAATACGTGTGCGATGGCGACGAGACGCTCCTGGACGTGTTGCGCAACCGCCTCGGCCTGACCGGTGCGAAGGAAGGCTGCAGCACCGGCGATTGCGGCGCCTGCAGCGTCACGCTCGACGGCAGGTTGACGTGCTCCTGCCTGGTGCTGGGTGCGGAAGCCGATGGCGCGGAGATCGGCACCATCGAAGGCATGGCCAAGGGCGAGGAGCTGCACCCGCTGCAGCGCAAGTTCCTGGAACATGCCGCCCTGCAATGCGGCATCTGCACGCCGGGCATCCTGGTCGCGGCCAAGGCGCTGCTGGACCACAATCCGAAGCCGACCGAGACCGAGGTGCGCTTCGGGCTCGCCGGCAATCTGTGCCGTTGCACTGGCTATGACAAGATCGTCCGGGCCGTCCTCGACGCCGCCCAAGAGATGAGGAGGGCGTAACCATGCCATTGGACAGCACCCTGCAGAGCAAGCGCGATTTCTCCGTCGTCGGCACGCGGCCGCTGCGGCCCGACGGCATCGACAAGGTGACCGGCCGCGCCAGGTTCGGCGCCGATGCGGTGGCGCCGGGCATGCTGGTCGGGCGTATCCTGCGCTCGCCGCACGCCCATGCGCGCATCAAGAAGATCGACACCAGCAAGGCCGAGAAGCTGGCCGGCGTGAAGGCGATCGTCACACGCGCGGATTTCCCCGATCACACTGACGGTGACGCCGCGCTCTATGACGTGCTCTACAACGTCATGGCGCGCGAGAAGGCGCTGTACGAAGGTCACGCCGTTGCAGCGGTCGCGGCGGTCGATGCGCGGGTGGCACGCGAAGCGCTGAAGCTGATCAAGATCGACTATGAGATCCTGCCGCACGTCACCGACGTCGACGAGGCGATGAAGCCCGGCGCGCCGCTCTTGCACAGCTCGATCTTCACCGACGGCGTCGAACCCAAGCCGAAGAAGCCCTCCAACATCGTACGGCGCTACGAGTTCGGCCACGGCGATGTCGCGGCCGGTTTCAAGAAGGCCGACATCATCGTCGAGCGGACTTTCAAGACCGAGGCGACCCATCAGGGCTATATCGAGCCGCATGCCTGCCTTGCTAACGCCTCGCCCGACGGCCAGGCGGAGCTTTGGGTCTGCACCCAGGGCCATTTCATGGTGCGCGACACCTGCGCGCGCCTGCTCGGCTGGGACATCTCGAAGCTGCGCGTGACTGCCTCCGAGATCGGCGGCGGCTTCGGCGGCAAGACCACCGTGTTCATCGAGCCGGTGGCGCTCGCGCTGTCGCGCAAGGCCAATCGTCCCGTGAAGGTCGTGATGACCCGCGAGGAGGTGTTCAAGGCCTCCGGCCCGACGGCTAGCACCTCGGTCGACGTCAAGATTGGCGTCACCAAGGAAGGCCGGATCACTGCGGCCGACGCCACCTTGCGCTATCAAGGCGGTGCGTTCGCTGGATCGCCGGTGGAATTCGGCGCGATGTCGGCCTTCGCCTGCTACGATCTGGAAAACGTGCGCGCGATTGGCTATGACGTCGTGACCAACCGGCCGAAGCAAGCGGCCTATCGCGCGCCTGGTGCGCCGATGGCGGCCTTCGCGGTCGAGAGCGTGATGGAAGAGCTCGCGAAGAAGCTTGGGCTGGCGCCGATCGACTTCCGCATCAAGAATGCGGCGCGCGAAGGCACGCATTCATCCTACGGTCCGACCTATGGTCCGATCGGCCTGCTTCCGACCCTGGAGAAGGCCAAGCAGCATCCGCATTTCAAGGCACCGCTCGGTCCGAATCAGGGACGCGGCATGGCCTGCGGGTTCTGGTTCAATTTCGGCGGGCAAACTTGTGTATCGCTGAATCTCAACAATGACGGGACAGCCGCCTTGTCGGTCGGCACGCCGGATATCGGTGGGTCGCGCGCCTCCATGTGCCTGATGGCGGCGGAGGAGCTCGGCATTCCGTACGACAAGGTGCGCGCGATCGTCGCCGACACCAGCTCGCTCGGCTACAACGACGTGACCGACGGCAGCCGCACCACCTTCGCCACCGGCATGGCGACGATCCTGGCCGCGCGCGATGCGATCAAGAAGCTGACCGCCCGCGCCGCCCAGATCTGGGGCATTCCTGCCGAAGCGGTGACCTGGGAGAAGGGTTATGCCAAGCCGGCAGGCGCCAACGCCGGCAACTTCCCGCCGATGTCGCTGGCGGAGATCGCGGCCCAGGCGGGCGCGACTGGCGGACCGATCGCAGGGCACCACGAATACAGCGCCGATGGCGCGGGCGTCAGTTTCGCCACGCACATCTGCGATGCCGAGGTGGATCCGGAGACCGGCGCGACCAAGATCGTCCGCTATACCGTGCTGCAGGATGCCGGCAAGGCGGTCCATCCAAGCTATGTCGAAGGCCAGTTCCAGGGCGGTGCGGTGCAGGGCATCGGCTGGGCGCTCAACGAGGAATACATCTATGGCAAGGATGGCAGGCTGCAGAATGCTGGCTTCCTCGACTACCGCATCCCGGTCTGCTCCGACCTGCCGATGATCGATACGGTGATCCTGGAGATTCCGAATCCCGGCCACCCCTATGGCGTGCGCGGCGTCGGCGAAACCTCGATCGTCCCGCCGCTCGCCGCCATCGCGAATGCTGTGTCGGCGGCCGCGGGCGTGCGGCTCACCAGCCTGCCGATGTCGCCGCCGAAGATTCTGGCGGCGTTGGAGGCACACCAAGGGTAAAGGCCTGATGGCGAAGGTTGTGGTGTGGGGCTCGCTGAAGCCCCATACCGGCGGCAAGGCCGAGCTCGAGATCGACGCCGCCACCGTGCGCGAGCTGCTCGACCGGCTCGGCGAAACCTATCCGGGGCTAGAGCCGCAGCTCGCCCGCGGCGTGTCGGTCGCGATCGACGGCGTGATCTTTCGCGACGGTTGGCAGGAGAGGCTCACCAAGGACAGCGAGGTCTTCCTGCTGCCGCGCATGATCGGCGGATAGTCGACGCACGGGTAGCAATGCCGGCCCCAAATGATGGACCAGTCCGGTGGCGAAAACACCTTCAAACGACGACGTCCGCGGCGGTTTTTTCGCTCGAAGAATCAATAATTTAGGACATGAAATGGCTGCCCTTCGTGGACGTCTATCGAACTAGGTGCACTGTTCCCGAGACTTCGTTCCGCCTACGGTTGGAGCAGCTAGCTGTGGAGGCTCAACAGGTTGTTCCCGGTCAGACCGAGACGGCTGATAGGTATTCTGCTTTGCAAGCTACCATGAGGTCGGTGCCAGTTGTAGCGGTGTAGCCAGACCGGCAGCTGATCGGCGCGGTGATCGGAAGT
>DASRRI010000097.1:0-14427 GCA_035695765.1 Dongiaceae bacterium
ACTTCCGATCACCGCGCCGATCAGCTGCCGGTCTGGCTACACCGCTACAACTGGCACCGACCTCATGGTAGCTTGCAAAGCAGAATACCTATCAGCCGTCTCGGTCTGACCGGGAACAACCTGTTGAGCCTCCACAGCTAGATGATCGTGATGAGGGGGCATCCATGATGGACACCGGCGCGACAGGCGATCTGGCCCGCCAGGTCATAGGCTCGTGGAAGATGACCTCCTGGACCTACGATGTTCTGGAAACCGGGGAACGCCACAACGCCCTGGGCCCGGACCCAAAAGGGTACATCCACTATCTGCCGGATGGTCGGATGATGGTCCTGGTGCTGAAGGCGGATCGGCCGAAGCCGGCGTCCCTCGTCCCGACCCCCGAGGAAAAGCTGGCGCTGTACGAATCGATGTTCGCTTATGCCGGCACCTACAGCCTCGAGCAGGATCGTGTCATCCACCATATCGACATGAGTTGGAACCGAGCCTGGGAAGGCACCGACCAGATCCGCCTGCTGAAGATCGAAGGCAGGCACCTGACCTACACCGGCGTGCCCGCCAAGAATCCGCTCGACGGGCGCGAATGCGTGCATCACGTCAAGTTCGAGAAGGTGAAATAACCGGCGTTCACGGGCCGCCGATCGCAGCCCCTGTCGTGATTTTGCGCTCATCCCTCTCGGCCTTCGTAAGGGCGGTCGACCAATTGCCGCAGCCCTGGTTTTTTCCGCGAAATTTACGCTTCGGTAAGGCGGCGTAAACCATGATTGGCCGATTTCCCAAGGGAGCGGCGGTATGTTTCTGCGCACGAGCCTGTTCGGCGGGTTCGGATTTCTGGTCCTGGTGCTGATTTTATCGGTGGGCGTCGATTTGATGGACCATCCCGGCAGCCTGTCTTTGGCGCTCGCTGGTTTGGCATTCGTTTCCGTGATTGTCGGCTTTGTCCTCATCTTGCGGGTCACACGGTCATTGGGTCGTCTCGCGCTGGTGGTGCGGCAAATCATGACCGGCGATACCAGCCTCGACGTTCCGGACACGGACCGCAGGGGCGAGATAGGTGACATCGCTCGCGCCATCGCGGCGTTCCGCGATAGCGCACGGGAAAATGAGGCGCTGCGTCAAGCGCAGCGCGCGGTCGAGGCGCAATCCAATCAGCAGCGCCTTGACTCGATGGAAAGCATGGCGAGCACGATCGAGCGCGAAACCAGATCGGCGGTCGACCGGGTCGCGGAACTGACCGGAAGCGTCCATAACAGCGCGACGACGATGTCCGCCTCCGCGAGCAAGGTGCAGGCGACCGCCCAAGGCGTCGCCACAACGGCGGGCGAGGCGCAGGCGACCGCCCATGCCGTATCTGCCGCGGCCGAAGCACTGACCGCCTCGATCCATGAAATCTCGGACCAGGTGTCGCTCGCCAGCGCCACCACGCAGAAGGCGGTCGCGACCGGCCGCAACACGCAATCGACGATCGGCTCGCTGTCCGCGGCGGTCGGCAAGATCGGCGACGTCGCCCATCTGATCGCCGACATCGCCAGCCAGACCAACCTGCTGGCGTTGAACGCGACCATCGAGGCCGCGCGCGCTGGAGAAGCCGGCAAGGGTTTCGCTGTGGTTGCGAACGAAGTGAAGAACCTGGCATCGCAGACCGCGCGATCGACAGAGGAGATTTCCCGCCAGATCGCGGAGATCCAGGCCGTCACCCGCGCGACCGTCACGGCGGTCGAGGAGATGAGTCAGCACACCGGCGAGATCGACACCGTGGCCGCCAGCATCACCGAAGCAGTGCGGCGCCAGGCGGACGCGACGCGCGATATTTCGCGCAATGCCGACAGCACCGCCGAAGCGGCAACGGCGGTCGTCGCCCAGATCGGCGCGGTCATGTCCGAGGCCGACCATGCCGGCGAATTGGCCCGGGAAATGAGTGCGGAATCGCAGCAGGTCGACGCGGCGACCGTCAACCTGAAGTCGGTGCTGGTCCATGCAGTCCGCACGTCGGTATCCGACATCAACCGCCGCGGCGATGCGCGGCTCGATGTCCAGGTGGGCTGCCGGGTCCGCATCGGCGCAACCGACTATGCCGGCCGCACGATCGATTTGTCCGCCGGTGGGGCTGCGCTCACCGGCGAATTCCCCGCTGCCGCCGACCGGACCATTTCTCTGTTGCTGGACGGTCTGGACCGGGAGATCCCGGCGCGGGCCAAGCAGCAGCGCGGCAATCGCCTCCATGTCCAATTCGACCCGCCGAAGCTGAGCCAGGCCGAGCTCGATGCCGTCGCCCGCCGGGGCTCCCGCCGCGCGAGCTAGCTCTATCCGGTTTGTTGCTTTTTGCGCGCTCAACTGTTTCTGATTCTCCACCTAATCGACCGTGCGGGTTCCACCCACATGGCTGATCAGGCCGCGAGTGCAAGGAGGATCGGATGGGTTTGCTGGTCGATGGCGTGTGGCAGGCGGAAGCGGGTCGGTGGTCGGATTCCCGCGGCCGGATGCAGCGGCCGGATTCCACCTTGCGCAACTGGATCACGCCGGACGGCAGCGCCGGTCCGACCGGGCGCGGCGGCTTCAAGGCGGAAGCGGGACGCTATCACCTCTATATCGCGCGCGCCTGCCCCTGGGCGCACCGCACCACGATCTTCCGCGAGCTCAAGGGGCTTCAGGACATCATCGGCCTGTCCGTCACCCATTGGCTGATGCTGGAGAATGGCTGGACCTTCGACCCCGCGCCCGGCGTCGTGCCGGACAGCGTCAACAACGCGCGCTACCTGCACCAGCTCTATGCGAAAAGCGAACCGCAGTACAGCGGCCGCGTCTCGGTGCCCGTCCTGTGGGACAAGAAGACGTCGCGCATCGTGAACAACGAATCCGCCGACATCATCCGCATGCTCAACAGCGCGTTCGACGGCATCGGCGCATTGGCGGGCGATTACTATCCGGAGGATTTGCGGACAGAGATCGATGCGGTGAACCAACGCATCTACGACACGCTCAATAACGGCGTCTACAAAGCAGGCTTTGCCGGCAGCCAGGACGCCTATGACGACGCCGTGGTGCCGCTGTTCGAGACGCTCGATTGGTTGGAGGAGCGGCTATCCCGCTCGCGCTACCTCTGCAGCGACCGCTTGACCGAAGCGGATTGGCGGCTCTTCACCACCTTGCTGCGCTTCGACCCGGTCTATCACACCCACTTCAAATGCAACCTGCGCCGCCTGGTCGATTATCCGGCGTTGTGGGCCTATACCCGCCGGCTCTATCAGCATCCGGCCGTGCGGCCGACAGTGAACTTCGAGCACATCAAGGCCCACTATTTCCAAAGCCACCGCTGGATCAATCCCACCGGCATCATCCCCAAAGGCCCGATCGTCGATTTCGATGCGCCGGTGAGCTGATCAATCTCTCCTGCAACGCCGTGGGTCCTCGTGCCAAGCACGAGGATGACGAGATTTTTGGGTTCAACGAATGCGTCGAACTGGTCTGACTCTTCAACTCACCACTGCGGGTTTACGACGGTCGCCAGTTTGACGAGGTGGTCGATGATGTCGGCGGTCTTCACCTTGACCACGTGCGGGTTCTCGCCGCGCAGGGTCTGCTCCATAAGGAGCCGGTTCTCGACGTTCGCCAGCTTCACCTTGACGATGCCCGGCGCCTTCTTGATCCCCGGATAGTAATTGGGGTCCACCATTTTTTCCTTGGCGCCGACGCGGACGAGGATCGCCGCTTCATCCTCGTCGACATCGACCTTCTTGGCCAGCTTCCAATCGCTCTGGCCGGCATGCTGCTCGGCGTTCAGCGTTTCGATCACCGCATCGGCATCATCGTCGGTGACGCCGATCTTGTAGAGATGCTTGGTGAGGCCGTGGTCGCTGCCCCAATTGGCCAGCCCCTTGCTGCTCGCCACGTACAAAATTGCCATTGAATTGATCCGATCGCTGGGTCGTGCTGGCGACACTTGAGCCTGTCGCCAGCCGCCCGTCAATCGGTCCGATCAGCGCGGCGCGAGCGCCTCTGCAGCCTTTGCGTCAGCCAGGTTCTGGATGAACCAGTTGGGGTAGACGGGCGCCGGCATCGTCGCTGGGCGGCCGCGACCTTCCACGCCGACCAGTTGGAGAATCCGAGATAGCGCACCTTGCCCGCGCGGACGATGGCATCGAGCGCGCTCAGCGTTTCCTCGAGCGGCGTATGCGGGTCCTCGCGATGGACGATATAGACATCGATCCAATCCGTGCCGAGCCGCTGCAGGCTGCGATCCACCGACCACAGGATGTGCCGGCGCGAGAGGCCGGTGTTAAGCAGGCCCATCATCAGGCCGGAACCCGACCTTGGTCGCCAGCACCACGTCGGCGCGGCGGCTGCGCGGGGCCCGCCCCAGCAAGGTTTCGGATTCGCCGCCGGCATAGGCATCGGCGGTGTCGAAGAAATTGATGCCGGCATCGAGCACCTGACCAACGAGCTCATCGGCGAGCGCTTCGCCCACCTTGTAGATCGACGCGATGTTGCGGTTGCCTTGGGTGAAGGTCATGGCGCCGAAGGCGAGGCGCGAGACCAGCAGGCCGGTATTGCCGAGTGTTGCGTATTGCATGGATTTCCTCCTTCAACCCATATCAGAGCACCGCCCTCCTCTCGCGGCGCGGGCAATATGGACCGGATTATAGTCGGCGGCGCGCCGCTTCCCGGCAAAGAGATCGTGGGATCAAGCTGCAGCAATGCAGGGCGATGCCGTGCGGCATGCAACCCATGGCCGGCCGATCAGTTGACAGCATGAGGGGCAAACGTCCGGCATCGAAGGATTGTGCCCATGATGGAAGGCCAGGACCAATCTGCAGACCGGCCGCGGCTCCAGGATCGGACCATCCGGATCGGGATCGCGGCGCCATTGAGCGGAAAATCCGAGCGGCTCGGCCGCGAAATGAAGGCCGCGGCCGAGCTGGCGATCGAGGATTGGAATGAAGGCGGGGGGATCTTCGGCGCAAGGATCGCCGCCTGCGCCGCCGATGACGAGGGCGATGTCTCCAGGGGCAAGAGCATCGCGACCGCGTTCTGCGCCGACCCGGAGGTTCTGGGCGTGGTGGGCCATTACAACAGCGATGTCACCCTGGCGACTGCCGCCATCTACGAAGCGTGCGGCCTCACCGCAATCACGCCGATCGCCTCGAACCCTGACCTCACGGAGTGCGACTGCACGCACATCTTCCGCTTCACCAACCGCGACGACCGGACCGGCCGCGCCATCGCGCAGCACCTCTACCGCGCCAACGGCAAGCGCCGCGCGATCGTCATGGAAACGCCGACCACCTATGGCGACAGCATGGCCGACGAGTTCTGCCGCTGCTTCACAGCGGAAGGCGGGGAAATCGTCCTCCGGATCCTGGTCGAGGAAGGGCAGCGTGATTTCGATAGCCTGGTCGCCGCGCTCCGGTGCGACTTCGATGTATTGTTCTATGGCGGAAGCTTCGAAGGCGCCTTCATCCTGAAAGCCATGCGGCGGCAAGGTCTCGAGCAGCTGTTCGCGAGCGGCGATGGCTGCTGGGATCGCTGGAGCTTCCTCGACATCGCGGCGAAAGAGGCCAGCCTGGGCGAAGGCGCGCTCGTCCTGTCCGCCACGCCCGAACTTGGCCGCGTGCCCGGCTCGAAGGAATTCGGCGAGCGCTATGCGAGGGCTCACGGACCGATCGGCAACTACGCAGCGAACTCCTACGATTCGGCGCGCTGCCTGCTCGCTGCGATCGAACACGCCGCGGCCGCTTCGGGCGGCCTGCCAAGCCGCGCCGAAGTGCTGGCGGCCATGCGCACAATTCATCTGCAGGGCATTGCCTACAGCCATCCAGTAGAGTGGGACATGAAAGGCGACAACCTCGCCGCGGTCACGGCGCTGCACGCTGTCGAGGACGGATCGTTCCGGGAAGTCGCCGAGATCGAAGCGACGGCGCTGGAGGGCGGATCGCCCTAACCCAGGATCTCCGCGACGCGCTGTTCCAGCTTGGCCACCAGCTCGGGGCCGACCTTGCCGCCTTCGCCCTTGATGCTCTTGGTCAGCACCAGCTCGATCGCGTCGAGGTGCGACGTGGCGAGGTCGAGATGTTCGGTCTCATAGTGTAAGGCGCGGTCGCGCGTCAGGGCACAGAGCGATTGGCCGATCTTGGTCACCAGCGGGAAGCCGAAGGAGGCGCCCTGTCCCTTGAGGTTGTGCGCCACGCGGAACACGGCCTCGACATGGTAGGCCCGCTGCGCCGGGTCGTCGGTAGCGGCGGTCAGCGCCTTGCGCGCCTTCTTCACGTCGGCCAAGGCCCAGGCGCCGTATTCCTTGGCGAGGTCAGCGACCGCCGCCTCCGCCCGCGCCAGCACCGCCGACATGGGCATGCTGTCCGCGCCGGTGTCTTCAGGCTCCGGCTGGTTCGAATTGGCGGGCGTCGGTAGAGAGGTGACCATTCTGCCAGAATGTCCGTGGAACCTTAATCAAACATGAATTGAAACACCAAAATCTCAGAGCCGTCTAGGCAGCCAGGTCGCCGCCACGCCGACCGTCAGCGCCAGCAGGCCGCACACCACGAACACCACGCGGAAATCGAACATGGTCAGCAACACCGCATAGATGGCGGAGGGGATGAACTCCGCCGTATCGACATAGGTGCGGAACACGGTCGCCAGTTGCGGCAGCTCGCGCGGCCGCGCAAAGCGCATGAAGGGGATGTTGCCGAGCGAATCGAGCGTGACGATGAAAACCGCCGCCAGCAGCAGGTTGAGGCAGAACAGCAGCGGCCGGTCATAGACGAGGATGCCGCCGATGGTGAGCGCCCCGCCGATCCAGAGGGCGCCGATGATCGGCCGTCGGATGCCGAGCCGCTGCGCCACCAGCCGCACCAATGGCGAAAGCCCCAGCAGCAGGTTGCCGAGCCCCACCAGCCACCCCGCCCAGCTTTCATCGATCGCATGATCCTGCAGGTAGAGCGCGGGATAGGTGAAGAACATCGACCACCAGGCCGAGCGCCCGAACACGATCAGCCAGCTGAGCCGCAGCCGCTTCTGCGCGGCAAAGCGCGTGATCATGGTCAACGGATTGCGCGGCGGCGGTGTCGCCTCCACCGCGGGCTTCGCCAATCGCAGGCGCCGGAAATAGAGCATGAGGACGAAATGGATCGCGATCGAGACAGCCGCCGGCGCGACGATGCCGAACCGCTGGTAAAGCTCGACCCCGATCACCGGCCCGAATCCCCAGGCAAGGCAGCTCGCGAACAGGCGCAGCGTTTCCGACCGCACCAGGTTCGTGCGCGGAATGAAATCGACGATGAAGAGGATGAGGCACACGGCGCCGATCACGCCGCTCAAGGCCCGGCCCAGCATGCCAAGCCCAAGGCCGGGAATGGTGGAGGTGGCAAGGCCCGCCATGCCGATGACGCAGGCGAGGATGCCGATATAGTAGGTCGCGTTGCGCCCCAGGCGATGGATGACGAACGGCGTCAGGAACGTGCCGAAGAAACTGACCATCGCCACGGCGGAATAGGTGGTGCCGACATAGGAATCGGCATTGTCCGCCGCGATCTGCTTGTAGATGGAATAGGCATGCAGCGGGATGACTGTCGCTGTCAGGGCGCGCGCCGCCGAATCCAGTGCATACATCGCGGCAAGGGATGACGGCCCCGGAACGAGCAGGGCCGATGGCGACGCGGCAGGACGGGAGGACATGGGAAAGGCGGCGACTCGGAAGTGACCCGCTCATTCTAAGGCGGAGTGCCGCGCCTCGCCAGCATAGCCATCGGCGCCAAACGCTTTTACAGTGGGCAACATGCGTGATGCCGGACAGCACGATTATGAGCCGCGGCACGCCGACCTTCTGCGGCTTCTGGACTACTGGCGCCACAAGTGCAATGGACGCGCCTTCCCGCGGCGTGCGGACATGGATGCGCTCGATTTTGGTTTCATGCTGGGGCGAATCGCCCTCACCGAGGTGCATGAGGATCCGCGCCGCTACCGCCTGCGCCTGGTCGGGTCCTGGTGGGCGGGTCTTGTCGGTTTCGAATCCACCGGCCTCTGGGTCGAGGATTGGCCGCATGCCAATCAGCGCAACCTGATCGCCGAAACCTACGACGCAGTGATCGCCCGCCGCCGCCCGCTCTGCGCCCTGCGCGACGCCTGGGTGGACGACAGGAAGCTGAGCTACGAGATCCTGCTGCTGCCGCTCTCGGAAGATGGCACGCACGTCTCGATGATCATGACCGGCATCGGGCCGTCATAGAACGCGTGATGCCACCACTCCTCCACCCGTCATCCCGGCTCAAGGCCGGATGACGTAAAGGGGAAGACATTGCACCGATTGCGCACAATTCGGTGACCGCCTATCGTCTCCGCGAAAGGGACCCCCATGACCAACGACCTCTACCGCCTCACCGCCCTTGACGCCGTGAAGCGCCTGCGCGCGGGCGAGGTTACGCCGCTCGATCTCATCGACACCGTCGAGCGCCGCGCCGCCGCCGTCAACGGCGCCGTCAATGCGCTGGTGACGCCGGCCTACGATCGCGCGCGTGACCATGCGCGCCGCCTCATGACATTGCCGCCGGCGGAGCGCGGCCTGCTAGCTGGCTTGCCGGTCGGGATCAAGGATCTCAATCCGGTCGCAGGCGTGCGCACCACCTTCGGCTCGCCGATCTTCGCCGAGAATGTGCCGGATGTATCCGATCTCATGGTGCAAACCATCGAATCGAACGGCGGGATCGTGGTCGGCATGACGAACACGCCGGAATTCGGCGCCGGCGCCAACACCTTCAACCCGGTGTTCGGCGAGACTCGCAACCCCTGGAACCCGGCTCTCAATGCCGGCGGCTCATCCGGCGGATCGGCGGTGGCACTTGCGACCGGTATCGTCGCGCTCGCCTCCGGCTCGGACCTCGGCGGCTCGTTGCGCACGCCGGCCAGTTTCTGCTCGGTGGTCGGGTTCCGGCCCAGTCCCGGTTGTGTCGCCGGCGGGCCGGGCGAGCAGCGCTTCGATGACCTCGCGGTCGAGGGGCCGATGGCGCGCAATGTGCTCGATGCCGCGCTTTTTCTGGATGCGATGGCGGGCAGGCGGATCGAGGACCCGCTCTCCTTGCCCGCACCGCCAGAGCCGTTCCTCGTCGTGGCCGGGCGCAAGCGCAAGCCAAGACGTGTCGCCCTCGCCATCGATCTCGGCGGTGTGACGCCGATCGATCCCGCGACCCGCTCCATCTTGCGCCAGACCGCAGACAAGCTCGCTCGGGCCGGGATCGAGATCGTCGAAGCTTCGCCCGATTTCGGCGGTGCGATGGAGGTGTTTCACGTGCTGCGCGGCCTCAACCATGTCGCGACCAAGCGCGGCCACCTGGCGCATCACCGTGATAAGCTCAAGCCAGACGTAATCTGGAACATCGAGCAGGGACTGGCCTTGACGCCGGAGCGCATCGGCAAGGCGCTGCTGCGACGCTCTCGCCTCTACGGCGAGATGGTGAAATTCCTCGGCCAATACGATTTCCTGCTGGCGCCGTCGGCATGCTGCCCGCCAGGCCCGATCGAGGAACGCTGGGCGCGCGAGGTCGACGGCCACGTGTTCGAGAATTACATCGGCTGGCTCACGCTGCCGGCCGTCATCACCTTGACCGCCTGTCCCGCGCTCGCCATTCCCGCCGGCTTCACCGATGACGGCAGGCCGGTTGGAATCCAGCTGGTCGGCGCGCCGCGCGGCGATGCGGAATTGCTCAGCGCCGGCGCGGCGATTGAGGACATCCTCGGCGTCGTCGACGCGGTCCCGATCGATCCCAAGCCGGCGCGGCGGCTCTAACGCGCGGACCGGGCCGCGAGCATCGCATGAACAAGAGCCAGCTCCAGTCCGTTCTGATCGCTGTCACGGCGTCCTTGGGCTATGATGCGGTGACGTCCCGCGTCTTCCGAGCGCCTTGGAGCGCGGAACAAGTCGAGCACTACCTGTACTGGAAGTTCGCATTTCGGGGAACGAGCCTGACGTTCGATTTTGGACTACGGAATCTCATATCCGAGAAATATGCGCGGGATTGTGCCTGTCTAAACGGCGGACTGGAAAGGCGCTTGCTGCAGAAAGCGCTCGCAAATCATCGATGCTACATGAGCCAGTTCTTGGCGCGCCTCACGTCCGACCCCAAGCAAATGCTCATTCTCCTCTTTCGCACGTCTGAATCGGAATTGCGATCCATGGTCACCGACATCGTTCAGGAGAAGGTCCGACCGGCGCTTTCCTCCATCACATCGTTGGAGGCGCTTCGAGCGCTTCTGGTCGCGGACGATGAACGATGCCCCTGGTACGCCGTGAACGGCGCGATCCGGGCAGCCAAGATCGTCAAGCTCGGCAAGATGCTGGGCATCGGCTCGCACGACATCGAGATGAGCCTGGCTGGACATGAAGACGACATCCAGCGGAGCATTCGGCCCGACCGGAACGCATACGTCTATCTCTCGAAGATCATGTCACACGACGCAGATACCGGTTCTTGACATGGCGGCCAACATCGAAGACCTGCCGATCCCCTACATGGCGCGCACGCGCGACTACTATCGCGCGCTCGGCTACGATGAGCCTTATCGCTGGGCGCATTTTGCGGAGGTTCCCTTTGCGCCCTTGGCCAAGCCGCTTGCGGCCTGCCGCATCGGGCTGGTGACGACGGCGTCCCCGTGCGATCCGGCGCGCGGCGACGAGGGGCCGGGCGCGCCCTACAATGCGGCGGCCAAATTCCATCGCGCCTACGCGCGCTCGATCGACGGCGAGCCGGACGT
Organism: Dongiaceae bacterium; assembly: GCA_035695765.1. Classification (GTDB taxonomy): domain Bacteria; phylum Pseudomonadota; class Alphaproteobacteria; order Dongiales; family Dongiaceae; genus Dongia_A. The sequence goes on from DASRRI010000097.1 coordinate 10,738, forward strand.
GCGCATTTCCCACGTCACCTACGATCGCGCGCACACCAGCGCCGAAGACCCGAACAGCTGGTTCCCGCTTGGCGCGTTGAAGCGCCGCGCGGCTGCAGGCGCCATCGGCGCTTTGTCGCCCCGTTTCTACGGCGCGCCCACCACTCGCAGCCAGCGCTCCACCCTGGAGCACGACGCGCCCGACATCCTCGCCGCGATGCGCGCGGACGAAGTCGACGCCGCATTGCTGGTGCCGAATTGCCCCGTCTGCCATCAGACCATCGCCCTGGTCGCGCGTCACCTCGAAGCCGCCGGCATCCCGACCGTGATCATGGGCTGCGCCAAGGACATCGTGGAGCATGCCGGCGTCCCGCGCTTCCTGTTCAGCGACTTTCCGTTGGGCAACGCTGCCGGCAAGCCGGGCGACGTGGCTTCGCAAGCGCTGACGCTCGATCTGGCGCTGAAGCTACTGCAGAGCGCACCGGCACCGCGCACGACAGTGCAATCGCCGCAGCGCTGGGGAGCCGATCCGAGCTGGAAGCACGATTTCTGTAGTGCTGCGCGTCTCTCAGAGACCGATCTCGCGCACCTCCGTGCAGAGCACGAACAGTACCGCGCGGTCGCGCGCGCCGCTCGCGGCGCTACATCTCGGCCTGGTGGATGACGATGCCGGACAGCGGATCGATCGGGGACTCCCACGGCCGCGCCGCGATCACCTGCTGCACATACTCATAGCCGGCCTGCCAGCGCGCGCTGATCCCGGCCTGGGTGAAATCGATGTCCTTCGTGTGATCCTCGTTGTCGAGGCGCGGGGCGAGCAGCCGCACCAGGTGCATGTTGGTCCCGCAGCCATAGGCGGCGAGCTCCCGCACTTCGGGATCGTCCGCCACATCCGGCGGCAGGCGCTTCGCCAGCTCGCGGATCACGTGGCGCAGGCGGTGCAGCTGCTGCTGCCGCGCCACGTGGCTGAGGCCGCGGCTGGAATATTGGATGTCCTTCTGCCGGCCCATCACCTGCCACAGCGTATCCGGCGCCGGCCCGCTCGGCTGCCACATGTTGACGGAGAAGATCACCGAATCGCGCCGCGGCTTGTCGTCGAACACCACTTCGATCGGCGTGTTGGAATAGATGCCGCCGTCCCAATACGGCTCGCCTTCGATCTCCACCGCCGGAAAGGCCGGCGGCAGCGCGCCCGACGCCATCACATGCGCGGCGTCGAGCTTCATGTCGCGGCTGTCGAAATAGCGCATCATGCCGCTCATCGCATTGACCGCGCCGACAGTGAGACGCACCTGCTTGCTGTTGAGGCAATCGAAGTCCACCACCGAGTTCAGCGTCTCTTTCAGCGGCGCTGTCGTGTAATAGGCCGCTTGGCCGGCACCCGCCGGAAAATGCAGTCCGAACAGCGCCAGCGGGTTGGGCGCAAAGAAGCCAGGAACGCCGCGCGCGACGGTCCCGAAATTGGCAACGACGCCGCTCAAGGCGCCCAGCCACGCATCGCCGAAATAAGCCAGGCTGCGCATGCGCTCCCAGAATTCCCGCATCGCCGCCACGCGCTTGCCCGGTTTGTTGCCGGCGATCAGCGCCGCGTTGATCGCGCCGATCGACGTGCCGATCACCCAATCCGGCTCGATGCCCGCTTCGCTGAGGCCCTGGTAGACGCCCGCCTGATAGGCGCCCAAGGCGCCGCCGCCCTGCAGCACCAGCACGATCTGGCCCATCGGTTTGCTGGGCTCCTTCTTCGCCTTGTCCTTGACGGATGGCGCCTTCGGCGTCGTCAGCTTCATCACCCTCTCCATGCGCAGGAGACTTGCGCGCATGAAGGATCGGAGAATCCGGGCAAAGAGGGAATTGCCGAGCGCCTATCGGTTCAATGCCGGCACGGCATGGTCACGGCAATAGCGAACGCCCCGATCTCAGCAAAACGCCCCTCTCCCCTCGCGGGAGAGGGTTGCGGAGGCTTAGCGAACGAAGTGAGCTTAGCCGCAGCGGGTGACGGGACCGCGCCGAGAGGCGCGCAGCGCGCAAGCGCTGAAGTCGAGTGCGGTCACAGACTCTCGTACTGCTTCTGCGCGTCTTTGTAGCCGAACAGGATCGGAACCTGCTTCTCCGCCACCCACACGTCGGCTGAGCTTCCGGCGATCAGGCGGCAGGCCTTATCAGCCGTCGCAACCGCGCCGCCATTCAGCCGGTTGGCGAGGTTGAGGATGCCGGTCTGATGCATGGCGATCGTGCCGCTGCCGCACGCATCCTTGACCAGCAGCACGCGGAAGCCGCGCGGAATGGCATCGCGCACCGTCGCCGCCACGCACGCCTCGGTCCAGACACCCGCGACCACCAGCCACTCGACGCCGGCCTCGCGCAACATCGGCTCCAATTCGCCGGTGCAGAACGCGCTGGCATCGTTCTTCGCGATCACCGTCTCGCCCGCGCGCGGCGCGACCTCGGCACAGAGCGCGGTGAGCGGCGAGGCCGCGTCGCTGAAAGTCGGCTTTCCATCCGCCGTCACTGGCTCGAACGGCCGCTTCGGCACTTTCGCAAAATCGCGGCTGTAGGCGACATGGATCACCCGCACACCGTTTTTCCGCGCCGCCTCCAAAAGCTTGCGCGCGTTCGCCAGCACGGACTCCATCCCCGCCACCACGTAATAGGGGTCGTGCCGTTGCTCCTCCTGGAGATCGACCAGGACCAGCGCCATGCGTTTCGGATCAATTGATAGTTCTTGCCGCATGAGCTCAGATACGCCGCAGAATCGGGCTTCCGTCTAATTCGATTTGTCGATGCGATGGCGGAGAAAAACGATCCGGGCCTTGCCATAGCGCCGTTCATCCTCGACGGACAGGCCTTCCATCACCGGCAGTTCCTCCGACGTGCCCATCTCTGCCACGATCAGCGCCCCAGGCGCGATCCAGCCCGCGCGGTCCAGCGCGACCAACGCCGGCGTGATCAGCTCCTTGCCATAAGGCGGATCGAGGAACACCAGCGAGCAGGGCGCATGGCGCGGCTGGGCTTGCGGCGGGTCGAGGGCATTGCACGCGAACACCATTGTCCGCGCGTTCTCGTGGCAGGCGGTGATGTTGCGCTTCAGCGCATCGAGGGCGGGGCGCGCCAGCTCCATCGCAACCAGGCTCTCCGCGCCGCGCGACAGGGCTTCGAGGCCGAGGGCGCCCGATCCGGCGAAGGCGTCCAGCACGCGCGCGCCTTCGACGACGTCGAACCGGTGGATCAGCATGTTGAAGATCGCCTGCCGCGCGCGGTCCGACGTCGGGCGCACATCCTCGCCCTCCGGGACAATCAGCTTTGTCCCTTTGTGCGAGCCCGCCTCAATGCGCATGGCGCCGGGGTTTAAGCGGCGGCTTGGCGCGGCGCTCAGACCGTGGCGCAGCCGGGCGCTCGGAGGCCGCCGGCGCGTTCTTCAGCTTCAGCTGCCCGCTGACCTTGTGCACCTTCTTCTCGCCGAGCTGCTCGCGCAGCACCTTGGCCGGCACTTCCTCGATGTCGCCCGGATTGAGGTGGCTGCCCAGCTGGAACGGCCCATAGGCGACGCGGATGAGGCGGCTGACCGGCCAGCCGAAATGGCCGCAGATCTTGCGGATCTCGCGATTCTTGCCCTCGGTCAGGGCCATGGTCAGCCACACATTGTCGCCCTGCCGGCGGTCGAGCGTCGCGTCGATCGCGCCATAGCGCACGCCTTCGACCGTGATGCCCTTG
>DASRRI010000098.1:0-4258 GCA_035695765.1 Dongiaceae bacterium
CGTATCCGCTTCTTGATCTCCCGAAGCGACGCCGCCCACAACGCAAGCGTCTCCTCAATCGACGCTGCCCGCGTCCACGATCTCTGAATCATGGTTGCCCATAGATTCAGAAACCTTCCGAAAAGGCAACTGTAATGCTAGATCACCGGCCAATTATCGATGAGCCGCGTGGTACTCATGTACGCCGCGACGAACAAGCGCGACGGCGCGTGCGCAGCGGGGATCGGCTGCAGGGTCGCCTCGTCGCACAGTTCCAGATAATCGACGCGATCGAAGCCGGCTTTGTGCAGGCGCGCTTTCGCCGCTGACAGAATCGGCGAGGCCGCGGAGCCGCTGCGCAGTTCGGCGACCGTGTCATGCATCACCTGCGGCAGCGCGCTCGCCATCTTGCGCTGATGGTCACGGGGCCGGTGACGGGATGGGTCGAGATCCTGGGCGCCGCTCGCGCAGCTTCGACGCCTTTGCTCAGGAGCACGCGAATCGCTTCCGAAACGCTGCTGCAGCTTGAGTCGGCTTCGGGTCAATCCCGGCCATTCGAGTATTTATGGCTTTGGTCTGCTTCGCCTTTGGCAGCAGAGATCTCTCACTGACGCCATTCTCGACCTGAGACGTGCCTTAGCTGTCACTCAGCAATCCTGGCCAACGCCCTGCTGAACGACGTGCCAGGAAGTCAGGCAGGTAGCACGTCTCTAGCGGAAGGCTGCAGGGTCACGGAAACGCGGTCGATCCGTCAGGACGGATGCCGACGCGCCGTTCCCAGTGAATGTAGGCGTCGGTCTTGAGAACGTTCTCGTCGATCTCGACACCCCAGCCCGGCCGATCCGGCCGCAGCTCGAGATAGCCGTTGCGCGGCAGATAAGGGTCCTTCACATACCAGGTGCCGGCGGACGGCTCGCTGCGCGCCCCGCTGCCGCCCGGCTCGTACGTATAGTTGGGTCCTTCCGGCAGGCGGTATTCGAGAATGCGGAAATTCGGCTGGGCCGCGGCAAAATGCACATTCACGGCGGTCGCGAGTGGCCCCATCGGATTATGCGGTGCGACGGTCACATAGTGCGCCTCCGCAATCGCCGCGATCTTGCGCATCTCTAGCAGGCCGCCGACCACGCAGATATCCGGCTGGATGATGTCGACCGCATAGGCCGAGAGCAGCCGCAGGAACTCGAAGCGGCTGTAGAGCGATTCGCCGGTCGCCAGCGTGCAGGTCATCTGCCGCTTGATGTTGGCCCAGGCATCGACATTCTCCGGCCGGATCGGCTCTTCCAGGAACAACGGGTCGTACGGCGCGAGCGCGTTGCCGAGCTGCACTGCCTGGATCGGTTCGAAGATGCGGGCGTGGGCGTCGAAGGCAATCTCGTATTCGGTGCGCACCGCTTCGCGCATTTTGCGGAAGTATTCGGCGCTGGTGCGAACAACCTCGCCCCAGCGATTCTCATAGATGTTGATGCGATAGGGGCTGAGCTTGAAGGCAGTGAAGCCCCAGCCCTTGTTGAGCCGGTCGAACTCGTCGCGCGCGGCTGGCACATCCGGCGCGGTGTAGACACCGGCATAGACCCGCACGCGATCCCGGGCATGGCCGCCGAGCAGCATGTAGACCGGCACGCCGAGTGCCTTGGCCGAGATATCCCACAAGGCGTGATCGATGGCCGAGATGGCGGCCAGCGTCAGCGCGCCACCCGGGAAGCGCGACTGCTGCAGAAGATACTGGATGAGGAACTCGATCCGGCGCGGATCCTGCCCTTGCAGGAAAGTGAAGAGATATTCGAGCATCGGCACCAGCGCCCGATCGGGCCCGTGGTTATAGCACTCGCCCCAGCCGGTGATGCCATCGTCGGTGTCGATCGCCACCAGCAGACGGGGGCGGTCCTTGTCGCGGGTCATATAGGTACGCAGCCGGTCGATCTTCACGTCAATCACCTCCGTGCCTCAGCCAAGATCTGCGATGGTCCTGGAAACAACTGCGCCGTCGCGAGGCAGACATGCACCAAGCCCTGCAGTCGCTGGACCCGAACATCCTCAAAGGTCTGCGCGAGCATGTTCACGAGAAGCTGCGCCAGGCCATCATTTCCGGGCACCTGCCGACCGGCTCGTCGTTGAACGAGCGCCGCGTGGCGGCGGAGCTCGGCGTCAGCACCACCCCGGTCAAAGAGGCCCTGCGCCGCCTGGAGCTGGAGGGGCTGGTCAGGACCGAGCCGCGGCGCGGCATCCGGATCACATTCGACGCCGCGCAGGCGCAGGAGATGGCGCTGGCGCGCGCGGCGCTCGAGAGCATGATCGCGCGCCAGGCGGCGACCAGGATCACCAAGGAGATGCTGGCCGATCTTCGCGAGATTGCGGAGGACATGCGCCAGGCGACCAAGGACGGCGCGGTGCGGCGGATCATTGCGCTCAACGAGGCCTTTCACGATGCCATCCATGCGGCGTCGGGCTGCAGCTATCTCCAGCGCCTGCTGGCCGGGCAGCTGGTCTACGACAAGGCGACGCGGCGTTTCCTGCTCAACGATCCGGAGGAGCGCAGGCGCGCGCTGCGGGAGCACTTGAACATTCTCACTGCCCTTGAAGCTCGCGACGAAGACAAGGCGGAACGGGCGATGCGCGACCATGTCGTGCGCTCGGGACGACAACATGTGACGGCGGCGTTCGCGCGCCGGGAGGAGTAAGCCGACATGGACAGACCACGAAGCGCCGAGACGCTGGCGTCCCGATTGCGGCGCACGCTGTGTGGCATTTCCGGCGTGCACGCGACCGCCTATGCGGCCGACGGTACCATCGATACCGCGATGACCGCGCGCGTGATCGAGCGCATTGTCTCCGGCGGCATCCACAATGTGGTGGCTGCCGGCAACACCAGCGAGTTCTACACCCTCTCGCTCGACGAGGTTCGTCTCCTGCACGATACCGTTGCCGTAACCTCCGCCGGGCGCAGCCGCGTGATTGCCGCCGTCGGCCGCTCGCTCAAGGAGGCGATCGAGCTCGGCCGGCATGCGAAGGCCTCGGGGGCGGATGCGATCATGTCCCATCAGCCGCTCGATCCGTTCGCCGCGCCGCAGGCGCAGGCGGCCTATTTCCGGGCGATCGCGGATTCGGTCGATCTGCCGCTGGTGGCCTATGTGCGCTCGGATGCCATCGGCCTTGATGATATCCTCGCCATCGCCAACCATCCCAACGTCATCGGAGTCAAGTTCGCCGCCACCAATCTCATGCTGCTGGCCGAGTGCGTGCGCGCCAGCGGCGAAGACACGGCAATCTGGGTGTGCGGCCTGGCGGAAGGCTGGGCAATTCCCTTCTATGCCCTCGGCGCGCGTGGCTTCACCTCGGGCCTGGTCAATGTCGATCCGGCCCGGTCGCTGGCGATCCACCGGGCGCTCGAGACGAGCGACTATGCGACTGCTCGCGCGTTGGTCACCGAGATTGCCCGCTTCGAAGCCCTGCGCACGAAGTACGGAAACGGCGCGAACGTCACGGTCGTTAAGGAAGCTCTTGACTTGCTCGGCTTTCCGGTCGGTCAAGTGCGGCCCCCGGGCCTGCCGGCGCTGGATGCTGCAGACCGGCAAATGCTGACGCGCGAGATGTCTCGCTGGGGCGTCGACGGGCATTCAGCAGCGTAACATCCGCTAACTGGCGGCCGCGACCCGCTGCCGCCCCTCTCCATAGGCCTCGCTCGCGGCCAGCAGCTCGCGCGTATAGGGATCGTCGACCTTGCCGGCCCGCAGCTGCGCGGACTCGAAGCTGTCGACGATGCGGCCACCCTGCATGACGCCGATGCGATGGCACATATGGGCGATGACCGCGAGATCGTGGCTCACCAGAACGTAGGTCAGCTCCCGCTCCTGCCGCAGATCGGTCAGCAGGTTGAGGATCTCCGCCTGTACCGAGACGTCGAGCGATGAAGTCGGCTCGTCCAGGAGCAGCACGTCCGGCGCGAGCATAAGGGCGCGGGCGATCGCGACGCGCTGCCGCTGGCCGCCCGAGAGCTGATGCGGAAAGCGGAAGGCGACCGCGCGCGGCAGGCCGACGGAGTCCAGCGCCTGGCCGACCGCCGCAGTCGGCCGCGCCTGTCCCTGATTGCGCAACGGCTCGAGCAACTGCGCCTGGATCGTCTGGCGCGGGTGGAGCGAGCCGTATGTTGGGGTGGACGGCCCCCGAACGGCATCGATGTGCCAGAATGAGGCTATTGCAAGTCTCAGACAAAGGGAGCCGTCCATGGGTGAGGTTATCAGGATTGGTCTGGACACGTCCAAGCACGTTTTCCAGGTTCACG
>DASRRI010000099.1:0-15087 GCA_035695765.1 Dongiaceae bacterium
CCAATAATGCGAAGCCCCGCACGCCTCCAGCCCAACCACCGTCGGCGCCAGGGCTGCAAAGAACTTCTCAACCTGGCCGCGGCTGAGCTGCCGCGACAGCACGACGCGCTCCGACCCATCAACCCCGTGAACCTGGAAAACTGCTTGGACGTGTCCAGACCAATCCTGATAACCTCACCCATGGACGGCTCCCTTTGTCTGAGACTTGCAATAGCCTCATTCTGGCACATCGATGCCGTTCGGGGGCCGTCCACCCCAACATACGGTCTGTTAGCGATGCGGCGATGCCCCATGGGTCCCGGGTCATGCCGCTGCGCGGCCTGCCCGGGATGACAGGATTGAGGACTACTCTTCCTCTTCTTTGGGCTTCTCACGCCGATTGCCGTCGTGCGTCTTCTCGGCCTTGGCTTCCAACTGTCGGTCGCGTTCGCGGTCGGCTTTGATCCGGCCCCATTTGACGCGGCGTTCGCGGGCGCGCGCCTTGTCTTCTTCGCGTTGTTTGGCCTTGCGGACGTGGTTCAGGTTGACAATCTCAGCCATGGTTAAGGGCCTTTCGCCTCGCAAAAATGTCACTGGCACCCGGCGAGTTGGGCTTGCGAGGTATTTTGTCCCGCAGCGATAATGGGGGCAAGCGGTTCCGATATCTCCATTCGGCCCCGGAACCAACAAAATGAGCCCATCGGGCTCCCCACAAAAAGGGCAGGGACGATATGAAAAAAGTGCTGTGGATCGTCGGTGGCTTGATCGGCCTCCTCATCGTGGCGGCCGTGGCGGCGCCATTCTTTGTCGATCTCAACAACTATAAAGCGGAGATCGCCCAGAAGGCGAAAGAGGCGACCGGGCGCGACCTCGCCATCGACGGAAACATCTCGCTGTCGATCCTGCCAAGTCCTGGCGTGACGGTTTCCGGCATCCGCTTTGGCAATGCGCCGGGCGGCAGCGTTCCCGACATGGCGACCCTGCAGTCGGCCAAGGTGAAAGTGGCGTTGATGCCGCTGCTCTCCGGCAAGGTCGAGGTCGAGGAAGTCGTTCTCGACAAGCCAACCTTCATTTTCGAGAAGCTGAAAGACGGCAGCGGCAACTGGCAGATCGCGCCGCAAGCCGAAGCGCCGCAAGCCGGCGTGACCCCGCAGCCCAACGCCGCGCCATCCTCCGGTGGCGGCGGCATGGCCGTCGTCATCAAGAATGCTTCGATCGAGGGCGGCACGCTCATCTATCACGACTTGGCGAAGGGTACCGAACAGAAGGTCGAAAATCTCAACATCGACCTGTCGCTGGACAGCCTGACCGGCCCGTTCCAGGCCGAAGGCGGCGCGACGGTCGTCAATATCCCGCTCGGCTTCCGCATCAAGACCGGCGCCCTCGACCAGCGCGCGCCGATGCCGGTCGATATCAGCTTCTCGCTGACCGACGCCAATGCGACCATCGGCTTCGTCGGGCAAGTCGATCTCGCAGCGGTGGAAGATCCCAGCAAGCCGATCGTCACCGGCAAGCTCGCCAGCAAGGGCGACAATCTGGCGAAGCTGATCGCCGGCATGCCGAACCAGTCGGCGGATGGCTTGCCGCCGCTGATGGCCCAGGCCTTTGCGGTGGAGGGCGACATCCAGGCCGGCAAGACCAATGCCAAGACCGACAATTTCACCGCCACGCTTGGCGACCTGACCGCGAAGGCGACGGTCGCCGCCGACTACGCCGCGGCGCCGAAAGTGCAGGCCAATCTCGCGATCGGCCGCGTCGATCTCGACAAGATGATGCCGGCCGGCGAGGCGAAGCAGGAGAGCGCGCAGGCGCCTGCCCAGTCGGCCCCGGCAAAGCCGGCGGAGCCCTTCAGCCTGCCGGCCGACGTAACGGCCGATCTCGGAGTCACTGTCCAGCAGATCGTCTTCAAGGGCCAGGCAATCGACGATACGAACGTCGCCGTGCAACTCGCCAACGGTGCGCTCACGATCAAGAACGCATCGGCCAAACTGCCGGGCAGCAGCGCGGTCGCTCTCAATGGCGCGCTGACGGCGGCGAACGGCCAGCCGAACTTCAACGGCGCGCTGAAGGCGAATTCCAGCAACCTGCGCGCGTTGATCGAAGCGTTTGCGCCGGGCGCGGTGAAGGATGTGCCGGGCGACCGGCTGCGCCAGCTCGCACTCAATACCGGCGTCAAATACACGCCGGCCCAGGCGGAGCTGGCCAATCTCAAGGCGACGCTGGACCAATCCAACATTACCGGCGGCGTGGTGGTGGCGCTGCCCGACGGCGTGCAGCGCAAGCAGATGGGCGTTGGCGTCGGGCTTGCGGTCGACAAGCTCAACCTCGACGGCTACATGCCTTCGCCATCGGCGAAAGAGGCCGAGCCGGCCGCCGCTGAAAAGAAGAACGAGCAGGGCGGAAATCCGCTGAAGGCGCTAGCGCCGCTTGCGGACTACAACGCCAATGTCGATTTCAAGGCCGGCTCGCTCACGTTGAACGAGCAGCAGATCAGTGGCTTGCGCCTGGTTGCCCAGGTCGCCAACGGTGCGCTCGACGTGAAGGAGCTGAGCGTCGCCGACTTCCAGGGCGGCAAGGCGAATGTCGCGGCCAAGGTCACGGACCTGAAAGGCGATCCCAAGTTCGATTCCAAATTCGACGTGACCGCGAAGGATGCGGGCCAGGTGCTGCAGATGGCCGGCATGGGCCCGCAGCCCAAGGGAAAGTTCGGCGCTCTAACCTTGAAGGGCACAGCGGCCGGCACGCCGACCGATGTCACCTTCGACGTCACCAGCGCAATGGCGGGCATCGGCTTCCAGGGCGCAGCAAAGGGGACAGCGAACGGCATCGGCCAGGGCATCCCCAAGATCAACTCGACCTTCGACATCAAGGCCAAGGATCTGGGTCCGCTCGCCGAACTGACCGGCGCACCGAGCGATGCTGCGAAGAACCTGGGCGCGGTCAGCTTCGTTGGCCAGGCGCAGAGCGGGGCCGACGACCTGACTTACGACGTCACGCTCGCGATGGCGGGGATCGGCGGCAACGGCACGCTCAAAGGCAAGGTGGCGGGGCTCTCCAAGACGCCGCAGATCGACACGGCGCTCAACCTCACGGCCGACAAGCCGGCGCCACTGCTGCAGCTTGCCGGCATCGCGGGGCCGAAGGCGAAATCGGTCGGCGCGCTCGGCATCGCGGGCACGCTGAAAGGCAGCGCGGAGGATATGGCGCTGGATCTCAACCTGAACGGTCTCGGCGGCAAAGCGAAGGTCGCCGGAACAGTGCAGGCACCGAAGGGCAAGGATCCGAACAATCCGCCGCCGATCGGCTTCGATATCGCGCTGTCGGCGGATCATCCGGAATTCACGCAACTGCTGCAGGTGGCGGACATCCAGAGCTCCGGCGTCAAGGCCGGGCCGCTGAAGGTGTCGCTCAAGACCTCTGGCAATACCAAGAAGGCGAGCGTCTCCGACCTCAACGCCGCGTGGGGCAACAGCTCGGTCGCCGGCAACGCCAGTTATGATGCGACCGGCGCAAAGCCGGTGATCCAAGCCAACCTCAAGGGCGGCGTCATCAATCTGACGCCATTCATGGGTGGCGAGAGCAAAGGCGGCGGCGGCGCAAGCACTGGAAGCGCCGGCAAGGGCGGCTCGCCCTGGTCACAGCAGCCGATGGACCTCTCCGCGCTCCGGAGCCAGGACGCGGATATCGATCTGACGGCCAAGTCGCTGATCATGCCGAACCAGCAGATCGACGATTTGGTCGCCAAGATTACGCTGCGCAACGGTGTGCTCGCCATGCAGACCTTGAACGGCAAGGTCTATGGCGGCGGCTTCGACCTCTCCGGTACCACCATCGACGCCAGCCAGCAGGTGGCGAAGATGGACGCGAAGGTCGCGGTCAAGCAGATCCAGGTCGGCCAGGTCCTGGGCGGCGGCATCGCGGGCAATCAGGTGAAGGGGCCACTCTCGCTCAACCTCAACGCCACCGGCGCGGGTGCCAGCCAGGCAGACCTGATGCGCTCGCTGGCCGGCAACGGCAATGTCGATGGCACGGTCATGATCATCGGCAAGATGGAGCAGCAGGTCGGCTCCGCTTTGCTCGGTGTCTTGGGCGCCAAGGTCAAGGCGGTGCAGGGCGTGACCAGCGCGGTCAACGGCATTCTCTCCTCCTATACCGGCGTCGACAACAAACTGGACGGCACGTTCAACATCAAGCAGGGCGTGCTGGACACGCAGGACACCGCCTTCGCCAATCCGCGCGCGCGAGGGACAGCGAAGGGCCAGGTCGATATCGGCGCCTGGGCGATGAACATGCTGGTCGACCTGTTCAGCGCGGATCAGCAGCAGGCCTTCATGAGCATCGGCCTGACCGGGCCGGTTGATGGCCCGACGCCCAAGTTCGCATCGAATGGCGCGGCGGGTCCGGCCGGCCTGATGGGACTCAGCCAGAATGGCGCGTTCAATCCGGGCGGCCTGGTGCAGGAGATCCCGGGCCTCAAGAAGCTTCCCGGCATCGGCAATCTGCTGGGCGGGCAGAATGCGCCCGCAACCGGCACCGAGGGCCAGCCGGGTGCGGCCATTCCCGGCGTCGGCAACGCGCCCGCTGTCAACCTGCCCGGCATCGGCAATCTGCTCGGCGGCAACAAAAAGAAGCAGCAGCAAGAGCAGCAACAGCAACAGCAGCAGAACGCGCCTGGCGCGGTCGAACCCGGCGCCGCGATTCCGGGCACGGGCCAAGCACCAGCCGAAGAACAGGCGCCTGCCGGACAGACGCAACCCGAGCAGCAGCAACAGCAGACCGAGCCTGGCGCCACCGAGCCCGGCGCCACGCCGCCCGGTGAAACTCAGCCGCAGGACCAACAGCAGCAAGAGCAGCAGCCGGGCATCATCATCCCCGGCCTGAAGTTGCCGGGGACCGGCAACTAGCGGGAGGTTCACTGGATGCGGGCGGCCGTTCTTCATGCCTTCGGAACGCCGCTCCGCCTCGAGCAAAGGCCGATGCCGGAGCCAGAGCCGGGCGGCGTGGTTCTGCGCGTGCTCAGCGCCGGCGTGTGCCACACCGATCTTCATATGATTGACGGAGCGGTCAGCGGATTGAAGCTTCCGCTGGTTCTGGGCCACGAAATTGCCGGCGAGGCACCAGGGATCGGTCCGGTTCTTGTCTTCGCGAGCTGGGGCTGCGGACAATGTGCCTCGTGCCGGCAAGGAGAGGAGCAGCTTTGTCCCGATGCGGCGGAGCCCGGTTGGGTGCACGATGGTGGTTACGCGGAATTCGTCGCAGTGCCCTCGTCGCGCTACTTGTTGCCTTTGCGTGGCCTTGATCCCGTGCGCGCCGCGCCTTTGGCCGACGCCGGCGTCACGCCGTATCGCGCGGTGCGCCGCGCGATGCCGTGGCTGAAGTATGGCGGCTCCGCGCTCGTGATCGGGGCCGGCGGGCTCGGCCAATTTGCCATCCAGTATTTGAGATTGATGGGTGCCGACGTCGTTCTCGTTGTTGATCCGAGCGCTGCGAAGCGCCGCCGTGCATGCGAGCTGGGCGCGGATGATGCGCTGCCGCCGGAGCGAGAACCGCGTGACTGCGCAGCGGTGTTCGATTTTGTGGGCACCGACGAAACCCTAGCACTCGCTTTCCGCGCGGTGCGGCGAGGTGGCCTCATCATGCTGGTGGGTGAAGCCGGCGGACGCGTTCCATTCGGATTCGGGGCAGTCGATCACGAGGTCGCCCTGACGACGTCGATCTGGGGATCGCAGGCGGACCTCGAGGCAGTCCTTGATCTCGCCAGCTCTGGTCGGCTGCAATGGGCGGTGGAAGAATTTCCGCTGGAGGATGTCAACGATGCGCTGAATCGGTTGCGCCGCGGCGACATCGCCGGGCGGGCCGTCCTCCGTCCCTGATGCCGATGCCGGGACCTTGAGGGCGTGCGTCGCAGGAAACGACGTTAGCTTTCTTTCGGACGCATGCGGTCCAGCGATTCGACGATTTCCTTGGCTTCGGCGAGGCCGAGCCCGGTGGCGTCGCGCAGGAGCTTGATGGCTTCGATCTTCTGTCCGTTGTCTGCGAGGCGGCGAATCTCGGTAAGAGCAGCGGGATCGATGTCGAGCTCCTGGCCGTCGATCTCCGCAGTCACTGCGCCGCCATCCATGGTGATCATCTTCGACCTTTGCTGCCCGACCGGTTCGATAGGGCGGCGGCCGAAAATCCTCGCCAGCAGGACCAGGACCGCGAGAAAGACGACAGCGAGGATGAGAAATTTGAGCACGCGGCCATGGTCGGTCCGCGCGGACGGGAAGACAAGAACAATCTGTCTAAGACCCGCGCCGGTCCTCGCGCATCATGGCGGCGCCTTTTTCGGCGATCATCAAAGTCGGGGCATTGGTGTTGCCGGAGGTGATGATCGGCATCACGGACGCATCGATCACGCGCAGGCCATCGATGCCATGCACGCGCAGGCGGGCATCGACCACCGCTCTTTCGTCGCTGCCCATTTTTGCGGTGGCGACAGGATGAAAGATCGTGGTGCCAATCGCGCCGGCCGCTTCCGCCAGCTCCTGATCGCTCTCAAAGCTCGGGCCTGGCTTAATCTCTTCGGGCGCATGCGGCTGCATCGGCGCGGCTTGCATGATGCGGCGGGTCAGGCGGATCGCTGATGCCGCCACCAGGCGGTCGCGCGCGGTATTGAGATAATTCGGGCGGATGGAAGGTGAGTCCCCGAAATGCGGGCTGGCGGCATGAACGCTGCCGCGGCTTTCTGGCCGCAGGTTACACACGCTCATCGTGACAGCGGGGTAGGGGTGCAGCGGCTCTCCGAACCGGTCGAGCGAGAGCGGCTGGATGTGATATTCGAGGTCGGGCGTCTCGAGGCTCGGGTCGGACTTGGCGAAAGCGCCCAGCTGGCTCGGCGCCATGGACATCGGGCCACTGCGGCGCAGCAGGTATTCGAGGCCGATCCGCGCCTTGCCCCACATATTGGCAGCGAGCGTGTTGAGCGTCAGTGCGTTGCTGATCTTGTAGATCAGGCGCAGCTGCAGATGATCCTGCAGGTTCTCCCCGACGCCGTTCAGCGCGTGCACGATCTCGATGCCGAGATCGCGCAGCCGATCAGCTTGACCGATGCCGGAGAGTTCCAGGAGATGCGGCGAACCGATCGCGCCCGCGCTCGAGATCACTTCGCCGCGTGCCCTCGCCACCTGGTCGACGCCATCGATGCGTACCTCGACACCGACGGCACGGCGATTCTCGATCAGCACGCGCTTCGCCTGCGCATGCGAAACGATGCGTAGGTTGGGGCGATGGCGCACGGGCTTGAGGAACGCCTTGGCGGTGTTGACGCGGATGCCGCCCCGCTGCGTGACGTGGAAATAGGCGACGCCGTGATTGTCGCCGCGGTTGAAATCAGTCACGCGCGGGATTCCGGTGGCGACCGCCGCGTCGCGAATGGCGTCCAGGATCGGCCAATGCAGCCGTTGGCGATCGATGCGCCATTCGCCGCCGGAGCCGTGCGCCTCGTCCGCGCCATGAACGAAATCCTCGTGCTGCCGGAAAAAGGGCAGCACGTCATCCCAGCCCCAGCCCTGGTTGCCGAGCTGGCGCCACTGATCGTAGTCGCGCGCCTGACCGCGCATATAGATCATGCCGTTGATCGAGGAACAGCCGCCCAGCACCTTGCCGCGCGGATAATTGATGGCGCGCCCGCCCAGCCCCGCCTCCGCTTCGGTCTTGAAGCACCAATCGGTGCGCGGGTTGTTCATGCAATAGAGATAACCGACCGGGATATGGATCCAGAGATAGTCGTCCTTGCCGCCCGCCTCGAGCAGCAGGACGGAAACCTCCGGATCCGCCGAGAGGCGATTGGCCAGCAGGCAACCCGCCGTGCCGCCGCCGACGATGATGTAGTCGTAGGTACCGAGGGATGTCTCAGTCATGCAGCACCAATCTGCGACTGCGATAGCACATAGACGCGCAGCGCGCTGGAGAGATTGGGCGCGGGCTCCATCTCGCCGCGCTTGCTGTCGATTTCCGCGATGAGCTCGGAGAGCGAGCGGCCGCGTGCTTTCGCGATGCTCTTGAGCGCGCGCCAGAAAGCGGCCTCGAGCGTGATGCTGGTGCGATGGCCGGCGATCGCGACGGAGTGCTTCTCCAGGCGATGGTCGGCGGCAGTCATGAGGCCCGCTCCTCCGTACTGTCACCCTGGCCCTGAGCCGGGCCCCATGCAGCGCCACCGCAACGCTGATGGATCGTATGGGTCCCGGCTCGCGCTGCGCTTGGCCGGGATGACTGATGGAGCATGTGTCTGCGATGCCCTATTTCGGCCCCAGCATGTCCGCTGGCTTCACCCACTTGTCGAACTGCTCCGACGTCAGCAAGTCCAGCTCCAGCGCCGCCTGCTTCAGGCTCTTGCCTTCCTTGTGGGCCTTCTTCGCGACCTTGGCGGCGTTGTCGTAGCCGATGTGCGTGTTGAGCGCGGTCACCAGCATCAGCGACTGATCGAGCAGCTGCTTGATGCGCGGCAGATTCACCGTGATGCCGGCGACGCAATTGTCGGTGAAGCTGACGCACGCTTCCGCGAGCAGGCGCCCTGATTGCAGCACGTTGTAGATGATGACTGGCTTGAACACGTTGAGCTCGAGATGGCCGTTGGCGCCCGCCACCGTGATGGTCACGTGGTTGCCCATCACCTGAGTACAGACCATGGTCATCGCCTCGGCCTGTGTCGGATTGACCTTGCCCGGCATGATCGAGGAGCCCGGCTCGTTCTCCGGCAGGTTGATCTCCGCAATGCCCGAGCGCGGGCCGGAGCCGAGCAGGCGCAAATCGTTCGCGATCTTCATCAGCGAGGCGGCCAGCACATTGTAGGCGCCGGAGAGCTCCACCATCGAATCGTGCGCGGCCAAGGCCTCGAACTTGTTCCTGGCCGGCGTGAAAGGCAGGCCGGTCAGCGTCTTCAGCTCGTCGGCGAAAGCTTTGTCGAAGCCCTTCGCGGTGTTGAGGCCGGTTCCGACCGCCGTGCCGCCCTGCGCCAGCGGATAAAGCCGCGGCAGGCAGGCCTTGACGCGGTCGATGCCGAGGCGGATCTGCGCGGCATAACCGGAGAATTCCTGGCCCAGCGTCACAGGCGTCGCATCCTGCAGATGCGTGCGGCCGATCTTGATGACCTTCACGAATTCCTTGCTCTTCGTTTCGAGCGCCTTTGCGAGACGATCGAAAGCCGGCAAGGCGAGATCGTGGATCTGCTGGACCGCGGCAATGTGCATGGCGGTGGGGAAGGAATCGTTGGAGGATTGCCCGTAATTCACCTGGTCATTCGGATGCACCGGTTTCTTGTCGCCGCGCTTGCCGCCCAGCATCTCGTTGGCGCGGTTGGCGATCACCTCGTTGAGGTTCATGTTGGTCTGGGTGCCGGAGCCTGTCTGCCACACTACCAGCGGGAAATGATCGTCGAGCTGGCCCGACGCCACCTCTGCGGCGGCGGCCGCGATCGCCTTGCCGATCTTCTTGTCGAGCTTGCCCATCGTCATGTTGGCTTCCGCCGCCGCCTGCTTGAGAAGGCCGAAGGCGCGGATCAGCGGCGTCGGCATGCGCTCGCCGCCGATCTTGAAATTCTGGAACGAACGCTGGGTCTGGGCGCCCCATAATTTGTCCGCCGGCACCTCGATCGGGCCGAAGGAATCGCTTTCGGTGCGGGTGGTCTTTTGCTTGGCCATGGAGAATCCCCGTTGGCGGATGGAATGGCGAGGGTTCTAGCTGGAAATCGCCCGCTTTTGAAGCGGCGCATTGACCCAAGCGAACCCAAGGACTTAGGGTGCGCGCCGCCGCCTCAGGAGGGATCATGGACAGCCGCATCGATGCCAATCGCCGCCTGTGGAACGAATGGGCGCGGATCAACCAGGACTCCGATTTCTACGACATGGCGGACTTCCGGGCCGGCCAGACCTCCCTCAAGCATGTCGAGCTGGAAGAGGTCGGCGACGTCACGGGCAAGAGCCTGCTGCACCTGCAATGCCATTTCGGGCAGGACACTCTGTCCTGGGCGCGGCTGGGGGCGCAGGTGACGGGCGTTGACCTGTCGCCCGAAGCGATCGAACGCGCGCGGGCGCTCGCGACGGAACTGGGCATCGATGCGCGTTTCCTTTGCGCCGACGTGCTCGACCTCAGGGAGCTGGGCGACGCGCAATTCGACATCGTGTTCACCTCGTACGGTGCCTTGAACTGGCTCCCCGATCTCGGCGCCTGGGCGCAGGTGGTTGCGCGGCACTTGAAACCAGGTGGCCGGTTCCATGTGGTCGAGTTCCACCCGATGATTTCGATGCTGGACGAGGACGCGCGCAACATCGCCCACAGCTATTTCAATACCGGCGAGGCGCTGCGCTTCGAATCGACAACGAGCTACGCCGGCGGAGAGCATGCTCCGATCGAATCCTACGAATGGCCGCACAGCCTGGCGGAAATCGTGCAGGCATTGCTCGACGCAGGTTTGACCCTGAAGAGTCTCAGGGAGTTTCCCTATTGCGTCCACAATTGCTGGAAGTTCCTGGCCGAGAGCGAACCTGGCCGTTACGTGGTGAAGCATCATCCGGGCAAGTTGCCGCTGCTGTTCTCGATCAGCGCGCATAAACAATAGTCTAGAACGGAAAACCCTTCGGCTTGCGCACTTTGCGCTTCGGCTTGGCGGCCTTCACGCGGCGGGCGGCTTCGTGCGCCTTGCCGATCCATCGCCGCAGCTTGCGGGCGTCTTTCAGAGCGTCGACGGGGCACTGCCAATAAGAGGTGGTCACGAGACCCTTGCGCGCGCTTTCAAAGGAGAACGGTTTTGACTTCGCTCTTATGAAGTCATCGCGATTTTCCTCGTCCGTCTTCAGATAGAGCGTGTCATAGGCAATCAGCCCGAACATCTGATCGTCCAAATAGAGCCCATGTCCGCCGAACATGGCGCGCGAGCGGAACGCGCCGAGCGGCGTCAGGCTGGCTTCAAGCCTTTGGATGATCGCGCCGGCCTTTGCTGTCATAGCCCGCTCCGAGCATAATCGTCAGAATCAGCGGCCCGCAGGCGACGCCCGCGCCCAGCATGGCGAAGCCGGCGAACCAGGCGCCGGCAGCATGATCGCCGCCAATATCCAGCGCCAGCCCGAAGGCGAGCGGGCCGAGGCTGGCGGCGGCGAAACCCAGGAGCGAGTGCAGCGCCATGGTGGCACCGCTCTGGCCGGGTCGGGCTTGTGCGACTGCGCCGGCGGTGAGAGAGGCCGAATCGGCTGTCACGAACAGCGAGTAGAGCGCACCCAGGATGAGGAGAATGGGGAACGGCAGGAGAGATCCCGCACCGAAGGCGAGCGCAAGCGCGGCGGAGACGCACATGGCGAGGACGAGCTGGCGCTGCCGTCCGATCTTCAGCGCAATCTCGTTGCCGACGATGCTGGATGGCATGCCGAGCAGCAGCAGGATTGCGCCCCACAGCGCGAATGATGTGTCGCCGGTCGGCTGCAGGCTGCCGGTTGCTGCGAACAGCAGATAGGCGACCAGCCAGGCGCGGAAGCCGTAGAGCTCCCACATGTGCGCGGAATAGCCGAGGGAATAAGCGAGCGCGTGGCGGTTCTGCGCCGCTTGCCAGAGCGCGCCCCAAGCGGCGACCGGCGGGCGCGATGCGATTGGCCGTGGCCGGATTGACATCATCACCAGCAGCAAGGCGAAGCCGCCTCCGATCGCCGCGACCAGGAAGGCCGCCGCCGGATCGACCGCGTGACCGATGGCGCCCGTCGCCGCGGTCGACAGGCTTGCGCCCAAGCTGAAGCTCGCAGTGTAGAAGGCGAGCCAGCGGCTCTGTTGCGGTCCCGTGATGGAATCGGTCAGGATCTTCAGGCCCGGCATGTAGGTGCCGGCGAGTGCGACGCCGGCCGCTGCGCGCAACACAGCCGCCGAGAACAGATCGCGCGCGACCCAGGCGAGACCGAGATTGGAGAGAACGCCGATCGCTGTCGCAACCAGGTAGATCGAACGCGGATCGCGCCGGTCGGTCCAAGTTACGAGGACCGGCACAGCCACCACATAACCGACATTGAATGCGCCTTCGACAACGCCGACCTCGGCATTGCCCAGTGACCAGGCGAGCTTCAGCTCCGGCAGCAATGAAGCGACGGCACTGTAGCCCGCCATATTGAGCGCTTCGGCAAGGCACAGCAGAAGCGTCAGGCGCCAGGCTGGCATCGGTCACCGTCAATGAGGGATCGAATCGGAGCGGGCTTGCACCCGCTCCGATTCGGAGCCGGCATTATGTCCGGCTGCGGTCCAGACCGATATCCTGCATCAGCTTGCGGTTCAGCGCGTCCGGCAGGTCTGGCGGCGATTGTCCGTTCAGCCACCGCAACGACTTGTAGTCGGGCTCGCGCCCGAACTGTCTGTCGGCGGTGGTCAAACGAATGTCTTGCTCTGCGACCTGCGGGTGACCGAACAGCCAGGACAGGAGCGTCGAATGAATCGGCATGATGTTCTCCATCTGCATTGGGGTTACGCTCTGTGCGCGATGCCCAAACCCTGCGCTGCTGACGCGCCGGCGATGAACGGACCACACCCTGAAGAGAACCGACGCCTGCGGCCTCCCGGAATGATGGAGGGCCGAGGAGTCAATGAGGCCGCAAACTGCGGTGACTCGGATACACGACGCCGCTTTTGGCGATCGTCAGTTCAAATCAGCTTGTTCTGGAAGCAGAAGGTGCGGAGCCGGGATCGACCAGCGTCGACGGCAGCTCTCAGGCGCTAAGGCCTACGAAGGTTTGATACATCATGCGCACCCTCCTCACTTGAGAAGAGTGTCGTTTGTATCCGAAGGGCATGCGTCGGGTCAATTCCGAAGCACGCGCTGCACAACAATTGCGCGCGCCTTGTTGCGATGATGCATCACTGCAGCTGGATTGAACCGATACAATCAACGACCCGAGCTCGCCAGCCCGATCATGCCCGTTGTTCTGATGCGATGGTGTACTGGTCGATCGCCCACAGCCATATGCCATCATTCTGTCGCCGCGCGACCTCGGCGGTCACGCTGCCATCCGGCAGGCGCGTTGAGGTGAGCGCCAGATCTTCGCAGACCATTGCCGCTTGTTGCACCCCCCGCGCAAATTTTCGCCCGCTCGCGACGACTTCGACGAAGTACTGACGAATCTCCTGGTGGCCGCGCAGCATCCGCCCTTCACCGCAATCGACCAAAGCCTGTGGCTCGAACAAGGCGACCATGCCCTCGATGTCGCCAGCATGCTGTCTCGCAATCAAGAGCCGCTCCAGGTCCTGAGGATCGCGAGCGGGCACGTTATTCGTCTGCGCAGTCATGAAACGCTCCTCGTAAGTCATCGTGCTCCGCCGCGAGCACGAGAGTGATGGAGGGAGGTGGATTGCTATTTCTTGCGGAAGGCGTCGAGCGCGACGATCTGGGCGCCGGATTTCGCGTCGGCAGTCTTGTCCTCGACCAGGCGAGGCAGATCGTTGAGATCTTTCGGCGTCATGGTCCTGCCCGTGGCCGTGTCAGCATCGGGAGCCTCGCCTTCGCCGAGGGCGGAGGTTTCGAACTGCAGGCCAAACTTCACGGACGGGTCAGCAAAACTGACAATGGCACGGTATGGAACTACCAGCCGCTCATGCTTGCCGCCGAAGCTGAGCGTGACGGCGAAGCCATCCTCGCCAACTTCCAGCCCCCAGAACTGGTGCTGAAGCACGATGGTCATTTCCTTGGGGTACTGGGACTTCAGGGCCGGCGCGATCTGCACGCCCGGTTCGCCGGTACGGAAGGTCAGATAGAAATGGTGGTCGCCGGGCAGGCCGCTGCTCGACACGTCAGTCAACGCGCGGCGGACGACGCCGCGCAGGGCGTCTTCTACCATCCGGTCATAGCGTAACCAGTCTTTACTCATGCGCCCGGCATTCTCCCCACCCCCGTCCTTTCGACGGGTACGCCCGTAATCCCCGAATTCATACTCCATCGACATAATCAGTGGGGGGCTTTCTGTTGCCCGGCGCCCCCCGGACCGCGCTTACCTATTAGGCAGCGAGAGCCAAACGGCTATTGTCGTTGGCACTTCTAGGTTGGCCCGATAACGGTGGATACCATGCCGGGCGAAAACCTTACCTTTACCACGCGCGTCGATCCTATTTCGCCCCCATGAACCGGCCAGCACGCTAAGCTGGGCGGGAATGGTGGAGGCGCCGGGTACCGCCCCCGGGTCCGCAACGCTTATTCCATAAGGCGTTTATCGCCATAGTCGGTTTCCCGACCCTCTGAATATAAGGACTCTTCCGGGGAATCAAAAGGGTTAACAAGCGTCCGGAAAGAGGGCATAAGGCGAGCCTGTACCGCCCCTGGATCGAAGTGCCGATTCCCATGCCCCTGACCAAAGACCAGCAAGCCGAGATCGACCGCCAGCGTGCCGAAACCGCCGCCACCCGGCGGGCAATTTCGCCCGGCCTGGAGGAGGTGCTGTATCAGCCGTTTCCGGTGCTGGATCACGGCTTTGTACGCGTCATCGACTACATGGGCGATGATGCGGCGGTGGTCCAGGCGGCGCGTGTCTCCTACGGCCGCGGCACCAAGAAAGTCAGCGAGGACAAGGGCCTCATCCACTATCTGATGCGGCACCGTCACTCGACCCCGTTCGAGATGTGCGAGATCAAGTTCCACGTGAAGCTGCCGATCTTCGTGGCGCGGCAATGGATCCGCCACCGCACCGCCAACGTGAACGAATATTCCGCGCGCTATTCGATCCTGGACCGCGAATTCTATGTGCCGGCGGAGGAGAACCTGGCAGCGCAGTCGGCGAGCAACCGGCAGGGCCGCGGCGACGTGCTCGAGGGCAAGGAGGCGGCGCAGGTATTGGACCTGCTACGCACCGACGCGACGCATGCCTATGACCACTATCTCACCATGCTCAATGAGAGCGAAGACGGGCAGAAGATCGATGAATCCCGCCAAGGCCTGGCGCGCGAGCTCGCGCGCATGAATCTCGGGCTCAACTTCTATACCCAATGGTACTGGAAGGTGGACCTGCATAACCTGATGCACTTCCTTAGCCTGCGCGCCGACGCGCACGCGCAATATGAGATCCGCGTCTATGCCGACATCATGGTCGACCTCATGAAGCGCTGGGTGCCGCT
>DASRRI010000100.1:0-31228 GCA_035695765.1 Dongiaceae bacterium
GCGCCAGATCGGCTCGACTGTGCGGCGTCAGACGGGCATTCTTGTGGATGTTCATCCGGTCCCCCTCGCGAATCACTGAAGTCTCGACAACCTCAGCCTTCCCGATCGGGACCGGATGGACAACCTGTTGAAAGCTCACACCTAGATCGCAAAAAAGCCTGCCTTGCGGTGCCGGGTTAAGGCCGCCTCAACCTATGCGATGCTATCTCCAGCGGCTCAAATCGGGTGCCAATTTGCCAGCCCGATGTCACGGGGCCGGAGCGGACGCGGTATCGCAGCCTGCGATCGTTCCGGCTCCGACCATTTCAGGAATCAGTTATCAGGCGCCAGACGGGAGCCGAGATGGCCGCCATCTGACTACCGATGCCTGATTGCTGAATTACAGCGTCTTTTGTTGCGTAGCGACCGACACAGACTGCAGCAGCGATTTCACGCAGCGGTCGGTGGGCGTTGATTCCGCGGCCCGGTCGCGGGCTTCCATGTAGGCGACCGCGAGGCCGGCATCGCTCTTGTAGAGATAGAAATCGACCACGCAATCGGCGCCGGAATATTGCCAGATCTCGGCCGGCTCATCCTTGCGCACTTGCTTTGGCTCGCCCAATGCGCGCGACAGGTCGGCGTCGCCGAGCCCGATGAAGGAAGCGGGATCATTGGAAAGGATCGGTGCGGCCGGCTGGGCGCTGGCGCGCTGCGTATCGACAGAGTTCTTGTCGAAAGATGCCGGCGACTGGCAAGCGGCAACGAGGAACATCGCGCCGATGAGCGCGATCCAACCCAACCCAGTGCGGCCAATCTGGCCAGGTCGCATTTCGGGCCCCCGCCCAAAAGTACGCTGCCGGGTAGGGCCGGCTGGTCTCGAAAACCGGCCGGCGCTGCCCTCCAGCGCCGGCGGTCAAGCCATCAAACTGTTACGCCGCCGCTTCGCTCGTGCTGGCTTCCGGCAACGATTCGACCGTGCCGGAGATGATGCCGCCGCGCTCCACTTCGAGCTGGCCGTATTTCACCTTGCCGAACACCCGGCCGGTGGCGCGCACCGTCAAGCGGCCATGGACCGTGAGATCGCCGTCGAACCGTCCGCTGATGTCGGCGGATTCGATATCGGCCGATCCTTTGAACTGACCGGACGAGGCGATGTCGATCTGGCGGCAATCATTCAGCACCGCTTCGACGCGGCCTTCGACCACCAGGAAATCGCAGGTGCGGATCTCGCCATTGAGGATGATCTCGCGGCCGACGATCAGCTTCTTATGATCGGTTTCGCCGGCGCGCGGCGCCGACGGCTGCTCGCGGCGCTGGGTAAAGGCGCTGAGGTCGGGCGGTCGGCGCGCAATCTCGGGCGCCGCGGGGCGCGAAGCGCCCGGCGTCGGCGCGTCCTGGCGCAGATAGCTCCTGCTCTGATCGGTCGCCGGCGTCGCGGGGGTGTTCTCCCCGGTATTTGGCGTCGACATCTCCTGGTCCTTCTTCTTTCCGAACATCTTAACCCTTTCCATGAGGTCGGAGCGCGCCCCGTGCCCTCATCGCGGCATACTCTCCGGTGATGGGCCGCATTCAGCCCGCGCGCACAACCCAAACTCCGAATCGCTGGCCTAAGCCAATGGTTTGACAGCCTGAGTCGCAGTTCGTGTGTGGTTTAGCACATTCTGGGCTATATGCACCATAAAAGCCGCCCCCAACACCGGCGCCAACAGGTTGACGAACGGGATGGTCAAGCACACGGCTATCATGACACCAGCGATGGTAAATGTTCGGTTATGGCGGCGATGTAATTCGTGCGCACTCGCCCGATCCATGCGCCGGAACGCCACCATTTCGAAATATTCCCGCCCCAGCAGCCAGCCATTCACTCCCCAGGTGATCAGTACATAGATCGGAAACACGATCAGGAACGGCAAAGCCAGGGTGTTGGCGATGAGCGCGATCAGCGCCAGTTTCAGCCCGTCCAGCACTGCCGAGAACGCCGATACCGGCGTCGCCGGCGGCAGAAACGGGTAGTGCTTGGCCTCCACCGCGTCAATCACCTCGTCCGCGAACAGGCCGGCGATGGCGGCGGCTACGCTCGGGAACAGGAACCAGGCGACCACCATTGCGCCAATCACGCCCCCGAACTGGGCGAGCCCCTCCAGCCAGCCGCTGAGGCCTGCCAGCCAGCCGATCAGCAGATAGACCAGCACCACGAACAGGATGTAGCCGAGGATGGCGAAGCCCAGCGTCTTGCCGATCACCCGGCGGATCGGCGGATCGTTCAACTGGCCGAGGGTCTTGGCAATCGCGCTGAACACGGCGTTTTCCTTTCGATACAGTGGCTTAACCTATATTGGGCGGCGCCACGACGACGGCAAGGGATAGGAGATCAGTTATCAGGTTTCAGAACATGCGTCATGCAGTCCGCATTCTGATTTCTGGGTAGCTGATTCCTGATCCCTGACTATACTCCGCGCACTTTTTCGAGCGGGCAGAATAGGGTTTCATGTCGGAAGTCATTGACGTGGTCGGCATCGGCAATGCGATCGTCGACGTCCTGGCGCATTGCGACGATGCCTTCATCGAGCGCATGAGGCTGACCAAGGGCGCCATGACCCTGATCGGCACCGAGCGAGCGGAAGAGCTGTATCAGGCCATGGGTCCCGCGATCGAGATTTCCGGCGGCTCGGCCGCCAACACCACAGTCGGGGTCGCGAGCCTCGGCGGCAAGGCCGCCTTCATCGGCAAGGTCGGCAACGACCAGCTGGGCGGCATCTTCCGTCATGATGTGCGCGCCGCCGGCGTCCAGTACGATATCGCGCCCGCCAGCTCGGCGACGCCAACTGCCCGCTCCATGATCCTGGTGACGCCGGATGCCGAGCGCACCATGAATACCTATCTCGGCGCCTGCCACGAGCTGACGCCGGACGACATCGACCCGCACCTCATCCAGCGCGCCCGGGTCACCTACATGGAAGGCTATCTGTGGGACCCGCCGCTGGCCAAGGAAGCGTTCCTGAAGGCCGCGCGCATCGCCCACGATGCGGGCCAGGAAGTCGCCCTTACCCTCTCCGATTCCTTCTGCGTGCAGCGCTACCTGCCCGAGTTCCAGGATCTCGTCATGAACCATGTCGACATCCTGTTCGCCAATATCGGCGAGATCACGGCGCTCTGGGAGACCAACGACTGGAACGAAGCCGCGCGCATCACCCAGCAGCATTGCGACCTTGCCGCCCTCACCCGTAGCGAGTTGGGATCGGTCATCGTGACGCCGGACGAGATGATCGAGATCGAGCCATGGCCGGTCGACCGGGTGATCGATCTGACCGGCGCCGGCGATCTTTACGCTTCCGGCTTCCTCTATGGCTATACCCATGGCCAGGACTTCGCGGCCTGCGGGCGCATCGCCTCGCTTGCCGCGGGCGAAGTCATTTCCCATATTGGCGCCAGGCCCGAAACGCCGCTCGCCGAACTCGTGCTCAGCCGGCTGGTGTAACGGAATGCACGCATTCAGCCGCTATACATCGGGAACACCGCCGACGCTCCGCTGATCAGGCGATCCTGGTTCGCCGATCCGACCGCGCGCTCATGTGAGCGGCGCGCTATTTTTGCTCAGTTTGAAAGTCACGATCATGAAGTTGCGCAACATCGCCATCATCGCCCATGTCGACCACGGCAAGACCACCCTGGTCGACCAGCTCCTGAAACAGAGCGGCGCCTTCCGCGCCAATCAGCAGGTGATGGAACGGGTCATGGATTCCAACGACCTGGAGCGCGAGAGGGGCATCACCATCCTCGCCAAATGCACCTCGGTCGATTGGAAGGGCACGCGCATCAACATCGTCGATACGCCCGGCCACGCCGATTTCGGCGGCGAGGTGGAGCGCATCCTCAACATGGTGGATGGCGTGATCCTGCTGGTGGACGCCGCTGAAGGCCCGCTGCCCCAGACCAAGTTCGTCACCATGAAGGCGCTGGCCCTGGGCCTGCGCCCGATCGTCGTCATCAACAAATGCGACCGGCCCGACGCCCAGCCGCATGAGACCCACGATTCGGTGTTCGACCTGTTCGCCATCCTTGGCGCCCAGGACGAGCAGCTCGACTTCCCGACCTTGTTCGCGTCCTCGCGCCAGGGCTGGGCGGTCGAGAATCTGGAGAGCGACGAGCGCAAAGACCTCTCGCCCATGTTCGATCTCATCGTCGCCCACGTGCATGCCCCGCGGGTGCAGAACGACGCGCCCTTTTCGATGCTGGTCACCACGCTGGAATATGACAGCTATCTCGGCCGCGTGCTGACCGGCCGGATCCAGACCGGCAAGGCCCTGGTCAACATGCCGGTCAGGGCGATCCAGCCGGACGGCAACATCATCGAGACCGCGCGCCTCACCAAGCTGCTGTCGTTCCGCGGCATCGACCGCGTGCCGGTGGAAGAGGCCGAGGCCGGCGACATCGTCGCCATTGCCGGCCTGGCCGATACCACGGTCGCCGACACGATCTGCGATCCGGTGATCGAGATGCCGCTGCCGGCCCAGCCGATCGACCCGCCGACCCTCGCCATGACCTTCTCGGTCAACGACTCGCCGCTGGCGGGCCGCGAAGGCGACAAGGTGACGAGCCGCATGATCGCCACGCGCCTGATGCGCGAGGCCGAAGGCAACGTCGCCATCAAAGTGCGCGAGACCGAAGGCCGCGACGCGCTGGAAGTCGCCGGCCGCGGCGAGTTGCAGCTCGGCGTGCTGGTCGAGACCATGCGCCGCGAAGGCTTCGAGCTTTCCATCAGCCGCCCGCGCGTGCTCTATCGCCAGGACCCGAATACTGGCGAGCGCACCGAGCCGATCGAGGAAGCTGTGGTCGATGTCGATGAGGAATTCACCGGCATCGTGATCGACAAGCTCGGCCAGCGCCGTGGCGAGATGACCGAGATGCGCCCCTCCGGCGGTGGCAAGACGCGCCTCGTCTTCCACGTGCCGGCGCGCGGCCTCATCGGCTATCACGGGGAGTTCCTGACCGACACCCGCGGCACCGGCATCATGAGCCGCCTGTTCCACGGCTATAGTGCCTATCGCGGCCCGATCGCCGGCCGGCGCAACGGCGTGCTCATCTCAACCGCACAGGGCGAAGCGGTTGCCTATGCCCTATGGTTCCTGGAGGAGCGCGGCGATATTTTCGTCAATCCGGGCGATGCGATCTATGAGGGCATGATCATCGGCGAGAACAGCCGCGGCCACGACCTCGAGGTCAACCCGCTGAAGTCGAAGCAGCTCACCAACATCCGCACGACGTCCAAGGACGAAGCCATTCGCCTGACGCCACCGCGTCCGATCACCCTCGAATACGCCATGGCCTATATCGAGGAAGACGAGCGCGTGGAGGTCACGCCGAAGTCGATCCGCCTGCGCAAGGCGATCCTCGATCCCAACGACCGCAAGCGCGCGGAGCGGAAAGCGGACGCAGAAACCGCCTGAAGCAGCGCCGCGCTGCATCTTCCCCCATCCCACTCCACCGTGTCGGGGGAGGAGGTTCTGACCAGTTCCCTCCCCCGACACGGGGAGGGTTAGGGAGGGGGGGAAGCCCCAGACTCGTTCTTTGTGAGGACATTCTGTCGTGTCTGAAACCTTCACCATCCTCGACGGCGGCATGGGCCGCGAACTGCACCGCATGGGTGCGCCGTTCAAGCAGCCGGAATGGTCGGCGCTGGCGCTCATGCTGGCGCCCGAAACGGTGCAGCGCGCGCATCAGCGCTTTGCCGATGCTGGCGCGGACGTGATCACCACCAATTCCTATGCCCTGGTGCCGTTCCACATCGGCGATGCGAAGTTCGAAGCCGAGGGGCTGAGACTCGCCGATCTCGCCGGTGGCCTCGCGCGCAAGGTTGCCAACAGCGCGCGACGCGAGGTGCGTGTCGCCGGCTCGCTGCCGCCGCTGTTCGGCTCCTACCGCCCCGATCTGTTCGACGAGGCCACGGCGCCGGCGATCATCAAGCTGCTGATCAAGGGGCTTTCGCCGCACGTCGATTTGTGGCTAGCGGAGACGCAAAGCTCGCTGGCCGAAGCGCGCTTCGCCAGGGCGATGCTGGCCAAGGATGAGCGCCCCTTCTGGGTCTCTTTCACCCTGGACGATGACAACCAGGATCTGGCGCGGCCCAAGCTGCGCTCCGGCGAGTGCGTCGCCGTCGCCGTCACCGCCATTCTGGAGCTGGGCGTCGATGCCATCCTCTTCAATTGCAGCCAGCCGGAGATCATGGCAGGCGCGGTGGCGGCCGCCCGCTCGGTGCGCGATGCGCGCGGCAGCACCGCCCGGATCGGCGTCTATGCCAACGCCTTCCCGCCCCAGCGCGACGAGGCCGCCAACGAGGGCCTGAGCGACATCCGCGCCGACCTCGACCCCGCCCGCTATGCGCAGTTCGCCAAGGAATGGCTGCAGCACGGCGCCGACATCATCGGCGGCTGCTGCGGCATCGGCCCGGAGCACATCGCGGCCATTCGGGCGATGCGGTCATAGGTCCAAACGCAGGTTGCGCCTATCCCTCACCTGATTCACCATGCGCCAGCGGCCGGAGTCGGCTGCCGCACGGGAGCGCGCCATGGCGGAAGCAGTCGCGGTGAAAAAGGATTGGTGGTCGGCGATCGCGGCCTATCTCACGCCGCGCATGCTGGTCATCCTTGCGATGGGCTTCGCCTCCGGCCTGCCGCTGCTCCTGACGCTCTCGACTCTCTCCTATTGGCTGTCCAAGGTCGGCGTCGACAAGACCACCATCGGCCTCTTCGCGCTGGTCGGCACGCCCTACACTTTCAAGTTCCTGTGGTCCCCCATCATGGACCAGGTGCCGCTGCCGGTTCTGACACGGCTCCTCGGCCGCCGGCGGAGTTGGCTGCTCGTGACCCAGGCGCTGCTGGCGGTCGCGATCTTCGCGATGGGATTGACCGATCCGGCGACCAATCCCGTGAACACGGCCATCGCCGCGCTCGTGGTCGCCTTCCTGTCGGCGAGCCAGGACATCGTGGTCGACGCCTATCGCATCGACTTGCTGCCGACCGACGAGCAGGGCCCGGGCGCGGGCGCGACCCAGGTCGGCTATCGCTTTGGATTGCTGCTGGCCGGCGCGGGAGCGCTGGCACTCTCAGACTATTATTCCTGGTCGGTCGTTTTCACTGTGCTTGCGGCGGCGATGGTCGCCTCCATGGTGGTGACGCTTCTCGCGCCTGAGCCGAAA
This sequence comes from Dongiaceae bacterium, assembly GCA_035695765.1. Classification (GTDB taxonomy): domain Bacteria; phylum Pseudomonadota; class Alphaproteobacteria; order Dongiales; family Dongiaceae; genus Dongia_A. The sequence continues at coordinate 7,175 of DASRRI010000100.1, forward strand.
GCGCCGCCTCGGCCTGCTCATGGCGACTATGCGCAAATGGTGAAGGAAGCGGTGATAGACCCGTTCGTCGACTTCATGAAGCACAAAGGCTGGGTGCTGATTCTGGCCTTCACACTCTTCTACAAGTTTGGCGACGCGCTAGGCGGCACCATGGCGAACCCGTTCTATAATGAGATGGGCTTCACTGGCACCGAGATCGCAGCAGTCAGCAAGGTGTGGGGCGTGTGGATGACAGTGGTCGGCGCGGTACTCGGCGGCATTGCCGTTGCACGCTGGGGCGTGTTCAGCGCGCTCATGATCGGCGGCATCCTGCAGGCAGTCACAAATCTCGCCTTCACCTATGTCGCCATGGTCGGGCATGACTTGCCGGCGCTTGCCATCGCCATCACAACCGACAACATCGCTGGCGGTGCAGCCGGCGCGGCGCTGGTGGCCTATCTATCCAGCCTGTGCAATGTTGCGTACACTGCGACGCAATATGCGCTGCTCACCTCTTTCATGGCTTATGGCCGCACCGTGCTTTCCTCTGGGAGCGGCTGGCTGGCGGATCATACCGACTGGGCAACTTTCTGGGCCGCGACTGCGCTGCTGGCCGTTCCGGGCTTGGTGCTGCTCGCCATCATGATGCGCTTCTTCCCCTACAAGCCCGCACCCCATCCCGCTGATACCGCCGCTGCCTTCGACTGATGCCACTCAAATCACCCCGCATTGAGATCGAGTTCTGCACGCAGTGCCGCTGGCTGTTGCGCGCGGGCTGGACCGCGCAGGAATTGCTGACGACTTTTCAGGACGAGATCGGAGAAGTCGCGCTCATCCCCGGCACTGGCGGGGTGTTCGAGGTGCGGGTGGATGGAACCATTATCTGGTCGCGCAAGGCCGAGGGCCGCTTTCCCGAACTGAAAGAGCTGAAGCAGCGTCTGCGCGACGTCATCGTGCCGGAGCGCGAGCTGGGGCACTCAGACCGGAAGACGGAGGACGAGTAATACGCTCGCCCAGCTTATTCCGCTGTCACCTCGGCCCCATCGGCGCTCTGGGAGCCGGGGCCTATGCGTCAGCGCCGCTGAGATGACCTATGGGTCCCGGGTCGCGCTTCGCTTGCCCGGGATGACAAATCAAGCGATCGTCAGATATTCACATCCAGCGCATAGCCGGCCGAGCGGACGGTGCGCACGAGGTCGGCGGCGTCTTCGATGTTGATGGCCTTGCGCAGGCGCCGGATATGCACATCGACGGTGCGCGGCTCGACATAGATGTCGCGGCCCCACACGTGATCCAGCAATTGCTCGCGGCTGAACACCCGGCCCTGGTTCTCCAAGAGGAAGCGCAGCAAACGGAACTCGGTCGGGCCGAGATGCACGTCCTTCTGTCCGCGCCGCACCCGATGAGTGGCAAGGTCCATGGAGAGGTCCTGGTATTGCAGCACCTCGGTCTCGGTCTGCGGCAAGGCCCGGCGCAGGACGGCGCGGCAGCGCGCCACCAGCTCGGACGGCGAGAACGGCTTGGTCACGTAATCGTCGGCGCCGACTTCCAGTCCGCGCAGCTTGTCGCTTTCCTCGCCGCGCGCGGTCAGCATGATGATGGGTGTCCGGCGATGCTCCGGCGAGCGGCGGATCTGCCGGCACACTTCGATGCCGGACAGGGCGGGCAGCATCCAATCCAGCAGGATCAGGTCCGGCCGCTGCTCCTTCACGATCAGCAGAGCCTCTTCGCCATTGGCCGCATCGATCACGCGGAAGCCTTCGCGCTCCAGGTTGTAGCGCAAGAGGGTGACCAGGGCCGCTTCGTCTTCCACCACCAGCACCAGCGGCTGACCCTGTGCTTCGCGCACGGGCAGCGGGCTGGTCTTGGCGCGATCAGGCATCGATTGGAACATTGGTGGTATCGCCTTTCGGTCTTTCTTCGTCCAGGCTCCGGCCGTGGACCAGGTAATAGACAATCTCGGCCACGTTGGTGGCGTGGTCGCCGATGCGCTCGATATTCTTGGCGATGAACAATAGGTGCGTGCAGGGCCCGATATTGCGCGGGTCCTCCATCATGTAGGTCAGCATTTCGCGGAACAGGCTGTTATACATCTCGTCGACTTCTTCGTCGCGCCGCCAGGCGGCACGCGCGCCTTCCGCATCCTTCTCGATATAGGCGTCGAGCACATCCTTGATGATCTGCAAAGCGAGCTGGCTCATGCGCGGGATCGAGGCCGCCGGCTTCATGGGCTGGACGGTCGAGAGCACGATCGCGCGCTTGGCGATGTTCTTGGCATAATCGCCGATGCGCTCGATGTCGGAGGCGATCTTGATCGCGGCCACCACCTCGCGCAGATCCTGCGCCATCGGCTGGCGCAGCGCCAGCATGCGGACCGTCATCTGCCCGACTTCGGTCTCCAGCGTGTCGATGCGCTTGTCGTCCTGCACCACCTGGGTCGCAAGTTCGCTGTTGCGCCGCACCAGCGATTCGACCGCACGGGTGAGCTGCGCCTCGGCGAGGCCGCCCATCTCTGCGATCACGTTGTTGAGGCGCTTCAGATCTTCATCGAAGCTCTTGACGATATGGTCAGTCGGCTTGTTCAGCATGTCGTTGTCCTCGCCCGGCGATCGCCCGGGACTCGCAAGTATGAGCGGCAAGCTCCAGTGAGCCCCTTCCCCCCTTGCGGGGGAAGGTTGGGATGGGGGGTGATGCAGTGCTTTGCCATCTGTCGTCGCCCCCTCACCCGAAGCGCCCGGTGATGTAGCCCTGCGTGCGCTCGTCGCGCGGGGCGGTGAAGATCTGCTCGGTATCGCCCCATTCCACCAGGACACCCAGATGGAAGAAGGCGGTCTTCTGGCTGACGCGTGCGGCCTGCTGCATCGAATGGGTGACGATGATGATGGTGTAGTTCTCGCGCAATTCGTCGATCAGCTCCTCGATGCGTGCGGTCGCGATCGGATCGAGGGCCGAGCACGGCTCGTCCATCAGGATGACTTCGGGTGAGACCGCGATGGCGCGCGCGATGCAGAGGCGCTGCTGCTGGCCGCCGGAAAGGCCGGTGCCCGGCTGGGCCAAGCGGTCCTTTGCCTCGTTCCACAGGCCGGCGCGCTCCAGGCTGGTCTGCACGATGTCGTCCAGCTCCGCCTTGTCATGCGCCATGCCGTGAATCCGCGGGCCATAGGCGATGTTGTCGTAGATCGACTTGGGGAATGGATTCGGCTTCTGGAACACCATGCCGATGCGCGCCCGCAGCATCACGACGTCGAGCTTCGGATCATAGATGTTCTCGCCGTCCAGCGTGATGTCGCCGGTGACGCGGCAATTGTCGATCACATCGTTCATGCGGTTGAGACAGCGCAGATACGTTGACTTGCCGCAGCCCGACGGGCCGATCAGCGACGTCACCTGGCGTGAAGGGACATCGAGGTCGACATTGAACAGGGCCTGCTTCTGGCCATAGAAGACGTTGACCTGACGGCTCACCATCTTGGGCGCCTCTCCGGGGCGCGCCGCCACCGCCGGCCGCACATTGGGATTGGTCAGAAGGGTTCCGCCGGTATCCATCTTGCCGCCATCCACTGTCTGTTGAGTCTTTTGTGCCGCAAGTGCCATTGCTTGTTCCCTACCAACGCCGTTCGAATCTGCGCCGGATCACCACCGCCGCCGCATTCATCAGCACCAGGAACACCAGCATCACCATGATGCCGGCGGAAGTGCGCTCGACGAACGCGCGCTCCGGCGCATCCGCCCACAGGAAGATCTGGACTGGCAGGACCGTCGCTGGATCGGTGATCGATTTCGGGATATCCACGATGAAGGCGACCATGCCGATCATGAGGACCGCCGCCGATTCGCCCATCGCGCGCGCGGTCCCGATGATGGCGCCGGTCATGACGCCGGGCATGGCGAGCGGCAGGACGTGGTGCATCACCACCTGCTGCTTCGAGGCACCGACGCCATAGGCGGCTTCGCGGATCGAGGGCGGGACGGCCTTCAGGGCAGCGCGCGTCGCGATGATGATGGTGGGCAGGGTCATGAGGGACAGCACCATGCCGCCCACCAGCGGCGCACCGCGTGGCAGCCCGAAGAAACCAAGCAGGACAGCGAGGCCCAGCAGGCCGAACACGATGGATGGCACGGCCGCCAGGTTGTTGATGTTGATCTCGATCACGTCGGTGATGCGGTTCTTGGGCGCGAACTCTTCCAGATAGATCGCGGCCGCGACGCTGATCGGCAGCGAGAGGATGAGCGCGGTCAGGATGGTGAGGAAGCTTCCCATCAGGGCGCCGCCGACGCCGGCCTGCTCCGGCTCGCGCGAATCGCCGGTCGCGAAGAAATTGACATTGAAGGCGCTGACGATGTGCCCGTCCTGCTCCAGCTTGTCGAACCAGCCGATCTGCTGGTCCTTGATCGGCCGGTCCGCTTCCGGGACCTCGCGGTCGACGCGGCCCTTGGCCAGCATGTCGATATCGTCGGAGGCCAGCACTTCCACGTGCCGGGACGTGCCGATCAAGCGCGGGTTCGCCAGGACCATCCTTCTCAGGTCATCACCGGCGGCGTTGCTGAGGAAATCGCCGAGTTCCCGCCGGTCGGCGCGCGCCGTGATGTTCGGGAACAGGTCGCGCAAGGCATCGCGCACCACCGCCTGGTAGTCGCCGAGCGCGAGTGATTCGGGCGAGCGGTTGTTCTGGGGGTCGACCTTGGCCGGGTCGATCACGACATCGAGCCCGATGCGGGTCTGCCAGAAGGCGCTGTAGCCCTGCAGGACAACCGTGACCGCGAGGAAGCCAAGCATGAACACGGCAAAGCCGATCGCCAGCACGCCATAGAGCCGGAACCGGCGCTCGGCCGCATAGCGCCGGCGGATGCGGGTTTCGGAGAGGTCTGGCCGGCGCAGCTTGGCCGCCGGCCCGATAAGGACCGCGTCAGTCATATTTCTCTCGATATCTGCGCACCACGTTGAGCGCGACGATGTTGAGGCACAAAGTAACGACGAACAGCAGCAGGCCGAGCGCGAAGGCCGCCAGCGTTTTCGGTGAATCGAATTCCTGGTCGCCGACCAGCAGGGTGACGATCTGCACTGTCACCGTCGTCACCGCCTGCAGCGGATTGATGGTCAAGTTGGCCGCGAGGCCGGCGGCCATCACCACGATCATGGTCTCGCCGATGGCGCGGCTGGTGGCGAGCAGGACCGCGCCGACGATGCCGGGCAAAGCAGCCGGGAACACCACCTGCTTGATGGTCTCGGACCTGGTCGCCCCCAAGGCAAACGAACCATCGCGCAAAGCCTGCGGGACGGCATTCATCACGTCGTCGCTCAAGGACGAGACGAACGGGATGATCATCACGCCCATGATGAGGCCGGCGGCGAGCGCGCTTTCCGACGCAACACTGAGGCCGGCTGCTTCGCCGATGTGGCGGAAGATCGGGCCGATGGTGAGGGCCGCAAAGAAGCCATAGACCACAGTCGGAATGCCGGCCAGGATCTCTACCAGCGGCTTGAAGATGCTGCGCACCCTGCTGGTGGCGTAATCGGAGAGATAGACCGCGATCATGAGGCCGGTCGGCACCGCCACCACCAAGGCGATGAAGGTGATGAGCAGAGTGCCGGAGATGACCGGGATCGCGCCGAACGCGCCGGAGGAGCCGACCTGGTCGGCCCGCAACGCCATCTGCGGGCTCCATTGCAGCCCGAACAGGAACTCCGTCACCGGGATCTTGGCAAAGAAGCGCAGGGATTCGAACACCAGCGACAACACGATGCCGACCGTCGTGAGGATGGCGAGCGACGAGCAGGCGAACAGGACGCCGAGCACGATCCGCTCCACCCGGTTGCGCGAGCGCGCTTCGACATTGATCCGGCTATACGCAAAGCCGATGCCGAGCAAGGCCAGCGCGACCGCCGCGCCGAGCGTGCCCAGGTGCGACATTGAATCCCAGGTGCGATAAGTGTCTGCGCCGGCGCGCACCGCGGGATCAGTCACCTGGCTGAGATCGGCATGCGCCGCCGCTTGGCGCACTTCGCTCAGCAGCAGCGACAGCTGGTTCTCATCGAGGCTGGCGACCCGCTCCGCCGGCATGGCGGACTTCGCCGCCTCGGTCACGATCGCCGGCTGCGCCACCAGCCAGACCAGCGACAGCAGCAGGGCCGGCAGCCCGCACCACAGGGCGACGTAGAAGCCATGATAGTTCGGCAGCGAATGCAACTTGCGCAATTCGCCGCCGGCCTTCGACACGGCGCGGGCGCGGCCCATGAAAAATCCGATCAGGCTGAGCCCGATCACCGCCACCAGGACCGCCGTCGCGGTGGTACCGGTGGAACCACTGACGCTCTGCAGGGCCGCGCCCAGCGCGCCTTCCGATTCTGTGCCGCCCGACGCGGCCAGCGCCGTCAGGCCGAGGCTGGTCAGGGCCGTGCTCTCGATCTGCTTGCGCTCATCCGGCGTGAAGGGCACCAGGCCCTTATCCGCCAGGTAGCCTTCCGTCCCCATCGAGCGCTCGCTCAGCAGCTCGCGCACGAAGGCATCGATGCCCGGCACGATGGAACGGTGGGCATCCTTCACATAGATGTAAAGCTCGCGCGCGACCGGATATTGCTTGCCCGAAATCGTCTCGTAGGTCGGCGCCACGCCTTCGACCTGGGCGGCCTTCAGCGTGTCGGCATTCTGCTCCAGGAAGGAATAGCCGAAGATGCCGAAGGCCGCCGGATTGGCCTGCAGCTTCTGGACAATCAGGTTGTCGTTCTCTCCGGCATCGATATAGGCGCCGTCCTCGCGCACCTGCTGGCACGCGGCCTTCTTGGCATCGGCGTCGAGCACGGCGATCTCCGGAGAGGTCTCGCAGCCCTTGTCCATCACCAGCTCGACGAAGGCATCGCGCGTGCCGGAGGTCGGCGGCGGGCCCAGCACTTCGATCCTCTCGGCGGGCAGCGACGGATCGATCTCGTTCCAGGCGTGATAGTGATTGGGAACGAGCTGGCCGTTCTGCGGCACGTTCTTGGCGAGGGCGAGAAACATCTGCGCGCGCGTGACCGTGAAATCCGGTCCGGACTTGGCGCTGGCGATGACGATGCCGTCATGGCCGATCGGGATCTCGGTGATCTTGGCGACGCCGTTCTTGGCGCAGGTGTCGATCTCGCCCTGCTTGATCTTGCGCGAGGCGCCGGCAAGGTCGGGCGTATCCTCGCCCACCCCACCGCAGAACAGCTTGAAGCCGCCGCCGGTGCCGGTCGCTTCCACCACCGGGGATTTGAGCACGCCCTGCTTGGCAAGCGCTTCGGCGACCGTGGTGGAGAATGGATAGACGGTGGACGAGCCGACGATATGGAGCTGGTCGCGGGCCATGGCCGGTGCCGCGGTAAGCACCACCGCCACCAAGCCGAACGCGAAGGCAAAACCGCGTTTCATGCCCAAAGCCGCTCCCGTCTGGTTCGTCCGTTCATTGACCCGGACATTATTGCTTTTATATTACAGTAATATGACAACAAGGTCTGGGGGTGGTTACATCCGCCACCCCCATTCCTCGTGGTTAGTTCATCGGCGACAGGGACATCGCCTTAGTGGCGACATCCTTGTATTTGGCGGAGTCGAGGGTGATCAAACCCTTGTCCGCCAAGTAGCCTTCTTCGCCCATCGAACGCTCGCTGACATACTCGGCGATGAATTCCCGGATGCCCGGGATCACGCCGACATGGGCGTTCTTCACATAGATGAACAGCTCACGGCCGACCGGATACGACTTGTCCGCAACCGTTTCGAACGACGGGGCGACGCCTTCGACCTTGGCGCCCTGGATCTTGTCGGCATTCTGCTCCAAGTAGGAGTAGCCGAAGATGCCGAATGCCGCCGGATTGGCTTCGAGCTTCTGGACGATCAGATTGTCGTTCTCGCCGGCGTCGATATAGGCGCCGTCTTCGCGGATCGCTTGGCAGGCCGCCTTCTTGGCATCGCCTTCCAGCGCCTTCAGCTCGGGGAACTCATCGCAGCCCTTGTCCATCACCAGCTCGAGGAACGCATCGCGGGTGCCGGAGGTCGGCGGCGGGCCGAGCACTTCGATCTTCTCGTTAGGAAGGCTGGGATCGATCTCGTTCCAGCTCTTGTAGGGATTGGCGGCGAGGTGGCCGTTGACCGGCACCTGCTTGGCGAGCGCCTGGAAGATCTGCTTGCGGCTCAGACTGGCGACCGGGCCCTTCTTGGAATTGGCGAGGGCGATGCCGTCATAGCCGATCACGATTTCGGTGATGGCGGTGACGCCGTTCTTCTTGCATGTGTCGATCTCGCTCGACTTGATCGCGCGGGAGGCATCGGAAATATCCGGGCTGTCTTCGCCAACGCCGGCGCAGAACAGCTTGAAGCCGCCGCCGGTGCCGGTCGATTCCACCACCGGCGTCTTGAACTTGCCGCCCTTGCCGAAGCTCTCGGCCACTGCGGTGCTGAAGGGAAATACCGTCGAGGACCCGACGATGTGAATCTGGTCGCGCGCCTCGGCCGCGCCGGCAGTGATTGCCAGCCCAGCGAGAGCGGCGAGAGCAACGGATATGCGCTTCATAGCCTCTCCTTCCGGTTTAATAGGACAAGGCCGGTAGCTCGCTCTTATGGCGACCCCAATTGCCGGCCCCTCTCGTACTCGGCGGCAAACTAGGTCGCTTTCGTGACACGCTTTCGACAGCCGTGTTACGGTTCTGTTACGAGGCCTGCCAAACAGGGTGAGCTGCCGGTGCGAGGCGGCTGATCGACCGCCGAAAAGCCAGCAAAGCGTATGAAGGCGCGTCAGAATTATGACGCCGCGCGCAAGCCCGACGCCGCCTCTTCCGCCGGCAGATAGACCGTGAAGACGCTGCCTTCGCCAGGCGCGGACTCGATCTCCAGGCTGCCGCGGTGGCGGTTGACCACATGCTTCACGATGGCAAGGCCAAGGCCGGTACCACCCAGATCGCGTGAGCGGGCCGCGTCCACGCGGTAGAACCGCTCGGTCAGGCGTGGAATGTGCTCGCGCGCGATGCCTTCGCCGCGATCGGCCACCGCGACCGCGATCATCGCCTTGGCGCGGCGCGATCCGGGCAGATGCGCCCTGATCTCCGCTACATCGGCGATGCGCGATGCGCTTACGCTTACCGACGTGCCGGGCCGGCCATATTTGATCGCGTTGTCGATCAGGTTCTGGAACACCTGGGTCAATTCGTCGGCATCGCCGACGGCGCGGCCCATCGGGCCCATTGGCAGCTCGATCTTCATGTTGCGTTCCGCCGCGCGCAGCGACAGCGCGTTGGCGACGCGACCGATGATCTCCGTCAAATCGACGCCGCCGGAGGGACGCGCATGTTCGTTGAGCTCGATGCGGCTCAGCGAAAGAAGGTCCGCGACCAGGCGGCTCATCCGGCTGGCCTGCTCCTGCATGATGCCGAGGAACCGCTCGTGTGCCTCGAGATCGCCTTTGGCCGGTCCGCGCAAGGTCTCGATGAAGCCCATGAGCGTTGCGATCGGCGTTTTCAATTCGTGGCTGACATTGGCGATGAAGTCGCTGCGCAGCCGCTCCAGCTGCCGCTCTGCGCTGGCGTCCTTGAGCGCGATCAAGGTGCGCTCCGCGTCCAGCCGCTTGAGGTCGGCGATCAGCAGCCGGTCGCGTCCGATCGGCGTCTCGATTCCTTCGATGGCGTTCGGGCCAGTCGGTGGCTCCTGGCCACCCATCACCTGGTCCAGCGCGTCGATCAGGGGCGGGTGGCGCAGCACGCCCATCAGGCTGCGGCCAGCCACCACTTCGCCGAGCAGCAAGCGCGTCCGGTCATTCGTCCACAGGATATCGCGCTGCCGATTCACCACCAGGATCGCAAGGGGAACCGCCTCCAGCGCGCCATAGGAATCCGCGTGCTGCTCCTGTTCATCCGCAGTCAAGCCGGCCGGTGCTTCGCTGGATTCGAGTCTCAGCTCGACGGCGACAGACGCGTCACCTGCCGGTTCACTGAGAGGCGCCGCATGCTGTCGGGTGGCGAACCACGCCGCGGCTGACGTAAGGCCGACGCCGCCGATACCGATGGCCGCCAGCCAAGCGGGATCACCGCCGACTGTGACGCCGATCACGGCCAGGAGTGCCGCCCATATGGCGGCGTCATAACAGAGAAGTGTAAGGAAGGGTTTCGGCAACGGGCGCATTTTCCGTCATAGTTCAGCGGACCATCCGGAGGAGCAAGTCGGGACCCCGCTCCGTCCGGCCGCGCTAGTATACCGGGTTCCACCAATGACGGGACGAATGTCATGAAAAGATCAAGACTGGGTAGAGCATCACTGGCGGCTATGCTGATCGGGCTGGGGATATGGAGCGCTGGCAGCGCTGCGCTGGCGCAGGACAGCACCTATCAGCCCTGGGGCGGCTCTGCCCAGGTGCAGGCCAACCAGACCAGCGATCAGAAGCTTCAGAAGCTGGTGACGGATCTCAACACCCTTATCAAGAAGGCGGAGACAGCCGACGCCGCCGATCCTAATTTCCTGGCGGACCTCAAGAAACTGGCGGCGCAATATCCGGTCGCAGGCGGCGGGAGTTCGCTGGGCGGAGCGGGCACCGTCTTCCTGTACGACAATTTCTCGGACGGCAATTACACGACGAATCCGGTCTGGAAGGTCTCCGCAGGCTCCTGGAAGGTCGATACCAAGGGTTCGACCCAGGGCCTTTCCAGCACCATCGGCGCATCCTCCAGCAACAAGATCAGCGGCAACGACGTGCTGAAGGCGATCCTTGGCGTGCAGCAGCAGGAGGCACCGCAATCGACCTATGCCTCGATCTATACGGCTGCGCCGATTGCCAACACCTTCCGCATGACCATGAAGTTCGTTTCAGGCAACAAGAACGGGCCGCTCAACATCGGAGCGTATCAAGGCGCCAGCGCCAGCAGCGGCTATTTCCTGGTCTATCAGCCGGGGAACGAGACCGGCCTGGTGTTGCAGCGCATCGTTGGCAACCAGGTAACGCAGGTCGGCAGCTACAATGACCCGCTCAATCTCGAAGACGGCAAGACGCACGAGCTGACGTGGCAGCGCGAGGCGAGCGGCAAGATGCGCGTCTATATCGACAACCAGCAGCTCATTATCGCCAGTGATAAGCAGATCACCGGCAATCTCGACGGGTGGCTCAGCATCAACCAGGGTGGCGCCTACTGGATCCGCGAGATCAAGGTGGTGGGGCTCTAGATCAGACGTCAGGGATCAGGTATCAGGAAGTCGGATAAACGTGTTCTTATTCTGATCACTGATACCTGAAAACTGATTCCTGATCATGAAGCTCTATTCCCTTCCCCTCTCCCCTTATTCCGCCCGCGTGCGTGGCGCGATCTATGCGAAGAAGCTGGCGGTGGACATCGTCACCCCGCCCGAGGGTTGGCGCCAATCGGAGGAGTTCCGCCAGATCAATCCGGCGCGGCGTGTTCCCATCCTCATCCTTGAGGACGGCACAGCGCTGCCCGAATCGGGCGTGATCGTCGAGTATCTGGAAGAAGCCTTTCCAGAGATTCCCTTGCGCCCCAAGGACGCGAAGGAGCGCGCCCGCGTCCGGCTCATTACCACAGTCGCCGACCTTTACGTGATGCAGGCGGCCATGCCGCTCTTCCTTCTGCTTGATAAAGAGAAGATCGATGATGAGGCAGTCGCCGCGGGCTTCGAAAAGCTCGATGGCGGCCTCGCTCATCTCGATTCCCTGCTGCGGCCGGGTTCTTATGCGCAGGGCGACCGGATCAGCACCGCGGATGTCTGGCTGACGCCGGTGCGCTTCACGCTCGACGGCATGATCGGATTCGCCAAGCGTCCCGATCTGCTGGACCAGCATCCCGCAGTCGCCGGCTATACCGACGTCATCAAGCGCGATCTCGCCTTGTCGCGAGTCTGGCAGGAAATGACCGACGGGCTGAAGAATTTCTACGCCGCGCGCGCAGCCGCCAAAGCTTAAGCAGCTGCCGGCTGCTCGCGGAACTGTATTTCCATTTCACGCCGGATGCGGATGGCTTCGCCTGTCTCGTCTGCCACGACGTCGCTCCAGGTCAGGCAGGCGCCGGCTTTGACGCTGCGCCGCAGCTTGACGTGATGCGCGAGCCCGATCGGCAGGGCGCCGACGCGCAGGGACTCGGCCGCCTGCATCAGCTTGCCCCACACAGTGAAGCCGCCCTCGCCATCCAGCATCTCGCCTTCCTTGAGATCGCGCTTGGCGGTCGCGATCGCGTCGCCGCGGAAGCCGGTCGGCGCGCCGGTCGCTTCGTGACGCAGCCCCGCGCTGGCAACTGAGATTCCGAGCTCCAGCCCGATCAGGTGATAGGGCTTGTAGAGCGCGGTGTACCGACCCGATTGATCGGTCACCAGGCCATACTCCGCGAAGCAGCGCTTGACGTAATCGCTCGGCGCCTCGAACACCACATAGACACCCCAGCGCAGATCGCGGAAGACCGGCCTGCCGTCGCGCTCGAGCGATGAGATCACTTCCACCTGTCCCTTGTGGTCGAGCTGCCCACCGTCGCTCCTGGGCCGCAGCACGCGCGGCAGATCATCGACCCCGCATGGTGGAAAGGCGAGGCCGTCCGACGCGGGCGTGAGGCCGGTCGCGTTGGCGACCGCCGCCATCTCGATCGCGGACTTGGTACCGTCGAGGAAGGAATTGAACATCTGCGGATTCATGCCGCCTTGCTTGGCCTGCTCCGCCGTCAAACCGTAATGCGGCCAGACCGTCTCCGGTGTCGATTGGTGATAGGCCGGCAGATACTTGGTGCCCTTGCCCGCCGCGATCACGTCGAAGCCGCAGGCGCGCGCCCAATCCACCTGCTCCGCAATCAAGGCCGGCTGATCGCCATAGGCAAGGCTATAGACCACGCCCGCCTTTCGCGCCTTGGCGGCGAGCAGCGGACCCGCCAGCGCATCCGCTTCAACATTCACCATCACGATATGCTTGCCGTGTTGGATCGCGGCCAGCGCGTGCGCGATGCCGGCCGGCGGATGGCCGGTCGCATCGATCAGGACATCGAGCGCCGGATGCTGGATCAGCGCCTTCGCATCGTCGCCGACCCAGGTTGTCCCCCGTTCCGCCGCCTCGCTGACCAGGCGCGCCGCGATCTGTTCCACCGGCCAGCCGACGCGCTCGAGCGCCGCACACGCCCGCGCCGGGTCAAGATCCGCGACGCCCAGGATATGCAGTCCGCGTGTGCGACGCGCCTGCGCCAGGAACATGGAGCCGAACTTGCCGGCGCCGATCAGCCCAACGCGCAATGGCTTGCCCATGGCGTCGCGTTCCAGCAGGAGCCGATGCAGGTTCATGGCAGATCTCCTTCACGCGGCGGAACGATGCCGGCGTGCATACTCCATCAGGCAATCGTCCGGCAGCATCTCGATCGGCGTGAAATCGCGGTTGGCGATCCAGGTCGGACGCTTGAACCGGCGGATCGCATTGTCGCAGCGATTGAGCGACAGATAAAGGATCCAGCGCGACCAGGGCGTGAGGTTGGACCCCGACGCATGAACCAGGTTGCCGTGGAACAGCAGCATCGAACCGGCGGGACCCTTCGGCGCGACGATGCCACCCTCATCCACCAGGCGCGCGATCGTGTCATTGTCGATCGTCCAGAGCGGGTAGCTGGTGGTGGTGACATCATGGCCCGCTTCCAGCCGCCCCAGCCGATGGCTGCGCGGAATGAACATCAGCGGCCCGTTAAATTCGTTCGCCTCCGCCAGGAACAAGGCAATATTCATCGCGCGCGGGAGCGGCATGTCGTCATCGTTGAACCAGGTTGCGTAATCCTGGTGCCATTGCCAGACCGCGCCGTCGAATGCCGCCTTCGCATTGATTTTGAACTGATGCATGTAGAGCTTGTCGGAGCCGAGCAGCTGCACACCCGGCTCGACCAGGCGCGGATGGCGCGCCACCATCTCGTAGACCGGATTCCAAGTCTGCACATAGAAGGCAGAGCGCGGCGCATTCGAGTCCTTTTCGCGGATCACTTCCGGTCGGTCCTCGGCGAACATGCCAGGAATCTCGCCGGTCAGAAGCGCCATTTCCTCCGCCGTGAACACATTCGGCAGGAACAGATAGCCTTCCGTCTCGAACGCAGCGATCTGATCTTGGGTCAGCTTCATGAGCTTTTCCTCCGCTTGCGCGCCGGTTTGCCCGGCTTTGTGCGCTGCTCCCGCAGAGATGGATCGGCAACGAGCGCCGTGAAATTCGCCGCTGCGCCATCGGCATGCTGGCGCGCACGAGATTCCGCCAGCACGGCATCGCCCTGGATGACGGCCTCCAGGATTGCCGCATGCTCATCCCACACGCTCGCGCGCACGCGATAATGCTGCAGATAACCTCCCATCAGCCGGCGGATATGATGCCAATGCAAGGCGGCCGTCTCGGCGATGATCGGATTGCCGCACAGTTCGTACAGGAAGCGATGGAAGCGCATGTCCGCCTCGATCATGCGCTTCACCGATCCGGACGCGACGGCTGCCCTGCCTTCCGTGATCAGCGCCGGGCCCCACGCTTTGGCATCCGCGCTGCCGCGCAGGGCCGCGCCGCGGCAGGCCGCGCCGTCCAGTGCACTGCGCAATTCATAGAGATGGGAAATGGCATCGCTATCGAGCGGCGCGACCACCACGCCGCGCCGCCCCGATTCGCGCACGAAGCCCTGGACCTTCAGCAAGGCCAGCGCCTGCACGATCGGCTGGCGCGAGACATTCAGCTTGAGCGCCAGCTCGTCCTGGTTGATGCGCGCTCCGGCCGGAAGTTCACCGTTGCAGATCGCGTCCAGGACCGCGTCATAGGTGCGGTCGGTCAACGACCGCTCGAGCGCCAGATGCCGCACGACGCCCTCCTCCGAGTTCCGTGATATTGTATACGGTACACATTGCGGCCGGAAAATCAAGCTCCCGGCCGCGCGCCGGGCGCAATCGAAGGGACCTTGCGGAGACCGGACCTTAGGACGCGTGTTCGAAATAGCCGCCGAAGTGCCGGATGAGCACCGCGTCCCAGCCGCCACTGTAATCGTCGCGCTTGGCCTGGGCATCCGCGCCCAGTGCTTCCCAGCCGCGATGGATGAGGCGCACGCGCGTGGCGCCGGCCTCGGCGGTGAAGCGGAGCTCGAGCACGGTGTGCGGCTCGGCGGGGCGGCCGGGATGCCAGGTCAAGGAGAAGCCGCTTGGCGGCGACCAGGCGAGCACGCGGCCCCATTCGGATTCGCTGCCGTCCTCTGCGGTTTCGACGACACGGCCGTCGACCGCCGGCTCGATGCGCACGCTCTTTGCTTTCGCCTGCGCGACCGAGTGGGTCTTGATCGGCCACCATTGGGCGATCTCGGCGGTGAAGGCTTCAAAGGCGCGCGCCGGATTGCAGGGGACGACCACGCTCTTCTCGACCGGCGGCACCGTGAATGCCGCGACGCTGGCTTTGCTCATGGCTTGCGCTCCTTCTCCACATGGCGCGCGAAGGCGGCGAGCGCATCGCCCCACAGCTCGTCGAGGTAAGCGCGCAACGCACCGATCCCCTCGGGCGCAATGGCGAAATAATGCCGCGTGCCTTGCCGCGTCTCCGCGACCAGCCCGGCGTCCTTCAGCAGCTTCAGATGCTGCGACACGGCCGGCCTGCTGATGGTCATCCCCGCCGCAATCTCGCCGACCGCACGAGGACCGTCTCGAAGCTTTTCAAGAATCTCGCGGCGGGTCGGGTCGCTCAGGGCAGCAAGCGCGATATTGTGGTAAGACATGACTTACCGTAAGCATACACTTACTGACTGTCAATGGCGTACTTAGCGCTGCGGCAGCGACTTGCGGAAAGCCTCCAGCGCAGCGATCCGGCCATACCAGGCAGCGATGTGCTCGCCGGCCGGGATCGCATCGGCCATCCCGAGCTGGAACAGGTTGGACGCCACGGAGAGATCCGCGATCGTCGGCTTTCCACCGGTCAGGAAATCATGCGCCCGGAGCCCGTCTTCCAGGATCGGGCCCAGCTCGCGCAGCCTCGCTTCGCCGCGCGCGATCGCCTCCTTGTCGCCCTTGGGACCGAGGAAGACCTTGTTGCGCACGACGTCGATGACAGCCGGCGACAGGCGGCACTGGTTCCAGTCCAGCCACTGATCCACCAGCGCCCGGTGCTTGAGGTCGGCCGGGTACCAGTCGGTCAAGCCGTGCTTCTGGCAGAGATAGCGCAGGATCGCGTTCGATTCGTGCAACGTGAGATCGCCGTCGACCAAGGTCGGGATCTGATGGTTGGGATTGACGGCGAGATACGATGCCGACAGGTGCTCGGCTTTCGCCATGTCGACATGGCGCAACTCGTACGGCAGCGACGCGGCCTCCAGCAGCGAGACCACGCGGCGCGCATGCTGCGAATATGGGAAGTGATAGAGAATATACATGACATCGTCCTCCGCCGCTGTCGATCGCAGCGGAGGTGTAATAGCACACAGCCCTGACATTTTTTGTCAGTAGTCTATCGGTAATTCTCGATCGTCACCGCGCATGCACCATGGTCGCCAGCGCGGCGAAGGCGGCGGCGGTCACGATGTCGTTGACGGTGGCGCCCATCTGGACAATCTGGACCGGCTTCGCCAGGCCCACCAACACCGGGCCGATGACGGTCTCGCCGAGCTGCTTCATCAGCTTGGCGGTGATGTTGGCGGAATGGAGCGCGGGCATGACGAGGATGTTGGCCGGGCCCGACAGCCGCGTGAAGGGATAGAGCTCCTTCATCAGGCCGTAATCGAGGGCGACGTCGGCCTGCATCTCGCCCTCATACTCGAAATCAACGTGGCGGCCGTCCATCACTTCGACGGCCTCGCGGATGCGCTCGGCCTTTTCGCGCGGCGGGTTGCCGAAATTGGAGAAGGAGAGAAAGGCGACGCGCGGCTCATGCCCCAGCTGGCGCGCCAGCGAAGCGGACTGCACCGCGAAATCCGCGAGCTGCTCGGCGGTCGGCAATTCATGCACCGACGTATCGGCGATGAGGACAGTGCGGCCGCGCGCCACCACCACGGAGATCGCCATCAGGGTCTGATGCTCGCGCACCGGGATGACCTTCAGCACGTCTTCGAGGCAGACCGCAAAGCTGCGCGTCGTGCCCGTCACCATCGCGTCGGCATGGCCGGCTTCCACCATGCACGCGCCGAACACGTTGCGGTCCTGGTTGACCATGCGCTGGACATCGCGCTGCAAGGCGCCATGGCGATGCAGCTTGCCGTACAGCAGTTCGTGATAGGCGCGCGTGTGCTGCGAGTTGGCGGCGTTCACGATCTCCAGCCCGGCCGCCTCGCCAAGGCCCGATTGCTTGATGGTGTCGTGGATGCGGTCGGTCCGGCCGATCAGGACAGGCGTGCCGTAGCCCGCAGCGCGGTATGCCAGGGCCGAGCGGATCACGCGCTCCTCTTCGCCTTCCGCGAACACCACCCGGCGCGGATTGAGATGCAGCCGCTCGAAGATGAGATGCATCGAGGCCGCGGCGGGGTCGAGCCGTCCGGCGAGCGAGGCCTTGTAGTCCTCCATGTCGATGATCGGCCGGCGCGCGACGCCGCTATCCATCGCCGCCTTGGCGACCGCCGCCGGGACGCAGGATATGAGGCGCGGATCGAACGGGACCGGAATGATGTATTCCGGCCCGAATCGCAAACGCCGCCCGGAATAGGCGGCGTCGACTTCGTCCGGCACATCCTGGCGCGCCAGCGCTGCCAGCGCTTCCGCTGCCGCAATCTTCATCTGGTCGTTGATGGTGCGCGCCCGCACATCCAGCGCGCCGCGGAAGATGTAGGGGAAGCCGAGCACATTGTTGACCTGGTTGGCATAGTCGCTGCGCCCGGTCGCGACGATGGCATCGGAGCGCACAGCCTTCACCTCTTCCGGCGTGATCTCCGGATCGGGGTTGGCCATGGCGAAGATGATCGGTTTCGCCGCCATGCTCTTCACCATCTCCTGCGTCACCGCGCCCTTGGCCGACAGGCCGATGAACACGTCGGCGCCTTCCATCGCCTCGACCAGGGTGCGCGCCTTGGTCACCACCGCGTGGCCGGACTTCCACTGGTTCATGCCTTCGGTGCGGCCCTGATAGATGACGCCCTTGGTATCGCACAGGATCGCCTGGTCGTGCGGCAGCCCCATGCGCTTGATCAGCTCCACGCAGGCGATGGAGGCAGCGCCCGCGCCGTTCACCACCATCTTGATGTCTCTGATGTTCCGGCCGGTCAAATGCAGCGCGTTGATGAGCCCGGCCGTGGTGATGATCGCTGTCCCGTGCTGGTCGTCATGGAACACCGGGATATCCATCAACTCGCGCAATTGCTGCTCGATGATGAAGCATTCCGGCGCCTTGATGTCCTCGAGGTTGATGCCGCCGAAGGAGGGGCCGAGATAGCGCACCGAATTGATGAAGGCATCGACGTCGTCGGTATCCACCTCCAGGTCCATTGCATCGATGTCGGCGAAACGCTTGAACAGCACCGCCTTGCCTTCCATCACCGGCTTCGACGCCAGCGCGCCGAGATCGCCGAGCCCCAGAACCGCCGTCCCGTTGGAGATGACCGCAACGAGATTCCCCTTGGCAGTGTAATCATACGCGGTGTTGGGATCCCTCTCGATCGCGAGACACGGCCAGGCCACGCCGGGTGAGTATGCGAGCGACAAATCGCGCTGGGTCGTCAACGGCTTGGTGGCAACGATCTCGACCTTGCCCGGACGCCCCGTGCTGTGGAAAACAAGCGCTTCCTCTTCGGTAATGCGCGGCTTATTGGTGGTCATGGAAAAAGATCGGGCTCCCCTCGGTTTCCCAGAACACGTCCTTGTCCCTGCTGTCCTCAGGGCGAACCATCAGGCTGGCATGAATTGGTCCCGGTTGCAAAGGTTTGGGGGCGCTGAAAGCGCTTGCTGCAGTGCACTTCATCCCCTCCCCCGAAACGGGGGAGGGTTAGGGAGGGGGAAGCCGCGCCTCCACTGGAACGAGTCTTCGCTCTCTTCCCCCACCCCTTCCCTCCCCCATGTCGGGGGAGGGGGAAAAGCATGCGGAGATCGGCGCAGCCATGTCTGACTCCCAACGCATCGCCGCCGACTTCCCGGAAACGACCGACGCCGCCACGACTCCGCTGATGGCGCAGTTTCTCGCCGTCAAGCGCCAGCATCCGGACGCGCTGCTGTTCTACCGGATGGGCGATTTCTATGAGCTGTTCTTCGAGGATGCGGAGAAGGCGGCGGCGGCGCTCTCCATCGTTCTCACCACCCGCGGCACGCATCTGGGCGAGCCGATCAAGATGTGCGGCGTCCCGATCCACGCCGCCGAAGGGTATCTCAACCGCCTGATCCGCCGGGGCTTCAAGGTCGCGGTCTGCGAGCAGATGGAAGACCCGGCGGAAGCCAGGAAGCGCGGCTCCAAATCGGTGGTGCGGCGCGACGTGGTGCGGGTGGTGACGCCGGGCACCTTGACTGAAGACGGATTGCTCGACGCCGCCAGCCACAATTACCTCTGCGCCCTGGCCGACGCGGCGGGAACGCTCGGCCTCTCCTGGGTCGACATCTCGACGGGGCAATTCCGCGCCCAGGCGATCGAGCGCAAGGCGCTGCCCGCCGCGCTCGCGCGCCTCGACCCCACCGAGATCCTGCTGCCCGAGCGCCTGCTGCTGCAGAGCGACCTCTACGAATTGTTCCAGGAATGGAAATCCGCCCTTTCGCCGGTGCCCAATGCCCGCTTCGACAGCGAGAATGCGCGGCTGCGCCTGCAGAATTTCCACAAGGTCGCGGCGCTCGATGCCTTCGGCGCCTTCACCCGCGCCGAGCTGGCGGCTAGCGGCGCGATCCTCGACTACGTCGAGCTCACGCAACAAGGCAAGATGCCGCGCCTCACGCAGCTTGCCCGCATCGGCGCCGGCGCGATCCTGGAGATCGACGCCGCGACCCGCCGCAATCTCGAGCTCAGCCGCACCTTGAGCGGCGAGCGGCAGGGCAGCCTGCTCTCCATCATCGACCGCACCGTGACCGGCGCCGGCGCACGGCTCCTCGGCGAGTGGCTGTCTGCGCCATTGACCGACATCGCCGCCATCGCCGCGCGCCAGGACGCCGTCGCCCATCTGCTGAGCGAAACGCGCCTGCGCGAGGATCTGCGCGCGCACCTCAAGAAAGCGCCGGACCTCGAGCGTGCCCTCTCCCGCCTGTCGCTGGAGAGGGGCGGCCCGCGCGACCTCGCCGCCATCCGAGACGGCCTGCGGGCGGCGGCCGGCATCAAGGCCCTGTTCGCCGAGGCGCGCTTCGGTTCGCCGCCGCCCTTGCTGCAGCAGGCGCTGACCGATCTCGGCCATCACGGCGATCTCATCGACCGCCTCACGCGCGCGCTCGCCGAGAGCCTCCCGCTGCTCGCGCGCGACGGCGGCTTCATCGCGCAAGGCTATCTGCCGGAACTCGACCAGTGGCGCAGCCTGCGCGATGATTCGCGCAAGCTGATCCTGGAGCTGGAGGCGCGCTATCGGGGCGACCTCGGCATCGGCTCGCTCAAGATCAAGCACAACAATGTGCTGGGCTATTTCGTCGAGGCGACGACGACCCAGCATGACAAGGTGAAAGCGGATGGCCGCTTCATCCAGCGCCAATCGACCGCCAACGCGACGCGCTTTACGACGGTCGAGCTGGGCGAGCTGGAGACCAAGATCTCGCAAGCCGCCGACAAGGCGGTGGCGCTCGAGTTGCGCCTGTTCGCCGACCTGGTCACCGAAGTGACAACGCGCGCCGACGGCATCTCGAAGGCAGCCGGCGCGCTGGCCTTGATCGACGTGGCCGCCGGCCTTGCCGATCTCGCGGAGACGGAAAGCTGGTCGCGCCCGCATGTTCTCCCCGATGGCTTGTTCCGCATATCGCGCGGCCGTCATCCTGTGGTCGAAGCAGCGCTGAAGCGCGGCGGCAGCGGCCCCTTCGTCGCCAACGATTGCGACCTTTCCGACGGCCAGCGTTTGTGGCTGGTGACCGGCCCCAATATGGCCGGCAAATCGACCTTCCTGCGCCAGAACGCGCTCATCGTCATTCTCGCGCAGATGGGCAGCTTCGTGCCGGCCGAGCGCACGGAGATCGGCGTCATCGACAAACTGTTCAGCAGGGTCGGCGCCGCCGACGACCTCGCGCGCGGCCGCAGCACCTTCATGGTCGAGATGGTGGAGACCGCCGCCATCCTCAACCAGGCGACCGAGCGTTCATTGGTGATCCTCGACGAGATCGGCCGCGGCACCGCGACCTTCGACGGCCTCTCGATCGCGTGGGCGACGCTCGAGCACCTGCACGAGGTGAACAAGTGCCGCGCCCTGTTCGCAACGCACTATCACGAGCTGACGAGCTTGGCCGCGCGCCTGCCCGAAATGAAGCCCCACACCATGAAAGTGATGGAATGGCAGGGGCAAGTGAAGTTCCTCCACGAAATCGCCCCCGGGGCGGCCGACCGCAGCTACGGCATCCACGTCGCCGAGCTCGCCGGCCTGCCGGCGGCCGTCATCACGCGCGCGCAGGAAGTGCTGGGGACGCTTGAGCAGGGCGAGCAGGCAGGGGCGTTGGCGCGGTTGGCGGACGATCTGCCGCTGTTCTCGGCGGTGGTGGCGACTGCATCGAAGGGAAGTGGCGTCTCCGAATCCAACGCGCTTGAGCGCGCATTGGCGAAGATCAATCCCGACGAATTGACGCCGAAGGAGGCGTTGGAGGCATTGTACCGGTTGAAAGGATCATCTTAGTGCTTTGATATTCGCATACCTAAACATAGAGTCTCTGCGTTGCGGCTTGTTTTGGGGGCGGAGGCTAACTCCGGGGGGCATCGATGGGAAATCCTCGTCACGCGGTGGTCGATTGGCTTCGAAATAATCAGCTTCCTACATCATTCGAACCCGCGTTTGAGGATTGGTTCAATCGCGAAAAAGGCACCTTTGACTTACAGGAGTCTGTTCACTGGGACTATAAAGATTCCTTTCCATCGTCCATGTCAGATGATTACTTCGGTGGAATTGTGAGATTGGTATGTGCTTTTTTCAATACTTTCGGGGGAATAATAGTATTTGGAGTCCACGACAAAACGCGGGAAGGAGGCCACAATAAGATAAATGTCAATGTGGAGCGGTTGAATCAGTCTCTTCGGTTAAATCTCACATGCCTAGTTGAGGTTACTCATCGAAAGTATGATTTTCAGTGTGCGCAAGGCCGAGCCTTTTGCATTGATGTTTTGTTGGTACCAAAGCGACCCATGAGCGTCCCACCTGTTCGCTCCAAAACCAAATTCGGCAGCTATGCCTCGGACATAATCTGGTTACGCAAGCAGCACGAGTGCATTGCCGCCAAGAGCGTCGACGTGCCTTTGCTCTATTCTAGTAGAGAAGGCTACGGACTGGAGTTCGACGAAGGGGAGGGAAATATTGACTCTTCGATTCCTGGAAATCCGGCAACTCTGAGAGAGTTTGTTGGTCGATTTGACGTCTTGGATCACCTCTTACTTTGGTTATTTGTAGAGGACGAGCCTAGGAAATTCTTGTGGGGCCGCGGAGGATCCGGAAAAAGCACAATCGCCTACGAGTTCTCAAGAGTAATCGCTCGAAGTTGCGGCACGATCCCAACGTCAATAGGCCGGCCGATTGATCACGTAATCTTCTTGTCGGCGAAGAAACAAGCACTAGACCCTCTATCTGGGGAGAGAAGGTCACTTGCGGACTATGATTTTGCTACGTCGCGCGAACTGTTCGAGCGAGTCCTGTCACTTTCCGGTTGGATGTCGGAGCAAGAGATAGCAAAAAAGGGAGATCAAGAGATTCTCTTCGAATTGCAAGCGTTATTTGACACATTACAAGTGCTTCTTGTCATTGATGACATCGATACTCTGACCACCGCTGGTATCGATCCCGGAATGGACGCGCTTTTTAGATTGATAAGTCGGGCGAAGTCCGGAGGAAAAATTTTATATACGCTGCGCAATGCACCAACGCATTCGCTGCAGTCGGCCATTGAAGTTCCAAAGCTAACTCGAAACGTCGAATTGCCGGAATTGCTATCTGTGTGTTGTCGACAGTTCAAGGTGCCCGACCCCATCGAGTCAGAAATTGGAACTATTGCTCATAAATCGGAGTGCCGGCCGCTGGCGGTAGAAGTCATAGTGGGGCTTCGAAGGAAATGTGACAATTATGATCGAAGTCTACGGTTGTTCGAAGGAAAGGAAGGCGATGAAGCGCGTCGATATCTTTTCGAACGCGAGTGGAATGCCCTGCCAAAAGACAATCGCGCAAGATATCTCTTGGTCGCACTCAGTGTTTTCGGGCGAAAGGTCAAATTTGAAGAGTTACAGGCGGCACTTCAATACAGCGAAGATCACATAAAGGATTGCATCGCGCAGACAATTGAAATGTTCCTTGTTGCGCACCAGGACAATGAAGCAACCGAGTATAGTGTTGGCCAAGCAACCCTCGACTTTCTAAAGCTGGTCGGTCCGCAGCTGGAGTACTACGAAAAAGTTCGATATGGAGTGAAGTACTACATTTCCTCTCATCTTGCCGAGGATCCGCTGGTCAGCAAGGGAATATTCGAACTTGAAAGGCTGATGAGACGCGGTGATCTCGATTCAGCAGCGGAGATCATTCTAGCTCCGTCACTACCGGCAAAGGTGTCTCAGCACCCTCAATTCAATATGATAGCTGGCTTGGTTTTCGCAAAACAAGACCCACCAAAATATGATTTGGCTCGCGCACATTTTCGACGCGGAGCGCAAGGGCGGTTACGAGATATTGAAGCCATGCGGCAGTGGTATTGGATGGAGCGGAACTCGCATTTCAATATGCTAACTGCACTGGAAGTCTGTGACTTAGTTGCTTCTGGAAAGCAATATAACCCGCGCGATCGTTCCGAATTTTTGGCGAAGAAGGGACACATTCTTAACTTTAGAGGCCGCCAATCATGGTTTGAAGATCAAGAGCGGTCTCTCCAGCACTACAACGATGCTCTAACATGTTATATGGAGAGTCTGATCGTCATCGGCGGACAAGACGAGACCGAGCATGACAAGCTCGAAGGAAAGTACGTCATGACCATTCGAGATGTACTAGAGAAAGCCGAAGCTTCTCTCTTCGCCGATCGACCAGACCTTTCCGATAAGGCGCTCGATATT
>DASRRI010000101.1:0-29302 GCA_035695765.1 Dongiaceae bacterium
ACTTGCCCTGGTCGTGGCCGACACGCTGCCGCCCCAGATCGATCAGATGAAGGAGGGATATTCCCTGGGACAGGTCGGGCAGCGTCCGTTCGAGATGGGCTACAAGACGATGTTCTCGCTGCGCGACATCAAGGACGGCAAGGCGGCTCCGAAGGATCCCACCTACACCGGCCTCGACGTCTGCACGCCGCAGACCGCGGATACCTGCGTTTCCAAGTAACGCAGTTGAAGTAACCCAAAGGGGCAAGTGCCCCGAGCGAGCGGCGGGCGGAACCTCCACAGCGCCCGCTGCTCGCGACCTTCTGCCGATTGTGTCGAGAGCTTCTGGAGCGGCTCTATCCTGCGGCTATGCCGACCGGCGACCACTCTTTATGTCATCACCGACTCACGGATCGGCCGCTTCTGGCACGTCTCGGAAATGGCGCCACGTCTGGCGTCCGTCTGCTACAAGCGCCAAATCCGACATCTTCGAAACTTTGCACCTGGGATGGTCCTCCCGCTGATTCCGAAACTGCGGATCGACGACCCTCGTTGTTATGGCACTTTGCGCAGAGATCGGCGGCTACCACTCATCGCCGTCATCGATGCCGAGATCCTTCTCACCGATGCTCGGGCCGGCATTCCGTTCACGCTGATTACCATGGCCTTGGCCGGAGGCTGCCTCGGGGGACCTGGCGTGATGCCGCTTTGAACTGCGATCGAAGACGTGACTTGCGCCGGTCACCACTCGTGATCTTGAGCGGATCGGATCCGAAAGGAGGGGCCATGAACGAAGACGTTTTCAACATGAGCGTGCGGAAGTTCCTCAAGAAAGTCGGAATCACCGCGCAGCGCGAGATCGAGAACACGGTGCGGGAAGCGCTCTCGAAAGGCAACCTGACCGGCAAGGAGAAGCTGCCGGCCAAGATCACTTTTATCCTGGGTCAGACCAGCCTGCATCTGATCATGGATGGCGAGATCGAGCTCGAATAGCTTTAGCCGCGTTGCGCTATAACCGGCACAGCCATCGATCTGCAGCACGCTGGTGAATCCTTTGAGATGATGAACCGGGCGGGAGGCGATTTGATCCCATCCATCGGGAGCCGCTTAAGCGAAGAGACGGAGCGAAGTGAGCGTTGCCGTGCCGGAACCGTTCTTGTTGGGAACAATCGTAAGGCGGAGGTGGCTAACCTGATGGAGGTTCAGCCGCTGTTCTTCGTGCTGGTAGGTGGCTCCCCGAGGACTGAAAGTGTACTCCTGAACCAAGATTTGGCGGTATGTTCGGCCTTCATCCCCGGAGACTTCCACGCGCACCTCCTGGGTGCGTTCGCGTATTGCCTCTTCGACCTCGTACACGAGCCGCGATATAGTCTGGGGTTGATCAAACTCCACCACGATTTGCTCAATCACGTCGGGGCGCGCACTTATCCAACGAGTCGCTCCGGGACCTGAGCGTCCGTCCAGCAGGTGCTCGACCGGATGCGCCGGATTCTCCGATGAATAGGCAATCGTCGCGCAGCTGGCGATATCCACCTCGTCTGCCGCACGGGCGCGCATTGACCCATCGGCTCCTAGCTGTCGCTTACGAAGGTTGGATGGGTTTGGGTCGCTCATTATCGTATGCACTTGATCCGTTTCGTACTCACAGTACGTGGGTGCTCCGCAACGATATTCCAGCCCCAAGCTGCGACGTGCACTAAACAAGACCACGAGTGGTTTTGATCGGGCGCCAAGCAGCAGAGGAGGCGACCACATCGGGTAGACAGCGGACCCTACAATGATCCCTGTTCCGCAGCGGTCCACGCGACGAAATACCGGACCATATCAGACGCATGCTGCGTGCCGGCGATTTCGGACAACTCCGAATGTCGATGAAAGCTCATGAGGATGCCGAAACGCCGGCGATCCAACCAGCGGCCAGTCCGTGCTCGTAGGCAGCGACAACCCGCTGTGCCCACGCGTGGAGCTATACCACGCCCAGCCTAACCAAATCGGTGGCCGCCTCGGTCATAGGAATGATTGCGCTTCCAATATGTTAAAGATGTACGCCGCCACGACAAGATTGACACTGGCTGATGAATTAACAAGGAGGGCGCTCAGATTCTTGCTTGCCAGAATGAGATTTGCGCTCGGGAGAAAGCTATGAAACAGAACAAAAAACCGAGTGATCTCGCCCGTCTAATCGATGCTGAGATCGCCGACAGCTTTGACGAAGAACTGGAGATGGAGATTGACGATCAGCGACTGGAAATGCTGCTGGATGGCTTGGCCGAAAAGGCCGAGCCCGAGGATCTCGACCGGCATTTCTATTTCAAGGAATTATTCCGGCTGCAGCGGGAACTGGTGAAGCTGCAAGACTGGGTAGTCGACCAGAAGCTCAAGATCGTCGTCGTTTTCGAAGGACGTGATGCTGCCGGAAAGGGTGGAGTCATCAAGCGGATCACCCAGCGGCTCAATCCACGCGTCTGTCGCGTTGTGGCACTACCAGCGCCCACTGAGCGCGAACGCACGCAATGGTACTTTCAACGCTATGTGGCCCATCTGCCCGCCGCTGGCGAGATCGTTCTCTTCGATCGGAGCTGGTACAACCGCGTTGGCGTTGAGCGCGTGATGGGATTTTGCACGGCCGAAGAGATTGAGGAGTTCTTTTGCACCGTTCCGGACTGGGAGCGAATGCTCGTTCGCTCTGGAATCGTGCTGATCAAGTACTGGCTCTCGATTACTGACGAGGTGCAACACTTACGGTTCCAGATGCGCATCCATGATCCCATCAAACAGTGGAAACTGAGCCCCATGGATCTTGAGTCGAGGAGCCGATGGGAGGAATACACCAAGGCAAAAGAAGCGATGCTCGAGCGAACTCACATTCCGGAAGGGTGGATCGTCGACGCCGACGACAAGAAAAGGGCCCGCCTGAACTGTATCCACCACCTCCTGAGCCAAATCCCGTACGAGGAAGTTAAACGTTCACCGGTCGTCTTACCTCGCCGGATTCGGCACGCCGACTATATACGCGGTCCCGTACCGCCGGAGATGTGCGTTCCGGCCATCTATTGATTGGGCTTAGGCTTGAGAAAGCTGCGGAAGCAGCTGTCCACTAGTATACCAGTACTCCGCGGCTGGACGCCTTGCGCTGAAGTTCCAGCTCCTGGGCTCGCGGCGCCGACGATGCGGCTGCACGCGATCATTGGCGGCGCCAGACTGGGTCAGGCATGGACAAGGACCGCCGAGAGTGGCGTAATCAGACAGCGGTTGTCACAAGGAATATGCAGGGTCATGACGCCAGAGCAAATGGACAAGGTCCGACTAAGACAGACGAAGCTCAAGGTGTCTCGGCTATGTTTCGGGACTACGTCGCTATCGAGCATGCCCGATACTTATGGCTATGAGGTGAATGCAGAGCGCGCCCGTGAAACCGTACGGGCGATTTTCGATAGCGCGATCAATTTCCTGGATACCTCGCGCATCTATGGTTTTGGGCGAAGCGAAGATCTGATCGGTCAAGTCATTCGGGAGCGCGGCGGCTTACCGGAAGGCTTCGTTATATCGACGAAGCTGGATCGCGATCCACAAACCAACCGATTTGATGCTTCACAGGCCCGTCGATCGGTCGAGCAGAGTCTGCAAGCGCTCGGCCTTGACCGGGTCTCTCTGCTGAATCTGCACGATCCAGAACACGCTGCATCGCTCGCCGAGATCACTGGACCCGGCGGAGCGCTGTCCGAGTTATTCAGAATGAAGGAAGAAGGCCTTGCCGAAGCGGTCGGTCTCGCCGCCGGCGATGTGGGCGTGATGATGCCGATCCTGCGAGACTGGGATTTTGACGCTCTGATCACCCACAACCGATTCACGCTGGTCAACCGCAATGCGACGCCGATGATCGATTTCGCGGTAGGGAAGGAGATTGCCGTGCTCAATGCCGCACCCTACGCTGGCGGCGTGCTGGCCAAGGGCTCGGACTCATTCCCGCGCTACGTCTATCAGGAAGCGTCCGCGCAGATGCTTGACCCGGTTCGTAGCGTAGAAGCGATTTGTGTAAAGCACAGCGTTCCTCCTGGCGCTGCAGCACTTCAGTTCTCTATCCGCGACGAGCGCCTCACGTCGACAATCTGCGGGGTCAGCCGGCGCGAAAGAGTGCGTCAGACCCTGGCGTGGGCGGAGTGGCCTATACCAGATAGCCTCTGGGAGGAACTGGCGGCACTCCCCTTCTCCATGGACGATCCCGAGGCCACCCGCGAATACACGCCTGGATGACGCCGTCATCACGATCTAGTGGCCGCATTGACTGCCCTGGAAGAGCGCAGGACTCGACGGCTGCTTTTGGAACTTTCCGGATGAACCGGCACCAGGCTGTGTGAGTCAGCTGTCAGAGGTCGACCGGAACCGAGTCCGACCCAAAAAAGCCGACATTTCGGACGATGGTCGACGATAGCGGCTCTCGGAGAGATGGGGACCGACCCAGGCCACCATGTCGTTTGGGAATCCGACCGGGCGCGCTTGTTGCCTTCGGCGGATTAGTTGGTTTCGGTGGTTGCAAGGCCGCGAGAGTGACCCTCGTCAGCGCTCGTGTCGTCCGACTTGTGTTGTGGCGCTCGCGCGAGTGTCCGGGACGTGACTGGGAGTGACCTAATTCGCCTTCCTAGGCTTTTTCGATGCCCCGGAACGCAAGCCATCCATCAGCAGCCGCACCAGCCGGCGGGAGCGATCGCGCCAGTCCGGCGAATTGGGTGCGCTGTAAATGCCCGAGAGCGCCTGCAGCACATCGCCGCTCTCGATGTCCCTGCGGATCAAGCCGGCGGCGGCGGCGGCTTCGACCAGACGATGCAGCGCCTGCGGCACCATGCCCGAGGTCTTGGCGAATAGCTGGGAGTTGGTGGCATAAAGCAGCTGCAGGCTGTTCGCCATGCCACGCTTGGTCGCGATGTAGCCGACGAAGCGTTGCATCCATTGCTCCAGCGCGATGTCAGGCCGCTCGCGCTGCGCCAGCTCGTCGGCGGCCGCGCACAGCAGCTCCACCTCGCGCCGGTATACCACTTCCACCAGATGCTCGCGGGTCGGGAAATGGCGATACAGCGTCCCGATCCCCACGCCAGCGCCGCGCGCGATCTCCTCTAGCGAGGCTTCGACGCCATGCTCGGCAAAGGCCGCGGCCGCCACCTCGATCAGCTTGTCCCGGTTGCGCTGTGCGTCGGCGCGCAAGGACTTTCTGCTGGAAGCCGGCTTGCGCGATCGCGACGGGGCTGGCGACTGAACAGCCAAACAGAATCTCCTTCATTTCGACCGACGGATAGATGAGGGCTTGAACCGCCGCCGGGCAGTCCCTAGTATAACAAGCGGAGGCGCCTCCGCTTGTATCCGGATCGCCTCCGAACAGTTACCTGACAGAGAACCGAGAGGCCATGGCTTTGTGCGCGTCCGCTGCGGCGGGCGGTACAAGGTGCCGATCTCACGGTTTCAGATTCGACCAGGTCTCGGGACCCGAGGGCGACCCGTTGCGGCCGTTGTTGCGCCGCGCCCGCGGCCGCCTGCGCACAGCCAGAAGCGGAGTTTCCATGAGCGATCCCACCATCAGCATGCAGCTCGAAGTCAACCAGCGGGTCCATACGCTGCGGCTCGAGCCGCGCGTCACCTTGCTGGATGCGTTGCGCGAGCATCTCGGCCTGACCGGCACGAAGAAAGGCTGCGACCAGGGCCAGTGCGGCGCCTGCACCGTGCATGTCGACGGCGC
Organism: Dongiaceae bacterium; assembly: GCA_035695765.1. GTDB lineage: Bacteria > Pseudomonadota > Alphaproteobacteria > Dongiales > Dongiaceae > Dongia_A. Next base: position 5,708 of record DASRRI010000101.1, read on the forward strand.
CCGGGTGCTCGCCTGCCTGACGCTGGCGGCGCAGGTCCAGGGCCGGCCGGTCACCACCATCGAAGGACTATCCAGCAACGGCGGCGACCTTCATCCGGTGCAGGCCGCGTTCCTGGAGCACGATGCGTTCCAGTGCGGTTACTGCACGCCCGGCCAGATCATGTCCGCCGTCGCTTGCATCCGCGAAGGCCATGCCGGTTCGGATGCCGAGATCCGCGAATACATGTCAGGCAATCTGTGCCGGTGCGGCGCCTATCCCAACATCGTCGTGGCGGTCCGCCAGGCTGCGGAGGATCTGCGATGAAGAACTTTGCCTATCTGCGCGCGGCCTCGCTTGCGGAAGCACAGCAAGCGGCGGCACGTCCAGCGACCATGCTGCTCGCCGGCGGCACTACCCTCATCGATCTCGCCAAGTGCGACATCGCCGCGCCCGAGACCATGGTGGACATCACGCATCTCGCCGGGCTCGATACCATCGCGCTCGACGAGCAAGGCGTGTCGATCGGCGCGCTCGCGCGGATGAGCTGGGTGGCTGACGATCCAGGCATCCGCCGGCACTTCCCGGCCATATCGGAAGCTCTGTGGCAGGCAGCCTCTGCCCAGCTGCGCAACATGGCGACCATCGGCGGCAACCTGATGCAGCGCACGCGCTGCCCCTATTTCCGCGATCCCGCCGCGTTCCCCGCCTGCAACAAGCGCAGGCCCGGCAGCGGCTGTGCCGCGATCGGCGGTGTCACGCGCAACCACGCCGTGCTCGGCACCAGCCCATCCTGCATCGCGACCTATCCCGGCGATCTCGCAGTCGCGCTGGTCGCGTTCGATGCCGAGATTGATCTCGGCACCCGCCGGGTCGCCATCGACGACTTCTTCCTGCTGCCCGGCACCACGCCCGATCGGGAGCACGCGATGGAGCCGGGCGAGGTGATTACCGCCATCCACGTCCCTGCCTCACCAGCGGCGCGCCGCTCGACCTATCTCAAGGTGCGCGACCGCCAGTCCTACGAGTTCGCCGCGGCCAGTGCCGCGGTCGGCCTGGAGCTCGCACCGGATGGACGCACGATCGCAGACATCCGCGTCGCCCTGGGCGGTGTCGCCACCAAACCATGGCGTGCACGCGCAGTGGAACAGGCGCTGAAGGGCAAAGCCTTGACTGCGGAATCCGTCGAGCGTGCGGCCCCCACCGCAGTCGAAGGCGCCGTGGATCATGGCGGCCACCGCTACAAGATCGATCTGGCGCCGCGTGTCGTCGCCCGCGCCATCCTGGCCGTCGGAGGACTCGCATGACCGTGATTGAAACCAGAGCCAAGCGCGGCGACGCCTCCGACGGCACCGGCGCCGGCGGCACGCTCGGTACTCGCCTGTCGCGCGTCGAAGGCATCGTCAAGATCAAGGGTGCGGCGCCCTACGCGCTGGAGCATCGCCCGGCCAATCTCGCGCATGCTGTCCTGGTCCAGACCACGATTGCGGCAGGCCGCGTGCGCGCGATCGACAGTGCAGCGGCTGCAGCCGCGCCGGGCGTGCTGCTGATCATCACGCCGGATAATGCCTTGCCGCTGAAGACGGCGACGAACTGGCTCGGCGTGAAGCCGAGCGAAGGTCCCTATCGCCCGCTGACGGGCGACATCACCTTCTACGGGCAGCACGTCGCCGCCGTGGTCGCAGAGACGTTCGAGCAGGCGACGGAAGCCGCCGCGCTGCTCAACATCACCTATGACGAGGCGCCGGCGATTCCCTCGCTCGACGGAGCCGGCGAAGGCACCGTCGTCGACGCGTTGAGCGCGGACTGGGGCGATGCCGCCGGTGCGCTCGCCGCCGCACCGGTCAGGATCGAGCACGAATACCGCACGCCGCGCGAATATAACGTGCCGATCGAGCCGCATGGGCTGATCGCGCAGTGGGAAAGTGATACGCTTACCCTCTGGGAGCCGAGCCAGTGGATCGACTTCATGGCGCGCACCTACGCCGAGTGGTTCGAGATTCCGTTCGACAACGTCCGCATTATCTCGCCCTATGTCGGGGGCGGCTTCGGCTCGAAGGGCTTTGCCTATCCGCACGGCGCCATCGCAGCCATCGCCGCGAAGATGCTGGGCCGCGCGGTCAAGCTCGCGGTGACCAGGCCGCAGACCTTCACCGCTTTCGGCGGCCGCGCCGAGACCCGCCAGACCATCGCGCTCGGCGCCACGCGCGAGGGTAAGCTCCTCTCCATCGTTCACCGCAGTGCCAACGAAACCTCGATTAAGGACGTGTGGGCAGAACGCTGCGGCACGGTCACCGGCATCATGTACGCGACGCCGAACTTCAGCTCGCGCCACAGCATCGTGCCGGTGAACACCGTGACGCCGGGTGCCCTGCGCGCCCCGGGCGAGAACCCGAGTGCCTTCGCCATCGAGTGCGCAATCGACGAGCTTGCCTACGAAGTCGACATGGATCCGTTGCAGATCCGGCTGCTGAACTACACCGAGAAGGATCAGCACGCCAACAAGCCCTGGTCGACCCGCCAGTTGCGCGAAGCATACGCGGCCGGCGCAGAGGCGTTCGGCTGGTCGAAGCGCAGTCCGAAGCCGCGCTCGATGCGCGACGGCCGGCAGCTGATCGGCTGGGGCGTCGCAGCCGGCACCTATCCGGTGCGCCGTACCGCCGGGCAGGCGCTGGTGCGCATCCTCGCCGACGGCACCGTCGAAGTCGCGAGCGCCGGCATCGACATGGGCCAGGGCACCTACACCATCCTGGCGCAGACCGCGGCGGGAGCGCTGGACGTGCCGGTCGACCACGTCACAGTCAAACTGGGCGATTCGCGGCTGCCGAGCGCGCCTGTTGCCGGCGGATCGCAGCTCGCGAACCTGATGACCGCGGCGGTGCACAAGGCGGCGCACGCCGCGCGCGAGGAGCTGATCGGCCTGGCGCTCAACGATCCAAACTCGCCGTTCCAGGCGCTGCAGGCGAACACGCTGGTCATTGCGAATGGCCGGATCGCGGCGCCGCGCGACAGCGGCCCCGGCATCTCGATCGCCGACCTGCTGCGGCGGATCGGGCGCGACCAGATCGAAGCCTTGCGCGATACCTTCGCGGAGAACGCCACGAATCCGGACGACCGGTTTCGGAACTTCACCACCATCACCACCATGCGTGCGCCGACCGATGGCGACTATTCCATGCACAGCTGGTGCGCGCATTTCATCGAGGTCAAGGTGGACGAGGATTTCGGCACAGTACGGGTATCACGCGTCGTATCCGCGCTGGATTCGGGCCGGCTCTACAACCCCAAGCTCGCCGAGAGCCAGTGGAAAGGCGGGATCATCATGGGCATCGGCCAGGCCCTGCTGGAGGAAGGCGTCGTCGACCGGCGCAACGGGCGCGTCGTCAACAACAACCTGGGCGACTATCTCATCGCCACCAACGCCGACATCCCCGACATCCAGGTGATCTCGGTCGGAATCCCGGACCACCACGCCTCGGCACTCGGCGGCAAAGGCGTGGGAGAGCTGTCGATCGTCGGCGTGGCGCCGGCGATCGCCAACGCGGTCTATCACGCCACCGGCAAGCGCATCCGCGACCTGCCGATCACCCTCGAGAAGGTGCTCCAGCATTGACGCTTTCCAGTGGACTATCGGAACGCCTCGCCGCAGACTTCGCGGACATATTCCACGGAGACCGTGACATGGCGAATGATCAGACGACGGCGCAGGACGCCAGGTGGAAGCATGACGGCGTGTGCGTGATCCCCGGCGGCTCGCTCGACGCGAACACCGCGCAGACGCCGGGCATGGACCGGCGCGCCGCTATCACCTACGCCCGGGTCGGTGCCCAGAAGTTGTGGGCCGGCACTGTTCACATTCATCCCAATGCCAAGACCGGCGCACACCATCATGGCCCTTTGGAAAGCGTCATCTACGTGGTGCGCGGCAAGGCGCGCATGCGGTGGGGCGAACACCTCGAGTTCGTCGCCGAGGCGGGCTCCGGTGACTTCATCTACGTGCCGCCCTATGTGCCACACCAGGAGATCAACGCCTCGCGCGAGGAAATGCTGGAATGCGTGCTCGTCCGCAGCGACGGCGAGGCCGTGGTCGTCAATCTCGACATTGAGTCCGTCGAACGGCCCGAGACCGTCAAGTGGATCGACCCAATCCACAAGGACTGACACCCGTACATGTCGCCTACGTTTGTCTCTGCACGTTCAAACCGGGCGAGCCGGAGGCCTCGAAGTCGACGTAAGAGCGAAGGTCGAACTGACTGAGCCTGCGAGGTCGCCGCGACCATCGCGCCAAATAGCGGCAATGGCACGGATTGACCCCAAGCGGTCACTCCCGATGCTATGTGGCACCTCGAAAGCCGACGTTCGCCGGAACCGAGACGGCCGACACTTCCCAATAAACCAAACCTTCCATTCGACACATGGCGCGGCAGGTGATTTCGCGCTCTTAGCTGATCTAAGCGGGCCGGCTGAGCGGCTCCGAAGCGAACGTTTCTAGGGGATGATGGACTCAGGTCCACTGGAGTCATGATATACTTCAGCTCATTCGCTTCGAAGGAGGCGTCCATGAGCGTGACTTTTCCAAATGAGAGCCCGGAGTATCGCGCTGCTCGGAACAAGCTACTAGAGCGCGAGGTAGCACTCAGGCGCGAAATGGAAGCAGTGGCCGCGGAGATTCGAGCACTCCCGCCGGGTGGAGCCGTTCCCGAGGATTACGAATTTGACCATATTGACTCCCAAGAGGCGTCGGCGAAGGTGCGGTTGTCCGAATTGTTTCGGCCTGGTACCGATACTTTGATCCTCTACCATTACATGTTCCCGCGGCACCGCAGCGACAAGCGGCGCGGACCGAGCAGTGGGCCGATGGCAGCGCTTCCGGTTGAGGAGGGGCCGTGCCCCTCTTGCACTGCTTTGCTCGACAACTGGGAGGGAGCGGTGCCACACGTTGAGGGGCTGGGAGCAAACATAGCCGCCGTGGCCAAGGCACCGATCGCGCGAGTTGCGGCCTTCGCAGCGCATCGCGGCTGGCGCAATTTGAAGGTGCTTTCAGCCGCCAACAACAGCTTCAAACGCGACTATCATGGCGAGGATGAGGAGGGACAGCAGGTGCCGATCCTCACGGTGTTCCACAAGGGCGCCGACGGAGTGATCAGGCTGAGCTGGGCCTCCGAGCTGCTGTTCTTGCCAACCGAGCCGGGGCAGGATCCTCGGCATGTCGGTACGGTCGAGCCGATGTGGACCATCCTGGACCTCACTCCCGGAGGGCGGCCTGGCGTGTATGAGCAAATCGAATACGAATGCTGTCGGCCCGAGGCGCCAGAGAGTACTCAGCGAGCATAAAGAATACGCCCAGCGCCGGCCTCGCACGAGTTTCTCTCTTCTCGCAAGTCAGGACTTATTCAATGCGCGACCCTTTGATGGATCGACTCCCCTCACCGCGACAGGGTTGTCAATCGCATGTACGGTGGTTTACTTAGGCCCAGTGGCCTGTCTTGCCGACTTGGCTGAAGCATGGGCACCGGCAAACTTGGCTCGCTTACGGCAACGTTCTTAAGGCATGCGAGAACGCTGCTTGAAACGCACCCAATTCATTGGCGTCTGCGTCAGAGACTACCGAGAACGCGAAGCCGTGCTCGCGCCATTCGGCGATCGAGAATCCGTCCCTATTCGCAACAGTGACGCCTCTGTCGCCAGAAGCTGGACGAACAGTCACGCTGACAAGGTGCGGGCCGGCTCTATAGACGAGAACCGGCAGCGGCTCCGTTTCAGGAATATCCAGCCGTCCGCCAAGAAGCGGATAACCTGCACTTGCGAGATCTACTACGACCGGCGCAACTGAGGTCTTGCCGGAGAACCAGGGCTTGACTGTGTGCCGATCCGAGGAAGCTACGTCCAGTACATGCCCAGACAGAGTAGCGCGCAGATGAGTCTTCAGAATTGCCTCGGCCCAGAGGTCCTCATTGGGCTGGCGCAGTGTATAGAAAGATGCGCTGCCCGCCAGAACTGCGCCAAAGCAGGCGGCTACAGCCATGGACAGCCATTCGCGACGATTTGACCACTCACGTCGCCGTAGCTTCGGTGGCTCAGCGGGAAGGTGCGCAAGAATACGGTTCCGCAAAGCATCATCGGCCTTATAGCGGCGGAGCCCACCGCGCAAGTCGCTCCGCAGCCGGAGATCGCGCTCGAGTTCTCGTTTGCACACTGCGCAAGCGGCCACGTGCCGATCGAATGCGGCACTCTCAACGGCGCTGAGCTCGCCGTCCAAATATGCCTCCCGTAACGCGCAGTCGATGGCGATCCGTTCCGTCATGTTGCGTAATCCGGCAATGCGTCCATTAGCAGCTTGCGCGCGCGCGAAAGGCGGGACATCACGGTGCCGATGGGGATCTCGAGCACGCCCGAGATCTCCTTGTAGGAAAGATCGTGCATCTCGCGCAGAATAATGACTTCTCTGAACTCTGGTGGAAGATTGGCCACGGCCTGGTTGACCTGGTCCGACAACCTGCGCTGCGTGAGTGCCTCTTCCGGCGATGGTTGATCGGAGGCAGTACTCTCGGCCTGCTGTTCCGCAGAATCCCCGGCGAGGAATAAAGCCCTGGTGGAGCGGTTCTGCCCCAGCAATGTGAGTGCCGTGTTGCGCACGATCGCGAGTAACCAGGGACGGAAGCTGCCACCTGTGTATCGATCGAGATACTTGTACGCGCGCAACATTGCCTCCTGAACTATGTCCTCGGCGTCAGCCCGGTTGCCGGACAGCCAGCATGCTAGGTTGAGCGCATCGTCGAGCAAAGGCATGGCCAATTGCTGAAATCGTGCGCGCCGGTCCGAATCCGACAAAGCTACCCTCCAAGCCCTCAAGCAGGACCGACCCGCGCAACGATGCGCCACTTCCTATACCTGCGCACCCGCTTTTTTATTCCCGACGTCGGTTTCGGGAATAGAACGCCGGAGTCTCAGGTCTGATGAGTGTTCCTGTCACAAACTGGAGACGCGTCCATGCAGACCATATTGAGCCGGCGAGATGCTCTGAAACTGGCGGCGATTGGCGGCGTCGTGTTTGCTTCCCGACTGGCGCTGCCCGCACGGGCGGAGGAAGATTTCTACTTTGTCCAGATCAGCGACACCCATTGGGGATTCGAAGATCCTAAGGTGAATCCCGATCCGCGGCACACGCTGTTGCAAACAATTGATGCGGTCAACAGCGTGGCGACACCACCAGACTTCATCGTTTTCACGGGTGATCTCACACACAAGACCGAAGATGCAGCGGAGCGCCACCGCCGCATGAATGAGGTCAACGCCATGATTGGCGGCCTCAAGGTGCAGAAGATCTATTTTCTGCCGGGCGAGCATGATGCGGCGGCGGATCAAGGAGCGGCGTTCAAGGAAGTCTTCGGCGTCACACATCAAAGCTTCGATCACAAAGGCGTTCACTTCATCACGCTTGACAACGTCTCCGACCCCAACGGGCGAATTGGCGAAGAGCAGCTCGATTGGCTTGAGAAAGACCTCAGCGGCCTGCCTGCAGAACAGCCGGTCGTTCTGTTTACGCATCGGCCAATCTTTGATCTGAAACGGGATTGGGACTGGTTCACGGAAGATGGCTCCATGGCCGTGGCGATGCTGAACCGCTTCCAATCCGCGACCGTGTTCTATGGCCACATACATCAGCAGAACCGCTACCTGACCGGCAATGTCGTCCATCTCTCGGCGCGTTCCGCACTCTACCCGCTGCCCGCTCCTGGCTCACGGCCCAAGAAGGCGCCGCTGCCTTGGGACGCTGCAGCCAAAGACCACGGCATTGGCTGGCGTGAGATCGAGGCCAACGGATTGCGTCTCGAAATTCAAGAACATGCGACTGCTTGAAACTCTACCCTTATGAAAGGTCCCACCATGTTTACACGCGTTCTGCGCTTGGCGGTTCTAGCACTCATTTGCGCTTTCATAACTCCAGCGGCAGGCTGGTCTGCAGATACCGAGGAAACAGTTACACCAGGCGTCGATCTTGATGCGGCGCGGGCGTTGGTGGACGCGCAGAAGTTTGACGAGGCATTGCCGGCGCTTCGTCAGCTCGATCAAGAATCCCCCAATAATCCCGACATATTGAACCTCATGGGATTCTCGCTGCGGAAGACTGGCAGTCCGGTTGAAGCCTTGGACTACTACAACAGGGCGCTGAGCTTAAATCCTCGGCATCTAGGAGTTAATGAGTATTTGGGAGAACTCTATCTTGAGCTGAAGGAACCAGAGAAAGCCAAAGAGCGGCTAGGTGTGCTGCGCGAGGCCTGTGGTGATTGCGAGGAGTTCCAAGAGCTGGAAGCCAAGATCAATCAATACGCCGGGGGGTAAGGCTGCAGTCATGCGCGATGTCTACTCGGCTTGGCTCCTGCTGGTGGTTGTTGTCACCATCTGGGCAAGTATCTCGTACGCGCGGGATTGGCCTGCGCTGACTAGTGAAGAAGCACTACTGGACTTGCGTCATGAGCTCTCTAACGAGAGGGCGCTGATAGCGGAGAATCTCCGACTGGACTGGGGCAGTGACTGTTAAGGAGCGATACAATGAATAGCCAAGATCGATGGAGCGGCGGCGAACTCGCCGGCCGGGTTTCGCTAGGGCTGCTATTTGTCGTGGAAGCCTGCAGCAAACTTGGAGCGTACGGCGCAGCCGCGAGCTACATGATGGCGTTCGGCATGCCACCGCAGTTGCTACCAGCCACTGTCGCGTTCGAACTGGGCGCCGGCATCTTGATGATAATCGGATGGTACACGCGCAGTGCGGCCATCGGCCTCGCGGTCTTCTGTGTTGTCGCGGCCGTCGTGTTCCACACCAAACTCAACGATCGGAGCCAAGTTACTCACTTCGAGAAGGATCTCGCTCTGGCTGGCGCGTTCCTTGTCGTCGCGGCCAACGGCGCGGGCCGCTTCTCGTTGGAAGCGCGGCTGACCCGTCGCCGGCGCGGCGCCAAATCGGAGGCCCCCGTGCTTGCGCCGCACTCGGATTAGTGTGTCAGTCCTGGTCGAGCAACCGAGCACTGGCAATGAGTCTGAAAGTAGCACCTCGCAGCCGAATTCGCGCCCGCAAGAGAGGTCAGCTGCTGGAGGTAAACCCGACCTATGGCAGACGCGCCTGGATCGTCTCAACTTGACCCAAAGCTGCCACTCCGTCGCCGCCTTGCGAACCTTGGACCACCGTTCCCGCCATTCTGCAAGGGCTGTTCGATCAGCGATGACAGAGTAGTTCGCGTATCGGATGCCGAGAATTGCGCTTGGGTGGTAGAACGTGCGCACCCAAGTTCCCGTGATGACCTTTGGCGGGCTGTTATCAGTCAAGACTGGGATTGTTTCTTATATTCACCCACACTCATAAAATTCGTGAGGGTGCTGGCCAAATCCGGATCTGCAGGCGCAGCGCTGCAAGCTGCGCGACCAGGCCCTATTCGACAATGGCTTCGGCCTCGATCTCGACCTCGTAATCGCCAATGAGTTTGCCGGCTTCGATCATGGTGTTGGCTGGCATGATCTCTCCAAAGAATCGGCCATGTGCACGTGATACAGCTTCCCAATTCGAGCCATCGCGCAGATAGATGCGCGTGCGCACCACATCCTGCATCGTGCCCCCGAGCGCGGCGATGGCGGCTGCGATCTTGTCCAGGATATAGGTGGTCTGCGCGCCCGCATCGCCCGGGGCGACGCAGCGATTTGCGCCATGGGTCGCGGTCGTTCCGGAGACGTGGATCACGTTCTTCGCCCGCACGGCGCGACTATAGCCAGCGATCGGCTCCCAAACGCTGCCGGATGAGACGCGCTGGCGGCTTGGCCGCTCCGGTACCGGCGTAGCCGTGAAGACCGGAGGGATCGCGGTCAGATGATGACTGAGATCGCCGGAGGCGGTGAGATAAGGCGGCCTGCGATATTCGTCGCCGCAATCGCCGGGAATGGGCTTGGTGGCAGCAAAGCTTTCCTCCAGCAGAGCCTTGTCCTCGGCGTCTAGAGCGAAGTTGAACACCTTGAGATTATCGGTACGATGCTCGCTTTCGCCCAGCCGCGCCCCGATGATGCAGGCGGCGACCGCCGCGTGATCGAGCACCCAGCGAGTGGCGACGTTGGCGATTGAGACCTTGTGCTTCCTCCCGACTTTATCGGCCGCAGCGAGCACGCCCTGGAATGCCGGCCATCGCCCGGCGGCATCGATGAAACGCTTGTATTTGGACCGGCTCCAATCGGGAATCGCGGTCGGCTCCGGCTGGCCGAGCCATTTCTCTGCCAGGAAGCCGCCACATAATGTGCCGTAGGCGAGCAGCTTCACACCTTTCTGTCGGCACAGCTCTGAGAGCGCGCCTGCCGCGCGGCGATCCAGCAGTGAGAACGACACCTGGTTGCTGACAATCGGTACGCCGTCAGCCAGCGCAAGGGCCAGATGAGCAGCGTCGAAGTTGGTCACGCCGATCGCGCCGATCAGCCCTTCCTTCTGCAGCGCTGCCATCTCGTGCAGCGCATCGAGCCAGCCTGGATGCTCAAAGGTCCACCAATGGAACTGCAGCAAATCGACCTTGCTGACGCAGAGCCGCGCCAGCCGTTCGCGGACGCCCGCGCGGACGACATCGGGTGTCATCGGCCCCGGCTCGGGACACCATTTGGTGAAGGCGATCGGGCGCCTGGCCTCGTTCCCGCTACGCTGCAGCAGCCGGCCGGTGATCAGTTCCGCGCTGCCGTAATGATCCGCCATGTCGAAGGTGTCGAAGCCTGCCTTGGCATAGCCCTCCAACGCATCAGCGGCGCGCGCGGGATCGAGCGTCTGGCCGTTCTTCTCGATGTCCGCGACCTGCCACAGACCACAAACCAGGCGGCTGATCTCGAGTCCATCGCAAAGACGGGTGCGGTCAGGGCTTGCGGGCATGGGTGGCGATCTCTTGGGTTGGAATCTTGCGGGCGGAAACATCCAGGTGGCGGGAGACCACACGCACCTCGCCAAGGAGTCCGCGCGGGCGCAGCAGCAGCACGGCGCAGAGCGCGAGGCCGATCATCACGATCTGCAGTGCCGCGGCTCGCGCCTGCTGCTCCGGCGGAAACAGGATCGAGATGGCGGCGGCCGAGGCGGTCCACACACCCCATACCAACACCGCACCCAGGATCGCACCGCGATTGTTGCCCGATCCGCCGACAATCAACATGGCCCAGACTTGGAAGGTCAGGATGGGCACGTAATTGTCCGGCGCGACGAACCCGATGAAATGCGCGTGGACCGCGCCGGCGAGGCCCATGATGCCGCCGCCAATGGCAAAGGCCTGTAGCCTGAACCGCACCGCATTCTTGCCGAGCGCCAGCGCCGCGGTCTCGTCTTCGCGGATGGCGCGCAGCACGCGGCCCCAGGGGCTGCGCACCAGCCGCTCCAGCGCCAGATAAACAGCGAGAACGACCGCGATCAACACGGCAAGATTGAGCAGGCTGAAGGCGAGCGGGCTGGCAACGAAGCTGGCAAAGGGGCGCGGAATGAATCCGATGCCGAACGGACCACCGGTAATGGGCTCGAGGTTGAGCGCGCAGAGCTGCACCACGACGGCAACGCCGAAGGTAGCGATGGCGAGATAGTCGGCACGCAAGCGGATGGTGAGGGCGCCGATCAGGAACGAGATCAGCGCTGCCGCCAGTGCGCCCCCCAGCCAGCCGATCACGATCGGCAGACTGTAGCCGCCCAGATGGTTGTCTGCGGCCGGCGTCGTCAGGATGGCGGAGACATAGGCGCCGATCGCGACGAAGCCAGCAACGCCGACATTGAACAGCCCCGTCTGACCCCATTGCACGTTGAGGCCGAGGCACATGATGGCATAGGTCAGCGCGATGGTGAGGAAGAAGGCGCCGTAGCCGATCAGCTCCGCACTCATGCCGTCCTCCCGAACAGGCCCTGCGGACGGGTGAGCAGGACCGCGACCAGAATGACAAAGGCGACGGCGGCGCGCCATTCCGCGCCAATGAGCTGGACGGCGATCGCTTCGCTGAGCCCGACGATAAGGCCGGCCAGCATCGCGCCCGGCACGCTGCCGATGCCGCCCAGGATCGCGGCGGCGAACAATGGCAGGAGCAGATCGTGTCCCATGTGCGGGCGGATCTGCACGATGAGCCCCGCCATGATGCCGGCAATGCACGCGAGACCTGCGCCAAGCAGCCAGGCGATGCGGATCACCTTGCGCACGTCGATACCGACAATACCGGCCAGCTGCTGGTTCTCGCTCACTGCCCGCATCGATCGCCCGATTGCGGTGCGTGTCAGCAGCAGGTGGATGGCAACCACCAGGACGGCCGATAGGCCGAGCATGAGTAGCTGGTCGGGTGTCGCCCGCATTCCGCCGCCCAGCGGCAGTGCAATCTGCAGCGCCTTGCTGTAGTAGGCGGGCTTAGTCGAGAACAGAAACTCGAGCAGGCTGCGCAAGGTGAGGGCGGCGCCAAAGCTTGCCATAACCATAATGATGATCGTGCCGCCCTTGGCACGCAGCCGGCCGAACAGCAGCACGTCGGTGAGCAGCGCCAGCGCGCCGGTTAGTGCGACAGCGAGAATCGCCGCCAGCGGCAACGACCAGCCGAAGGAGAACGGGCCGATAGGCAGAGTGAGCGTGCCGGAGACGAATCCAAGCAAGCCGCTGAGCGCGAAGGCGATATAGGCACCCCAGGTGATCAGCTCGCCATGGGCGAAATTGGCGAAGCGCAGGATGGAGTAGGTGAGCGTGATGCCGATGGCGCCGAGGCCGATCATCACGCCGGCGATCAAACCATCCATCAAAGCCTGGGCGATCATGCGCGCACCGCCGGAGCAGCATGTGCACCAAGATAGAGCTCCGCGACGATGGGATCGCTCGCAAGCGTCGCTGCCGCTCCTTCGTGCCGCAGCTTGCCATCGACCAGGACAACACCACGGTGCGCGATGGCGAGCGCCGCCTTCACATTCTGCTCGACCAGCACGATGGTCACGCCGCTGTCGTTGATGCTCTTAAGGGTGCGGAACACCTCCGCGGCAACTTTCGGCGACAGGCCGGCCGATGGTTCGTCCAGAATCAGCACCGATGGTGCAATGACGAGTGCCCGCGCCACTGCCAGCATCTGGCGCTGCCCGCCGGACAACTGGCCGGCCTTGAGCGACGGCCGTGCAGCGAGGTCGGGGAACATGCCATGGAGTTCGGCGATGCGCCGGCTCCGCGCATCCTTGGGCAGGATATTGGCCGACACCAGGAGGTTCTCGTGGATGGTCAGCGTGGTGAAGATGTTCTCGGTCTGCGGCACGAAGGCGAGGCCCTGATGCACCTTCTCATGCGCGGAGACGTATGTGATATCTCGGTCGCCGAGACGGACGGAGCCGGAATGAACGGGCACCAGCCCGGCGATCGCCTTCACCAAGGTCGACTTGCCCGCGCCGTTTGGGCCCAGGATGACGACCAGCTCGCCGGTGTCGACCGAGAAATCGATGCCGCGCACGATCGGCAGGTCGGGCTCATAGCCGGCGATCAGCGCGCGCGTCGAAAGAGCGCTCACGCCGCATCTCCCAGATAGGCCTCGATCACGGCCGGATTGCGCGCGACCTCCGCAGGTGTGCCCTCGGTCAGTTGCCGACCGGCCGCCATCACGACCACGCGGCTGCACAGGCGGGCGACCATGTCCATGTTGTGCTCGATCAGAAGAATGGACTTGCCGCTGGCATTGAGATCCATCACGCGCGCGATGATGAACTCGAGCAAGGTGGGATTGACTCCCGCCGCCGGCTCGTCCAGCAGCAGGATGTCCGGATCCGCCATCAGCACGCGGGCGAGCTCGAGCAGCTTGCGTTGGCCACCCGAAAGCACGCGTGCCGGTTCGCCCTCGAGCGTGGAGAGCGTGACGAAGTCGAGCAGGGCGCGCGCCTTCTCGACTGCCTGTTTCTCTTGCGCTGCCACGCGGCCGGGGCGCAGGAAGTTCGACCAGATCTGCTCGCCGGCCTGATGTTGGCCGCCGGTCAGCACGTTCTCCAGCACCGTCATCTCGGCGAAGGGGCGCGGGATTTGAAACGTACGCCCCAGGCCGCGTGCGATGCGCCGCTCCGGTCCCTCGTGCGAGACGTCGTGCTCCGCGATCCGGATCGCGCCGGCGGGCGGCTTCAGGCTGCCGGCCAGGAGATTGAACAGCGTGGTCTTGCCGGCACCATTCGGCCCGATCAGCCCTAGCAGCTCGCCGCGTCCGAGCGCGATCGACATGCCGTCCACGGCAGTGAGGCCGCCGAAACGTATAGTGACGCCACGCGCCTCCACCATCGAAGGCTCAGGCTGGCCGGTTGCGGAGCGGGAGACTGGCTGCATAGAGGCGAAACTTTGATCAAAGATATCTGATACAACTTTACAGCTGCGCGGATTGCAAGTAAGAAAATTCCCTGTTTCTACGGCGTCCAGGAAATTTAGTTGCCATGACCAACTCCGAAGACCGGATTTTGCAAGAGCAGGAGCATGAGGCGCCCAAGGTAGTCGGAATGGGCCGGCGGCGCGCGCTGTCTCCAATCCCCCGCGAGACTTTACACGATCGGGTCTATGCCGAACTGCGGCGCTCCTTGATCCATGGCGCATTCGCGACCGGCGATACGCTGCGCATCCAGGAACTGGCGGAAAAGCTGCAGACCAGCACCATGCCGGTGCGCGAGGCGCTGGCGCGGCTGGTCTCCGAACAAGCGCTGGAAGCGCTGCCCAACCGCTCGGTGCGCGTGCCGGTCATCACGCGCGAGCGGCTAGAAGACCTCGCGCGGGCGCGCACCCTGATCGAGGGGCAGATCGTCGCCCTCGCTCTGCCGAACCTAACTGCCACCGACTTCGCGCACTTGCGCCAGCTGGCGGGGCAATGTGAAGCCGCCTTCCGCTCGCAGGACAGCGACCGCGCGCGCATTACCTCGGAGCTCAATCACGCGTTCCATTATTATATCTATCGCGCCGCACGCTCCGCAGTGCTCATCCCGATCATTGAAAGCTTGTGGCTGCAGTCCGGGCCTTATGTACAGGCGGCGGCGATCCTGCACGAGGAGCAGCACGATCTGCCCGGTGCGCATCATCACTGGGCGCTGATCGAGGCGATGGAGCGCGGCGATGAAGCGGGCGCAATCAAGGCGCTGACGGACGACATCAGTAGGTCATTCAACTTGGTCCGCCAGCGGTTGGATGCGGAAGACGCCGAGAAGAAGGCGGCGAACGATGGCTGACAAGCGGGACGACTCCTTCGAGCTGTACGACCTGCGGGTCGAGGTGACGGCGCCAGAAGGCGGCGCGATCCATTGCGGCGCCAAGCCGGGCGATTATTTCGAGCTGCGCGGTGAGATGTTGTATCTGCCGCCGGGGCAGGGGTTCTCGATCTATTCGCTTGCGGCGCTGTTGCCGTTGTTGCCGGCCAAGCAGCGGCCAACGCACCCGAACGACTGGATGACCAGCGACGCGGAAGTGGCGTGTCCAGATCCCAATTGTTCGACGCGGTTCCGGATCCAGCGCCTCGGCCTGCGCAAGTTCAGCCACGCGGTGACGACAGCCGTGCCATTGCCGAAAGCATGAGCGCCGTGCATCGCCTTCAACTCTCGCCGGGCTATGAGATCTCACGCGTGATCCGCGGCGGGTGGCAGCTGTCCGGCAGCCACAGCGCCTCCATCAGCGACGATCCCGCTGGCGACATGATCGCCTTCGCCGACGCCGGCATCACCACCTTCGACTGCGCAGACATCTATACCGGCGTCGAGGAACTGATCGGCCAGTTCCGCGCGCGCTACCGCGATCTGCGCGGTCAGGCGGCGCTGAACCGCATCAAGGTGCATACCAAGTTCGTGCCCGATCTCGAGGTACTGCCGCACATCAGCAAGTCCTATGTCGAGACGGTGATCGATACCTCGCTGCGGCGGCTGGGGATGGAACGGCTCGACCTAGTGCAGTTCCATTGGTGGAACTATGGGGTGCCGCGCTGGCTGGAGACGGCACATTGGCTGGAGCAGCTGCGGCGCGCCGGCAAGATCGACAAGATCGGCGGCACCAACTTCGACACGCGTCGCATGACGGAGATGATCGACAGCGGCGCGCCGCTCGCCTCCATGCAGGTGCAATACTCGCTGCTCGACCGCCGGCCCGCAAAGAGCATGGTGCAGGCGGCGATCCAGCGGGGTGTGGCGCTGTTCTGCTACGGTACGGTCGCGGGGGGGTTCCTGAGCGAGAAGTGGCTTGGTGCGCCGGAACCAAAGGGCGCAATGGAAAACCGCTCGCTTACCAAATACCGGCTGATCATCGAGGAGTTCGGTGGCTGGGACCTGTTCCAGACGCTGCTGCGCACCTTGTACGCCATTGCTCGGCGCCATCGAACCGATATCGCGACTGTGGCCAGCGTGGCGGTCTTGGAATGGCCAGCCGTTGCGGCGGTCATCGTGGGCGCGCGCAACCGGGCGCATCTGCCAGCCAATCTCGCGATCTCCGATCTATCGCTCACGAAGGACGATCGTGCGGAGATCGATGGAGTCCTCGTCGAAGGTAAAGAGCTCGAGGGCGATGTGTTCGCGCTCGAGCGCGACACAAAGGGCCGCCACGGCAGCATCATGAAATACAATCTCAACAAGGGAGCGGCGTAACGGAGTTACAAGGGCAACGGCCAGCAATCTGGCCACGACAGGGAAGGACTGGGACATGAAGAAGATACTCTTGCTGAGTACATTGCTGGCGGCGCTCGCGACGCCGATCGCGCCGGCGCTGGCGGCGGACTGTGACATCACCATCGGCGTGGTGATGGAGCTGACGGGGCCGGCCGGCGAATACGGCCAAGCCGGCGCAAAGTCGGTCGAAATGGCGTTCCGTGACTTCAACGACGCCGGTGGCGTCAATGGCTGCAAGCTGGTGACCGACACCCGCGACAGTCAGAGCCAAGGCAATGTCGCAGTCGACCAGGCAACGCAGCTTGTCAATATCAAGAAGGTGCCGGTCATCATCGGCGGCATCATCTCCTCGATCTCGATTCCGATCCTGACGTCGGTGACCGCGCCGGCCGGCGTGGTGCAGGTCTCACCGGCCTCCTCCTCGCCGACGCTGACGGCGCTGGGGCGCGAGGGGAAGACTAACGGTGTCTTCTTCCGCACCATCACCTCGGATGCGCTGCAGGGCACGGCCGCGGCGAAATACGCGCTGGACCAGGGGCTGAAGAAGCTCGCCATCATCCACGTCAACAACGATTTCGGCGTGAACATGATGAAGGAGTTCAAGGCAGCCTACGAGAAGCTTGGCGGCACCATCACCTCGGTCACGCCGTACAATGAGAAGCAGGCGAGCTATTCCTCCGAGGCCAGCGCGGCCACGAAGGGTGATCCAGAGGCCTTGTACCTGATCTCCTATCCAGTGGACGGCGCCACCATCGCGCGCGCCTGGATCTCGGGCGGCGGGCCACAGAAGTTCCTGCTGAATGACGGTATGAACTCAACCGACTTCATCAGCAATGTCGGCGCTCAATATCTCAACGACGCGTTCGGCACCTCGTCCGGCACCAGCCCGACGGTGTCGACCGAATACTTCAACGCCAACTACGAGTCCTTCTCCGGCGGCATCAAGCCGGACGCGCCGGCGGCTGACCGTTCCTATGATGCCGGCGCGATTGTGGCGCTCGCCGTCGCCAAGGCCGGCAAGGGTGATGCGGCAGCGATCAAGGCCGCCATCCCAGAGGTGGTGGCCGCCGATGGCGAGCCGGTCCATGCCGGCAAGGAGGAGTTCGCCAAGGCTCTGGCCCTGATCAAGGACGGCAAGAAGGTCCGCTATGAAGGCGTGATCGGCCCGATCTCCTTCGACCAGTATGGTGACATCACCGGTCCGTTCCGCCTATGGCGGATCAAGGACGGCCAAGTGACCACAGTCGGCGAGATGAGTGCCGACGAGGTCGGCAAGATCAAGGCCAGCCTTAAATAGGCAGCGTTCGTCGGCAACGTTTGTCCAGCCCTGCTCAAGTATTTGAGCAGGGCTGCTGTCCCGAATGGATTGTTTCAGTCGAGTGCACATGTGCCGTCTTTCAGTTTGCAACGAACGCAAGGGGGGCTACCTCTGGTACCTCCTGGACGAACCATGAGTACGAGACGTCAGCTGTCAGCGGCGAAACGGACCATCCCGTATCTGAATGTACGGTCTATACCTGTGCACTTCTGCGACCTATGGACATCAGCCGAGGAGGTCTGTTGCTGAAGGCCTCGCTGACGGGAGCCGCCATGTTTTGCGGTCTGCGACTGTCAGCTGACGCGCGCGGTGGCTCGGTCGGTCGTCGGGGGAAAGCGGACGCAACCGATGAGTCGTCCTGGCCCTCGAAATCGAGGATGCGGCAAAGCGCGGAACTCGGGTTGTTTGGAAGCAACTTGTGATTTCAATAACTTGGAAGTCGATCCACCCTATTAAGTAGTGTTTAACTCGAGCCCGCTCAGAATTTCAGCAATCTGCCAACGGGGGACGCTTGGGCCAGGGCCGATGAAAAGTGCCATTTCGCACGCAGTCAGGGGATCAGTGCGCTCCGCGCCAACTTTGAGGCGTCGCATCCACGGATCCGATATCCCGCTGCTC
Source organism: Dongiaceae bacterium (assembly GCA_035695765.1). Lineage (GTDB taxonomy): Bacteria > Pseudomonadota > Alphaproteobacteria > Dongiales > Dongiaceae > Dongia_A. The sequence continues at coordinate 24,236 of DASRRI010000101.1, forward strand.
GATCTCAGCGAGCTTCGTATCATCCTCATCGATGACAACGAATTCGCGACGATCTTGATCAGGCGGCTGCTGCGTGTCATGCGGGTCGCGCAAGTCACAAACTGCTCAGATCCTTTGGCGGCCGATACGGCAATCAGGCAGTCGAAGGCTGATCTCGTGATCGTCGATATCGACATGCCCGGACGAAGCGGCCTGGAAATTATCCATGACATCCGCCATGGGGATGTCGGCATTGCAAAGGACATGTTCATCCTCGTCGCGTCCGCGCACGTGGACCTCGAGCACGTGGAGCAGGCACGCGATGAGGGCGCCAACTGGATCTTGGCGAAACCTCTGTCTTTCCGGACTCTCTATGACGGTATTGCCCGGGCCATCCTGGACGACCGCCCATTCATCGACAGCACAACCTATGTGGGGCCGTGCCGGCGCGCTAAAGACGTTCCTCTCGGAGATCCATCGAACGATCGCCGCAAACGTACCGAACCGACCGCAAATCACGCGCAGAAATGCTGAAGCGGCTGGAAAATCGCCTTCGCGAGATCAAGCCGGCTGAATTCCGCAGAATGGAATCGGCAGCAACGAAGGTGACCTTCGACCTTCTCGGTGCGTTCCATGACAATTTCAAGGGAACGTTAAGGGCAATCGACGGCCTAATGGTGCATCCAGACTATTGGAATGCCATGTGGCGCAGGCAGCTCTACAGGCTGGCGCACGACCTAAGAGGCTTGGGCGGAACATTCAATTACGAGCTGATAACCACAGTTGGCGGGTCTCTTTGCAGTCTGATCAACAACGACGATCTGCCTAACGACCGACGTCTACAACGCCATATCACCGCACATGTCGCCGCATTGAAAGCGATCCTCCAATTCGACCTTAAGGGTGATGGAGGCAATCAAGGCGAAGAATTGCTGGCGACGCTCAGGATTGAGAAGACGAAGCTTTAGACGCACTAAAGCATCATTCGGCGAGTTCTGTCGCAGAGCGGGTTCGCTGCTCGGGCTTCGGGGAAAGGGCAGGGTCTGGCTGACGGGAGCTGCCATCACTTCTGCTGTAGGTCTGTCAGCTGAAGTGGCGGCAGGTTTGTCGGACTGCCGCCTTGGACCCAGTTCGGACATAGAAACCCTACAGATCCGCATAATCTTGGTCTCATTAAAGCGGCTTCCTCATGCCGAAGAAGCTGGCCGGGCGTTGATCATTCAACGAGGCGGTGAGCGACGAAGGTGCTGTTTGGCTGGTGGAAAACTATCGAATCCACGCTGCCCGACCCGCTGGCAAAGATGCCGACCAGTCGGTAGGCGGCGGCAAACCTGGCGTTATACCGGTGCCTATTCGTAAGGCGCCGTATGGAAGTCGATCTCAAGCTCAATCGCGCGCCGAAAAATTCCGGTGAGCCGCGAGCGCGACCGCGGACCGAGCTCTGCGCCGAAGAGATCGATCTGCTGCCGCAGCCACCATGCTTGATCGGCGAACTCTTCTGCCGCGTGCAAATCGACCCAGCGACGCAAAACCGGATCGCTGATGGTTCGGCCAGCTGCCCGCTTGCACCAGGTCCAATACATCCAGTCCGCCGCGAACATCGCGGTGATGCCATCGAGATACGGGCCATGCGCGGCCATCGCCAGCATCCCATCGCGGAATGCGGCGACAGTGGGTGGCAGGGCGATATCGCGCCATTCCCTTTCCGGCATATCCAGATTGTCAAATGCGCGACGGAAATAGGGAATCTGCTGTTCGGAGAGCGCCCTGAGGACGCCGATCAGCCAGCGCTGTTCCTCAAGCCCAGGCGCCTTCACCAGCGAGTAGCCGAAGATGAGGATCGCGGTCTCGACGAAGGCGTTCTCATAGGCGAGATATCGGCGGAACACCGCCGGGTCCAGTTGGTCATCCTCGATGTCGCGCACGAAACGATGCGACTGCATTGCGTCCCAGATATCGCGGGTCTGGGTGAGGATTTCGTCGGAAAGGGGCGGCCGAATCATCATGGAACCCCGTAGCGGTGAAGGATCGAGGCAGCCTCGGCAGCAGTCGGGAACGAGGCCTGGGTGCCTCGTCGGGTAACGGCCAGCGAAGCGGCCTCGATGGCGATCTCCAGCGCCGTCGCGAGCGCGATATTGCGGGCAAGGCAAGCTACCAGCGCACCGCAGAATACATCGCCAGCCCCGACGGTATCGACTGCGGCCACGCGTGGCGCCGGGAAACGATTAGGTGCGTCGCCTCCGAGCAGAACCGCGCCTCCGGCGCCCAGCGTGACGATTACTGTGCGAACCCCGCCATCATGAATTGCCTGGCCCGCGGCGATCGGGTCGCTTCGGAGACCGAGCTCGACGGCCTCGATCTCGTTAAGCACAGCGATATCCGTCAACGGAAAGACCCGGTCATAGGGGTACTGGATCGGCGCCGGGTTGATCATGGTTGGCAGGCCGCGCGTGCGGGCCGCCGCGAGGGCGGCGCAGGTTGTCGCCAGCGACAGGTTGCCCTGCATCAGCAAATGCGCTCCCGCGGGTGCCGCGCCAATTGTCGCCTCTGCCCAATTGGGCGTCGCCTGAGCCGCGGCCTGATGGCTGCTGACGATCGAGTTCTCGCCGTCCGGTGTCACATAGATGATGGACTGATCAGTAGCTGTATCCGTGCGCTGGATGCCGGCCGGAGACAACCCTTCCGCGGCCAGCCGTCCACAGGCCCAGTCCCCTTCCGCGTCCTGGCCGATGGGCGCGGCCAACAGGGTCTCGACGCCGAAGCGATAAGCAGCGATCGCCTGATTGGCGCCCTTACCGCCGAGATCTTGGTGTCGCTCGTTCGCCAGCACGGTCTCACCCGGCCTGGGGAAGCGCGGGACAGCGAACGAGAGATCCACCGTGCAATTGCCGATGACGATGACGAATGGTGAAGGGGTCACGATACAACTGCCGCCGCTGCAGGCGAGACGCGTTCTGCCATCAGCGATTCCAGGCTCGCCGCGCTCGGGGTCGCACCCTGAGCGCCTTCGACCGAGACGATCAGGCTGCCGGCCGCGGTGCCATAGCGCGCGGCCAGCATGGCGTCCCCCGTGCTCAGCCATACCGCAAGGAATGCACCCGCAAAGGCATCGCCGGCGCCGGTCGTGTCGACGATATCGACTTGCGGTGCCGGCACGGCGAGCGGCGCGGCGCCTGACTGGATCAGCAGTGCGCCAACCTCGCCCAAGGTGAGGATGACAATTCCCTTAGGAGCGGCACCGGCAATCAGCGCCAGCGTCGCCTCGATCAGCTGCTTGGCGCCGCCTCGGCAGTCTGTGGCTTCCCGTGCGACGTCGCGGTTCAGGAACACGAGGTCGAACTGGGCAATCAATTGCGCGAGCTGCGCTCCGGTCCGCCAGGCCCGCGGCAACCCGGTCGTTTGCAGGCTGATGAGCCAGCCAGAGCGGCCGATCGCCAGCATCGAGTCCAGCATTCTCGGAATCTGGAAGCCTTCGATGTGCAGGCAGCGGCGCGCGCCAGGAACGCTCTGGCCCAGATAGCGCGCGAGATCCGATTCCTGCAACTCAAGCGGTTCATTGATGATGGTGCGGGACCCATTGGGCTCGACCAGCACGATACAGCGGCTCAGTCGTTGACCGGGCTGGCGGCGGATCGCGATGGTGTCGACATGCTTCAGCGACAGCTCGGCCAGTGCCCAGTCGCTGTCGGCGTCATCGCCGATGGCAGTCACCAGCTCGACCGCCATGGGACAAGAGCCGGGCGGACCAGCTGGACCCGCCCGGCACGGACTTGAACGATGCTGATCGAGATTGTAAGTCGTCACGACCGTCGGATTGTAGGTGTAGTGGGCGAGTTGATGAAGAGCGCGCCGACCACCGTCCCGGCAATGGTGGCCGACCCGCCGAACAGGCTGGTACCTCCGAGGACAACCGCCGCGATGACGTCGAGCTCCAGGCCCATGCCGGCATTGGGAGAGCCGTTGGCCAGCCGCGCGCTGATGACGATGCCGCCGAGCGCGGCGAGCGCGCCGGTCAGCGTATAAACCATGACCTTCACGCGCCCGACGGGTCGACGCTTGTATAGCCGACCGTAATCAGGCGCGGTGACGCCGCATCGGTCAGCTTCGGGTCGGTCGGCCGCGAACGCGCTATCAGCGAGCGCGCCAGCGCGTTCGGACGAAAACTCAGCTCACGGATTGCCGCTTCGACCCGATCGCGCTTGTCGGGGCGCACCGAGGCCGTGCCGTTCAGCACGTGCGACACGGTGCCGGTCGACACGCCGGCCCGTCGTGCCACATCCGCAATTGTGACCCGCTTTCGCACGATTCTAAGGCGCTTGGCTTGGCTCAGCGCGCGCACCGCGCCGAACGACTTGGAGATGTCGCGCATCTCCACCAGCGGCGGCGCCAAAGGCCGGCGCGGTCAAGGTTACCGACAATGCGTTGGCAGCGGCATTGAGCAAAGCGGGCTTTACTCTGCGGAAGTAACGCGCGATTCGGCGGATCTACCGGCTTCCCGGCGCGGCATTTCCTGGCGGTAGGCCGACATTTCGTCGAGGGCAGCCTGTTCTTGCGCATCGGAGATGTCAGCCATCGGAAATGAACCCGACCTACCATAGACCTGCTTGGCTGACTCAGTCTGACCCAATGTATGGTCCGGTCGTGCGTGGCAAGGGGGTTCAGCGATCTGGCGGTGGCGGTCTTGCATCAATGTATCCGGCCTCTGATTGAAGCGTCTGCTTCGGGCCATCATGGATATCAGCGCGCCTGAGAGCTCATTGGCGGACAGACCTCATGGGGCCATTTGGGTCACCAGGGTTCTCGGGCGCCGGGAAGACCGAACCTCCATCTCGTTTCACACTCTCGCAGACCTCGGCAGGAAGAGGGGCAGCGTGTCCAGAGTGCGCTGTCGGGGATGGCGAATGTCGCTTGGAACCCGCGACCGTGGGCCAGGACGCTCCAGGCGATGCGAGCCAGTTTGTTGGCCAGGGCGATCGCCAGCACGTTGTGATGGAGGCGCTTCCGGGCCGCCTCGATCCAGGACCTGAGCCGGTGCCGTTCCCAGCTCTTCGGTTTGATCAGCACGACCCAGGCAGCCTGGACGAAGAG
>DASRRI010000102.1:0-11085 GCA_035695765.1 Dongiaceae bacterium
GCCACCCTTGACGGCCGTTGCGCGCAGCAGCCTAACGAAAGCAGGTCGGGACGAGGAGAGGCCGCAGGCCGGTCGAACAAGGAGATGGGCCCATAACAGAGCCTTGACACCAATCACCTCATACAAGTCCTTTGGCACTTCTCGGAAGTGGCGTTCCGCCGGACTTCCGTCCGCTAAGAATTCAAGATCCGACATCCACGCAACGTGTCACGCCGGTAAAGCAGGGGCTCCAGAAAAATGGTGACGTTCTCCCACAAATTAGGATGATGTGCCCGGACAAGAGGTCACCCTCAGCGATAAAACGTCAGCAAGCGGCATGACTTTGTTTTGTCTGCGGCGAAGTATTTGTGATGGCGATTATCGATTGGCGCACGCGCCGAACGTCCCGTTCGATAACGCGAAGGCCAAATCAGGACTGGCGGCTGCTGGGCTAGGCGACATGTCCTGCCCTGCCCATTGACACGATAGCTCAAGAGCGCCTGCGGCAGCCCGGCACGCAGGTCACCGAACGCCAGCTGGCAATCAGATTATTGCATTCCGCAGTGCAACATGCATTCAATTGCGGGCGGATCGAATTTCAGCATCAGATTGGGGACGGTCGGCGCGGTCAGGGGCTTAAGTCTTTGATCACAGGGAGCTATTCGTGAGTGTTCAGGTCGCGCTGCGCCACCGGACGGAATACCGCTATGACCGTGCGATCGCCTTGGGGCCACAGATTGTCCGCCTGCGTCCGGCCCCTCATTGCCGCACGCCGATCACCGCCTATTCGCTCAAGGTCGAGCCGGCCAATCACTTTCTGAACTGGCAGCAGGATCCGCAGAGCAATTTTCTGGCGCGGCTGGTCTTTCCGGAAAAGACCGAGCGGTTCGCCGTGACGGTCGACGTCGTCGCCGACATGGCCGTGATCAATCCCTTCGACTTTTTCTTAGAGCCGAGCGCGGAACGCTATCCCTTTGCCTATGACCCGATGCTGGACTCGGAATTGGCGCCGTTCCGCAAGACGGCCCAGCCGGGCCCCCTATTGAGCGCCTATCTTCGGCGGATCCCGCGCAGTGCCGAACGCACGATCGATTACCTGGTCGAGATCAATCGCTTGCTGCAGCAGGACATCTCCTATCTGATCCGCATGGAGCCTGGCGTCCAGACACCGGAGCAGACACTGGAAAAGCGCAGCGGGTCGTGCCGGGATTCCGGCTGGCTGCTGGTGCAGATTCTTCGGCAGCTCGGCTTCGCCGCGCGCTTCGTTTCCGGCTACCTGATCCAGCTTGTAGCCGATGCCAAGCCGATCGACGGTCCCGCCGGGCCGACCGCCGACTTCACCGATCTGCATGCCTGGTGCGAGGTCTATTTGCCTGGGGCAGGGTGGGTCGGCCTCGATCCGACCTCGGGCTTGCTGGCCGGCGAAGGGCATATCCCGCTGGCCTGCTCGCCTGAGCCGCAGAGCGCCGCGCCGATCACCGGCGCCACCGACAAGGCCGAGGTGACATTCAAGTTCGACATGTCGGTGGCGCGGGTTGCCGAAGCGCCACGCATCACCAAGCCGTACGATGGCACAACCTGGAATGCGCTGCTTAAGCTCGGTGAAGAGGTCGATGCGGATTTGAGCGCCGGTGACGTGCGGCTCACGATGGGTGGCGAGCCGACCTTTGTCGCGGCAAAGGATCCCGACGGCGCCGAATGGAACACCCAGGCGCTAGGTCCCACCAAGCGCGTGTATGCGGGGAAGCTGCTGCGCCGCCTGGCGGACCGCTTCGCCGATGGTTGCCTGCTGCATTACGGCCAGGGCAAATGGTATCCGGGCGAGCAACTGCCGCGTTGGGCGCTCGCCTGCTATTGGCGGCAGGATGGTGAACCAATCTGGCGCAACCGGGACCTGTTCGGCGCCGAAGACGATGCCGATGACACATTGAGCGCGGACACCGCCGGGGAATTCATCCGACAGCTCGCACAGCGGCTGCAGATCGATCCCAATTTCTGCATCCCGGGCTATGAGGATGCCTGGTACTACCTGTGGCGCGAACGACGTCTGCCGACCAATGTCGATCCCCTGAAGAGCGAGCTGAAGGATCCGATGGAGCGGACGCGCCTGGCACGCATCTTCGAGGACGGCTTGAAGGAGGTCGTCGGTTTTGCCTTGCCGCTGACGCGCGGTGTGGCGGGCTCAGCGCGATTCTGGCGCAGCGGCCCGTGGCACCTGCGGACCGAGCGCATGTTCCTGATACCTGGCGATTCGCCAATGGGCTTTCGCCTGCCGCTCGACTCTCTCGACTGGGTGGAGCCCAAGGATTATCCGTACGCGGTGGCCATCGATCCGATGGAGGCGCGCGGCCCATTGCCGACCCACGCGGCATTTCGCGCCATCAGCGCCACCAACGGCGACGCGCGGGCAGGGAACGTGCCGATCGGGCAGCAGCGGCGCGAACAAGACCTGCGACCGCCGGCTCCGGGCCAGTCGGATGACAGCGTCGTGCGTACTGCGCTCTGCGCCGAGGTGCGCGATGGGCTGCTGCACCTGTTCTTGCCGCCGCTGGAGACCGCGGAGGACTTTCTGGAACTGGCCGCAGTGATCGAGGACGTCGCGGCCGATCGCGGACAGAAGGTGGTGATCGAAGGCTATCATCCGCCATTCGACCCTCGGCTACAGAAATTCACTGTCACGCCCGATCCCGGTGTCATCGAAGTCAACATTCATCCCGCCGCGGCGTGGGACGATCTGGCGGCGATAACCGAGGGCGTCTACGAGGATGCTCGCGCCGTCGGGCTGGTGGCGGAGAAGTTCATGCTGGACGGCCGGCACGTCGGCACGGGCGGCGGCAATCATCTGGTGCTAGGTGGGACGACGCCGTCGGACTCACCCTTGCTGCGGCGGCCCGATCTGCTGAAAAGTCTGGTCGGCTATTGGCACAACCATCCGTCCCTCTCTTATTTGTTCTCCGGCCTGTTCATCGGGCCGACCAGTCAGCACCCGCGCCTGGATGAGGCGCGCGATGATTCAACTTACGAACTGGAAGTCGCGTTCAAGGCGCTGAACCGGGCGCAACGCGATGGGGTCACGCCGCCCTGGATCGTCGATCGCATCTTCCGCGACATCCTGGTCGACGTAACCGGCAACACCCATCGTTCGGAATTCTGCGTCGACAAACTGTTCTCTCCGGACAGCAGCAGCGGACGCCTGGGCCTCTTGGAATTGCGCGCATTCGAGATGCCGCCCGATGCGCGGATGAGCCTGGCGCAGCAATTGCTGCTGCGCGCCTTGGTTTCCTGGTTCTGGCGCGAACCCTACGAGCATCGACTGGCGCGCTATGGCACGCGGCTGCATGACGAATTCATGCTGCCGTATTTCTGCGCCAACGATTTCGCCGATGTGCTCGACGATCTGCGGCGAGCCGGTTATGCGTTTCCACAGGATGCGTTCACCGCGCATCATGAATTCCGCTTCCCGAAGATCGGCGAGACCGCCTATCGCGGCATCGAGATGGAGCTGCGGCATGCCTTGGAGCCGTGGCATGTGCTGGGCGAGGATCCGGCGGGCGGCGGCACGGTGCGCGCGGTCGATTCCTCGGTCGAGCGCATGCAGGTGAAGCTGAACGGGGCAACCGGTGAGCGCCACGTGCTGTTGTGCAACGGCCGCGTCGTGCCGCTGCGCGCGACCGGCCATCGCGGCGAATATGTGGCTGGTGTGCGCTATCGCGCCTGGCAGCCGGCGCGTGCTCTGCATCCGACCCTGCCGGTCGATGCACCGCTGGTGTTCGATCTCTACGATCGCTGGAACGAGCGCTCGGTTGGCGGGTTCACCTATCACGTCAGCCATCCCGGCGGCCGCAATTTCGACCGCTTTCCGATCAACGCCAATGAGGCGGAAACGCGGCGTCGTGCGCGTTTTTTCTCCTTTGGCCACAGTGGGGCGGCGGTCGCGCCGGTTCCGGTCGTCCCGGCGGGCGAGCATCCGGTGACGTTGGACCTGCGCCACGCCGATTGACGCCCCTAAGCATGCCATCCAGAGTATACGTCGGATGGAGAGGTCGCCGCGAGTCGGCCAGGATCTGAATGACCGAGACGTATGATGAGATGGTCTCCGGCAAGGGCGTCCTGCGGCCCCATTGGCGCCAGACCATGGCGGCGATCTGGGGCATGTCACCTGAAATCCTCCAGGAGAAGCAGGCCCGCGCCGCCGCTCATCTGGCCGAGGTCGACCGGCTGCTGATCAGCGAGGATCAGACCGGCGGCAATCCGCCCGATTGGTCGATCGATCTGTTGCCCCTGATCCTGCCTGAATCGGAATGGAAGATCATCGCCGCCGGCCTAACTCAACGCGCGCAGCTTCTCGATCTCATCCTCGCCGACATCTATGGCCCGCAATCGCTGATCGCCGAGGGCGCCCTGCCGCCATACCTGATCTTCAACAATCCCGGGTTCCTGCGGCCGCTTCGTCACGTCGCGCCAGTCGGGGCCGCGCCGCGCCTATATTTCTACGCCGCCGATCTGGTGCGCATGCCCGACGGCAAATGGTGCGTCCTGGCCGATCGCACCCAGGCACCGGCGGGCGTCGGCTATGCGCTGCATCATCGCAGCATCCTGGCGCGCACCTTCCCGGAAGGATTCCGCAACGCGCCAGTACGGCGCCTGCAATCCACCATCGAACTCTGGCATGGCAGCCTGCGGTCGATCGGGGCGGCGATCTCCGGCGAGCCGCGCATCGTCCTGCTGACTCCCGGGCCGCACAGCAGTGCGTATCTGGAGCATGTATTGCTGGCCCAGGAACTGGGCATCGTCCTGGTCCAGGGCTCCGATCTCACGGTTCGCCAGAACCATGTCTATCTGAAGACGCTGGATGGGCTCGAGCAGGTCGACGTGATCTATCGCCGCCTCGACGGCGAATATTGCGACCCGCTGGAATTGCGCTCCGATTCCGCACTTGGGGTTGCAGGCATGATCGGCGCGATGCGGGCTGGCAATGTCATCGTGTTGAATGTGCCGGGCTCCGCGGTGTTGGAAACGCCAGCCTTCGCGCCGTTTCTACCAAACCTGGCGCAGCGTCTCCTCGGTACTGGGCTGACGCTGCCGGCCGCGACTACCTGGTGGTGCGGTCAGCGCGAGCCGCTGGCCCAAGTGCTGCAATCGCTTGACCGCTTCCATCTGCGGCCGACCTTCGATCCCGACACCGCGCCGATCGATCCGTCGCACCTGTCCGAGGCTGAGCGGGCGAACCTGCTGAACCGCCTGCAGATCGCGCCGGAGCAGTATGTGGCGATCGAACCTGTCAGCCCCAGCCTGGTGCCCAACTTGGGAACGACCGGGCTTGAGCCACGCCCGGTCGTGCTGCGCGCCTGCGTGATCTGGAACGAAGGCGCCTGGGTCGCCGTGCCGGGCGGCGTGGCGCGCGCGACCGGCAGCGGCGAGGTCAGCCGGGGCGGGCTGAAATACCGCGCCAGCGTGAAGGACGTCTGGGTCATGTCGGACGAACCTCAGGCGCCAGCGCAATCCATTGCCGTCCCCGCCGCGCCGGACACGCGCCAGCTCAAGCGGGCGACCGACGTGCTCGGCAGCCGCGCGGCGGACGACCTGTTCTGGCTCGGCCGCTATGTCGAGCGTTTGGATTTCGGTGCGCGCCTATTTCGCGCAGCGCTCGGCCGGTTGGCCGCCAGCAATCTCGGCCCCCGCGATCTGGCTGAGATCGATCTGCTGGTCGCGGCCTTGTCCCGTTCCGGCTGGATCCCGGAATCCGTGGCGAACCTGCCGGCCGAGAGTCAGATGTTCCCCGCCGGTATTGTCGGGGCGGTTGCCGATCGCCCCTTCGTCGACTGCCAGAATGCGCTGCGCCGCCTCGGGCTCGCGCAACGCGACCGTCTGTCCAAGGACATGTGGCGCACCATCGGATATCTGGGCGCGCATGTCGGAAGCAAGCCATCCGCATCGACGGATCGACCGCCAGTAGATCGATGGCCGGCGGACGCCGGGGACGCGGACAAGCTGCTGCCGCGGCTCGACGGCATCGTCACCAACGCGGCCACCTTCGGCGGATTGGTGGCGGAGAACATGACCAGAACCGCCGGTTGGCGTTTTCTCGAGATTGGCCGTCGGATCGAGCGGGGGATCTCGATCTGCAATATCGTCGGTAGCCTGATCGCCAGCAGATCGACCTGGGTCGAGCTTAGCGTGCGCCTGGTATTCGAGCTGTGCGACTCGATCATCACGCATCGCAAGCGCTATCTGACTGATTCCTATTCGTTGCCGATGCTGGACCTAGTGGTGTCGGACCGAACCAATCCGCGCGGCCTGATCTATCAGCTCGCCTCGCTGCAGGCGCATCTGGATACGCTGGTCGGGCAGGATCCGCTCGCCGGCGAAAAACAGATGGTCGACGGAATGGTCGCCGCGGTGCTGCAGGCGCTGGCGGACGGCATCAGTTCGGAATCGCTGGTGACGTTGACCGGGATCATGCGCGGCGACCTCATGACCCTCTCGGAAAAGATCGCGCAGAAATTCTTCACCCATATTGACCCGGCGCGTAGCTTCGTCTTCGGCACGCGCAATGCGCAGCGGGCGATCGCGTCATGAAGCGGTATCAAGTGCGGCACGAAACCCACTACCAGTACGGCGCAGCGGTCGATCTGGGCCTGCATCAGCTGCGCCTGACGCCGGTTGGCGTCGGCCGACAGACACTGGTGGCACACGATCTGCAAATCACGCCGCAGCCGAGTTCGCTCAGCTCGTTTCAGGACCATTTCGGCAACGAGGTGCATCACGCCGCGATCGAGTTTCGCCACGACGCGCTCTCGGTCGTCCTGCAGGCCACCATTGAAATCGCGGATGCCAATGTGGCCTCCGTCCCCGACGGCCCGGCGTGGGACGAGATCAGCGGCCGCATGCAAGGCGATGGCTTTCCGACGCCGTTCGAGGTGGCGGAGTTCGTCTATCCGTCGCCGCTGGCACAGGAAGATTCGGCAGCGCTGGCCTATGTGGCCGAGTCATTCGTGCCCGGATTCACCATCGTCCCTGCGCTGCGCAATCTGTTGAACCGCATGCGGAATGACTTTTCCTATACGTCCGGCGTCACCGACATCACCACAACGGTGGCGCAGGTGATGGAGATGCGCGCCGGCGTGTGTCAGGATTTCGCTCATGTGATGATCTCGGGTCTGCGCGGCCTGCGCCTGCCGGCGCGCTATGTGTCCGGCTATCTGCGCACCTATCCGCCGCAAACCGAAGGCGGCTGGCGTGGCGCCGATGCGAGCCACGCCTGGGTGTCGGTGTGGTGCGGCGATGCAATCGGCTGGCTGGATTGCGATCCGACCAACAACCTCGTTGTCGGCGACGAACATATCGCGGTGGCCTATGGCCGAGACTTCTCGGACGTGACCCCACTGCGCGGCGTCATCCTTGGGGGTGGTCAGCACAGCTTGTCCGTTGCCGTAACCGTGGATCCTGTGCAAAGCAGCTGAGTGTGACGGTCAGCGAGTGTCCGCTTCCCGCTTGCTTATTAAGAGTCCTCCATGGGCACCTGGCAGCCGAGCGAACGACAGCAGGAGAGGTCAGCTATCGGAGATGAATCCGACCTATCCGAGACCTGGCCGAACGGCTCAGTTTGACCCAAAGCCGCTGTCAGATCGATCGATTCCCGCGAACCCTCAGGGGCACGGTTTCGACGGTTCTGGCGTGGCGGTCGCCGACCCTCATGACGCGATTATCCACCGGATTGCCGCGACGCTATATCCGATCTTCCTGAGCCAGCATCGTCCTTGCCGCCTCCAGGTCGGGCGTCTCGAAACCATCAGTGAACTGCTGGAAGATTGGACGCAGCACCTCGATCGCCTGCGCAGCGCGTCCCGATTGACAGCGCAGATCCGCGAGCTGCGTTGCTGCACGGAGTTCCCAGAATAGCGCGCCCTGTTGGCGTCCGCCGGCAATCGCTTGTCGAAGATACTCCTCGGCTGCCTCGATGGATCCTTCACTCCTGAGGAGTTGGCCTTTGAGGCGTAACAGCTCTGGCCAAAACCAGCGGTCGCCATGCAGCTCGCACCTCTGCAGTCCCTCTTCCAGAACCGTTGCTGCCTCGGCTCGGTCACCGGAGTCGATCAGCGCCTCGGCGAATGCTGCGAGGAGAAATGTCAGTGGTGCGAGGAACCCGCAGTCCCGCAGCTTTCCGAGCGCATTGCGCAGGCGTGGCAGGGCCGATGCGGTCTCCTCCGAGTGCATCAGCCAGGCGGCTTCGAAACAGCGGCCGCATACTTCCCAGATATAGAAGCGACGTGACGTTCGGGGATCCAGCAGCAGTGAAAGATAACGCTGCGTCGCCGTCAGGTCACGTGCGAGCAGGGCAAGCGGTATTGCTCCCTCGGTCAGCGTGTACTGCAACGTCATGACATGGCCGTAAGCTTGTGCATCCGCGACCGCGCTCTCAATCATGTGCCAGGCTTGGTTGCACTGACCTCTCAGCCAAAGAACGCGCGCGAGATTGGCGCGTCCGACGATCCCATGGTCTACGCGGAATCCAAATGTCGGCCACCGGTGCAGGTCGCGAGCGTAGCGCTCGACCACGTAGATTAGATTGTCATAAGCCGCTTCTTGTTTGCCGAGATAATGCTGCGTGATGCCAATCAAGCGATAGCTCAACAGGGCCGCGGCGTCGTCGCGCTCGGCGACCAACTCTCGATAGCGCTGCGCGAATTCCATTGCGACGTGAGGTGTCCCACCATAGATACCGGCGTTCCAGAGTCCCCAGAGCGCTCGAGCCTGATAGTCGGTATCATCTATGTCCACCGCGATCTCGAGCGTCCGAGCCCACGCATCGTGCGTTGCGTCACCCGGTCCCCGCACGTAGACGAGGGCTGCACCCAGGGCCGCCTGGAGCTGCATCTCCTCTCGCGGGTTGCGGATCGGCGCCCGAGCAATGGCCGCCAGTGCCCGTTCGGCGATATCGTGGCAGGTTTCGAGCAGGCCGAGGTCATACAGCAGCGTCACTGCAGCTGATGAAAGAGAGACCGCGAGCACCGGATCTCCGTCTGCCGAAAACGCCCAGTCGAGTCCAGCGCGGATGTTGTCGACTTCGCGACGATAGATCGAAACCCATTCGGCAGTGGACCGACGGAACCACTCGCTCCGTGCGCCCTCGAGCAGACCACGGTAGAACTCCGCGTGCCGTCGAGAAATCAGGTTCGATTCGCCACAGTCGCGCAGCTTCTGACGTACATACTCGCGCGTCGTATCCAGCAGGCGATAGCGAAGTGCATCGTCAAATTGCTCCAAAATAATCAAGGATTTCGCCACGAGGTTCGAGATGCAAGCGGTCACGGTTGCGGCCGGGATCTCTTCGCCCGTCGCAACGGCCTCTGCTGCCTCAAGGGTGAAGCTGCCCGCGAAGTTCGCGAGGCGCCGAAGCACGACGATCTCGCTTTCAGAGAGTGTCTGATAGCTCCAGTCGAGTGTTGCCCGCAGGGTCTGGTGGCGCGGCAGGGCAGTGCGCCGCCCATCCGTTAGGAAGCTGAATCGGTCATCGAGGCGAGCGGCCAAATGTTCAATCCCCAAGGCCGCGAGACGGGCTGCAGCCAGCTCGATCGCCAAGGGGATGCCATCCAACCGGCGGCAGATGGCCATGAGCGCTGCTACGTGATTATCGGTTAGAGCAAAGGCTGCGTCTGCAGCAGTCGCGCGCTCGATGAACAATTCGGCCGCCGGATAGCGTCGCACCTCTTCGGCCTTCACATCTGCATCCGGCGGCGCAGCAAGCAGCGGCCCCAGCCGGTGCAGGCCTTCACCTTCTGATCGCAAGGGTTCGCGGCTGGTCGCCAATATCGCAAGCGCCGGGCACGCCCGGAGCAGGGTCTCCGCGAGGGCCGCGACAGATTCCAGGAGGTGCTCGCAGCCGTCCAGAACGAGCAGCGCGCGCTTCTCGGCGAACGACAGCGACAGGCTGTGCAGCGCATCGTTGCTACTGACCTCGACACCCAGCATGGAGGAGATGGCCATTGGCACGATATCCGCTGTGCCGATCGGAGCCAGGTCCGCGAACCACACGCCGTCCGGATAGCGATCACGGCTCCGTTCGGCGGTAGCAATCGCGACCCGAGTCTTGCCCATGCCGCCGGCACCAACGATCGTGACCAGCCGATATTCCTGCAGCCGGTCGGAAATCGCTCCTAGATCGTCCTGCCTGCCGATGAGCCGGCTGAGCGGCCGTGGCAAGTTACCAGAGGGAGCGCTCGGCCTTGCCGATGGAGCCTGCGTCTCGGACGTCTCCTCCACGGCGGCCACGAAACGGTAACCGCGGCCAGGGACCGTCGCAATGACCCCGTCGCCCAGGCGTTTGCGCAAGCTTGTAATATGAACGCTGAGATTACCCTCCTCGACGATCCGCCCCGGCCAGACAAGCTCTAGCAATTCGTCTTTGGATACGACGCGGTCACGGCGCTCAATGAGGGCGAGCAAAAGGTCAAACGGGCGACTTCGAATATCGATCTCCTTGCCTCCCTGAGAGAGCACACGGCGGGCAGGGACGAGGCGAAAGGGACCGAAACCATAGCTTTGAACTGACTGAGCCATCAGGGTGCCGTTTGTGAGAATTAGGAAAAATTAGCGCCTCCTCCGGGTGCTAATCGTATCTAATCCCCTGACCGAAGCAGAGTATCACGAATTCTGGCGGCGGGCTTCACCATGTTGACGCATGGCGAAGCCATGAAAGGAATTGCTTGGAACGGCTGTACACGGCTGTGGCTCGGGTCACCGGTGGTCGCAACGGGCGCGCGACAATCCAGGACCAGCCAGGCCACTTGGATATTGCCTATCCTGTCGGCATGGGAGGGTCGGGGAACGGATTCAACCCCGAGCAGTTGTTCGCCGTGGCCTATGGGGCTTGTTTTGGTTCAGCCTTGGATCTGGAAGCACGTCAGCGGGGCATTGTCCTGGCAGACATCACCGTTTCACCGCACGTGTCCATCGGGCACGGCCATGATGGGTACTTCATGCTGTCGATCGCTTTGCACGTGCGGTTGCCGGATGTGGACGCTCGCACGGCAGAGCAACTGATGGAAGCTGCCCATTTGGCGTGTCCCTATTCGCGCATGACGCGGGGAACGGTCGAAGTCCAGC
>DASRRI010000103.1:0-151312 GCA_035695765.1 Dongiaceae bacterium
GCGCGCTGCGCGCCTCCGGCGCGACCCCTCACCCAAATCCGGCTAAGCTCACTGCCGTTCGCTAAGCCTCCGTATCCCTCTCCCGCAAGGGGCGAGGGGGCTCTTTCTGCGATGGCTGCAGTCATATGCGATTGCCCTTCCCCGAGCCAGGGGAGGTCAGGGTGGCGGCGCGGCGGTTCAGCTCGACTCAGTCTTCGCTCGAGCGAGCAACCCCCACCCCAACCCTTCCCCAACCTGGGGGCGGGCCATTCGCCTATGGTGGAGTAAGTAACCCGCACTTCATCCGTGCCTTTCTGGCTGGAAATTGAAAGGACCGCCGGCTGAAAGATGTGATTCCGGCGGCGCACGAGGGACCGCGCACCCGTGCCGTCCTCTCCAGATCATCCTCTCTGATTACGAGCCCTCCGCTTCCGAGCGGAAAACCGGATCGGGCGTTGTCGTCTCGACCCGGCGCTAACTAAGCCCGGCTCAGGACACCCCGGAGCGGTCGGGGCTGGCGGTCAAGGTCCAGCGCGAGAACGAAGAGGCTTGCGTAGCGCAGCTTCCGGCGCGCGCCTGCGCCCAGGAATCTGCGAAGCTGATCGACGAAGCAAGCGTCCCGCCATGCGGCTTGCTTCTGGAGCGTGCGAAACAAAGCGAGGTCTCCCTCTTCCGCCAGTATCGTTTCGATGGCGCCGGGTCCGACCGCGCGAATGAGTTCGTCTTCCAGGTCGCGGTCGCAAACGAAGAATCCCTCTCTTTCGAGCTCATTGCGTGTATCGGGCTGCGCGTAGCCAGCCCGCGCCAATTGACGGCAAAAGTGCCGCTCTTCGGCAGCATCACACAAGCCGCTGACGCGCAGTCCGACGCCAGTCGGCCCGAAACGAGCAAGGAACCTCGACACCGACTGAGCGCCGCCGATCGGTACCACGACCACGCCTTCTTTCGTCAGGTCTCTTGCCTGGAGGCTTCCCAGAGTCTCGACTGCAATCTGATCGCTGATACCCTCGACCAGCACAATGGAACGAGCGTGTCGGGCGCGTTCCAGTGCAGCTGCGGTTGCTCGAAGCGGAGCATCAGCCCCGCTGGCGTATCCGGGAACGGACAGCTCCCAGCGACGGCGTCGAGCGCCGGTGAGGCGGCCCCTCGATCGCGTCGGCACCATATCTGCGGCTTTACTGGCCAACCCGGCCACCCATGCTTATTGACAGGCTCGGCAATCGTACACATCTCGGTGCCTCCTGCCTACGGATGCGGGGACCGAAAGTGCTCAGCTGGTCCCATGGACGAGCGCCGGATCGGCCCCTCCGAAAGCAACTGCAGTCGGGCGCGAGGGATTGAGTTGCGATCGAGACCTTGGACGATGCACACCATCGACCAGGGTCCGCTTTATCCACTTCTCGGACGTGGCCTCGAGTCTTGCCTTCGTCCGCTGAGGGCGCCAAACCCGACATCCAGGAAACATTAGGCTCCGTAATGGGGAGCCGGCCCGTTCAGCGCATTCGCTAATTGGCGGGTGTGGGAGTTTCCACATTCGCCAAGCCCGGACCGACGAACCAACAACGGTTCGTCGGTCCGATACCCCACGTTAGGCGAATGGCCCGAACTTGGGGGAGGGGGATCTTGCGAGGGATCCGGTCGCCCACCTACTCCGACTTGAACGCCCTGTAGATCGCCCAGGCCGTCGCCAGATCCTCATGTCCACCGCCGCCGGATTTGAACCAGGTGATCTCGTCGTCGGACGTGCGCTTAGGCTTCTGGCCGCGCGCGACCTCCGCCATCTCGATCACTGACGCCGGATCGAGCAGGCGCGACGCGATCGGCTGCGTGAGGTCGCCTGCCACCTCCATGGTGGTGAAGCGCGCATCGACGTAGCGGCGCGCGGCGAAGGCGATGCAATCATCGTCTGCTTCGCGCATATCGGGGCGATAGCCGCCGACCAGATCGAGATGCGTGCCGGAGCGCAGCCACATGCCTTTGACCAGGGGCTCTGTCGTCATTGTGGCCGTCGAGATGATGTCCGCGAACGAGATTGCGTCCTGCAGGTTGCCCGCCGCTACGATCGTAGCCTTTGGCAGACGCGGTGAAAGCTCGCCGATCGCGCGGTCCAGCGCGGGGCGGGAGCGGTTCCACCACAGCACCTGGCGGATCGGCCGGACAGCGCAGTGCGCTTCGATCAGATGCGGTGCCAGTGCTCCCGCTCCCACCATGCACAAGGTCTCGGCATCCTTGCGCGCCAGCCAATCGGCTGCCGCCGCGGAATTCGCCGCGGTCTTGCGCAGGGTCAGCATTGCGCCGTCCATGCCGCACAGAGTCTCGCCGGTCTGGCCATCGAACAAAAGATAGGCGCCCTGCACGCTCGCGAGGTTCCTGGCCGCATTGCCCGGAAACACGTTCGCGATCTTGATGCCGAAGCAGCGATCGTACTGCCAGGCCGGCAGCATCAGCCAATCGTTCTGAGCACCGCCGGGCAAAGACTGGCTCAGCAGCATGCGCTCGACGCGGTCGGTGCCCGCCTTGTTCATCTCTTGGATCGCCGGCACCAAGCGGCGGAACTCGCCGAAATGCTGCACCGCTTCTGCATCGAGCCAGAGCATGATGCTCAAATCTCCATGCCAGCGCGCCGTCCATCATAGAGCGCGGCGGCGGCATGGCGCGCCGCGATGCAATCGCCGACCGTCACCACGTTCATGCCCTTCGCCTGCAATTCGCGCATCAGGGAATCATTGGAGACATTGGTCAAGGCAGTCACGATGTCATCGATTTCGGTGACGCTCTCGCTGCCATCCAGCAGGCTGACGATGCGCGCCTTGCCGTCCTTGAAATCGGCGAGCGCGGATTCGACGAAGAACTTCGCGCCGAGCTTGGCAAGACGCATCCGCACCGGACCATCGATGGCGGTGCGGACCAGCTCCTTGCCCACCTGCGGATCGGGCGTGACGATCGTCACCTGATGGCCCGCCTCCGCCAGATGCCAGGCCGTCCCGACGCCCTTGTAATTACCGCCTTCATCCAGCACCAGCACGCGCTGGCCGAGCCGCGCCTCGCGCGCCATCACCGCCTCCGCCGGCCAGACATGCTGGCCGCGCAGCGCTTCATCGGCTGCCGCCTGCGGCCAGTAACGCTGCGTCGGCGCTTCGGTCGGCAAGGAGCCGGTGGCGAGTATCACGGCATCATGCTCCATCCCTGCGATATCGTCGGCGTCGAGATATGTGTTGCGCCGCACCTCCACCTGTAGACGCTCAAGCTGACCTTCGAGCCAATCCAGGAAGTCGATAATCTGCGCGCGGCGCGGCTGCATCCCGGCCAAGCGGAATTGCCCGCCCAATTTGTCGGAAGCCTCGGCAAGCGTCACATGATGGCCGCGCTCCGCCGCGACGCGCGCCGCTTCCAATCCAGCAGGCCCGCCGCCGACCACCAGCACACGTTTCGGCCTCGCGCTCGGCGTGAAGCGGTCGCCGCCCCATTCGAACTCCCGGCCGGCGCTGGGATTGATGAGGCAGGAGATGTGATAGTCGCGCGAGCGGCGGCCCCAACACATCTGGTTGCAGGAGAGGCACGGGCGGATATCCGATGCGCGTCCCGCTTTCGCCTTGTTGACCCAGTGCGGATCGGCGATCTGGCCGCGCACAATGGAGATCATGTCGGCGCCGCCGGAACTCAAGATGTAGTTGGCGTTGTCCGGCGTGCGGATGTGACTCTCCGCCTGGATGCGGATATTCTTCGCGACATCCTTCAACGCCGCAGCGTAGGGCGCACCGAGCTTGTCCTCGTAGATCGCCGGCGGGATGATGCGGGTGAAATCGAAATAGCTGCCGGTGCCGACCGTCACGTAGTCGCAGAGCTGGTTCTGGTCGAGCCAGGCAACGACCTCCTGCAAGCTCTCCACCGATTGCACGTCGGACCGTGCTGGATCGATGCTGACGGCGAGGCCGATCACGAAGTCCTCGCCACACGACTTGCGGATCGCCTGCAGCACCTCGTTCGAAAAACGCATGCGGTTCTCGAAGCTGCCGCCATATCTGTCGTCACGCTTGTTGGTGACGGACGACCAGAATTGCTCGATCAGAGCATTGTAGGCCGCCATCAGCTCGCAGCCATCGTAGCCGCTGGCCTTGGCGCGGGCAGCGCAGCGTGCGAAGGATGCGACGATCTCCGCGATCTCACCCTCAGTCATCGCGTGGCTGCCGTCGGAATCGTGCATCGAAGGCAGGCCCGACGGCGACCAGTTGTAGGCGAGCGAATTGTCCCAATCGCCGTGTGCGCCGACGTGATAGAGCTGCTGGACGATATGCGCGCCCTCCGCATGGACCGCGTCGGTGATGCGCCGGAAGTGCGGGATGACGGCATCATCATCGGCGCGGAAATTGCCGCGGGTCAGCACTGCCGTCTTGTGGATCGGGACAGGCTCCACCACGATCATCGCGGCCCCGCCCATCGCGCGCTCGCGGTAGTAGCCGAGATGCCGCTCGCCCGGCAGGCCCTCGACGCTCATGTTCGCGGTATGCGCGCCGAACACGATGCGGTTGCGCATCGTGAGGTGCCGCAATTGCAGTGGTTGAAAGATCGCCGGATGATCCATCGCATTCTCCCGAGTAGAGAAGACGATGGTAGCGCCCTCAGGCGCGGAACGTTAGTACGTCAGCGACGGGGCACCGTCTCGAGAGCGGCGCGCGCGAACCGGTTGACGCGAGCGACCGGCAGATCGTCCCTACGATAGTGCGGCGCGACCGCGCAGAGCAGCATGTCGACGTTGATGCCGTCGGCTGCGAGCGGGCAGATCAGGGTCTCGAAGGTCAGCGCAATGCCGTTGGCCGGATAGAACGTGCGCTCGGCATGCACCGGCCGGCGGGTGGCCATCGCCGAGGCGGCCACATCGTCGTCGCCCGAGCCAAGGGCGATCAGCTCTCCGGTCGCATCGTGACCCATGATCTCGACATGCAGGCTGCCCACCACGCGATAGCGCAGGCGTCCCGCCCGGTTCGTCCCGTCGCGGCGCACCTCGATCAGGCTGATTGCCGGCAGGATGCAGGCGAGATCCACTGGATCGATGTCGGCGCGCGCCGGCAGGGCGCCTCGCCTGGCAGCCTTGGCCTGCCAGTAGGCGAAGATCTGGCGGAGCAAGGGATCGGCGATGAGCTCTGCTCGATCGATTCCGGCGGTGCAAGCGGCCATAGCTCTTTATTCCTGCATTCCCAGAGGGCAATGTCAGAAATATGGTGGATAGCGATCGCGGCGGCAGTGTGGCGGATCACACCTGGTTTCGGGCGTAAACAAGGCAAGCGGCGCGGTCCGGGGTGAAATCCCGCTCAATCCACCATTCTTCGGCCTTGCCCAGCACCTCCCCCACGCGGGGACCTTCCGGGATGCCGAGCTTCACGATGTCCGCCCCTTTGAGAGGGAAGCGCGGCCGGGGCCAGCTGTCGATCACCTGGAGCGCGGCCGCGCCAGACGCGCCATCGATCCGGTCAACCCAATCCAAGAGCAGCCGGTCGCGCGCCCCGTCGTTGCCCCATCCATAGATCTCGCGGCGGACCGCCTGCGGGCTCGAGGCATCGAACGGATTGCGTGCGGCATCAAGATCGATGATCCGGTCGCCTTCCGTGCGCGAAAGCTTCAGCGTCTCCGCCACTTCGCGCCCGCAGCCGGTCATGGTGAGGGCCGCCAGCCGCCGCACCGGATCGGGCGCGAGGCCATGGCGCTCCTCCAGTTCCACCACGGCGCGCAGCCGGTCGAGCGAGGTCGCCCAGGGCAGATAGTGCTGCACGATGCCAAGGCTCAGCATTTCGCCCCACACCTCCGGCCCCCGGCGGGCCGTCAACAGGCGCAAGGTTTCCTGCCGCAACCGCTCGCCGGAGAGGGATTTGAGGTTCGGCGCCAGTTCCTTTGCCGCGGCGACTGCCGGCGCGTCGAAAGCCCCGGTCGCGTAATCCGCATGGAAGCGGAAGAAGCGCAGCAGGCGGAGATAATCCTCGATGATGCGCTGCCTGGGATCGCCGACGAAGCGGATGCGGCCGGCGGCGAGATCGTCGAGCCCGCCGAAGTAATCGTACACCTTGCCGGCGGCATCCGCGAACAAGGTGTTGATGGTGAGATCGCGGCGTGCGGCGTCGGCCTGCCAATCGTCGGTGAATTCGACCTTGGCGCGCCTCCCGTCGGTTTCGACATCCAGACGCAAGGTGGTGACCTCGACGCCGGTCTTGTCCGCGACCGCGGTGATGGTACCGTGATCGATGCCGGTCGGCACGGCTTTGAGCCCAGCCTTCTTGAGGAGCTCGGTTACGCGCTGCGGCGAGAGCGGTGTCGCGATATCGATGTCGCGGATCTTCCGCCCCACCAGCGCATCGCGCACGCAGCCACCGACAAAGCGCGCTTCATCGCCCTCTGCCGTCAGCGCCTGCATTACGCGCGCGGCGGGACCTTCGGTCATCCAACGCTGCGGTAAACGCTGCAGATCAGGCTTCATCGAGATGCCCCAGCACTTCGATGAGATTATTGAGCATGCCGGCAGTCGCGCCCCAGATGTAATAATCGCCCCAGGGATAGGCGTAGAAGAAGCGCTGTTTGCCCTGGTACATGCGGCTTTCCAATTTGCGACTCTGCCGCGTCCGGAAAAAGCTCAGGGGCACTTCGAACACTTCCGCCACTTCGAATGGATCGGGCAGGTAAAGCTCCGGTGGGCGAACGAAGCCGACGCACGGCGTCACTTCGAATCCAGTGCGCGTCACATAGGTATCGAGCCTGCCGATCATCTCGACATTGCTGACCGGCAACCCCACTTCCTCCTCCGCTTCGCGCAAAGCGGCCGCGATCGCATCGGCATCGCTGGCATCGACGCGCCCGCCGGGGAAGCTGATCTGGCCCGCGTGATCGTTGAGATGCGGCGTGCGCTTGGTGAGGAGGACATGCATCCCCTCCGGCCGCTCGACCAGGCCGACCAGCACAGCAGCCGGAACAAGCGTGCGCGTCGGCAACATGTCGGGATTGAGGTCGTGATCGCCGCGCCGGGATTTGTCGTCTTGCAAAGGGACGGCGACCACGCCGCCGCTGATCGCGCCGATGCTCGTTGCGCTTCCCGGCGCGGCGCGGCGACCTGGTGCGGGCGCCAAGGCGAAGCGCTGGCTGATGAGTGTGCGCTCCATCAGTGTGCTTTCTCGCTGAGCGCCGCGGATTCGAAGTCCTGCAACTGGCCGAGCGCGAAGAACTGGCCGCCACTCCAGACCCCAAGCTGTTCCACCCCTTCGAGCTGGCGGACCTCGCCGAGATCCACCAGGTGGTAGAAGACCGGGCGCAGGATCAGTGCCTCCAGTCCCGGCCGCACCAGGAGATAAGGCCGGGGCTCGCCCCCGGGCTGGTTGGTCTGGTTGCGGCGATGCGCCACACGGATCGGGTGGTCGCAATCGGCGATCACAAAATCGTCAAGATTGGTCCGGAAAGTCAGCGCCTGGTCGCCCCCCGCGCCGCTCGCCGTCACTTCGACAGCGGTGAAGGGCGCGTCCTCGACCGCGATGCGGCCACGCTCGGCCGGCGTGACAAGCCAGTATTCGCCGTCACTCTCGCGGCGCAGGACAGTGGAGAACAGCTTGACCAGAGGTTTCCGGTTGATCGGCGTCCCGCGATAAAACCAGGTGCCATCGCGCGCGATTCGCATGTCAAAATCGCCGCATGTGGGCAAATCGGAGAACCTGGGGCCGGACTCGGGGTTGGACATAGGACTGGTTAACAGTTTACGCTTTCATCATCTTACGTGCGCTATATTGAGAGGTATAGGTGGCCATGACGGAAGGACAGATTTCCATGTCTTCACAAGGGCCTGCAGCGCAAATCGGGGGTTCGGCCGGGGCCGCTTCGGCAGCCGACTTGGCCGGCCTGATCGAAGGTTTCAGCCAGCGCGTCGATCTGGTGCGCCGGCAACTTGGCCAAGTGATCTTTGGCCAGGAGGAGACGGTCGAACAGGCTTTGATCTCGATCCTGTCCGGCGGCCACGTTCTCCTGATCGGTGTTCCGGGCCTTGCCAAGACCAAGCTGGTCGATTCTCTGGGCCAAGTCCTGGGGGTCGATGCCCAGCGCGTGCAGTGCACGCCCGACCTGATGCCCTCCGACATCGTCGGGTCAGAAGTGCTGGAAGAGAGCGAATCCGGCCGGCGCAGCTTCCGCTTCATCAAGGGGCCGGTCTTCTGCCAGCTGCTGATGGCGGACGAAATCAACCGCGCCAGCCCGCGCACCCAATCCGCTCTGCTGCAGGCGATGCAGGAGCGCAAGGTTTCGGTTGCCGGCCACACCTACACCCTGCCTGAGCCGTTCCATGTGCTGGCCACCCAGAACCCGCTGGAGCAGGAAGGCACCTATCCCCTGCCGGAGGCGCAGCTCGACCGTTTCCTGCTGCAGATCGACGTCGATTACCCTTCGACCGATGCCGAGCGGCAGATGCTGATCGTCACCACCGGCTCGCATGAAGCGGGCCTGACCCGCGTGCTCTCTCCCGAAGACGTGCTGTCCATCCAGCGCCTGGTGCGCCGCATGCCGGTTGGCGAAAAGGTGGTCGATGCGATCCTGAAGATGGTGCGCGCCGGCCGGCCCGAGCTCACCACCATCAAGGAGGTGAAGGAAGGCCTCTCCTGGGGTCCCGGCCCGCGTGCCGGCCAGGCGCTGATGCTGGCGACCCGCGCCCGCGCGCTGATCCAGGGCCGCTTCTCGCCCTCGATTGACGACGTTGTGGCGCTGGCCCATCCCGTGCTGCGCCACCGCATTGCATTGACCTATGGCGCGCGTGCCGAAGGCGCGACGCCCAGGGCGATCATCGATCGCCTGATTGCCGAGATCGGCTAGGAAGCGAAAGGGATCGCTAGACGCGCATGGCGACGGCGACCTTCGACAAGGCGAGATACCAGGCGGCGGAGATCGCCGAACGCGTGCCGCCTCTGCTGCTGGCGGCGCGGCGCATCGCCGCGACCATCGAGCAAGGCGTCCATGGCCGCCGGCGCGTCGGGCGCGGCGAGGCCTTCTGGCAGTTCCGCCAGTACTATCCGGGCGATGAATTGCGTCGCCTCGACTGGCGCCAATCGGCGAAATCCGACCGATTGTTCCTGCGGCAGATGGAATGGTCGGCGGCGCAGACCGCCTTCCTGTGGTGCGACCTCTCCGCCTCCATGCGATTTGCCAGCAAGCGCGACCTGCCGGGCAAGCTGGAGACCGCGCAGGTGCTGACCCTCGCCCTCGCCGGCGCGATGTCGCGCGCTGGGGAGCGGGTTGCGCTGCTCGGCTCCGGCGAGCGGCCGAGCGCTGGGCGCTTCGTGCTGGAATCGATCGCGCATCGCCTGGCGCACCTCAGCGGCCAGGCCGAGACCTCGTCCGAGCAGAAATTCTCAATCCCGCCGCCGGCCTATTTGCCGGCCCATTCCCACGTCGTCCTCATCAGCGACTTCCTGGCGCCACCGGAGGAACTGAAGGCGGCGATCAACCGTTTTGCCGGCACCGATTGCCGCGGCCATCTCATCCAGGTTCTGGATCCCGCCGAGCTTGACCTGCCTTATATGGGCCGCGTGCGCTTCGAGGGCGTCGAAGGCGAAGGCGATCTGCTGATGAGCCGCGCGGAGAATGTCCGCGAGGATTACAAGACCGAGCTGGCGAACCATTGGGACAGCTTGAGGCAGCTGGCGCAATCGGCAGGCTGGAGCGTCTCGCGCCACGTCACGGATCAATCGGCGGCGAAGTCGCTGCTGGAAGCCTATCAATGGCTGTCGGCCGATCACCGGCCGGCGGTACGCCAGTAGAGGCCGCATGCTGACCCTGGGCAGCCTCACCTTTGCAGCACCGTGGCTCCTCGCCGCTTTGGCGGTGCTGCCGATTCTGTGGTGGCTGCTGCGCCTGACGCCACCCAGCCCGCGGCGCGTCTT
Organism: Dongiaceae bacterium; assembly: GCA_035695765.1. Classification (GTDB taxonomy): domain Bacteria; phylum Pseudomonadota; class Alphaproteobacteria; order Dongiales; family Dongiaceae; genus Dongia_A. The sequence continues at coordinate 9,876 of DASRRI010000103.1, forward strand.
GTTCCCGCCGATCCGCCTACTGTTCCGGCTGAGGCCGAAAGAGGAGACGCCGCATCGCACGCCCTGGTGGCTGATCCTGCTGCGCCTCATCATCGCGGCGCTGGTGATCGCGGGCCTCGCGCAGCCTCTGTGGAACGCCAATTTCGGATTCCCGCGCACCGGGCCTGTCATGATCGTGCTCGATGACGGGTGGGCGGCCGCCCATGGCTGGGAGCAGCGCAAGGAGGCGGCCCAGGCCCTGATCGACCGCGCGTCGCGTAACGACCGCCAAGTCATCCTTGCCACAACCGCGCCGCAGGCGAGCGCGCCCAACTTCGGATTGACGCCGATGCCGGCGGCGACTGCGGCGACGCAGCTGGCGGCGATGGAACCCTCCCCCTGGCCGACCGACCGCTCGGCGGCTGCTGAGCGGCTCGACAAGGCCGACCTGCCGGCGAACCTCAACGTCTTCTGGCTCAGCGACGGGATCGGCAGCCAGAAGGCGGACATCGATTCCGCTTTCAGCGATGCCCTGCAGAAGCACGGCATGCTCGACGTGATGAGCCTGAAGCTCGATTTGCCGTTGATGCTTCTGCCGCCGGAGCGAGATCCGAACGGCCTGTGGGCGAAGGTAGAGCGCACCCAGGTCGGCGTGGTGCAGCCGGTGCGCCTGCGCGCGCTCGATCGTGACGGCCGCACATTGGGCATTTCCGAAGGCAGCTTCCGCACCGATGAGCGCGTGGCGCGCGTGAAGATGGATTTGCCAGTCGAGCTCGCCAACCGCGTCAGCCGGATCGCCCTGGAGAATGGCGCGACCGCCGGCGCGGTGACGCTGTTGGATGATGGCGGCGGGCGCAAGCCGATCGGACTTGTCACCGACAATGCGGCCTTGGCGCGCCAGCCGATGCTGGGCGAGATCTATTTCATCGAGCGGGCTCTCGCGCCCAATCACGAGGTGCGCGCGGATCGGCTGCAGACCCTGCTCAAACAGGAGCTGGCGGTCATCGTCCTCACCGACCATTCGAACTTTGCCGACGGCGATCGCCCGGCGCTGAAGAAATGGGTGGAGCGCGGCGGCATGGTGGTGCGGTTCGCGGGCGAGAAATTGGCGGACGATGCGAACGACGATCTGCTGCCGGTGCGCATCAGGGCCGGCGACCGGACGCTTGGCGGCGCTTTGTCCTGGACCGAGCCCGCACATCTGGCGGCCTTCCCCAACTCATCGCCCTTCGCGGGATTGAAAGTGCCGAAGGATGTGGAAATCGGCCGCCAGGTTCTCGCGGAGCCCGACATCGATCTTGGCAACAAGACATGGGCACGGCTGACCGACGGAACCCCATTGGTCACCGGCGAGCGCATGGGCGACGGCTTTTCCGTGCTATTCCATGTCGGCAGCACGGCCGATTGGTCGAACCTGCCGATCTCCGGCCTGTTTGTCGAAATGCTCGACCGGCTGGTGATGACGGCCTCCGGCATCGTCGCCAATGCCGATGAGAACCGGCCGCTCGCACCGGCGCAGACTTTGAACGCGTTCGGACAGCTGACAACGCCGATCGCGTCCGCCGTCGCGATCGTCGCAAAGAATCTGTCCACGACCAGGGCCGGGCCGCAGCATCCGCCCGGCTTCTACGGTCCCGACAACCAGCATCGCGCGCTGAACCTGGCGCCCTCGCAGCCGGTGTTTACGTCGCTCGCCATCCCGGCGCGGCAGCTGGCCGCCGACCGCACCTTGGAACTGGGACCGTCACTCTTCCTGATCGCGTTCCTGCTGTTGATCGCGGACATGCTGATCGCGCTGGCGCTGCGCGGGCTGCTGCGGCGGCGCGGTGCGCTGGCCACGGCCGGCGCGGCGGCGATCGCGTTGTGCCTGGTGTCGATGCCGCGGCCGTCAGACGCCCAGCAGATCCCAGATCAGGACGTGCTCGCCGCGACCGAGACCACGCATCTCGCTTTCGTGCGCACCGGCGTTCCGCAGGTTGATGCCACCAGCAAGGCCGGCCTCTATGGCCTGACGCAGACCTTGCTGCGCCGCACTTCGGTCGATGTCGGCGATCCCGTCATGATCGACGTGGAAGCGGACGAGCTCTCCTTCTATCCCTTCCTGTACTGGCCGGTGACAGCCGGCCAGCACACGCCGTCGCCGCAGGCGATCGAGAAGCTGAACAAATACCTTGCGGTCGGCGGCATGATCTTCTTCGACACCGCGGACCAGAACCTGGTCGGCATGAGCGGCGCGGACATGGGGCCGGGCGCACAGCGCCTTATGGAACTGACGCCGGGGCTGGACGTGCCGCGCCTGATGCCGATCCCGCCGGATCACGTGCTGACCAAATCCTTCTACCTGCTGCGCGATTTTCCCGGCCGCTGGATCGGCGGAACGATCTGGGTGGAAGTGCCGCGCGGCCGCGTCAATGACGGCGTCTCCGGCATCCTGGTCGGCAGCAATGATTATGCAGGGGCCTGGGCGACCGACGAACTCGGCCAACCCTTGTTCCCGGTGACGCCGGGCGGCGAGCGGCAGCGCGAGATGGCCTATCGCTTCGGCGTCAACATCGTCATGTATGCGCTGACCGGCAACTACAAATCGGATCAGGTGCACGTGCCCGCGATCCTGGAGAGGCTCGGACAATGAGGGCGGCAACAGCATGATCCGCGACGCCTATTCCCTCGCCCTCGCTCCGTTGCTGCCCTGGTGGCTGGTCGCGATCCTGGCTGGTACGTTCCTCTTGCTTGTTGGTTACGCGCTGGTGCGGCGAGCGCGCGGCGCATTCCTGCGCCTGCTGGCTGGCACTGCGCTCACCGCCATCCTGCTCAATCCTTCTTTGGTGCAAGAGCAGCGCGCCTATCAGAAGGATATCGGGCTGGTGGTGGTCGACCGCTCGCCCAGCCAGACCTTGGAGCATCGCACAGCCGATGCGGATGCAACGGTCGCCAAGCTGCGCGAGGCTGCGAAGAAGTTCGAGGATCTCGACCTGCGTGTGGTGGAGACCAAGGGCGGGATCGACCACGCCGAGAAAGGCACCCAGCTGTTCGACACGGTGCGCGAGGCGCTTGCCGACATTCCGCAGAAGCGCCTGGCCGGCCTCGTGCTGGTGACGGACGGCCAAGTGCATGATGTGCCCGGCGCGGCGCGCGAGCTTGGCATCACCGCGCCCGTCCATCTCGCCATGACCGGCGATCCGGCGGGCAAGGATCGGCGCATCATCGTCACGCAATCGCCGACCTATGGCCTGGTCGGCAAGAGCGTCGATGTGACGTTCCAGGTCGACGACCTCGGCAGCGTTGCGGACGGAACCGCCGACGTCACAATCCGCCGCGACGGCCAGCAGATCGCGAAGATCGCCGCGCCCATCGGCAAGCCGCAGAACGTGCCGCTCGATATCGTCCATGGCGGCCAGACCGTGTTCGAGATCGAGGTCCCGAAATCCGAGCATGAGCTGACCATGGCCAACAATGCCGCGGTGTTCGCCGTCAGCGGCGTGCGCGACCGGCTGAAGGTGCTGCTGATCTCGGGCGAGCCCTATCCGGGCGAGCGGACCTGGCGCAACCTGCTCAAGTCCGACCCGTCGGTCGAGCTGATCCATTTCACCATCTTGCGGCCACCGAACAAGCAAGACGCGACGCCGATCAACGAGCTGGCGCTGATCGCGTTTCCGGTCGACGAGCTGTTCGACATCAAGCTGCGCGAATTCGATCTCATCATCTTCGATCGGTTCCAGCATCTCGGCATCCTGCCCGACGAGTATTTCGAGCATATCGTCGAGTATGTGAAGCAAGGCGGCGCTGTCTTTGAATCGGCGGGGCCGAGCTCTGCCGGGCAGTTCAGCCTCTATCGCACGCCGCTCGAGCAGATCTTCGCCGCCCAGCCGACGGGCGAGATCCGCACCCAGGGCTTCCAGCCGCAGGTGACGCCGGTCGGCTTGCGCCATCCCGTGACCGCCGACCTGCTGCCGCCGGGCCAGGACAAGCCAACTTGGGGCCGCTGGTTCCGCGAGATGCCGGCAACCTCCGCGCGCGGCACCACGGTCATGAGCGGCGCCGATGGCATGCCGCTGCTGATCCTCGACCGCGTCGGCAAGGGCCGCGTCGCGCAGCTGTTCTCCGACCAGCTGTGGCTGTGGGCGAAGGGCTTCGAAGGCGGCGGGCCGCATGCCGAGCTGATCCGCCGCATCGGCCACTGGCTGATGCAGGAGCCGGACCTGGAAGAGGAAGACCTGCGCGCGACGGTGATCGACGGCAGGCTGGAGATCCGCCGTCAGAGCCTCACCACCAAGATCGAGGAAGTGACGGTCACGCATCCCGACGGCACCACCGAAAAGGTGAAGCTGCGCGATGACGGCCGCGGCCGCGCCACCGGCTCGATCGCCGCCAGCGAGCAGGGCCTCTACAAGGTGGCGGATGGTACGCGCCAGGCCTTCGCCGCTTCGGGTGCGCTCAATTCGAAGGAATGGGCCGACCCGCGCGCCAGCGCCAATCTGCTGCAGCCCCTGGTCGACGAAACCGGCGGCGGCGTGCAGCCCGTCAGCATGAACAGCCAGCCAACTTGGCGGCGTGTCCCCATCGGCGGCGCGACGGCCGGCGGCGGCTGGTTCGGCCTGCGCCAGAACGCGGACTACACGGTGACGGGCGTCACCAACATGCCGCTGCTCCCCGCCTGGGCCGCGCTGCTGTTGGCCCTGAGCCTGGTGCTGCTGGCCTGGCGGCGGGAAAGCAAGTAGCAGACAACCACTGCCCCAAAAACGAAACGGCCCCGCTTGCGCGGGGCCGTTCGTCGGTTCACAGAACCAGATTGTACGATCAGCTGCCGGCCAGCGCGTCGTAGTCCTTCAAGAGCGCCGCGGCGTCTTCGCTGTCGCAGCCCTTCTTCTGGGCAAGCACGCGCGCGTCGGTCTTCGCGGTCTCGATGAGCGTCAGACGCTCGCCGCCGCCGATCTCGTGATTGACGGCCGCATCGATCTTCTTACCGAGCGTACGCCAGGTCTCGCGGTCGTGCGTGACGCCCTTGCAGATCTCTGCAAGACGGACTGCTTCTTGCAGCTGAGTCCACTTCGCAGCCGAATCCTGGGCCACCGCAGCGCCGGTGCCACCGACGACGCCAGCCGCCACAGTTGCCGCCAGGAGCGTGCGGGAGAACTTCGCTTTGGACATTTTGGCCATCCCTTCTGGTTCTTGGTTGTCCGATTTGGGGTTTTGACAGAAAACCGCGCCTAGTCTCTGGCGGTCGAAGACGGTTTGCAACCTCTTTTTTAGTCGTCCAAACCGCAGAATTACGCCATTGATAGACGGGTTTACCGCCATCCGGACGTGCGATTCGGGCATGCTCCGCCCCCCGTCCCGCCCGGCCTTGAGCAGGGGATTAATGTGCGACTCACCAAGCGGTTCCGCGATCTGATCGAGGCCGAGGAGATCCTGGTGCTGCCGGGCATTTTTGACGCACTCAGCGCCCGGCTGGCGGCCGAAGCCGGTTTCCAGGCGGTGGTCGGCGGCGGCTATGCCGCGACCGCCAGCCTGATCGGCGCTCCCGATATCGGGCAACTGGGCCTGGCGGAGATGGCGGACCATTACCGCCGCCTGACTGACGCAATCGACATTCCGATCCTGGCCGACGCCGATACGGGTTTCGGCGATTCGGTGAACGTGGCGCGCACCGTGCGCACGTACGAGCGCGCCGGAGTCGCGGCCCTCATCATCGAGGATCAGGTCGCGCCGAAACGCTGCGGCCACATGGAAGGCAAGCGCGTGATCCCGCTCGCCGACATGATCGCCAAGATCAAGGCGGCGCTCGATGCGCGCGTCGACGGCGATTTGATGATCGTGGCGCGCACCGACGCGCGCGCGATCGAGGGACTGGAAGCCGCGGTCGAACGCGCACAGCTCTATCGCGCGGTCGGCGCCGACATGATCTTCGTCGAGGCGCCGCTCAGCACCGACGAGATGGCTTATATCTGCTCCGACATCGCGGCCCCGTGCCTCGCCAACAATGTCGAGGGCGGCAAGACCCCCATCCTCTCCGCCGAGCGGCTGCAGGAGGTCGGCTACGCCGCGGTGGCGTTCCCGGTCTCGGCGAGCTACGTCGCCGCCAAAGCGCTGCGCGGTTTCTTCGCCGATCTCTATGCTACCGGCGATAGCACGGCGCTGACCGATCGCATGCTGCATTTCGCCGCGTTCCACGAGATCGTCGGCCTGCCGAAGCTCCGGGAACAGGAGCGCGCCTGCGATGCCTTCGCCCGCGAATTGCTCGAACGCGCGGCGGAGATCGAGCAGGAGGAGTGAGTCTCAGCCCTTCGCGCTTTTCAGCTTGACCTTGATCCAGTCGGGGATGCGGTTGGTGTCGATGCCGTCATAGACCTCGATCGCGACGAAGCTGCCGGCGGGGTCGTCGTCGCGCCATAATGGGAAGATGGCATATTCGTAGGCGGCGATGATCCGCCCGGCTGTGCCCTTGAGCCTGCATTCGCCGACGATCGGCTGGCGCTTTGCGTGGACCTGGCGGTAGCAGCGTTCCCAATCCACATCGTCGTGACCGGGATAGATCATCTCATCCAGGTAGCGGTTGGAGAAGTCGCACTGGGAATATTCGACGATCAGGGTGCCCACCAGTTTGTAGAGCACGCGGAAGGGGTCGGGCTCGATATTGCCCGTCAGGAGGTTGCCGAGATAAGGCTTCATCTCGGCCGGGTCCAGGCTGGCGCGGGTCGGCCGCTCCGCTTGCTGCAGCCTTTGCCAGTAGGCGAACAAGGCACGGATCTTGGCTGTCCGGGCCTGCTCCGGACGCTCCAGGACGGCAAAGGTCTGGCTTTTCCGCAGCTCGCTCAAGCTGCCATCACGCGCTTGAAATCCTTGCGAAATATCGATTGCGGGGTCTTAACCCACGATTTATCCAGGGAGCATAGCATAGGCACGCTGGTTTGGCCGCTTCGGGCTCATCGACCCATCCGACCAAATTGAAGGAACTTTGGACGACAATCGGTCGGAACAGGCATTCGCAATGGATCACGACAATACCCCGCGTCAGCTCGCGTCACAAAGCTACAAGCTGCCGATCGAGGATCAGGAGTTTCTGCTGCGCGATGAGTTGCGCGGCATCCGCTTCCAGCTGGAATACAGCAAGACTGAATTGTTTTTGCGCGACTGGGGCATCCGCTCCACCATCATCGTGTTCGGCAGCGCGCGCGTGCCCTCGCCCGAACAAGCAGAACTGCTGCGCGCCGGCAAGATCGAAGGCGTCGACAAGGCGACCGCCGAGCGACGGTTGCTGCTGGCGCCGTATTACGAGGAAGCGCGCAATTTCGGCCGCATCGTGTCGCTGCAAGGCGGCGCGCTCAATCCCAAGAGCGGCGTGCGCGACAACGTGATCGCGACCGGCGGCGGACCTGGAATTATGGAAGCTGCCAATCGCGGCGCGTCGGAAGTCGGCGCGCCGACCATCGGCTTCAATATAGCTCTGCCGCACGAGCAATATCCCAATCCCTACACCACACCGGATCTCACCTTCCGCTTCCACTATTTCGCCATGCGCAAGATGCACCTGGCGATGCGCTCCAACGCCCTTGCCGTCTTCCCCGGCGGGTTCGGGACACTTGATGAGCTGTTCGAGATCCTGACCTTGCGCCAGACCGGCAAATCCTCGCCGAGGCCAGTGGTGCTGGTGGGCCGCGATTACTGGAATGGGCTGGTGAATTTCCAGTGGATGGTCGATCACGCCATGATCGACCAGCAGGACCTGAACCTGTTCGCGATCTGCGACAGCGCGGAGGAGGCCTGGGCCGCTCTGCTTGATCGCGGCCTGGTCCTGCCGGAATAAGGCGATTGTTCCGGATCGCTTGAAGCCGAATCCGCGAAGCATTGATGCGGGCAGCCCAATGGCTCGGCTAGAGTGCGTCTGCGTCAAGGGCTAGAGAACGGAATCGCCACGTCATGTCGGGCACAGTCTTTCTGCGTGGGTCGATCCTGCATTTCCTGCGCGATCCGGGCGGCGAGGCGGATCCGGCGTCGTGGGAATATTGGGACGATGGCTGCCTCAAGATCATCGATGGCCGCGTCGGTGCGATCGGCCCGGCGGCGCAGATCCTGGCTTCGCGCACGCCGAAGGACGCGCTGCACGATCATCGCGGCAAGCTGATTGTGCCCGGCTTCATCGACACCCACGTGCATTACGCACAGGTCGACGTCATCGCGTCCTACGGGCGGCAACTACTGGACTGGCTGAACGACTATACTTTCCCGGCCGAGCGCGCCTTCGCCGATCCCGATCATGCGCGCCGCATCGCAAGCCTGTTCCTGGATACGCTGCTGCGCCACGGCACCACAACGGCGGCAGTCTATCCCACCGTCCACAAGCAATCGGTCGATGCGTTCTTCGAGGAAGCGCAATCACGCGAGCTGCGCATGGTCTGCGGCAAGATCCTGATGGATCGCAACAGCCCCGATTATCTGCGCGACGACGTCAAGGGTGCGGAGGCAGATTGCCGCGATCTCATTGCACGCTGGCATGGCAAGGAGCGGCTCGGCTATGCCCTGACGCCGCGCTTCGCGCCGACCTCCAGCCCGGAGCAGCTCGCGATGATCGGCCGGCTCTATGCCGAAATTCCGGGCGTGTGGATGCAGACGCATCTTGCGGAGAATGTCGACGAGATAAAGTGGGTGAAGGCGCTGTTCCCTGAAGCCCGCTCCTATCTCGACGTCTATGACCGGTTCGGCCTGCTCGGGCGGCGCTCGGTGTTCGCGCACTGCATCCATCTTGATGAAGCGGACCGCGCGCGCTTCGTGGCGAGCAACAGCGCCATGTCGTTCTGCCCGACTTCGAACCTCTTCATCGGTTCCGGCTTCTTCGATCTGGAAGCGGCGCGGCGCCTGGGCGTGCGCGTCGGGCTCGCCACCGATGTCGGCGGCGGCACCTCCTATTCGATGCTCCAAACCCTGGCCGAGGCCTACAAGGTGCTGATGACCCACGGCCAGCGCCTCAATGCCTGGCGCGGCTTGTGGCTGGCGACGCTCGGCAGCGCGGAATGCCTTTCGCTCGACGACAAGGTCGGCAATTTCGCCATCGGCAAGGAAGCCGATTGCGTGGTGCTGGACTTGGCAGCGACCCCCGTGCTCGACCGCCGCATGCAGGTCGCCAAGACTCTGGAGGAGCGGCTGTTCGCCCTGATGATGCTGGGCGATGATAGGGTGGTCTCGGCAACCTACGTCATGGGCGGTCCACGCATATAGCTACTTTATTGTTGATCATGTAGCGAATCGCTACTACTATCCGCCCGACAAGGAGCGGATCATGCCGAAAACCCCAGACATAACCATCCTGCGGCACCCGGACGGCACGGCACAGCACGCCGTTCTGACCTGGGAGCAATACCAGCTTTTGCTGCATGCCGCGCAACGGCCCGGCGCGGCTCTCACCCCTCTGGCAATTCCGGAGGCTGTCCGGCAATCCGTCATTGGCGGGACGCATCCCGTGCGCGTCTGGCGCGAGCATCGCGGCCTCAACCAGGGGCAGTTGGCCGCGATCGTCGGGATCAGCCGCGCCTATCTGGCGCAGATCGAAGGCGGTGAACGCACCGGCACCGTCGAGGTGACGGCGCGCATCGCGCGGGCGCTGGGGTGCAGCATCGAGGACCTGATTGCCTCGGGTGGCGAGGATTTCGGCGCCAAGGTCGCAACGCTCGGCGCCATGCCCGCCAAGCTGAAGGAGTTTGCGGCCCGGATCGGCGAACGTGCCTGGCGCTCGAAGCCGGCGAACGGCGGCTTTTCGCTGCTGGAGCACGTCTGCCATCTGCGTGACCTCGATGACGTCGGCTATCGCGTGCGGCTGGAGCGGATGCTCACGGAGCAATGCCCGTCCCTGCCGGACATCGACGGCGATGCGCTGGCCAGGGAGCGCGACTATCAGCGCCAGGACCTGGCCACCGCTGTTTCCGCCTTCGCCGCAACGCGCCTTAAGATTGTCGCGCGCCTTGCCAAGCTTTCGCCGGAGGAGCGCCAGCGCACCGGCCTGATGGCCGGCACCAACGAGATCACAATCGAGGGCCTAGCCGAAACCATGATGGCGCACGATTCCGAGCATCTGGATCAGCTCGATCAGCTCTGCGGCGAATTCGCGTGATGCCGAGGAAACTTGGCCGTTTGATCAAGCTCTGCCTGCGACGCAAAATTCTTTCCTCACACGGCGGTTCGCACTGAAAAATCGCGTGTCGAGCGGCTCTTAACCGGTCTTTTGCCATGCAAGGGCCAAGATCGTCTGTATGATCGCCGCCCTTGAGCATTTGAGCCGCCGGAGGACATGCGTGGCCGAGGAACTGTTCCGCCTAAGTGGATTGCCGCCCTATGTGTTCGCGGAAGTGAACGCCATGAAGGCAGCCGCCCGCCGGCGCGGCGAGGATGTGATCGACCTGGGCATGGGCAATCCCGACGGCCCGCCCCCGCCCCATGTGGTGCAGAAGCTGGTCGAGACGCTGAACAATCCGCGGGTCCACGGCTATTCCACCTCGCGCGGAATTCCGGGCCTGCGCCGCGCCCTCGCCGGCTATTACCAGCGGCGCTTCGGCGTCGGGCTCGATCCCGAGAGCGAGATCGTGGTGACGCTCGGTTCCAAGGAGGGCCTCGCGAACCTCGCCCAGGCAATCGTCGCGCCGGGCGACGTGGTGGTGGCGCCGGACCCCTGCTACCCGATCCATGCCTTCGGGCAGATATTCGCCGGCGCGACCCTGCGATCCGTGCAGATCGGCCCAGGTCGAAGCGAGGGCATCGATCTGTTCGCCGGCATCGAACGCGCGATGCGGCAGGAGCCGAAGCCGCACTGCGTGGTGGTGAACTTCCCCGCCAACCCGACCGCCCTCACCGTGGGGCTCGATTTCTACGAGCGGCTGGTCAGCCTGGCGCTGGAGCTCAACATCACCATTGTCAGCGACGTTGCCTATGCGGAGATCTATTTCGACGGCAACCCGCCGCCTTCGATCCTGCAGGTGCCGCGGGCCAAGGAGATCGCGATCGAGTTCTCTTCGCTGTCGAAGAGCTACAACATGGCGGGCTGGCGCATCGGCTTCGCAGCCGGCAATCCGCGCCTGATCGCGGCGCTGGCCAAGATCAAGTCCTATCTCGATTACGGCGCCTTCACCCCGATCCAGGTGGCGGCGACTACGGCGCTGAACGGACCGCAGGAGTGCGTCGCTGAAATCCGCCAGCGCTACAAGGACCGGCGCGACGTCCTGATCGAAGGGCTGGCGCGCGCCGGCTGGCAGGTGCCGGTGCCCAATGCCTCGATGTTCGTGTGGGCGCCGCTGCCGCCGGATTTCGCATCGCTCGGCAGCCTCGAGCTTTGCAAGCATCTGCTGACCGAGGCGAAGGTGGCAGCCGCGCCCGGAATCGGGTTCGGCGCCGGCGGCGAAGGCTTCGTGCGCTTCGCCCTGATCGAGAACCGCCAGCGCCTGCGTCAGGCCGCACGCAACATCGCGCAAGTCCTGCGCCGCAGCAATTCCGTCAGGCACGCAGGGTAACGGAACTTTCTATTCGCTGGCGGCCTGGGCGCCGGCGGACGCAACCAGCTTGGCCGGCAGGGTCACGACGATGCGCGTACCCTCGTCCAGTTCACTCTCGATGACCACCGTGCCGCCGTGGCGTTCCACCAGCGACCGCACGATTGCAAGACCGAGTCCGGCGCCCGGAGTCCGGCGCTTATAGACGTTCTCGATCTGGACGAACGGCTGCATCAGCTTCGGGATATTCTCGGGCGCGATACCAATACCGGTATCGGCAACGGACAACCTGATCTCACCGGTCGGTTCCCGTCCCAGCCATACGGCGACCTTGCCGCCGCTTGGCGTGAACTTGAACGCGTTGGACAGCAGGTTGAACAGGATGCGGCGGAAGGCCTGCTCGTCCGCATGCACGCGGGGCAAGTCCGCCGCGATTGTCACCTCGAGACCGAGGCCCATGGCATCGGCCTGGGTCTTGAGGATGCGCAGCACATCGCGCGCGATGTCCCCCAGGCTCAAGAGGCGGATATCCAGATCCATCTTGCCAGCTTCGACCTTCGCGAGATCGAGGATCTCGTTGATGATGCCGAGCAGATGCAGGCCACTCGCATTGATGTCGTCGGCATAGGAGCGGTACTGCTCGTTTGCCACCGGCCCCAGCATCTCGACCCTGATCATTTCCGAAAGGCCGATGATGGCGTTGAGCGGCGTGCGCAGCTCGTGGCTCATGTTGGCGAGGAAATCGCTCTTGGCCCGGCTTGCAGTCTCCGCCTGCAGCTTCGCGTCGCGCAGCGCCTGTTCGGCGCGCGTGGTCGAGGTGACGTCTCGCCCGACCCCGCGATAGCCGAGGAACCCTCCGCCGGCATCGAAGGTCGGCTTGCCGCTGGTCGAGACGAAACCGTGCGAGCCATCGGCGAGCATGATGCGGTAGATGAAATCGCGGAACGGCTCGCGGTGCTCCAGCGTCCGGAAATGACGGCGCCACTTTGTCGGCTCGTCCTCGAGATCGGTTGCCGCGTCCCAGCGGCGGTGGCCGATCACGCCGCTGGTCGCAATGCCGAACTCACCGGCACGGTCCGAGATATAGTTGAAACGGTGGTCGGGGCCGGTCTCCCAGAACCAGTCGGACGCGGTCTCGGCATAGTCGCGGAAGCGCAGCTCGCTCTCGCGCAACGCGCTCTCCGCCCGCCGGCGTGCGCGGATGTCTTCTTCCAGCTGGAGATTGACCGTGCGCAAGTCATCGTAAGCATGCTGCAGTCGCGCCGACACACCGTTGAAGGCGGCGACCAGCTGATCCAGCTCGTCCGGCCTCGTCTGCGGCGGACGCTGCAACCGCAGCGGCGGCGGCGGCCGGAGCAGGTCATAGGATCGCAAGGTGGCGGCGATCGAGGTCAGATGCCGCGTCACCAGCCGGTGGAAGATGTAGACGATGAACAGCGAGACCAGGAAAGTCTTGGTGCCCTGGCTGACCAGGATCACCAGCGCCTTGTTGATGAGCGTCCGATAGACCTCGACCAGAGTCGCTTCGACGTAGAGCGAGCCGATTGGCTGCATGGCGCCGCGGACGGAATGCATGATCGGGATCACGCGCACCAGGCGCGAGCGTTCCTGCCGCTGACCGACCGTGACCAGCAGCGGTGCGGGCCGGTTGGTGGCTTCGCGCACCTCGACCGCGCGGATGTCGGGCAGGCGCAAGATGCCTTCGAGCTGCAGGGCGATCTGCCGCTCATCCAGCTGCCACAGGCTTTCGCCGATGCTGCCGAGATAGCTGCGCTCGATCTCGGCCAAGCGGTCGTCAATGATTCCGACGTCGCGACGATAATCAAGGTAGAGCTGCAGCGCCGTCAGGATGAGGGTGATCGCGGAACTGAACAGGACGACGCGCACCAGCAGGCGCGCGCCAATCCCCTGGCTGAGGCGCGCCCACAGCAACCGCCATCGCCCGCCGCGCAGGGCGGACTCCTTGGCGCCTCGCACATCTTCGCTTTCAATGGCCACTCGCAACCAGCCTTGCCGGCGGGGAACTACGTCCCCGCCCCCCAGGGGAGCGGATGCAAAATGCTAGCACAATTCCCCTCGGTACCCGAGCACGGGCGTTGCGTTTCCGCATCCGCCGGCAGCCACATCATAGGCCGGACGTCCTGGAAAGTGAGCCTAGCCAGATGGCCGATGGACGGCGCACGTTTTGCGCGTGATAATCCTGCCCCATTCGGGGGGGCATCGACATGCGACCCTGCCAATCCAGAAGACAGCCGCCGGCGATCCGCCGCGCCCGATCCGGGCGCTGGAGCGGCCGTATTTGGCGACGGCTGACCCTCATTGGCGGCATCGCTGTGATCTTCGGCCTGATGTCATGGCCGCCGGCCGCGGACCAATCGCCGCCACGGCCCGCCACCATAGTCCTGTCGCGTTTGGTCAATGTTCCCGACCAATTCGTGGGCGGCGCGATCCTGAAAGCGGCGTATGCGGCGCTCAGCAGCGCCGGCGACGTCGATGGCGAGATCCAGCGCATCGGCAACCTCGCCAGCACATATCCGTCACTGATCCAGGTCTCGCCACCGATCAATTATATCGAGCCCGCGGTCTTCACGACCGGGCTCGCCTTCGCCGTGCAAGGATGGGATTCGATCAAGCCTTACAATATCGGAATCGTGCGCGGTGTCGGTTCGTCGGAAGCCGGCACGCGCGGCATGCCCAATGTCCAGCGCGCGACCAGCCTGGAAGATCTGGTCCGCATGCTCGACCGCGATCGCTTTGATCTGCTGGTGACGGATCTGTTCAGCGGACTAGTCGAGATCGAGAGGTTGCATCTCGAAACACGCATCAAGCCGCTGTCGCCGCCGCTGGAGCGGATCTACGTCTATCATTATCTGCACGAACGACATCGCGACCTGGTGCCGAAGATCGAGGCCGTCCTGCGCGAGATGGAGGCGAGCGGCGAGCTGGCACAGCTACGCGCGAAATTGGTCATGCAGGTGCTCGCGAGGAGCGGCCAGCCGCGCGGTTAAGGGCAACAACACCCGTCCCGCGCCAGCGCGTTCGCGGCGCGCGCGGCGACGTACTTGCCGCCGCCTTCGTTCAGCTCCGCCGGGAAGCGGTCAGCCCGCGGCGTGCGGCTGATGCCTCACTTCCCAGATCTCCCAGGCCGCCGATGCTGCCACCAGCAGGCCCAGCACCACATGCACCCACATGGCATAGGTGGTAGCGGTGAAGCCCATGACCCAGGGCGATGCTGCGACCCAGAGGCCGGCAATCAGGTTCAGCCATTCCTCCCATTCGCGGAACGCGCCGAGTGCGCCGACAGCGAGAACGCCAATGACGATCGCGCTGGCCCACGCATTGGCGGCAGGGTTCCGCTCCGCGCTGAAGCCAAGGACCCAGGGAGAAATGAACAGCAGGACAGCGAGGCCGAGATTGGCCCAATCCTGCGCATGCTTGTTTTCCAGGAATTTTGCCATGACTGACCTCCTCTTGAAGATCAACCAAGTCTGGACGCCTCCACATCGATGTGTGGACTAGCGGGGGACTTAAGTATTGCCCGCCGCGATTCAAGTATGCAGAAGAGTGCGTTAAGGATTGGACGGGCCATTTATTAACGCTGCTCCGCCGCGATCCGGATCCCGAGTGCCACCAGCAGCGTCCCGGTCACCGCCTCGATCCAGCGCCGGATGGTGGGGCGGCGCAGCACCTCCCCCGCTTTGGCAATGACCAACGCATAGGCAGCCAGCCAGAGGAACGTCATCAGGCTGAAGACGAGGCCGAGGGTCATCAAGGCCGCAAACAGCCCTTCGCCCGGCGGCGCGAACTGCGGCAGCAAGCTCGCGAAGAATATTGCCATCTTGGGATTGCCGAGATCGCTCATGAGGCCTTGCAGAAAAGCGCGCCCCGGCCGCAGCCGTGCGGCGCCGGCCTCAATCAGCGTGTCGCGGCCATCGCCGCCGCGCCAGGCGCCGATCACGGCATGCAGGCCGAGATAGATGAGGTAGGCGGCGCCGGCATATTTGACGGCCAGGAACAGGAACTCGGACGCAACCAGCAGCGCGACCACGCCGAAGCTGGTCGCCAGCGCCCACACCGCCTGGCCGGTCGAGATGCCGAGCGCGGTGAGAATGCCGGCGAGGCGCCCATACAGCAGCGTGTTGCGGACGGTGACTGCCGTGTCCGGTCCCGGCGTGACGATGACGATGGTGGAGACGCCGAGAAACGCCATGAAGGACGCGATCATTCTTCCGCTCCGTTTGTGCCGCCGCCAAGGCAGCGTCGCATGGCGAACCCGTCGCCATCAACCCGCGGCTCTCGACCGGCGGGGAGCCTTTGCCGCGGGACCGTGTTGTTGTGCGAGACCCTTGCTCGGGGAGGATATGCCGAACCGCAACGAAGCCAAACAGGCCAAGCAGGAAAAAGAGCCGAGTCAGAATATCGGGCTGGGCGCGCACGGCGCCACGGACCTGCCGGATGTCCTCCTGAAAAGCTACAACCTCGAGATCCGGGATGATGAGGGCTTCATCGGTGACCGCGCCAGCGGCCCGGCTTTTCGCGCGCTGCTGGACGAGGTGCGCGCGCAGGTCAGCGAAGTCACCAAGGATCCGCTCGGCAAGAAGCCGAGCAAGGAGATCTCGAAGAAGCAGCTCGACAAGATCCTCGCCAATGGTGACAGCGTCGCGGCCGGAATCATACATGGCGCCATCGAGGAATTCGCGCAGCAGCTGGCGGGCGTGGTGCGGCGCTATCTCAGGCTGAAGGCCTGGCGCGACACCGAGCGCATCGTGATCGGCGGCGGCATCCGCCAGAGCCGGATCGGAGAGCTGATCATCGGCCGCGCCTCCGTCATCCTGAAGACCGAGCGTGTCGAGGCCGATCTCAAGGCGATCCGCGCGCATCCGGACGAAGCGGGCCTGATCGGATGTGCGCATCTGGCGCCGAGCTGGCTCTATCACGGATTCGGCGGCTTGCTTGCGGTCGATATCGGCGGATCGAACATACGCTGCGGCATCGTCATGCTGAACCTCAAGCGCGCGCACAACCTGTCGCGCGCGGCGGTGAGCCATTTCGACATGTGGCGGCATTCGGAGGAGAAGCCAAGCCGCGAGGAAGCAGTCGACAGGCTCATCCAGATGCTGGAGCGCGCGATCGCCAAGAGCCGCAAGGATCGCATCAAGCTGGCGCCGCTGATCGCGATCGGCTGCCCCGGCGAGATCGAGGCCGACGGCTCCATCAATACCGGCGCGCAGAACCTGCCTGGCAATTGGGAAAGCGCGCGCTTCAATCTGCCTGCCCTGATCCGCGATCGGGTCCCGACGATCGGCAAGCATGAGACCGCGGTCGTGCTGCACAACGACGCGGTCGTCCAGGGCCTCAGCGAGGTGCCGTTCATGCGCGATGTCACGCACTGGGCCGTCCTGACCATCGGCACCGGACTCGGCAATGCCAGCTTCGAGAACAAGAAGACCTGAGACGGCTGCAGCGTCCAAATTTTGCTCACGGAAATTCTATCTATCGATACGCAGCCATTTCGGCCGAACCAGTCCGATCGACCGATTTGGCTTCCTTGACCGAATGAATTTCGGTGTAGGCCGGCGTCCAGGACGCCGGGCCGGAAGATTTCCGGATTTCACGATCGCTCAAATACGTGTTTAGCGTTGTCTGAAAACAATGTTTACGTAATCCGGCATATTTCTGCTTTAATTCTATCAATCAATAAGTTGCGCTGATTCGTGACAGGAATCATAGTACGAGCCAAACGCGTATTCCATAACACTGGATGAGAACGGGCAACGCCGGGGGCCAGCCATACAGCCTAAATGCCGGCGAAGCGCTCGGCGATGTTTATACCTGCTCGAGGGGCTGGAAGGCAGCACGTTCGCCGACGCGCTGATCGGAGACAGCGGCGCGAACGTGCTGAAGGGCGAGGCCGGCAACGACCAGCTCTTTGGCCTTGACGGCGCCGACGATCTGGAAGGCGGCGCCGGAGCGGATAAGCTGGATGGCGGCGACAGCGTCGATGCCGCGACCTATATCTACGCCAAAGCCGGCGTGACCGTTTATCTGGATGCGGCAACGCCGCCAAGAACACCGGCGATGCCAAAGGCGACACCTTCGTCAGCATCGAGAACCTGTGGGGCTCCAATTTCAACGACAAGCTCTACGGCGACGGCCAGGCCAACTCGCTGTTCGGGCTGCTGGGCAATGACATCCTGGACGGCGGCGGCGGCAACGACTTCCTGTTCGACACCGAAGGCAACAACCAGCTGTTCGGCGGGGCGGGCAAGGATACGCTGATCGGCGGTGTCAACAACGATATCCTCGATGGCGGCACCGAGAACGACATCCTCGATGGCGGCAGCGGCGCCGATGTCCTGATCGGCGGAGCCGGCGAGGACCAGATGAAGGGCGGCGACGGTCTCGACCGCGCCAGCTATGCCAACGCGCTGGTCGGATTGACGATCGATCTCATCAATACCGCCAACAACACCGGCGAGGCGTTTGGTGACAGTTACGAGGACATCGAGTACATCGAGGGTTCGCAGGGCAACGACATCCTGATCGGCAATAGCTTCACCAAGACCTTTGGTCTGTACGGCGGCAAGGGCTTCGATGTGCTGACTGGCGGCGGTGGCAATGACATTCTCGATGGTGGCGACGGCAACGACATCATCAGCGGCGGCCTCGGCGGCGACGACGACGCACTCCAAGGCGGCGCCGGCGACGACACGATCACTTTCGGATCGGACGGCGGCACTGCCTATGCAGATGCCGGCAAGGACAAGATTACTGGATCCTTCGGCGACAATGATGCCGTCACCTTCGAACTGTCCAAGGCCGGAGTCACACTGGACCTGATCAACGGCGCTACCAACACCGGCGTCGCTCAGGGCGACACCTATAGCTTTGTCGACATATTCCGCGGGTCGAGCCTGGCCGACAAGATGTACGGCTCGATCGATGCCGATCTCTTCTTTGGCGGACTTGGCGCCGACAAGCTCGATGGTCGCGCCGGCGAAGATCAGCTCTATGGCGATGGGGGCAACGACACGCTGATCGGCGGCGCCGGCAAGGACTGGCTGCATGGCGGCCAAGGCAACGACATCCTGGACGGCGGCACTGAGAGTGACACGCTATATGGCGAGCAGGGCAATGACACACTGAAAGGTGGCGAGGGCGACGACGATCTGTTCGGCAACATCGGCAATGACAAGCTGATGGGCGGCACCGGCGATGACGATCTGGATGGCGGCGACGGCAATGACACGCTCGACGGCGGCATTGGCGATGATGATCTCGACGGCGGCGACGACAATGATACGCTCACGGGCGGCGTCGGCGGCGACGATCTGTTGGGCGGCATCGGCAATGACAAGCTGGATGGTGGTGACGGTAACGATTTCCTGGTCGGCGAAGAGAACAACGACACGGTGACGGGTGGGAAAGGCGACGACTTCCTGCTCGGCATCGACGGCAACGACGTCCTCAATGGCGGCGACGGGAAGGACTATATCTGGGGCGGCGCGGGCGTCGACAAGATGACCGGCGGCACCGGCAACGACACCTTCGTGTTCAGTGTCGCGGATCTCGGCACCAAGGACACGGTGACCGATTTCAAGTTCGGCCAGGATAGCCTGCAGTTCATTGACGTTTTCAATGGCGCCGGCAACGACCTGCAGGACCTGCTGGATGCCGGCCTCAACGCCAGCATCAAGGGATCGACCCTGTCGATCTTCTCCGGCGATCAGCTGGCGATCACGATCAACGGCTGGACGGGGCCGCAGATCACGTCGATGCAGGACCTGTCCCTTGCGCTTGGTTCAAGCCTTGAGGTCATAAACTGACGACGATGACGGGCGATGGCGCTCCGATCTGGAGCGCCATCGATCCCCTTTCTCTGCCGCTGCTGACCATGCCCCGGAAATGTCACAGCGCCACCACCGCCGCGTGACCATCTGCCGCGATCCAGGCAGCCGGAGTACGAAGATGGCGCGCGAATAGGCAAAGAAAACATCGGCAATCGCGGCCGCGCGTATTCCGCGAATCGATGTTTGTGCTTGTGACACAAGGCAAACAACGTCACCAAAACTTCGCTGTCGGGTTGAACCGCAGATGCGGTACCCTTTATGCATATTCGTTCGCAGGTGCGATTAGCGCGCCGGAGAAAATTTAGACTGCGACACACGGCAATATGACAACGAGGTGATTCATGAGAAAGCCGCTGCGCAAGGCGATATTTCCGGTCGGCGGATTGGGAACGCGGTTCCTGCCGGCAACCAAGGCGATGCCGAAGGAAATGCTGCCGGTGGTGGATAAGCCGCTGATCCAATATGCCGTCGAGGAGGCGCGCGCCGCTGGGATCGAAGAGATGATCTTCGTGACCGGCCGCGGCAAGAGCGCAATCGAGGATCACTTCGATTACTCGTACGAGCTGCAGGACATGCTGAAGTCGCGGCACAAGGATGCCGAGCTCGCTCTGATCGACAACCTGCTGCCGAAGCCTGGGGAATATGCCTATGTGCGCCAGCAGGAAGCGCGCGGCCTCGGCCACGCTGTCTGGTGTGCCCGCAACCTCGTCGGCAACGAGCCGTTCGCGGTCTTGCTGGCGGACGATCTGGTACAGGCGACAACGCCGTGCCTGAAGCAGATGGTGGAGGTCTATAACGAAGTCGGCGGCAACGTTGTCGCTGTCATGGACGTGCCGAAGGCGCACACCGACCGCTATGGCATCCTGCAGACCGGCAAGGAGAGCGGACGCCTGGTCGAAGCCGTGGGCCTGGTCGAGAAGCCGAAGCCCGAGGTTGCGCCGTCGACACTGTCCATCATCGGGCGCTATATCCTGCAGCCGGACGTGTTCAGCCATCTCGACCAGCAGAGCCCTGGCGCCGGCGGCGAGATCCAGCTGACTGATGCGATGGCGCAGATGTGCGGTCGCGGCCGCTTCCACGGCTACCGGTTCGAAGGCCGCCGTTTCGATTGCGGCGACAAGGCGGGCTTCATCGAGGCCAACATCGCCTACGCGCTCAACCACCCCAAGATCGGCGGGCGCATCCGCGATGCCCTGCTCGACTTCGCTGAAGAGCAGGTGAAAATCTCTCGCCCGGAGGCGGCCGAGTAGCGTTACCGCAACGCCGTCGGTACTTGCGTCAGCATGGCGGCGCGCTCATGGCGTGCCGCCATGCTGTTTTCAAGTCCGGCGAACTTGGCCGGCGTATGCGGCCGGCCGATCCGCCATGTTCATCGAGTTCTGCTGGATGGAGTTGGAAAACTCGAAATCCCTGTGGGCCGGCGCCAGATCACAGAGACCTCCGCGCGTTCGCGGAAACCCAGACGCCGGTAGATGGCGGTGGCTGGATTATCCGGAAAGACATGGAGGAACGGCACCTCGCTGCGTTGAGCCGCGTCGCGCATCAGCGCCTGCATGAGAAAGCTGCCGAGCCGGCGCCCGCGCGCAGCCGGATGAACGGCGATGGCGCTGAGTTCGACGTAGCCAGGCAAGCGAAAGCGTTCGCCGGCCATCGCGATCAAGACGCCGGATGGATCGCGGATACCGATATATTTGCCGAGCATGAAAGTGCGCGGCCCGACCGGACCGGGTTTGGTCGCTTCCGCGAGGGCCACCATGTCAGCGGCATCCGCGGGGCCGAGCATCCGGATGGATGATTCGCCTTCTACGACCACATTGCCCGGTTCGTCCATGACCATCTGGAGAATCGGGCGGACACTCAATGTTTCCCATCCGGGGGGTGGCGGCTCGTTGCGCGGGCGGAACAGACGCGCTTCCATGCCGGGTGCCAAGCCAGTGGCCAGGTCGGCATGCGCGGCAGCAGAAGGCTCAGCGATTGCGGAGAACGGCGCCATCTCGCGCGGATAGTGGCGCGCCAGACCGGTTCCCAGCGCCACGCTCTGGTGCGTCGTGGTCAGGGCTGACCATACGACATTGTCCAGCGGATGCGTATCGTTCATCAGTGTCTCCTTCCATCCGGCATTGAAACAAATGACTGGCTTGCGGCATTGTCGTTGCGCTCGCCGGAATCGGACTCGGTCCCCGGTAGCGAGAGTCGAGGCTGGCATGCTGGATGCGGCGGAATGCGAACGGGCGCGCATGGCGCGCGACCCGGCTTATGACGGACGGTTCTTCAGCGGCGTCGTGACGACGGGCGTCTATTGCCGGCCCGTCTGTCCGGTGCGCCCGGCGCGCGCGAAGAACGTGCGATTCTTTCCGAGTGCCGCCGCGGCGGAGCGTGCCGGATTCCGGCCATGCCTGCGCTGCCGGCCGGAGGCGGCACCCTTCTCTCCCGCCTGGAAAGGCTCACGCACCACGGTCGAGCGGGCCGCGCGGCTCATCATCAAAGAGGGAGCGCTGGACGGGGATGGTGCGTCGGTTGAGAAATTGGCCGCACGCCTTGGGATTGGTGCGCGCCATCTGGCGCGATTATGCGCACGTCATTTCGGTGCCAGCCCGCTCCAGATCGCCAGCACGGCGCGCATCCAACGGGCAAAACGGCTGCTCGATGAAACCGAGCTGCCGATGACGGAGGTCGCGCTGCGCGCCGGTTTTGGCAGCCTGCGCCGTTTCAATGCCGTGTTCGCCACGATATATCATCGGCCACCCAGCGCCATACGGCAGAAGAGAATGCCTTAGGACTTCGGGGATGGCGCCGGCGAAGGCTCGCCTGGTTCTGGCGGCAAAGCGGGGTCGGTGATGGAGATGGTCGGCGCGCGCTCGACATGGTCGCCCGGCCGGCCGGCGATATCTTCGATCGACTGCGCCATCAGGCGCCGGACTTTTGGCCGCACCTCGCCGTGGTGGAAGGTGCGAGCATGGTCCCAGATGGCGCGGTCGGCGACGGTGCCGCGATGGCGCTGGCGCAGATAGTCGGTCCAGCTGGGATATTGGAAGCGCTCCACCCAGAGCTCCGGATCGGTCACGTCCACCATCAGCGACCAGCGGCGCGCGCCGTTGCGCTGCCGGACCTGGGCAAGGCGGCGCATGGCGCCCGCGAATAGAGGCGCATCTTCCCGGGCCACACGATATTCGATGGTGATCACGACATGGCCGTCGCGATAGGGGATGGATTCGTCCAAGGTCGGCAATGCGGAGTCCGGCAGCCGAGGGTCGAGATTGTCGCCGCTGCCCGCCGGCATCGGCCAGATGCGCGACAGCAGCGGCGAGAGCGCAAGAACGCCGCCGGCCAGCGCCAGGCTGAAGGGCAAACCATACTGATGCGCAGCAAGGCCCCACAGCCAGCTGCCCAGCGCCATGCCGCCAAAAGTCAGGGTTTGGTAGATGGCGACACAACGCCCGACCACCCAGCGCGGCACGGATAATTGGACGGAGATGTTGAAAGTGGAGAGCGCAAGCACCCAGCCGCCGCCGCCCAGCACCATGCCGAGCATCGTCACCGGCAGATTGTGGCTGAGTGAAGCGATGATGCTGTTCGCGGCGAACGCAAATGTCGCGATGGTCACGATGCGCCCAGTCGAAAAGCGGGCACGCAGGCGGGTGCTGAGCAAGGCACTGAGGACAGCGCCGACGCCGAAGGCGCCGAGCAGCAAGCCGTAGATCGACGGGCCGCCCCCCATCTGATCGCGCGCGACCAGCGGCATCAGGGCCCAGATGCTGCTCGCCGCCGTGCCGAACACGATTGCGCGCACCAACACGCTGCGGATGCTGGGCGACAGGGAGACGTAACGGAGGCCAGCCATCATGGCGCTGGGAATGCTCTCGGGCGGAAACGGCCGCTCCTCGACCGGCCGCTTCCAGGAGAACAGGACTGCGATGAGCCCGATATAGCTGATGCTGTTGATGAAAAAGGCCGCCTGCGATCCGAAGGCAGCGACGACGAGACCGCCGATCGCCGGACCCACCGTGCGTGCGATATTGAAGCCGAGGCTGTTGAGCGCGACGGCGGAAGGCAGCTCCGCCCGCGGCACCACCTCACCCACCGAGGCCTGCCACGCGGGACCATAGATCGCGTTGCCGCAGCCCACCAGGAAGGTGAAGGTCAGCAGCAGCAAGGGTGTCATGATTCCGGCAAAGGTGAACGCTGTCAGCAGAACCGAGACGATGAGCGCCAGGACCTGCGCGGCGAGCATGAGCGCACGCCGGTCGAACACGTCGGCGACAGCGCCCGCCGCCAAGCAGAACAGCATGTAGGGAAGCACAGTCGAAGCCTGCACCAACGCAACGACGTCGGCGGTCGGCGACAGCGAGGTCATCAGCCAGGATGCGCCGACTGACTGGATCAGACCGCCGAAATTGGAGCACAGGCTGGCCAGCCAAAGGGCGAGGAAGATGCGGTATTTGAACGGTGTGAGGGGCGACGCCCGCGTGCTGTCGGGGCGACGCGGTGTACTGTCATTCATGACTATCGATATTGCCGCCAGTGCTTCCGCCGGGCATGGGCTAAGTGTCGCGTCCGCGTGGAATCACAGGATTGTTGCACAGGTGTGCGGAGATACCCAGTCACCAAATGCAGCCGATCATACTCCCCTTCCTCCCTTGCGGGGGAAGGGAGATATTTCTTGAGCAACAGGGAGGTTGAGCGATCACCGCTCGTGCATGCTCTCCGAGACGTGGCGGACGAGAGGCGACAGGAGGTAGCTGATGAGGCGGCGTTCGCCGGTCTGGACCTCGGCGGTCACCGCCATGCCGGGGGTCAAGTTCACCTTGCCGTTTTCGGTCATCATCCAATCCTGCGACAAGGCGATGCGGGCGAGGTAGACCGGGCCGGAATTGCCGTCGGACGCGACAGGGTCGCCGTCGTCCTGATTGGCATCCTTGTTGCCCTTCTTGTCGTTCGCCGGATGATTGACGGCGTCGCGCGTCACATCCAGGACCTTGCCGTCGATCAGGCCGTAGAGGGTGAAGTTGAAAGCCTCGACCTTCACGCGTACGGTCTGGCCGGCGCGGATGAAACCGACATCGCGGTTCTGCACGGCGGCCTCGACCACCAGGCTGTCCTGGTCGGGTACGATCGACAGCAGCGATTCGGCCGGCGTCACCACGCCGCCGATCGTATGGATCGCCAGCTGTTGGACCGTCCCGTCGATCGGCGCATGGAGGATACCCTGGCGCAGCCGCTGCTCGGCCTTGGCAAGCTCGGCTTCCAGCTCGCTCGCCTGGGCGCGCGTCTTGTCGAGGTCGGCCAGCACCTGCATCTGGTATTGCGCGGCCTCGGCGGCGCGCTGCTCGTGCAGGGCGCGCTGGGCCGCTTCCGCCGCATCCTTGCGGTGGGCGAGCACGCCAATCTCATGCTGCTGCTCGATCAGCTGCTGGTTGGCCTGGTACCACTCGAGCTTGCTGCCGATCTTCTGGTCGCGCATGTCGCGCAGGATCTTCTCCTGATCCGCCACCATCGGCAGCGATGCCTGCAATTTCTCGGCGCCGGCCTGCGCCTCGGCGGCTTCGGCCTGCTTGGCTTCGACCTGCTGGTCAAGATCGGCGAGCTTGGCGCTTTCGTTCGCGGCCTGGGCGCGCATGGCCGCCAGAGTCAGCGTCAGGTCTTCGGGCTCAGCATCAGCCGGCGGACCCACCAGGTCCGGCTCGCGCCCTTGGCCTGCCGTCCCAGGCAAAGAGCCGGCGAGGCCGCGCAGGCGCGCGAGGTTGAGATTGGCCTGCCGCAGGTCGCGCGCGAAGCGGTCGCGGTCCGCCAGGGTCTGGATGGAGTTGAGCTCGATCAGGGTATCCCCGGCTTTCACATGATCGCCGTCCGCAACATGGATGGCGGTGACGATGCCGGTGTCGGCCGGCTGCACGATCTTGGTCTTGCCCTGGGGGACAATGCGGCCGCCGGCAGTCGCGACGATATCGACCTTGCCGATGCAGGCCCATGCGATGGCAATAAGAGCCACTGCGATGATGGTAAGGCCGACGGCACGGCCGACCGGCGAAGGCGGCGTGTCCACGATCTCCAGCGCAGCCGGGAGGAATTCGCGCTCGTCGCGCGTGCGGCGCGGCAAGCGCAGGAGCTTGGCGGCCGATTTCTCATTCGCGGAGTCCACCGCGGTGTCGGCAGGCGGGCTGACCTCCGGCACGACAGGGAGGCTGCGTGCGGTATTGTCACGCTGCATCGATCACCTCACCCGACTGGACGCGATGCAGCAGGGCGTAACGCCCGCCGCTGCGGATCAGCTCGTCGTGCTTGCCTTCCTCGACGATGCGGCCCTGCTCGACGGTGATGATACGGTCGCACTGGCGCACGGTCGACAGACGATGCGCGATGATGAGGACGGTGCGGCCCTTGCAGATATGGCGCATGTTGCGCTGGATCGCCTGCTCGGATTCGAGGTCGAGCGCGCTGGTCGCCTCGTCGAAGATGAGGATGCGCGGGTTGGTCACCAACGCGCGCGCGATTGCGATGCGCTGGCGCTGGCCGCCGGACAAGGTGCCGCCGCGTTCGCCGATCAAGGTGTCGTAACCTTCGGGCAATTGCAGGATGAATTCGTGCGCGCCCGCGAGCTTGGCCGCGGTCACGACCTGATCCAGCGGCATGCCGGGATCGGCCAGCGCGATATTCTCGCGCACCGTGCGATTGAAGAGCACGTTCTCCTGCAGCACGACGCCGATCTGCCGCCGCAGCCAGCTGGCATCTACCATGGCGAGGTCGATGCCGTCGACCATCACGCGGCCCGATTCAGGCACGTAGAGCCGCTGTACCAGCTTGGCCAGGGTCGACTTGCCGGAGCCGGATGAGCCGACGATGCCGACCACCTGGCCGGCTGGAATCTCGATATCGACGCCGCGCAGCACTTCGGGGCCGTCCAGGCGATAGCGGAATTTCACGTGATCGAAGCGCACATCCCCCTTCACGGTCGGCAGGGCGCCGCGGCCGGGCGTCGCCGCCGGCTCTGGCGGCGTGTTGAGGATGTCTCCAAGGCGCTGGATCGATTGGCGCACCTGGTGGAAATCCTGCCAGACTTGCGCGAGGCGCAGGACCGGCTGCGACACGCGGCTTGCCAGCATGTTGAAGGCGACCAGCTCGCCCACCGTCAGATTGCCATTGATGACGGCCTTGGCGCCGAAATAGAGGATGCCGGCGGTCGCGACCTTGGAGATGAGCTGAATCGCCTGGCTGGCATAGTTGCCGAGATTGGCGACGCGGAACGAGGCGCCGACATAGCCGGCCAGCTGCTCTTCCCAGCGGCGCTGCATCTGCGGTTCCACCGCCATTGCCTTCAAGGTCTCGATGCCGGTGACGGTCTCGACCAGGAAGGCTTGATTCTCTGCACCGCGGCGAAAACGCTCCTCCACCCCCGCGCGGAACAGAGGCGTCAAGGCAAGGCTGATGCCGGCATAGAGCGGCAGAGAGGCCAGCACGATGAAGGTCAGCCACCAGCTGTACCAGGCCATCACGGCCAGGAACACGACGGTGAAGAAGAGATCGATGACCAGGGTCAGGCTGGAGCCGGTGATGAACTGGCGGATGTTCTCCAGCTCGCGCACGCGGGCGACCGAATCACCGACGCGGCGCGCCCCGAAATAAGAGAGCGGCAGCGCGACCAGATGGCGAAACAGGCGCGCGCCAAGCTCGACGTCAATGCGGTTTGTGGTGTGGGAGAAGACATACGTTCGCAAGCCGCCGAGGATGGTTTCGAAAATCGAAACGGTGACGAGGCCGATCAGCAGCACGTCCAAGGTCGTCATGCCGCGATGGACCAGCACCTTGTCCACCACCACTTGGAAGAACAGCGGCGAGATCAGCGCGAAAACCTGCAGGAAAAAGGAGGCGAGCAGAACCTGGCTCAGGATGTTGCGGTACTTGTAGATCGCGCGCATGAACCATGAGATGCCGAACTGCCGGCCGAAATCCGACAAGGTCGCGCGCCGCGTGATGAAGATGAGGCTGCCGTCCCAGACCCCGACGAATGCCTCCCTAGTCATGACCTCCGCCGCGCCGCCAGTGCCGCGATGCACCAGCACCTTGTCGTCGCTGCAGCGGCCGACAATGAAGAAACTGCCGTCCTTCGCGCCCGCAAGTGCCGGCACCGGCGCGGCCGCGAGGCGGTCGTAGGCGCTCATGGTGCGCCGCGCCTTCAGATCCTGCCGGCGGGCCAGGCGCACGATGTCGTCAGCGTCGATGTCGTGCGAGCCGACGAACTCGCGGTTGAGGGCTTCCGCCCCCATCGCGAGCCCATGGAAGCGGAACAAGGTCGCGAGGCAGCTGAGCGTTCGCTGGCGGATCTCAGCTGCCTCGGATGGTGATTGAGTCGTCATGACGCGCGTGATTTTCAAATGAAACCCGTCCGCAAATATGTTGGTTAGACCTGACCAAACACTTAAAATTGCCCGGCTTTTTGGCAGCCGGCGTTATTTTGTGGTCCTTTGGGCCAAACGCACATCCAATTGCGCGGTTCGAAAATCGGTCGGCGCCAGACAGACCGGCCTTTTAAGTCGGAGTCTTCCAATTTGCGGCCATCACCGTCTCGACCGACTGCTCCTGCGAGGATGTCAAGCTCGTCGGGGTGCCGGAATCGGTCGTGAAGGCCGCCATCGCCTGGACCATCTGATTGACGCGCGATGCATCCAGCACCTGGCCGTCGCTCAGCTGGAACTTGGCAAGCTGGTCGGACGAACCGGAATACCACCCTTTGACGCGAACGGTGTCGGAGCCGCCCGTGCCGCGCAGGGTCAGCAACAGGTCATCTCCGGTCTTGCCGAACCAGAGCTGGTCTTCGGTGATGTCGGGGCCGAACACCAGACGATCGGCGCCGCCGGAATCGGCGCTATAGACGGTGTCGTTCTCGCCGCCGCGGCCGTACCAAAAGGTATCGCTGCCCTCTCCGCCACTCAGCCAGTCATTGCCGGCACCGCCACTCAGCCAGTCGTTGCCGGCGGCGCCCCTGATCGTGTTTGCGAGATTGTTGCCGCGGCCCGAGAAGTTCTCGGAACCGGCATAGCTCAGATTCTCGACATGATCCGCGAGCGTGTAGGAGGAGAGCGTGGTCTTGACCAGGTCGGTGCCCTCCGCCCCGTCTTCCTTCGGCCGGTCGCCGGTGGTGTTGACGATATAGGTGTCGTTGCCCTTGCCGCCGATCAGCATGTCGTTGCCGGTCCCGCCGGCGAGCTGGTCGTTGCCGGAGGTGCCGTTCACGACGAGACCGTTCGGCAGCTTGATCATGCTGTTGTTGCCGAGGTGGAGGCGATCGACAGCCGGCAGCGCCATGTTCGCCAGCTTCACGACATTCTCGCCGTTGGAAAGGTCGAAGACGGTGACGCCGTTACTATCCGTGTAGCGGAAATTGTCGAGCGTGACATTGGCGCCGGAATCGAACCAGGCATGCGACGTCTTGCCGATGCCGCCGTAGTGATACGGGCTGCTGCTGGTGCTGTCGGTCACGGTAACGTTGTCGCCCCATAGCCGGAAGTTCTCGTTATTGCCGTTCGCCGCGGCGCGGATGAGCTTGATGTTGTCGCCCTTGAGGTCATAGCCGGCGTCGGTGTTGCCCGATGAGACGGTGTCCTGGAAGATGAGGTTGTAGGTGCCGTTCTCGGCGACGAAGCCATCGCCGTTCCAATATTCCGTGGACGAGCCGTGACCGTGGTTGTTCGTCATGGTCACGTGATCGAGCAGGGCGTCGTGCACCGTCCCGGCCAACGAGATGCCGGCGATGATCAGGCCGCCATCCTGTTTCTGGCTGTCGCCGACGATATTCTTGAGTGTGATGTTGCGGCTGTCGTATTTGAGGCGGATCGCATTCTGCGAATAGCCGGATACATTCACGTCCTGGACGTTCAGCCAATTGACGCTCGCGGATGTCGCCGAGCCGGAGGCATTGTCCTCGATGAAGCGGCTGACGTTGGTAGCCGTGACGCCCTTGATCGCGAGGTCGTTGATATTGCCGCCGATGCGGAACACGCCATTCCCGATATTCTTGACCGCAAGATCCGAGAACTTGAGATGGTCCGCGCCGGACATCAGGCGGAACAGTTCATCACCTTCGGCGAGGCCGGGCTTCCAGCTTGCAGCACGCGTTCCAACGAAGCTCGCAGCCATCGCCTGGCCGCTGGAATTGGTGCCACGGATAGTGACGGGCGCACCGGCGTCGCCGCCGGCGTCAATAGCAATTTCATTGCTGACATAATAGGTGCCCTTGTCCGCGAGCAGGCGCACTTCGCCGCCCGGGCCGGCGGCCTTGATGAAGGCCGGCAGGTTCTTGAGCGTTCCCGCATTCGCCACCGAAGTGCCGCTGTGGGAGCCGGAGCCGTTGGGGGAAATGTAATAAATTGCCATGGATGCCTTCCTGTTACTTTGCAGACAAATGACCGGTCCGGGCGAACGGCCTTCAGCCGCGTCGTCCAGCGCAATCCCCAAGTATCAAAAAGCGATTGCGCGTCCCGAGCCGACCTCACATCGGCTCAAGCGCACGTCGTGTGACCTTATGTCGGTCTTGTCCCCCACGCAGAGCGAGGCTTGTCGCCCGACGCTGTCGCGTCGGCCCTGCGAGCACGCTATTCGTAATACAAGTAGCGACGCCCCGTCGACTCTGTCAATCGGCCGAGGTCAAGAGGCCGAGCGCCAATTTGCCGCAATCACAGATTCGACAGATTGTTGTTGCGCCAATGTCAGATCGGAGAGGCTCGCCGGCGGTGCCGAGAATCCCGACATCGCGGCGACCAGCTGCTGGACTTGCGCGGCCGCCAAGCTTGATCCGTCGGTGAGTTCGAAATGATCGAGCTGGTTCGCAGAACTGGAGTACCAGCCCTGCAGCGTCGCGCGGTCGCTTCCACCAAGCACAGTGACCACCAGATCGCTGCCGCTTTGCGCGAACCAGAGCTGATCCTCTGCGATCCCGGAGCCGAATAAGATCTTGTCCGCGCCGAGGTCGGTGTCGCCGTTGGAGATGAGGTCGCTGCCGCTGCCGAGGCGGAACAGATAGGTGTCGGCGCCCTGGCCACCGGTCAGCGTGTCATTGCCGGCGGCGCCATCGAGGATATCGTTGCCGGTGCCGCCATTGAGGATATTGGCAGCACCGTTGCCGATGATGGTGTTGCTGCCGCCATTGCCGGTGCCATTGATAGCGTTGGCGCCGATGAGCGTCAGGTTCTCGACATAGGCACCAATGGTGTAGCTGATCGTACTCTGGACCGTGTCGGTGCCTTCGCCGCTCTGCTCGACCACTTTGTCGCCGCTGCTGTTCACCACATAGGTGTCGTTACCGACGCAGCCCGCCATCGTGTCGTAGCCGTTGCCGCCATCGAGCAGATCGTTGCCAAGCCAGCCATGGAGGTAATCGCTGCCATCCTCGCCCAGCAGCCAGTCGTCGCCGTCTTCGCCATAGATCTTGTCGTTGTAGCTGCCGCCATAGATCTGATCCGTACCGATGCCGCCACGGACCGTGTCGTTGCCGCTGCCACCACGCAGCGTGTCATTGCCGGCGCCGCCGGTGATGGTATTGCTGAGCGTGTTGCCGGTTCCTGAGAAATTGCCGGTACCGATGAAAGCCAGATTCTCAACATGGGATGTCAGCGTGTAACTGTTGAGCGTGGTCTTCACCAGATCGGTGCCTTGGCCCGAATATTCCACCACCACGTCGCCGGTCGAATTCACGGAGTAGGTGTCGTTGCCCGTACCCCCTGCCAGCCGGTCGCCGCCCGCGCCGCCGGTCAGCACGTCGTCGCCGATAGTGCCGGTCTCCACCACGTTGGTGAGATTGATCGTCAGAGCCTGCGTGTAGCTGAGGCCGCCCTGGTCGGTGACCTGGATGGTGAGGCCGTAGGATTGCTGGGCCTCGAAATCAAGAACGGCGCCGGACTTGACGCGGATTTCGCTGCCGGCGAGTTCGAACAGGCCGGTCGCGCCGCCGATCAGCGCGAAACTGTAGCTGTCACCCGAATCCGGATCGACCGCGCTCAAGGTCGCGACCCAGGTTCCGGCTGCTGCGTTCTCTTCGACCGTGCCGCCGGACATCGTGAGCCCGGTGGGCGCCGTGTTGCTCTCAATCACCGAGCCGTTGCTGACCAGCATAAGGCTCTCGTAGACCAGCGGAATCACGGTGTTGGTGAGATGCAGGGTCGCGCCGCCCTTGCTCAGATCGAACAGGGTCTGCGGCAGCAAAGCGTCGGAGAAAGTCAGATTGTCGATCGTGACGTTTGCGTTCTCGCCCAGCCAGACGTGGATGGTGGCGGAGTTGCCGCCGAAATGGGTTGGATTGCGGCTGACGCTGTCCTGCAGCGTGATCGAATTGCTCCAAAAACGGTAGTTGCGGTTGTTGCCGTCGGAGACCGCGCGCACCAGCGTCGTGTTGGTCGATTTCAGATCATAGCCGGCATCGGTATTGCCGGACGCCAGCGTGTCTTCGAAGCGCACATTGTAAACGTATCTCTCGGTCGTGAAGCCGTCGCCGTTCCAATAGTCGGTGGCCGTGCCATTGCCGTAGCTGTTCTTCATCTCGGTATGGGAGATGAGGACATCGTGCACCGTCCCGTCCAGCGAGACTCCGGAAATGTAGAGCCCGCCATTCTGGCGCTGGCTGTCGCCGATCACGTTGTCGATAAGGACGTTGTGGGTGTCGTATTGCAGCCGGATCGCGCCCTTTGAATAGCCGGTGACATCGACGTTCTGCACCGTCAGCCGGTTGATGCTGGCGCTGGTATTGGTGCCGGAGATGTAGTCCTCGATGAAGCGCGTCACGTTGGTGGCGTCGACGTCGCGGATCGTGAGGTTCGAGATATCAGCGCCGGCGCGGAACACGCCGTTGCCGAAATTCTTCGCCGACAGATCCTCGAACACGAGATTGTTGGCGCCGGTCATCAGGCGGAACAGCTCGTTGCCTTCGCTCATGCCGGCCGTCCAGTTGGCCGGACGCGACCCCAGGATCTCGGCCGCCATCGGATTGCCGGAGCCGTCGATGCCGCGAATGGTGACAGGTGCGCCGTCCGCGCCGCCCGCCGTGATCGAGAGCTGGGTATTCTGCTGATAGGCGCCCCGATCGGCGACCAGGAGGACCTCGCCGCCCGGTCCGGCCGCGGCGATGTATTTGTTGATGCTGCTGAGGGTGCCCGCATTCTCGATGGAGGAGCCATCGCGCAAGCCTGAGCCGGTCGGCGAAATGTAGAGAGTTGCCATCGCGCATTCCTTGCCGGATTTCCAGAGTGCGAAATCGTTCAAGGACCGCGAATATGCGCGCCTCGACTGATCCGCCCGTATGAATAAAAGCGAGAATTATTAATGCGGAACTAATATTCGTGTAACCAATTCGAACTAATACTCTGATATCATGTAAAATTTTATGGAAATAAAGAGTAGTTCCAGCACCGCCAAGTGGGAATACTGGAATCAGAAAATGACCCAGCCTTGATT
The DNA here is from genome assembly GCA_035695765.1 of Dongiaceae bacterium. Lineage (GTDB taxonomy): Bacteria > Pseudomonadota > Alphaproteobacteria > Dongiales > Dongiaceae > Dongia_A. The sequence continues at coordinate 42,613 of DASRRI010000103.1, forward strand.
GTTGACAGCGGGCAATATCGGGCCTTCAATCACCGCAAATGAGAAAAATTTCGGCGTGCGCGGGGAGCGCCGCCCGGGAGGAGCAGCGCCGCATGACGACTGTTCTCGTGGCTGACGACCATCCGCTGTTCCGCGAAGCGATTGCGGATGCCTTGCGCCACATGTTCGACCGGGTCGGCGTTCTCGAAGCCGGCTCGATGACCGAGGCGATCGATCAGGTCGCCAATGCCAATGACATAGATCTGGTGCTGCTGGACCTGCGCATGCCGGGTATGAGCGGGGTCAAGGGCGTGCGCACTTTGCGCCGCCGGCGACCGGACATTCCGATCGCGGTCATCTCCGCGCTCGACGACAGCCTGGTGGTCCAGCAATGTTTCGATGCCGGCGCCATTGGCTACATTCCTAAGTCACTGCCGCGCGCGGGCATCGCCGATGCGATTCAGACCATCCTCGACGGCGGCAGTTTTGCGCCCGACGACAGCCGGATCAGTAACAGCACACATGCCGAGGAAAAAGACGAGAGCGAGGAACTGGACGATGCCATGCGCTGCCGGTTCGAGCTCCTCACCAACCAGCAATGGAAGGTGCTGGAGCTGATGGCGCAGGGCCTGCTCAACAAGCAGATCGCCTACGCGATCGACGTGCAGCTGACGACAGTGAAGGCGCACGTCTCCAGTTTATTGCAAAAGCTCGGCGTCTCGCGCCGCACCCAGGCGGTTATCCTGTACCAGAGATACTGCCGCCAGGCCTCACTCTCGGACCGAGGCAATCAGCGCCCTTAGTCGCGCGGGCTTGATCGGCTTCAGCAGCAGGCTGACGCCTGCAACCTTGCGCACATCCTCGCGGATCGCCGGATTGTGGTCGGCCGTGATGATGGCCGCCGGAATCCCGGCTTTGACGCGGGCCCGGATGGCGTTGATCGCCTCCGTCCCGACGCGGCCATGGTCGAGGTGGTAGTCGACCAGCAGCAGCTCCGGCTGTTCTCCGGTCCGGTCCAACTCGGATAACGCACCCTCCGCATCCGAGGCAGCGATGACGCGGCAGCGCCAGGTATCGAGCAGGCTGGTCATACCCTCCAGCACCTGCGCCTCGTTATCGATCACCAGCACGCGCACGCCGTCGATCGTGGTATGACGCGGCGCGCGCGGGTGATGCGGCGCGCGCTGCGGGCCAACCGTCTCGGCAAGCGGGACCAGGACGGAAAAGACCGACCCCTTCCCCACCTGCGAGCGCACTTCGACGGGATGGTCGAGCAGGCGGCTGATGCGCCGCACGATAGAGAGGCCGAGGCCGTAACCCTTCGACCCGCCGGCAAGATCGGCAAGGCGGCGAAACTCCGCGAAGATCTCGTCGAACTTGTCCTTCGGGATCCCGATGCCGGTATCGGCGACCTGGATCTCCGCGAACTTGCCGCGCCGGCGCACGCCGAACAGGACCTTGCCGTTCGGCGTGTAGCGGCAGGCATTGGTGAGGAGGTTCTGCAGCAGCCGGCGCAGCAGGCGGACATCGGTTCGCACGCTGAGCGAGGTCGGCACGACTTGCAGCGTGAGTCCGGCGCGCTCGGCCAATGGCGCCACCTCGTCGCGCAACGACTGCATCAGGTTCGAGAGCGTCGCCGGGCCGAGCTGCACGTTGACGCGGCCCGATTCCAGCTTGGAGATGTCGAGCAGAATGTTGAGGATATCTTCGATGTTCACCAGAGCGCGGTCGACCTTCTCGACATAATCCGCGGTGCGGCGCGGCAGCTTGCGCCCCTGGATCGAGGCGATGAAAAGGCGTGCCGTGTTGAGCGGCTGCAACAGATCGTGGCTGGCGTCGGCCAGGAACTGGGTCTTGCTGGCGTTCGCAAGCTCCGCCTCCACCTTGGCGGAGCGCAGCTCGCGCGCGATGCGGCGGCGTTCCTCCACCTCGCGCACCAGCGTCTCGTTCAGCTCCTGCAGGCTGGCGGTGCGTTCGTAGACCCGGCGCTCCAGGTCTTCCTTCGCCATTTCCAGCATATGCTGGGTGCGGCGGCGTTCCGTGATGTCCTGGATGAGGGTAAAGAATCCGACCACGCGGCCCGCGCTGTTGCGATGAGGCACATAGGTGGCGAGGCCGAAGCGCGGCTCTCCATCGGCGGATGGCAGCGTGACGTCGAACACGCTGGTCGAACCAGCGAGTGCGCGCTCGATATAGCTGCGCCGGAATTCGTATTCGGATTCACCAAGAACTGCGCGCATCTTGCGGCCGACCAGCTTGCCGCCCTCACGCGCGAACGCGGCACGATAGGCGCGGTTCACGAACTGATAGCGCTCCTGATCGTCGATATAGCACATCATGGTCGGCATGGCGTTGGCGAACAGGCGGATGCGCGCTTCGCTGTCGTGCAGCGCTTCTTCCGCCTGGCGCCGGTCGGTGATCTCCGCGTAGGAGACGACGAAGCCGCCATCGGGCATCGGATCGCTCTTGATGGAAAACCAGCGGCCGTTGACTGAGACTTCCGCGGGCGGGCCGCCATGAGTGGTGATGATCGGCGAGGCTGTGCCCAGCTCCGGCACCTCGCGCAGATCGTTGAACCGCTGGAAGCTGCGCAAAGACGCGCCGGGCGTCAGCAGGGTGGCAGGCAGGCTGAGCAGCTCGCCATATTGCCGGTTGGCCGTAACCAGACGCTGATCCTTGTCGAACACGGCAACGCCGATCGACATGCTTTCCAGCGTCGCCTGCAGGTGCAGCGACCGCTCGGCCAGCGCACGCTCGCGCTCCTGCCGCTCGGCATCCTTGACGTCGGTGATATCGGTATAGATCGAGGCAAGGCCCCCTTCGATCGAACGCCGGTCATTCACCTGCACCCAGCGGCCGCTGGATTGGGCGTAGACCCAGCGGTCGGAGCCATGGCGGCGCGTGCTCTCGCGCTGGCGCAGGCGATCGACGATCCAGGCGTCGGCGCTCTGGCCGTCCGGCGCCGCGATGCAGCCGCGTTCGAATGCGATGCGGATGAGGTCCTGGAACGTGAGGCCGGTGCGGATGTCCGTCCCCAGTCCCGGCCAGAAATCGGTGAAGCGCCGGTTGAACAGGATCAGCCGATCCTCCGGATCGAAGATCGCGAAGCCTTCGGAGATGCTGTCGATCGCGTCCTGCAGGCGGTTTTGGGTCGTCATGCTGACGACCGCGGCCTCGTTCAGCTCGCGGTTGGAGGTGGCGACCGCTTCCAGGGCCTGTTCCAGTTCGCGGGTGCGGTCGCGTACCATGCGGTCCAGCAGGATGGCGGCCTGAAACAGGTGATAGGCGTTGCCGTGCAGGTCGAGGCCGTGCTCAACCCGCTGCATCAGCGCGCGGTTGATCTCGGTCAGCTTCGCGACCTTGTTGCGCAGCTCGGTCGTCTCGTCGGGCAATGCGCTGTCAGCCGCCATGGTTCCGCTCCGCTACACCCTCAACGCCGAACCGAAGGCAATGCCGGTGAAGGTCTGGCTCATATGCATGGTGCCGAACTGTTCGCCATACGTGTTGAAACCGATGACAGTATTGGCGGTCAGCAGGCGCGAAATGTCGCCCAGCATCTGGCCCTGCTCCATCTCGATGTAACGCAGAATGCAGTCGAAACCGAGCACCGCTTCGACTGGCCCCAGATCATGGTTGAGGCGCGTGAAGAGGGATTCGAGATCTGCGACGAGGTTGCCGCTTTCCGCGATGCTGAGCACGATCCCCTCATCGATCGCGCAGAAGAAATGCAGGCTGTCATCGTCATTCACCTGTTGGATGGCGCGGGCATAGTGCCGGCCGCCGGCGCGCACCACCAACGGGTGGGCAGCAAACACCTGCGGGGTCAGGTCATCGCGCTTGAGGCCGAGCAGCCTGGCGTATTCCTTTGCCGCGGGCTCGGCATTGATCTCCAGCACCAGGCGGTTGGCCGGATCGGCCTTTGTCACTACCACCTTCAACTCCAGCGGCTTGAAATGCTGGGTCTGGAACACCCGGAAATCGAGGTCGGTGGAGATGAGGAGCATCAAGGCGGCGTTGTCGAGCACGCGGCCATCCAGGAACATGTTCGGTTCGCGCACTGTCGGGCTGGTACCGGCCGATCCTCCCACCAGCGGCACATGACCCAGCGCCGCGCCGAAGGCGCTGACGATCGCCTCCTCGCGCATGGCGAGGCTGTCATTGATGAGCATGGCAAAGGTGTGCGGCGTCTCCAGGCGCTGCTGCACCAGTTCCTGCTCCACCAGCAAAGCGCGGGCGGCGGCAAAACCAGCGGCGATCTCGAAATCGACCAGGTGCTCGATCGGCTTTACCGAGGCTGCGAAATGCTCGGCATCGAAGCTGACGCCGATAATCGAACCGCGGCGGTGGCCGAGGGGCGTGATCTCGCCCGCCGTTGTGCAGCCGACGATGGTGGCATCCAGGTGATATTCGCCGACCGCGGCCGCTACTTCTGCGATGTGGAATTGCGGCGAGCAGAACAGCATGACCAGCTCGGACTTGATCTTGGCAAAGGAATCCAGGATCGCGAACACCATCTCCTTGGGTGTCTTTCCCGTACTGTCATCCTGCAGGGCCCAGCGGATGCAACGGTGCCCGGCGAGACCGATTTGGGGCATCTCCTTGTGCGCCAGCGGCATGGCTAATCTCCCAGAACGCGGCCGATTTCTGTTTTGGGGGCCGTCGGCGCTCGGCCTGAAATAGGGCGCATTATCGGCCCTATTGGCTTCGATCCAAAGTCCAATTTCGGAGCTGGCAGACTTCTCGTTAACATTCAATCAGTGCAGACGGGCCATATCCACGCGTGCCGCGTGCCTTCAGGCCGGGCCATGGACGCTCACGGAATAAGAGGAGCGCGGAGGATGGAAACGCGCTGCAGCTGGATCAGAGACCGTCCGACCTCCGGAAACCTGCGATATTCAGTTGTCACGGCTTGTGGCCGGTTGACATGACGGTTAGCGAGACCTCCCGGCACCATTGTTTCGACGGGTGGCAAATCTTCGCCAGCCATCCATCGAAGGAATGCGGCGTCACCATGAAATTCTCGCTCTATCTGCCGCCGGCGGCGGCGAGGGCGAAAGTGCCTGTCCTCTATTATCTGGCTGGCTTGACCTGCACCGAGGAGACCTTTGTCATCAAGGGCGGCGCCCAGCGATTTGCGGCCGAGACCGGAATGGCCATCGTTGCGCCGGACACCAGCCCGCGCGGGACCGGCACGCCTGGAGCCGATGCCGATTGGGATTTCGGGTTCGGCGCGGGCTTCTATGTCGACGCGACAGAGGAGCCGTGGGCGCAATATTGGCGGATGTACAGCTATGTCACCGCGGAGCTGCCGCGCGTGCTGGCGGAGAATTATCCGATCGATCCGACGCGCCAGGGCATCTTCGGTCATTCGATGGGCGGCCACGGCGCGCTGGTCGCCGCATTCCGCAATCCTGACCAGTACAAGTCTGTGTCCGCCTTCGCGCCGATCGCGGCGCCTAGCCGGTCGCCCTGGGGCAGGAAGGCCTTCAGCGGCTATCTCGGCGAGGACCGCAGCCGGTGGAGTGCCTATGACGCGAGCGAGCTGGTGCAGCGCAACGCCCTCGCAACCACGATCCTGATCGACCAGGGGCTCGATGACCCATACCTGGCGGAGCAGTTGCATCCGCACTTGTTCGAGGACGCTTGCCGGCAAGCGAACCAGGCGATCGTGCTGCGCCGGCACCAGGGATACGACCACGGTTATTACTTCATCCAGACATTCATCGCCGATCATGTCCGGCATCACGCGCGGCAGATCAGCGAAGCCGGATAGGACCCGCCGCAACGGGAGGCATAGATGATCAAGCTATATGACTTCGAGCTGTCGGGGAGCTGCTACAAGGCTCGGCTGCTGCTCAATATCCTGAAGGTGTCGTGCGAGCGCATCCCGGTCGATTTCGTCAAGAAGGAGCACAAGACCGAGCATTTCCTGAAGCTCAATCCGCTCGGCGAGATTCCGGTGCTGGAGGATGGCGAGGTCAAGCTGCGCGATGCGCAGGCCATCCTGGTCTATATCGCCCGGCAATATGACCGGTCGAACACCTGGTTCCCCGATGCGCCCGAATCCATGGGCCAGATCATGCAATGGCTTGCGTTCGGCGGGAACGAGATGATGGCGGCGGCCGGTGCGCGGCTGGTGAAGATCCTGAACTACCCGCTTGATCTGCCGGCGCTGCAGGCGCGGGCGATGAACATGCTGCGGATCCTGGATGCGCATCTGTCGGACCGCGAGTTCCTGGAACTGGGTCACCCCACGATCGGCGATATCGCCTGCTTCCCATATGCCGCCATGGCGGGCGAAGGCGGCATCGAGCTCAAGCCCTATCCCAACGTCCTGCACTGGATCGACCGTATCAAGCAGATTCCAGGATTCATCCCGATGCCGGGCATCCCCGCCATCGGTGCGGTCGCCGCGTAAAGGAGGCTCATGATGAGGGTCGCCAGTATGTTATTTGCTTGCTTCGCCATGCTGCTGGGCATGACACAGGCGAGCGCCGCTGAATCGCCACCGATCAAGGTTGGCACGCTCAAGTTCGGCACGGTCAATTGGGAACTGAAGGTGATTGCCGACGGGCTGGACAAGAAGCATGGCTTCACACTGCAGCGTGTCGATTTCGCCGACAAGGACGCGACCAGCCTCGCTTTGCAGTCGGGCGACGTCGACGTGATCGTCACCGACTGGATCTGGGTCGCGACGCAGCGCAGCCTTGGCCACAATTTCACCTTCGTGCCGTTCTCGCGTTCGGTCGGCGCGGTGATGGCCGATCCCGCCAAGGGCATCAAGTCGGTTGCCGACCTGGCGGGCCGCAGCCTCGGCGTCGCCGGCGGGGCGACCGACAAGAGCTGGGTCCTGCTGCAAGCCTATGCACGCAAGACCGCGAACCTCGAGCTCAAGGACAAGGCCGACGTGCAGTTCGGCGCGCCGCCGCTGCTGAACGAGCTGGTGCAGCGCGGCAAGCTGGATGCCGTCCTCAATTTCTGGAACTTCAACGCGCGGCTCAAGAGTAAGGGATTCGTGCCGGTGGTCTCGATCCGCGACATCCTGCCGGCCCTCGGGCTCGATGCCGATCCGCCGCTGCTGGGCTGGGTGTTCAGCGAGCAATGGGCGGCCAAGAGCCCCGCACTCGCCAAGGGCCTGATCAACGCGTCCTACGAAGCCAAGGCCCTGCTGAAAACGGACGATGCCGTGTGGGACAAATTGCGCCCGATCATGGACGCGGACGACGACGCGGTTTTCCACGCGTTGAAAGACGGCTATCGCGAGGGCATTCCGGACCGCTACGACCGCAAGGACATCGCTGCGGCGCAGAGCGCGTTCATGGTGATGCGGCGCGCCGATCCGGCCTCGGTCGCCAACCTCGAGGCCTTGCCGGAGGGCACGTTCTGGTCCGGCTACCTGCAATGAGCAGGCTGGCAGCAGCGCTTCCGATCCGATTGCACGCGGGCTGGAACCGGCTGCTGTCGCTGATCGTGCTGCTCGCTCTATGGCAGTTCGCCGCGATTGCGGTGAATGATCCCGGCCTGCTGCCCTCGCCACTCGCCACGATGCGTGCCGGCTATGCCGAGCTGATGCGCGGCGAGCTCCTGTTCCACGTTGCGATCACCCTGGCGCGCGTGGCGGTCGCATTCGCGCTCGCCATGCTGATCGGCAGCGCGGTCGGCATCCTGCTCGGCCGATCACCGGTCCTGGACCAGATCTTCTCCGGATGGCTGGTGATCGGGCTCAACCTGCCCGCCCTGGTCACCATGGTGCTGTGCTATGTCTGGTTCGGATTGACGGAGGTGGCCGCGATCCTTGCCGTCACCATCAACAAGGTGCCGACCGTCGCCGCCATCGTGCGCGAAGGCACCAAGGCGCTGGACCGGCCCTTGTTCGAGATGACACAGGTGTTCGGCGTCAAGCCGGCGCGGGTGCTAGCGCGCGTGATCCTGCCGCAGCTTGCCCCCAGCCTGATGGGCGCGGCGCGCGCTGGTCTCGCGCTCACCTGGAAGATCGTGCTGGTGGTGGAATTGCTCGGCCGGCCGAACGGCGTCGGGTTCCAGATCCGCACCTTCTTCAATTACTTCGACATTGCCAGCATCCTTGCATATTCGTTGGTTTTCATCGGCGCCGTCATCGCGATCGAGACCTTCCTGCTGCAGCCGCTCGACCGGCGGCTCGGAAGGTGGCGGCACACATGACCGGTCTGGTGCTGAGCGGCATCACGCGGGATTTTGCCGAGCCCACATCACGGCACGTGCTGCGCGGCGTCGAGCTTTCCATCGCGCAAGGCGAGTTCGTGTCGATGGTCGGTCCGTCCGGCTCCGGCAAGACCACCTTGCTGCGGATCATTGCCGGGCTCGACCCCAGCTATACCGGGCGCGTCATGTGGCAGGCTGGACGGCGGCCGCGGCTTGGCGTGGTGTTCCAGGAGCCGCGCCTGGTACCTTGGCTCAGCATTCTCGACAACCTGCTGCTGGTGACCGGGCCTGAGGCGATCGATCGCGCGCGGGCCTTGCTCGCCGAGGTCGAGCTGGCGGACAGCGAGGACGCGTTGCCTGGTCAATTGTCGGGCGGCATGCAGCGGCGCGCGGCACTGGCGCGGGCGCTATTGGTGCAGCCGGATTTCCTGTTGCTGGATGAGCCGCTGATTTCGCTCGATGCGGCGCTGGCGGACCGGATGCGGGATCTGCTCAACCGCTATTGGCGGGAGCATCGCACGACGACCCTGCTAGTGACGCACAACCTGTCGGAGGCGTCGGATCTTTCCACCCGCGTCCTCATCCTGTCTCCCAATGAAGGCAGGCTGGTTGCTGATTGCGCCCTGCCCTCGCCCGACCCGCGCCTGCGCAATGACCGTGCCGTATCGGCCGTGCTGGAGGAATTGCGCCGCCTGACCAATGCCTGGCCGCGCGCAGACTCACCCGAGGTGCTCAGCCGCGCGGGGTAGCCATCTACTGGAGGGGATTGCCCTGCACGTCGAGCATGGGCACGTGGTATTCGCGCAGGATGGCTGTGACCTGGTCCTTGTTCTCAGCCAGCATCTTGTCGATGTCGCCTTTCCAGTGCCCCTCGCCGGGACGCACGCCCATGGCGATGTAGTAGTCCATGCGGTTCGATTTTTCTTCATGCAGCAGCGGCGTGACGGTAAGGGCATCACCGTGCTGAGCCGCGAAATAGCCGCCGAGCGGGCCCCAGAGCAGCGCCACGTCGATACCGCCGGCGACCAGATCCTCCACCATGCGGCGGCTCGGCGAATCGAAGCGCGTGTCGACCAGCAGATCGTACGGCCGGGCGTGGGCCATCAGTCCGTTGCGTACCGCGACACTGGCGGGCGGCGTGCCGGCGATCAGCCCGACCTTCAAGGATTTCAGCGCAGGATCATCGAGGCGATCGGCCGTGATCCCGTCAGCCTTGCGCGTCACCATCACATAAGTGGAGTGGTAATAGGGGTTGGTGCTGAGCACCAGTTCGGCGCCGCTGACAATGCCGATCACGAGATCGCAGCGGCGCGCGCGCAGGGTGTTGCGCAGGAAACCGGTTGCCTGCGGGAACCAGGTATATTGAACCTTCACGCCCAGCTTGGCAGCGAACAGGTCGGCGATCTTGTTCTCGAACCCCTCGCCCTTCACGTTCGAGAACGGCATGTTGCCGGGATCGGAACAGACGCGCAGATGGGAGCGGTCTACGGCCTCCGGCTGGTCGATCGCGAATGCCGCGCCCGCCGAAACCAACGCGGCGAGGAGGATGATCCAGAGCCCTTTGATCACCATTGCCGCGCCGGCTAGTTGCCCATGCAGGCGTTCTCCGCTTCCGCTGCTTCGGGCGGCTTGTCCGCATGCTTGGCCGGACGGCCGCGGCCGAGCACGCCATCGGAGCGGGCCTTGAGATAGGCGTAGATGTCGTCGAGATAGCACATGACGTTGGGATCGGTGCCGAATGACGGCATCTTGCGCTGGCTCGCGGTGTTCACGTCGGCCTTGCCGTTGACCACGATGTCGGTGAACTGCTCGTAGCTGAGGCGCTTCAGCGATTCGACCAGAGCCGGGGCAAAGGAGCTGCCGGCGCCATCGGGGCCGTGGCAGACGTAGCAGGTGCTGTTGAAGCGGCGGAAGCCGCTGAACGTCGCCCAGTCCACCGTGCCGTCGGCAGCGATCTTGTAGGGCTTCTCCTCTTCCGTGGCCGCCGCTGTTTCCTCGGCCTGGCTTTCCAGAACCTGGGCGCCCATTGCGCCGCAGAAGGTGAGAATCAAAGCAAAACACCAACGCCAATCGAAGTGCATCAAAGCCCCGCTTGCTGCGCGTTTCATGTCATCTGGAGCGGCAAAGAGATCGGGCGGGTGGCTGGTTCGCCGCCCGCCCGATCGTCACGAGTGCCATCACTCAGGGAGCGCGAACACCGTCATTGTGCCGCCGAGCGCCGTGTAGTTCGACAGCGCCTTGTATGCACCGACGGCGCCGAGGCCGGCGGTGTCTTCGGTCAAGCCCGCCGCCATGCCGATGCCGGCCCAGCCGCCGACGCCCGACAGGACTGCGATATACTGCTTGCCGTCATACTCGTAGGTGTTGACGTTGCCGATGATGCCGGAGGGAGTCTTGAACTTGTAGAGCTCCTTGCCGGTCTCGGCATCGACCGCCTTCAGGTAGCCTTCCAGCGTGCCGTAGAACACGACATCGCCGGCCGTCGCCAGGGCGCCGCTCCACACCGAGAAGGGCTCGGGCAGCGACCACTTGATCTTGCCGGTCGTTGCATCCCAGGCGATGAAGTTGCCGAGATTGTCCTCGCCCTTGGGCGGATACATGCTCAAGGTCGCGCCAACGAACGGCTGACCCGCGGCATAGGCCACCTTGAACGGCTCGTAATCCATGCAGACATGGTTGGTCGGCACGTAGAACAGACCGGTCTTGGGTGAGTACGCCGAGGGCTGCTGGTCCTTGCTGCCAAGCGCGGCCGGGCAGATGCCCTGCGAGTTGACATCCTGGCCGTTGGCTTCGGTCGAGAACTTCTTCACGCGGTCCGGCAGGCCGGTCTTGAGGTCGATCTTGGTGGCCCAGTTCACCGCTGGATCATACTTCTCCGCCACCAGCAGCTCGCCAGTCTCGCGGTCCAGGGTGTAGCCGAAGCCGTTGCGGTCGAAATGCACCAGGAGCTTGCGCTCCTTGCCGCCGATCTTCTGATCGACGAGCTGCATCTCGTTGACGCCGTCATAGTCCCACTCGTCGTGCGGCGTCATCTGGTAGACCCACTTCGCCATGCCGGTGTCGGCATCGCGCGCGAAGACAGTCATCGACCACTTGTTGTCGCCCGGCCGCTGCACCGGGTTCCAGGTGCTGGGGTTGCCGCTGCCGTAATAGATCAGGTTAAGCTCCGGATCATACGACATCCAGCCCCAGGTCGTGCCGCCGCCGATCTTCCACTGATCGCCTTCCCAGGTCTTCAGGGAGGAATCCTTGCCGACGGGCTTGCCGAGCGCCGTGGTCTTGGCCGGATCGATCAGCATGTCCTTGTCGGGACCCGTCGAGTTCGCCCGCCAGACCTGCTTGCCGGTCTTGATGTCATAGGCGGTGACATGGCCCTGCACGCCGAACTCGCCGCCGCTATTGCCGATCAGAACCATGTTCTTCACGACCATCGGAGCGGAGGTGCCGGTTTCGCCCTTGGTGGGATCGCCATCCGTCGCGGTCCAGACTTCCTTGCCGGTCTTGGCATCGAGCGCGACCAGCTTGGTGTCAGACTGGTGCAGGAAGATCATGCCATCGCCATATGCAACGCCGCGATTGACGGTGTCGCAGCACATCACTGGGATGACGTTGGGATCCTGCTGCGGCTCGTATTTCCAGGCGATCTGGCCGTTCTTGCTGAGGTCGAGCGCGAACACCGTGTTGGGGAACGGGGCATGGACATACATCATGTTCCCGATCACGAGCGGGCCGCCTTCGTGGCCGCGCAGCACGCCGGTCGAGAAGGTCCACGCGACCTGCAGGTCCTTCACGTTCTTGTTGGTGATCTGGTCGAGGCCGCTGTAGCGGTTGCCGGCATAGTTGCCAAGCGGCATGACCCATTGTTTCGGGTCGTCTTGAAGTTTCAACAGATCGTCATTCGCCAGGGCCTGCGTGGCCCACAGCGACATCGTGCCGGCGAGTGCCAGCGCAAACCCTGAAGCAGGCTTCAATCTTGCCATCTTTTCCTCCCGATAAGGATTGGTATCCACGCTCCGCAACGTTCTATTGACCTGTCGGAGTTGGTCCTCTTGTCGCCGTCACGTCAGTCCGCTCGCACGGACGGCAGCGCTTCTGGTGCTCGCTATTGTCCCACGATCCTCCATGATTGACCGCGAGCGGCGTGGTTGAACGTTAGTCGACAAAGGCGCGAAAGAGCATTGTCCTTTGGTACAACTTCGCTCGATTGAATTTTCCCGGTGGAAAATGCCCGAAATGCGCGGCGCATTGCGCACCGCCACCGGCGCTGCGCATCGGTGCGAGCGCGCTCGAGAACGAGACTGAAACCGCTCAGCCCGTGGTCGCGGCGAGAGCGGCCTTGCTGTCGTGCGCCGTCATGCGCCGGTACACGAAATCGGGCGGAGGCTCCGACGATGCTGCATCAGCGAGCGCGCGCAAATCGGCATGAGCGTTCGAGAGTGCGCAGGCCGGATCGGTGGCGGCGGCGTTGCCCGTGATCGCCAGAGCCTGGCACCGGCAGCCGCCCCAATCCACCTCCCGCTGATCGCAGCTGCGGCATGGCTCCGGCATCCAGTCGGTGCCGCGAAACCGCTCGAAGGCTTCGGAGGCGGCCCAGATCTCTGCCAAGGGCTTGTGCCGCACCGATTCGAAAACCAGGCCTGGAATGGTCTGTGCAGCGTGGCAGGGAAGCACTTCGCCGCTGGGCGTGATGTTGAGGAATTGCCGTCCCCAGCCGCCCATGCAGGCCTTCGGCTGGCGCGCGTAATAATCCGGCAGAACGTAGTCGATCACGATCTGCCCGCGCAGCCGCTCGCGCGCCGCTTCGACGTGCGTCGTCGCCTCCTGCACCTGCGCCAGGGTCGGCATCAATGCGGCGCGGTTGCGAATCGCCCAGCCGTAATATTGCGCGTGCGCGATCTCCACCCGCCCCGCGCCCAGCGATACCGCCAGGTCGATCATGCGCTCGACCCGCGTGATATTGTGGCGGTTGATCACGGCATTGATGGTGAGCGGCAAGCCCGCCTCGCGCACCATGCGTGCGAAAGCAAGCTTCTTGCCCTGGACTCCCGGATAGTTTGCGATGAAGGCAGCGGTCTGGTGGTCGACATCCTGGATGCTGAGCTGCACGTGATCGAGGCCGGCCGCCGCCAGCTTCGCAATGCGCGGCTGATCCAGTGTCACGCCGGATGTGATGAGGTTGCTATAGAGCCCGGCTTCGCGCGCATGGGCGACCAGGTCTGGGAGGTCGCGGCGCACCGCCGGCTCGCCGCCGGAGAAATGCACCTGCAGGATGCCAAGCTCGGCAGCTTCATCGAGCACGCGCGACCATTCGTCGGTCGATAATTCGCCCTTGGCGCGCTCGAGCTCCAGCGGATTGGAGCAATAGGGGCATTGCAGCGGACAGCGATGCGTCAGCTCCAGCAGCGCCGCCAGTGGTGGGGTTTGGTCAATACTCATGCGGTCAGGATCCGTTTTTCGATCAGTGATGCCAGCAAGTCCTTGACGTCGTGCTCGATCTCGCTGCGGTCGGCGCTGTAGGCAGTCGCCAGCTCATCGACGATGTCATCGAGGTGCTTGGTGCCGTCGCAACGCTGCAGGATCTCCAGCGCCGTTTCATCCGGCACCAAGACGCGTTCCGGTGCAAGGACCACCCAGCGGTCGCGCGCCTTGTCGAATGTCAAGCGAACGCCCGGCGCCAGGCCCGGGCAAGCCTCGCTCGACAACTGGGGTATCGTCATGGCGAGGCCTCCTCCGGCTTGAAGGCGCCGGGCGGGACGTGGCCGGGCGCAACATAGGCGTGATAGAGCGCGTCGAGCTGCGCCCACAGCACGTCGCACTTGAATTCCAGCGCGCGCAGCACTGCCTGCTGCTGATGCGGCAGGCGCGCCTCGCGCTTCACATATTCGATGGCGAAATTGGCATCGCGCGGCGCCTGGTGCAGCCGCTTGTCGAAATAGCCCAGCGCCTCGCGCCCGATGAAATCGTAGCTGGCCAGCATGCCGGATACGCGCTCGCTGATGATGGCCGGCGCGAACAACTCGGTCAGCGAGGACGCCACCGCTTCGAGCAGGCTGCGCTCGCGCACGAAATGGAGATAGGCTTCGACGGCGAAGCGCGTCGCTGGCAGCAATCCCTTGCCCGAGATCACGTACTCGCGATCGAAGCCCAGCGTGTCGGTCAAGCACAGCCAGCGTTCGATGCCGCCGTCGCTGGCGTCATCGCCGTCATGATCGACGATGCGTTGCCGCCAGGCGCGGCGGAAATCCCGGTCGGTCGCGCGCGACAGGATGGCGGCGTCCTTGAGCGGGATGATGGATTGATAGAAGTAGCGGTTCAAAGCCCAGGCCTGCACCTGGCCGCGATTGAGCTTTCCGCCGTGCAGCAAAGCATGGAACGGGTGGCGGTTGTGATAGCGCTCCGCGCCGATCGCGCGCAGGGCGGCTTCCAATTCCTCGGGACCCATCAACTCGGTCATAAACTGATCCTCATTCCATCCTCGGCGACTTCCCAGCCATGGGCCGCGACCTCGGCACGCTCCGGCGAATCCTCGTCCAGCACCGGGTTGGTGGTGTTGACGTGGATGAAGATCTTGCGCGCGACATCGAGGCCATCGAAGGCGGTCAGCGTGCCGGAGCCGCCGTTGATGCTCATATGGCCCATGCGCTGCCCGGTCTTGGGGCTGATTCCGAGGCGCACCAGCTCGTCATCCGACCACAGCGTTCCGTCGAAGAAGACCAGCGCCGAGCCGCGCACGCGCTCAACCAACTCCGGCGTCATGCGTGCGCAGCCCGGGATGAAGTGGAACGTCGCGCCCCCGGTCGCGATCTCCACTCCAATCGTGTCCTCGGCAACGCCGGCGAGGTGTTGCGGGTCGCGTCCTTCGAGGAACAGGGGCACCTTGCCGGGAACGGCGAAGGCGGTCATGGAAAGTCCAAGCGGGCCGTCCCGCCCGGCGAGCTCCACCCGCTCACCCAGCGCAAACGACCGACGCGCCACATAATCGGGATTGAGCGCTCCGAAGATCGGGTTCTCCGCCAGGAGGCTGAGGACACGCTGCGTGCCCCAGAGGACGAAGGGCTGGCTTTCGCGCATCGAGAGCAGGCCGGCGACATGATCGACCTCCGCGCTGGTGAGGACGACCGCGCGCACCGGCGAGTCGCGCAACCCCTGGCGCGGCCAGAGGCAGCGGTTCTGCAGCAGCTGCTGGCGCGCATCGGGCGAGGCGTTGAACATGACCCATCGATCACCGTCGGCGCTGACCGCGACCGAGGCCTGCGTCCGCCACTTAACGCGCGCGGACCCTTCGCGCGCGCGCTTGCTGGTCGGCGCATTGCAATTCCATTGAGGAAAGCCTCCGCCGGCTGCAGAACCGAGCACCACCACTTCCATGGCCGCTAAACCCTGGCTACCGAGGTCGCCCCGCTTTGCCGCGCGGCGGAGGGCGTCGAGTTACAGGCGCGCGCAAGCGTAGGAGTTGATCTCGAGGCCGACGCAGATCTCGCGCAACCGCGGAGTTTTCCAAATCTTCATGGTCAAGCTCCCAGTTCAAAGCTATTGTTGGGTTCAAAATGTGCCGGCATCGCCGACGAGGATCATCCTACGGACGGCGTTTATGGGTTGCCAGAGCAATTGCCGGCCGCACCCTCATCCTTTGGAACAAGATTCCGGTGACGAAACTGTGTCCTTCCTTGCTACGGTGCCGCCGTGCCTGATGTCTGCGGTGTTCCGCTTGTGCAAGTTTCGTGCATGCCAGCGAAATTCAGGCGGGCGATGTCGAGCGAGAAGACCTGGATCGAGGATGCGCTGTCGCGCAGCCAGCGCGCCTGGACACCAAAGGCCTCGCGCTCGCGATCGTTCCAAATCCGGCAATCGATCGGCCCTGGGCGCGCGATGCTCTTGATCTGCAGAAAATGCGTCAGCTCATGCACCAGGATGCTGGTGGCGACGCGATCCGTGCCGACATGAAGCGCTTCGTCCAGAATGATTTCACCGTCCGGCGAGGTAAACCCGAAAACCTGGCACTCCTGGCCGCACACGCGCTGTGCCAAGGCCGCGTGCGGCAGCGTGGTGATATGTGGCGGATCGCCGGGAATGGCGTAGCCCGTATAGCCGGATATCGTCGTCAGCAAGGCTGCTACCAGCTTGGCCGAGATCATCTCATCCTCACGCGTTGCGCAGGTGGCTAATCCCCCAGGGTGCTTATCGTAAGCGCATTGGCCGGAAGATCAATTGATCGACCGCATGGCCTCGTGATCTCTTCGGCTGGAGTTTCGCAGCGCACGCGGCGGAGGAAGTATGACCATGCGATCAATTCTGGCACGCGCGGGCATGGGCGCGATTGTGTTCGGCAGCATTGCTGCACCGCAACATGCCATGGCGAACGCTTATCCGACCGATGTGGTCGCCGACTATGTGATCGGCTGCATGGCCGCCAATGGCGAGACCCAGGACACGCTCCGCCGCTGTTCCTGCAGCATCGACGCCGTGGCCTCGATCCTGCCCTATGACACTTATGAGCGCGCGGACACCATCATCCGCATGGCCGGCGTCACCGGCGGCAATACCGAGATGTTCCGCCAAATGTCGATGCTGAAGAAGGTCGTGGACCAGCTTCGCCTGGCTCAGATCGAGGCCGATTTCCGCTGCTTCTGACCTGAGCGCTCTGTCCATTGCCATCTATGGCTGAAGCGGCATTCGGGTTCCGGCCCTTATTGTTCTTTGGTCGAAGACCGGTGAACTCCGCTTGCCCGCCATTTTTTCGATTCCTAGAGTTGTTGCCGAAGCGTGACGGAACGGAACCCTTCCGGGTCTCCGCACTTTTGCTGGCGACGGCCGACCGGGCCGAGAGATTCCCCAATAAGTGGGGCCATTAACGGAAGGCTTCTGCGATGCGATTCTCCAATTGGCTGCTCGGCGCGATGTTCGTTCTTCCGGCAGGCCTGCTGCTCAGCGCCGGCCTCACGCAGGCTCTTGAAGCCGGCGATCCCACCCATGGCAAGCAGGTCTTTGCCAAATGCCTCGCCTGCCATTCGCTGGAAGCGGGGGTCAACAAGGTCGGACCATCCTTGCACGGTCTCATCGGACGGGCATCAGCCTCGATCGACTCCTTTACCTATTCCGACGCGATGAAGAACGCGCACGTGAACTGGACGCCGGAGGTGCTCGATCAGTACCTCACCAATCCAAAGAAGATGGTGCCTGGCACAAAGATGGCGTTCCCCGGCTTACCCAAGGACAAGGACCGCGCCGATGTCATCGCCTACCTGCAGCAGGCAGCAGGGACCTCGCAGTGAATGATGGCAGAGCGTCAATTGGCCGTCTGATCCGCCTCCTGACCGCCGGCATCACTGTGCTGATCCTTGCGCCGGATGGGAGCCAGGTCGTCGCGGCGGAGGGCGCCGCTTTGCATGTTCCGATCGTCTATCTCGGAGAATCGGTTCCCGAACCGCTGCCGCTGTCGCTGGTCGAACCGGTTGCGCCGGACAAAGGCGTTGCCGGCGCCAAGCTAGCGATTGGCGACAACAACACCACCGGACAGTTCCTGCACCAGGATTTCGAGCTGGTCGAGAAAATCATTCCAGCCGGCGGCGACCTCAAGGCGGCAGCCGCGCAGATATCGGCTGCCGGCCAGAAACTGATCGTCGCCGATCTAACTGCGCCACGGCTGGCCGAACTCGCGGATCTGCCGGAGATGAAGGACGCAGTTATCCTCAACATCCGGGCGGAAGATGATTCGCTGCGGGCGTCTGACTGCCGGGCCAATATCTTTCACGTGATCCCCAGCCGCGCGATGAAAGCGGATGCTCTGGGGCAATGGCTGATCAGCAAGAAATGGATGCGCTGGGTGCTGGTCTATGGCGTCAACGATGACGACAAGGCCTTCGCCGATGCAATCCGCCGCACCGCCAAGCGCTACCGTGCCGAGATCGTCGAAGAGCGCGCCTACGAGTTCAAGGCCGGCTCGCGCCGCACCGACACGGGCGAGCAGCAGGTCCGCGAGCAGATGACGCAGCTGACTCAGCGATTGCCGGACCATGACGTGCTGATCGTGGCGGATGAGAGCGAGGTGTTCGGCGACTACCTGCCCTATCGCACGTGGGACCCGCGGCCGGTCGTCGGCACGAACGGCCTGGTGCCGACCGCCTGGCATCGCAGCCAGGAGCAATGGGGCGGCACACAGCTGCAGCGGCGTTTCATGCGGCTGGCCAATCGCTGGATGCTGGAACGCGACTACGCGGCGTGGGAAGCGGTGCGCACGATCGGCGAAGCGGTCACGCGCACCAGCAGCGCCGATCCCGCGACTTTGCACAAATACATCATGTCCGACGGGTTCGCGCTGGCCGCCTTCAAGGGCAAGCCGCTCAGCTACCGCAAGTGGGACCAGCAGCTGCGCCAGCCGATCCTTCTCGCAACGCCGCTGATGCTTGTCTCGGTCTCGCCGCAGGAAGGCTTCCTGCACCAGCGCACACCGCTAGATACGCTCGGGCACGACGAGCCGGATTCGACCTGCCGGCTGAATCCGTGAGGGTGGGGATGCGCAGAAGAATCACGAACCTATGTTATCCCCTCCCCCGACACGGGGGAGGGTTAGGGAGGGGGAAGCCGCATCTCCTTTGGATAGAATCTTCGCTTGCTTCCCCCACCCCAGCCCTCCCCCACATTGGGGGAGGGAGATGTTTGTTTGTGGGCGTCGTGTCGGCGCTTGCCTGCCTGCTGGCCGCGAGCCCTGCTTCTGCCCTCACCGCTTATGTCTCCAACGAGAAGAGCAACACCATCTCCGTCATCGACCTGGACAAGATGGAAACCGTGAATACCGTACCGGTGGGCGAGCGGCCGCGGGGTATCCTGCTCAGCGGCGACAAGAAGCTGCTCTATATCTGCACCAGCGATGCCGATCATATCGAGGTGCTGGATCTCGACAGCCTGCAGGTGGTGAAGACTTTGCCGAGCGGCCCCGATCCCGAGCAGTTCGTGCTGTCTCGCGACAACAGCAAACTCTATGTCGCGAACGAGGACAATAATATGGTGACCGTCCTCGATCTCGCGCAGGGTGGGGTCAGCGGTGAGATTCCGGTCGGCGTCGAGCCGGAGGGAATGGCGGTCAGCCCCGACGACAAGATCCTGATCAACACCTCCGAAACCACCAACATGGCGCATTTCATCGACACCGGTTCCTATCAGGTGATGGACAGCGTGCTGGTGGATTCCAGGCCGCGTTACGCCGAGTTCTCGCCCGACGGCAATAAAGTCTGGGTCTCATCCGAGATCGGCGGAGCGGTGAACGTGATCGATGTCGCCACGCGCAAGATCCTCAAGAAGATCAAGTTCGAGGTGCAGGGCGTGCGCGCCGATACAATCCAGCCGGTCGGCATCAAGATCACGCCGGACGGCAAGACCGCTTTCGTGGCGCTCGGCCCCGCCAACCGCGTGGCCGTGGTTGATACCGACAGCTATGAGGTGCAGGATTACCTGCTGGTGGGCCAGCGCGTGTGGCAGATGGCCTTCAGCCCCGACGCCAAGCTGCTGCTCACCACCAATGGCGAATCCAACGATATCTCGGTGATCGACGTGGCCGACCGCAAAGTCATCAAGTCGATTCCAGTCGGCGAGCTGCCCTGGGGCGTGGCGATCCGTTGACATGGCAGACCTTGCGCAGCTTCCCGCCCGACCCACTGCTTCCGCGCCGGATGCGCTGACGGTCAGCGGGCTGACGCACAAGATCGGCGATCGTGTTGTACTGCAGGATGTCTCGCTCACCGTTCCGGCCGGCCGGCTGGTGACGTTGCTGGGGCCGAACGGTGCGGGCAAGACGACCTTCTTGTCACTGGTCACGCGCCTCTATGCCGCGCAACACGGCAGCATCGCGGTTTTCGGCCATGACGTGCGCAAGGAAAGTTCGGCAGCGCTCTCGATGATGGGTGTCGTGTTCCAGCAGCGCGCGATCGATCCGGACCTCACCGCACGGCAGAATCTCTCTTATCACGCCGCCTTGCACGGGCTGCCGCGCAAGGTCGCGCGGGCGCGAATCGCGGCGGAGCTGGAGCGCATGGGCCTCACCAAGGAGGCGGACCGCAAGATCCGCACCTTGTCCGGCGGCGAATCGCGGCGCATCGAGATAGCGCGCGCCTTGCTGCACAATCCGCAGCTGCTGCTGTGCGACGAGGCGACGGTCGGCCTCGACGTGCGCAGTCGGGCCGACATCCTCGCCGACGTGCGCGGGCTGGTGCGCGACCGCGGCATGGCCGTCCTGTGGGCCACGCATCTGATCGACGAGGTCGGGCCGGATGATATCGTGATCATCCTGCATCGCGGCCGGGTAATGCGGCAGGGGCGGGCAGCGGAGATCGCGACGGCTTTGGGCGCGGATGGATTGAACGATGCCTTCCGCCGCGTGACGGAGGCGGCGGCATGAGCCCGGCTGCTTTCTTCCGCTGTTTTCGCGGCATCCTGTGGCGCGAGGTCCTGCGCTTCCTGCAGCAGCGCAGCCGGTTCGTCGCGGCCCTGGTGCGGCCGCTCATCTGGCTGTTCGTGTTCGCGGCGGGCTTCCGCTCGGTCCTTGGCGTGTCGATCGTGCCGCCGTACCAGACTTATATCCTCTACGATGAATATGTGATCCCCGGCCTGGTCGCGATGATCCAGCTGTTCAACGGCATGCAGAGCTCGCTCTCCATGGTCTATGACCGCGAGGTGGGCAGCATGCGCGTGTTGTTGACCAGCCCGATGCCGCGCTGGTTCCTGCTGCTGTCGAAGCTGCTGTCGGGCACCTTGCTGTCGCTGGCGCAGGTCTACGTCTTCCTGCTGATCGCCCTCGCCTATGGCATTCAATTGCCGCCGCTAGGCTATCTCTCTGTGTTGCCCGCGCTGTTGCTGTCCGGCCTGATGCTGGGCGGACTGGGACTGCTGCTCTCCTCCATGATCAAGCAGCTGGAAAATTTCGCGGGTGTGATGAACTTCATCATCTTCCCGATGTTCTTCACCTCCTCCGCGCTCTATCCGCTGTGGAAGGTGGAGGAAGCGAGCCCGATCCTACGCGATATCTGCGGCTTCAATCCGTTCACCTATGCGGTCGAACTGATCCGTTTCGCGCTCTATGGCCAGTTCGACGCATTCTCTGCAATCGTGGTGGTGGCGTGCATGGTAGTTTTCGTAGGCGGTGCAATCGTCGCCTACGATCCGTCGAAGGGCATCATCACCCGCGTGCGAGCGGGCGCGCCGGCCTGAAAGGGATGAACATGCAACCGATCGCCCTCCCCCTCCGCCTGCTGGCCGCCATCGGCATCGCATCGATTGCCGCAACTTCCACCATTGCGCAGAGCACCGAGGCACCCGGCGCCACCACGGGGCAAAGCGAGCAATCGGGACCGCCAGCCAACGCGTCAAATCCGAATTCCGAATGGCCGTGCGACCAGCCCTTGCGGCCGGAAATGTCGATCGGCGCGATGTGGTCCGGGCCGGATCCCAACGCTGGGTCGAAAAATTGGCGCGAGATCCCGACAGTGGCTGCGATGGTCAGTGAGATCGCGCCGCGCCGCACGCCGCAGGAGGAAGCGGTCGCCAACGTCCGGCGCTTTGCCGCCGGCTATCATGGGGAGGAGCGGACCCAGGTGCTCACCCAGCTGTTCGCCGGCCTGTTTGAGACCTTGAGCGCCGAGCGCAACGACATCGTGCGCGGCATCAAGCGGTTCTATCGCCGCCAGGATGCCCTCGCCCATCGGATCGAAGAGGGTTGGAAGCAGCTGGGCGACATCGACCCGAACGCGACCGACCCCAAAGTGGCGGAACAACGCGCTGCCTTGCAGCAGCAGGTCGATTGGGACGGCCGCATTTTCGACGACCGCCAGCGCCTGCTACCGGCGGTTTGCGAACAGCCGCGAGTCCTCGAGCAGCGCGTCTTCGCCCTGTCCCGCGCGATCCAAGAACAACTCGCCGCAGATCATTAGTCTAGGGACTTCGGTCCTAATTATATACTTGACATAGCAGATCCCTTGGACGATAAATGAATCCAAGGAGTTAGCCAGATGAACCTCACCGCCAAGATCTTCCACGATAGCGACGCAGCCCGCGAGCACCTTGAGGCGATCCGTTGGGCGGATGGCGTCTATTGCCCGCATTGTGGCAACACGGACGGCGAGACGATCCACAGGCTGGCGGGCAAGTCCACGCGCCCCGGCCTGTTTCAGTGCAACGCTTGCCGTGAGCATTTCACCGTGACCGTTGGCACCGTCATGGAGCGCTCGAAAATCCCACTGTCAAAGTGGGTGCTCGGCTTTCATCTGTATGCCGCGTCCAAGAAAGGCGTGTCCGCGCATCAGCTCCACCGCATGCTGGGCATCACCTACAAGTCCGCGTGGTTCATGGCCCATCGTATCCGCGAAGCCATGAAGGAAGATGTTGCTTCATCCGGTCCGCTTGGCGGCGAAGGCAAGACCATTGAGGCCGACGAAACCTACATCGGCAAGCGTGATGTTCCTTACGTGTCGCCGCACCGCAAAGGCCGACCCTACACCAGGAGTGGCACGGCCGGTGGCGCACAGAAGCGCACGGTTGTTGCGCTGGTCGAGCGCGGCGGCGAAGCCCGCATATTCCACGTCCAGCACGCCACCAAGGTTGTTGTGCGTGATATTCTAGTTCGCAACGCCGACCGCAAGTCGACGCTCTACACCGATGAGTCGCGCCTCTACACAACGACGGGCGCGGAATACTCTGCTCATGGCACCGTCAATCACTCGGCTGGCGAATATGCCCGCTACGAAGGTGCGACCGTGATCCACACCAACACGATTGAGAACGTGTTTTCAGTTTTCAAGCGCGGCATGATCGGCGTGTATCAGCATTGCGGCGAAGCCCATCTGCATCGCTATCTTGCTGAGTTCGAATTCCGCTATAACCGCCGCGCTGCGCTTGACATAACCGATAGCGAGCGCTCAGACGATTTGATCCGCGGCACTTCCGGCAAGCGGCTGACCTATCAACAAACTGACGAAGGCCGTATCGCCTAAGCAGAAGGCGAAGGCGTTCATGCGCTGGCGAAAGCGTCAGCGCCGACGATCCGAAGATTGACTCTTCTTGTCCTTTGGCTTCCCCTTCGTCTCGTGCTTGGATGGAGGGGTTTTCAATGCACGACGCAACGCGGCATCACGGCGGTCGGCGATTTGCTTGTTGGTCAAGCTTTCGTCGGTATTAGAAGCTTTGGCTGGCATAGAGTTCCCTTACCGCGACATTGGCAAGTGCATCTATTGTGGTAGCACAGCGCCGCCGCTGACGCGAGAACATGTCTTGCCGAAAGGCCTGGGCGGTCGGCATTCCCCAGATGGTCACCACGAAGCCATCGTGCTGCGGAACGCGTCCTGCATGGCCTGCCAGAAGATCACCCAGTCCTTCGAATCCGATTGTCTGATTGATAACTTTGGTCTGACCCGGCAGCGCAAGGGGCTCCGTGATCGTCGCCGCAATAGCAATCAGTATAAGCAGACTGTCGATTTGGGCGACGGTATCGAGCGAAAGCTGACGTTTGATCCCAAAGATTTGACAGCTGTGATCATGATGCCGCTTCTCGAGCCTGCGGGCTTTCTAACCGGCCGCTCCCAAAACAGTCTACTAGACGTCGAACTGCGCGGGATCGTGACCCACACACCTCAGAGCGGCGTCAATCCGCTCCCCGTAGGCGCGAGGGCAGGCTATAAAGTGAACCTGTTTGCTTTCTATCGAATGCTCGCCAAGATTGCCCACGGCTTTGCCGTTGCGCGTTACGGCCTAGGCGCGTTTGAGCCGAATCTCCTAGGTACAATCCTGGGAACATCCCGAGCGTACGGGATGTGGATCGGATCCACTGACGAAGAGACGACGGCCACTCCCGTGCCCGGCAAGCTTACCCAAATAAGATTAAGGGAAGTCGCGATAGACGACGAAAACAAGACTGCGATTATTGCGTGGATACGCTTGTTCCCCGAGTTCAAGACCCCTGAATATCACGTTCTTGTCGGAACAATAGACATTCCATTCGAGGAACGAAAACGGCTATTCCAAGGCGACCCGAACCAAGCCCCTCAGGTCAAGAAGTGACGCAATTGTATCCTCGTAAAAGCCGCGCTCATGCTCGTCTAGATCGGACCATTTGCGGCCATCTGAGGGGTCAGACGCTTCCATGGTCTGGTCCGTCGCGCCTCAGCTGGCGTTAGACCTTCTCCTGTCCAGTTTGTCATAGGAGCTTTCCTAGGGTCCCTGACACCAGCTACCGGCCTGTCACGCACTGGAATGTTAACGCATTCGGGCGGCTATGTCAGGTATATAATTAGGACTTCGGTCCCACAGAAAAGGACCAAAACGGGCAGTTTCGCAAGCGTTATAAGCACTGGGCCACCGGCCAGAACCAGTATGGTGCAATGCAACATTCCTATTGAAAATCGGTTCATTTGTAATATCATTCGTTCGCTGCATTGCAGCATCGAGTGCCAGCCGCGGCAAGGCTGGTGCGTCGGGGGATCACGAGTTTAACAGTGCTAACCGGCCATTAAGCGGCCGCTGATATCGTGCATTCGGCACGATGGACGCCTGGCTGTTTACGAGCGGCCCTGGGTGATTCATCGCCGGGCTTTGGATGAGAACGGGTCATGCTGTATTCGCTGATTATCTCGGTTTGTATGACTGGCGCACCGACTGACTGCCGGGTGTATGAGCAGCCGGTCACGGAGCTGTCGGCCAATCCGTCGACGGCTTTCATTCAGGCGCAGGCATTGGTAGCCCAGTGGATGGACAAGCATCCGGGGCTCAAGTTGGACCGCTGGCGTTTGGAACCTGGCCGCGGCGCCTAGTTCCATCCTTCGGCTTCTCTTTCGCTAGTTGCGCAGAGCGCGATCGATGTTTTTCGCGCTGTCCAGATTGCGCGCCTGATCTTCGTTCACCAGACCAATCAGCTTTGCCGATGCGACGTCGGCCAGGTTGAAGTTCGCGCCTGCGACCTTCGCACCAGTCAAGTCGGCGCCGGCAAGCTCTGCCATCATCAGATTCGCGTTGGTCAGGTTGATGCCCGCCATCTTGGCGAACTTCAGGCGGGTCCGCGCGAGGTTCGCGCCGCTGAGATCCGCGCCGGCGAGGTTCGCCGAATCGAGCACGGCGCGCATCAAGCCCATGGACTGGTTTTTCATGTCCGCCGACAGGTCGGCGCCCGCGAGCTTGGCGCCGGACAAATTGGCGCGCGTCAGATCGGCAGCAATGCGGGCACCGGATAGGTCGGCACCGGACAGATTCGCACCCCGCATCTGCGTGCCGAACAGGTGCGCGCGCTTGAGGCTTGCGCCGGACCAATCGCTGTCCAGCGCCCATACCTGGTCCAGGATGGCACCGTCGAACTTGGCCTCGGCCAGCTTCGCCTTGTTGAGATAGGCGCCGCGCAGATTGGTACCGGTGAAATCGAGGCGCGACAGATCGAGGCCGTTCAGCCGGCGCTGCGACAGGTCGGCAGCGTGAGTGCCGTCGAGGACAGCGGCAACCTCTTCGCGCGTCATCTCCGCTTCGGTGAAGGTGGGCGAGGAGAGATTGACCCCGCTCATCATGTCCTGGGCAAGCGCAAGGTTCGGCGCGGCCATGGCCAGGCAAAGACAAAGTGCGATGGGCAGGCGAGCCATCATGCCGGCCAGCTTTACGCCGGCGACCGCCTGAGTAAATCGCGGAAGGTGGAACTCATCCCAAAGACCAATGTCTAAGCCAGGCGTTGGCCGCTTTGTGCATCGAACAGATGGAGCCGCTCGGCCGGCAGGCGGATGGTGACGGTATCGCCGATGGCATCGCGGCTGAGGGTGAAGACCTTCAGATGCGCGCTAAAGGGATGCACATGCAGGATCGTGCCCAGACCCGTGGGCTCCACAAGATCGACCTGGCACCAGACCCCGGCCCCGCCGACAGGGATATGTTCGGGCCGGATGCCGACGATGACCTTCACGCCATCCTCCGCCTGGTAGGCATGGTTCAGCGGAATGCGCGTGCCGCCCTCCACTTCGATCGCGGGGCCAGAGCCGTTGGCGCGGTAAACGCCATCGAACATGTTCATGGCAGGCGAACCGATGAAACCAGCCACGAACAGATTGGCCGGCCGATCGTAGAGATCGAGCGGGCTGCCGACCTGCTGCACCACGCCGGCATTCATGGCGACGATGCGGTCGGCCAGGGTCATGGCCTCAATCTGGTCGTGCGTCACATAGATCGAAGTGGCGCCGAGGGATTGGTGCAGCTTCTTGATCTCGCCCCGCATCTGCTCGCGCAGACGGGCATCGAGATTGGAGAGCGGCTCATCGAACAGGAAGGCCTTGGGCGCGCGCACGATGGCACGGCCCATGGCGACGCGCTGCCTCTGCCCCCCGGAAAGCGCGCGCGGGCGGCGCGCCATCAGGGCTTCGAGGCCAAGCTTGGCGGCAACGCCGGAGATAGCGGCGGCGATGCGCTCCTTGGCCATGCGGCGCAGGCGCAGGCTGTAGCTCATATTCTCAGCGACGGTCATATGGGGATAGAGCGCGTAGGATTGAAACACCATCGCGATGTCGCGATCCTTGGGCTCCAGGTCGTTGACGCGTCGGCCGTCGATGCGAATCTCGCCGGCAGAGATTTCTTCGAGGCCCGCGATCATGCGGAGCAAGGTGGATTTGCCACAGCCCGAGGGACCGACCAGGACCACGAACTCGCCGTCGCGGATCGACAGATCGATGCCGTGGAGGACGTGGACCGGACCATAGGCTTTGCGGATTTCGGCGATGTCGATGGACGCCATGGCGAAGCTCCGTCAGCCCTTCACCGCGCCGGCCGTCAAGCCCTGCACGAGATAGCGCTGGATGAAGAGGAAAAAGAGGCAAGCCGGAATGAGGGCAAGCACGCCCGCCGCCATCATTTGCCCGAAATCGACCGAGAATTTCGAGACGAAGGACAAGAGCCCCACCGGAAAGGTGCTGACGCCGCTGCTGGAGATCAGCATCAAGGCGAACAGCAGCTCGCTCCACGCGGCGGTGAAGACGAAGCCGAGGGTCGCCGCGATGCCAGGCAAGGTGAGCGGCAGGATGATCTGGCTGAACGCGCGGAAGCGCGTGGCGCCGTCGATCATCGCAGCCTCTTCCAGGTCTTTCGGAATCCCGTCGAAGAAGCTCTGCATGAGGAAGGTCGCGAACGGCACGTTGAAGGCGACATAGACGATGACGAGGCCGCTGAGGCTGTTGGTGAGGCCGAGTGGCGAGAGCATCTTGAAGATCGGCGCCACCAGCATCACCAGCGGGAACATCTGGGTCAGCAGCATCAGGGCGACGATCCAGTATTTGCCGCGGAAGGTGAAGCGCGACAGCGCGTAGCCGGCGCAGGAGGCGAGGATCGTGACGATGAAGGCGGTTGAGCCGGAGACGATCACGCTGTTGCGGAAGAAGCGCGGGAAATCGCTGTTCTCCAGCACGAACAGGTAGTGCTCGATGCCGGTGCGCGAGGGCCACAGGCGAACGCCTTCGCTATAGAGCAGGTCATTCGGCGTCACCGAAACCTTCAGCAGCCAGTAGAGCGGGAACAAGGCGAACACGACATACGCCAGGATGGCGGTCCGGTGCGCGATAGTGCCCGCGATGCGTTTCCGGCGCGTCATCAGGCTTTCCTGAGCATGGTCTGGCGCAGCAGCACGATCAGCAGCGAATAGGCCAGCAGTAATCCGAGAAGCACAACCGCGATCGCCGAGGCGTATCCGAAGTCGAGCCGCCGGAAGGCCTGCGTGAAGATGTAACTGGCGACGATCTGCGTGCGATCCGCCGGGCCGCCATTGGTCATGACGATGATGAGGTCCGCGAAATTGGATATCCACACCGTCCGCAGCAGGATGGTGATGGCGATGGTGGGCGCGAGGAACGGCAGCGTGATCGACTTGAAACGTTGGAACGCGTTCGCGCCATCGATCGCCGCCGCCTCATAAAGATCACGCGGGATCGCCTGCAAGGCAGCGAGCAAGGTGATCGCGAAGAACGGGATGCCCCACCAGACGTTCGCTATGATCGGCCCCCACATCGCATGCTGCGGATCGGAGAGCAGGTTGGTCGGCGCATCCATGATGCCGAGTGCGAAGAACCAATGCGGCAGCGGTCCCACCACCGGATTGAACAGCCACGCCCAATTGAGGCCGGAAAGGAAACTCGGGACAGCCCACGGCAGGAACACCAGAGCCTGCGCGATGGCGCGGCCACTGAAGGGTCGGTCAAGCAGCAGCGCAAGGATGAGGCCGAAGGTGAATTGCAGGACGACGGAGGCACCGGCCCAGAACAGCGTGTTCTTGAGCGCGCGGGCGAAATTCTTGTCGCTCGCCAGGGCCTGGAAATGCTCGAGGCCCACGAAGCCGCCACTGAACGGATTGAGCAGCCTGACGTCGCGAAACGCATAGGAGAGCCCGAGCGCGAGCGGCACCAGCATGACCGCGACGATCAGGATCAGCGCCGGCGAAGAATAGAGCCAAGGCTCGCTCGCGACGGCCAGACGCCGCAGGAAGGGGCGCTGGTCGACAGGCATGCGAGCGGGTTGAGCAACAGCAGTCATAACGAAAATCCCCCTCCCCCATTTTGGGGGAGGGAATTGGAGAGAGTGGATATCACTGGCTCGCCAGGAACTTCTGCTGAGCCTTGGTCATGTAGTCGGCCCATTCCTTTGCGAGGTCTTCGGGCGTGCGGTCGCCGAGCAGTGCTTCCTGGCTGGTCTTGATCACCAGGGAATCCTTGAAGTAGGCGAATTCCTCGAGGTAGGTCGGCATCACGGTCGGATGTACGTCCGTGTCCGCCAGTTCCGCGAACCAGCCCTTGAACTTGGGATCCGCATAGAACGGATCGCTCTCCGCCGATTTGCGCGCCGGCAGGGCGCCGGTCCGCTTGTTCCAGGCGATATTGCCCTCTTTGCCTTCCAGGGTCGCGATCAGCTTCCAGGCCAGATCCTTGTTGGCGCTGTTGGAGAACATCGACCAGCCGGCATAGCCGATGGTCGGGAAGCTCTGGCCGTTCGGCCCCTTCGGCATCGGCGCCACACCGTAATCCTCCGGCTTCATGCGCTCAGCGATCGCGATCAAGGCATCAGGATCCTGGTCGAGCATCGCGCAGGTGCCGGAATAGAAGCCGGCCACGATCTCGTTGAAGCCCCAGTTCACGCTGTCCTTGGGCGCATAGCCATTCTTGTAGAGATCGACCAGGAAACTGATGCCCTTGACCCAGCCGGCATCGGCGAAGGTCGAGGTGCCGTCTTCCTTGAAGAACTGGTTGGAGCCGTTGGCGGTTGCGCCGAACATCACCCAGCCATTGAGCCCGCCCGGTCCGCCGCGCAGGCAATAACCGTATTTGCCCGGTATGGCCGATATCTTCTTCGAATCGTCCCAGAATTCATCGAGCGTCTTCGGCGGCTCGGCGATGCCCGCCTGCTCGAACAGCTTCTTGTTATAGAACATGGCGCGCAGGTAGAAGCCGTAGGGCAGCATGTAAGCGGTGCTGTCGATCGCACGGCCGAATTCCAGCGCGCGGTTGTTGAGGTCCTCGGTCTCGTCCCACTTCTTCAAATACGGCTCGAGACTTTCCAGCGAGCCGTTCTTGGCATAGAGCGCGAGCCAGGTGTCGGGCATCTCCACGACGTCCGGCGTCTCACCTGCGGAGACCATGGTGGCGAACTTCTCGAACGCCTCGCCCCAGGGCAGCGAGATGATCTCCACTTTTGTGCCAGGATTGGCGGATTCGAAATTCTTGACGATGCCCTTCAAGGTCTCGGTCCGCTCCGGGCTGGTGATGACTTCGACCAGCTTCAGCGTGGTGTCGGCAAAGGCGGCACCGCTGAGCAGCGCCGACATGGCGGTTGCCAGAATGAGCTTCTTGATCACGTTTCCCTCCTCCGTTGCTTGGTTTCTGATCAGGATTTCGAGCGTGCGGCGAAGTCGATCGCCCCGGCCAGATCGCTCCATAGCACGTCGGCGCCTTCGAGGCCGACATGCAGACGCACGCACCGTTCATCGATGCCGAAATCGATGGCGGAATTGGGCCCGGCCGCCTGCTTGCGCACGACTTCGGCCGGGACAACCAGGCTTTCGTGGCCGCCCCAGCTGACACCCAGCTTGAACAGCCGGAGCTTGTCGGCAAATGCCGGGATATCGATGCCAGGCTTGAACACGAAGGAGAATAGGCCGGACGTGCCCGTGAGCTCGTCCGGCAGGTGATTGCCGAGGCCCGGATGATAAACCGTGGCGACGGCGTCATGTGCGGCGAGGCGGCGCGCGATCGACAGGCCGGCAGCTTCATGCGCCTTCATGCGGATCGGCAAGGTGCGCAGGCCGCGGATCAGCAGCCAGGCGTCGAACGGCGAAAGCTTGCCACCGAGATAGGGCAAGGTGCCGGAGCGGATCTTGCCGATCAGTTCTTTTGAGCCCGCGACCACACCCGCTACCACGTCGCTGTGACCGCCGAGATATTTTGAAGCCGAATGCAGGACGAGATCGACGCCCATGGTGATGGGCCGCTGGAACACCGGCGTCGCCCAGCTATTGTCGATGATTGTCAGGACGCCGTGCTGCTTGGCGAGTGCCACCAGAGCACGGATGTCGTGCGTTTCCATGATCCAGCTGGTCGGGCTCTCCATGTAGAAGAGCGCGCAGCCGGGCAAAGCGGCGGCGATGGCGTCCTCGTCCTTGCCGTCGACATAAGTCGCGGTCACGCCGAACCGCTTGAGCAGCGTCTGGCACAGGCGGTAGGTGTCGGGATAGAGATGCTTGACGCACAGGATGCGGTCGCCCGGCTTCACGAAGGTCATGATGGTCGAGGAGATCGCCGCCATGCCGCTGCCGAATCCCAGCGCATCCTCGGCGCCTTCCAGTTCCGCCAGCTTTTCCTCGAAAATGCGCACGGTTGGATTGAGGCCGCGCGAATAGGTCGGCCTGACCTTGAGCCCGCGATAAGTCTCCTCCATCTCCGCATAGGTCGAGAAGGTGAAGAGCGAGGTCTGCACGATCGGCGGCACCACGGCGTCGAACGCATTCGCTTCGTCATGCGCGACGGCGAGAGAGGCCAGATCGAACAGATCATCGTTCATTGCGACATTTCCTTGATGTCTTCTTCGACGATCTCAAGGATCGCCAGTGTCTTCTCCCGCGCGCCCTCGTCGTCACGCGCCGCGATGGCGTCGAACAGCTCGCGATGGAACGGAAACGAGCGCCGCGCGAAATCGGAGCGGTCGAACGGCTTTTCCCAGAAGCTTTCGAAGGCCTCGCGCATCTGCTCCAGCAGCTGGGTGAAGAGCGGATTGTGAGTGGCATCGTAGATCGCGAGATGGAAGGCGAGGTCTTCGCGGCCCGCCGTCCCCTTCTCGTGATGGACAGCTTCCATCTCCTCCAGCTTACGCCGGATGATCTTGAGGTCCTTGGAATTGTGGCGCAGGGCCGCCAAGGCACTCGCCTCTACTTCGAGGCCGCGGCGCACGTCGAGCGTCTGCAGCAGCGCGCCGCGCAGATGAGTGGTGTCGATGGACAGCGGCACATGGATGGTGTCGGCGGAAACACTGCGCAGCAGGTAGGTGCCACTGCCCCGGCGCGATTCGACGATGCCGAGCGCCTGGAGCTGCCGGATCACCTCGCGCACGGTCGAACGCCCGACCGCCAGCGCCTCCATCAGCTCCCGCTCCGCCGGCAACCGCTCGCCCGGCTTCAGCCGCGAGCGCGCGATATATCCCGCCAGCGCGCTCATCACGCTTTCGGCGCGATCAGCAGTCGGCAACGGCCTCAAGGCGATGGCCGGTTTGTTCATCCGGTTCCGCGCTCTGACAAGTGGTCTGACATCTGACAGCTTCGGGATTACGGGCCGGCTTGTCAAGCCGTCGCCGAGGGGAGATGCCGCGACACGGGGTCAGTTTCCGAGGGCGCAACGGACGCGACAAAATCTCCAGCATCGATGTCGAAATTTCCTGGGCTTATCGGTCGGTGATCGTGAAGCATCGGCTGCGCCATGCGCTACAGACTTGTCCTCTCGACGTTCCCACATCCTTGGCTTAGTGTTGCCGCCCAAAATCAAAGGGGCGGAATTCTTCATGGCATCGGTCGATCTGGTCGAGGTGCGCAAGTCGTACGGAGAGCACGCGGTCATTCACGGCGTTTCCATCAGCATCAATGATGGCGAGTTTGTCGCTCTTGTGGGGCCGTCCGGCTGCGGTAAGTCGACATTGCTGCGCATGATCGCGGGGCTGGAGCCGATCACCGAGGGTGAGGTCCGGATCGATTCCAAGATCGTCAATGATCTGGAGCCCAAGGACCGGGACATCGCCATGGTGTTCCAGAATTACGCGCTCTATCCGCACAAGAACGTCTCCGACAATATGGGCTTCGCGCTGCAGATGCGGCGTTTGCCCAAGACCGAGATCGCTGACCGGGTCAAGCGCGCGGCGGAGATCCTGGGCCTTGTCCCCTATCTTGGCCGCTATCCGCGCCAGTTGTCCGGTGGCCAGCGCCAGCGCGTCGCCATGGGCCGCGCCATCGTGCGCGATCCGAAAGTGTTCCTGTTCGATGAGCCGTTATCCAACCTCGATGCCAAGCTGCGCGTGCAGATGCGCGGTGAGATCAAGGAGCTGCACCAGCGGCTGAAAACCACTACCATCTATGTGACCCACGACCAGGTCGAGGCCATGACCATGGCCGACCGTATCGTTGTGCTGCATGACGGCATCGTCGAACAGATCGGATCGCCGTTGGAGCTGTATGACCGGCCGGCCAACCTGTTCGTTGCGGGATTCATCGGCTCGCCCGCCATGAACATGATACAGGGCGTCATCCGGCCCGGCGCTTCGCCGGCTTTCGAGGCCGAAGACGGCACGCGCCTGCCGCTCAGCAGCGCACCCAGCAACAGCGACGGGCGCAAGGCGATCTACGGCTTCCGGCCGGAGCACCTGGCCCTCGGCGGACCGGTCAAGACCGAGATCACGGTCATCGAACCAACCGGATCGGAGACCCAGGTGGTCGCCCGCCTGGCGGGGCAGAAGATCGTCGGCGTGTTCCGCGAGCGCATTTCCGCCCGCCCCGGCGAAGTGCTGGCAGTGGGGCCGAACCTTTCGTCGGTTCATCTGTTCGACGCCACGTCCGGGCAGCGCCTGCAGTAGCAGGAACCAAGTCGGCCTGAACCAATGCTGCCATGCACAGCATTGTGACCAGCCGGCTCCGGGACCCTCTCCCGTCGCTTAATTGACAAGGCCAGCGGCGGTTTGCATACTTTGCGCTGCGTCCTTCAAACAAGAAGTTGTGCTACGGAGCGCGGAGCAGACTCCATTCGCGATCGCTATCCGAGCCCATCCGGTACAACGTTTCATCGCACGGGCGCCTAGGGGAGGAAACCAATGAAAGTCGAGCTCTACAATCTGCTTACCCGCCGTACCGTGCTGAAGGGCGGCGCAGCCGCGGCTGCACTCGGCGCCGCAGGCGCCGCAGGCGTTCTGCCGAAGTCGGCGCGTGCCGATCTGCGCGCTGACCTCTTGAAGATTCCCGGCGTCAACAAGGGATCACCGACCGATGCCGACTGGCAGAAGGTCGGCGAGATTACGCTCGGCGCCACCAAGCAGAACGTGAAGCAGGGCGAGTTCAAGGGCGTTGAGTTGACCTTCATGGGCCTCAACAACCAGAACCTCCATAATCTGCTGTTCCGCGGCTTCCTAAAGCCGTGGGAAGCCTATACCGGCGCGAAGATCAACTGGATCGACCTGGCGCAGGCCGATTACAACCCGCGCCTGCAGCAGGCGATCGCGACAGGGACAGTTGACTTCGACATCGTCGAAATGGGCGCACCGTTCGAAGGCGATGTCTGCGGCAAGGGCCTGGCTTCGGTCATGCCGGATTGGGTGAAACAGCAGATCGAGATGGACGATTACGTCGGCTACCTCAAGGCGCCGGTCGGCACCTGGGATGGCAAGACCTATCGCATCTCGATCGACGGCGACTGCCACAATTTCAACTATCGCACCGACTATTTCTCGGACAAGGATCTGGCCGCGGCCTGGAAGTCCGAAGGGCACAAGGGCGAATGGGGCGTGCCGACGACCTGGCAGCAGGTCCAGGAAGTCACCAAGTTCCTCAAGGGCAAGCAGGTCGCCGGGCAGGATGCCTATGGTTATCTCGACCCGATCAAGGGCTGGGGCGGCTTCGGCTTCTACTTCCTCGGCAGCCGCGCCACCGCCTATGCCAAGCATCCGGATGACAAGGCCTGGCTGTTCGATTCCGACATGAAGCCGCGCATCAACAATCCGGCCTGGGCCCGCGCGATCCAGGACGTGATCGATGCCCTGCCCTCGGAACCCGCCGATCAGCTCAATGCCGATCCAGGCACCACGGGCTTCCAGCAATTCCTGGCCGGCACCGGCTCGATGCTGTCCTGGTGGGGCGACATCGGCTCCAACGCCAAGACCAATGACAGCTCGGTCATCGGCGATGTCTGCGGCTTCTCGATCCTGCCGGGCTCGGACGACGTCTACAATTCGAAGACCGGCAAGTGGGACAAGCTCGCGAGCGGCCCGAACTATGCGCCGAACATGGCCTATATCGGCTGGGGCGTGTATGTGATGGCCCGCGTCGACAGCGATTCCAAGAAGCAAAAGGCGGCCTGGAGCGCGGCCGCGCATCTCGGCGGCAAGGATATCTCGCTGTGGACTGCCGCCTATCCGTCGGGCTTCCAGCCCTATCGCAACAGCCACTTCAACGTGCCGGAGTGGGTCGGCGCCGGCTACGACGAAGCCTTCATCAAGTCGTACCTGGATTCCGAAGCGAACTCCTACAACCATCCGAACGCGGCGATCGAGCCGCGCATCCCCGGCATCTTCCAGTATTACAGCGTGGCCGAGGATGAGCTCTCCAAGATCTGGGCCGGCGGCTCGGATGCGCAGACCGGCGCGGACAAGATCGCGGCGGCCTGGGAGAAGATCACTGACGAGATCGGACGCGACAAGCAGATCGCGCTCTACAAGGCCTCGCTCGGCGTGTAAGGCCGGGACGTTGTAGCCACAGCTTTCGTCTTCGACTGGTGGTGCCGCAAGGCGCCACCAGTCTTTGTTTTTGTGGAAACACCAGCCTCTTCTCAGTATCGTCGCGACATGAGCCAAGCCGCAGAAACGCCGACTGCACCGATGCCCTCCCGGGCGGCCCTGTCTGCCATCACGCAGGCCGAGGCCGTGACCGCCGGTGTCTCGCCGGAGCGGGCCGCGGACGGCAGGCGCATCATCACCCTGGCCACGATCGGCTTTGCCGCAATCGTGCTGATGCAGGTCTTGTTCGACGCCAGCCTGCTGCCGTGGGGCTTCGAGAACTGGCAGCCGATCCTCTACGCCTATATGCTGTGGGGCATCGCGCTCGGCTTCGGCCTGGTGCGGATGCGCGGCGCAGCGGGCGAGAAGGCCCTGTTCGTTCTGCCGGCCGTGTTGTTCACCGTCGCCATGGTGATCTTCCCGACCTTCTTCGGGCTTTACATCGCCTTCACCGACTGGAACCTGTCTTCGTTCGAAGGCCGCCGCTTCAGCGGGCTCAACAATCTCTACGCCCTGTTCTCCGATCCCTATTACTGGAACGCGCTCAAGAACATGGTGTTCTACGTGCTCGCCGTGCTGGTGCAGTACGCGATCGCGTTCGGCCTGGCGCTGCTGCTGAACGCCGACATCCGCGCGCGCAAATTCTTCCGCGTCGCGTTCCTGCTGCCCTTCATGCTGAGTCCGGTGGCGGTCAGCTGGATGATCGGCAAGTCGCTGGCGGAATACCGGTTCGGGCCGGTGGCAAAGCTGGCGCGGCACCTGGGCTGGGACAATCCGGCCTTCTTCACCTCGCCCTGGATCGCCAAGTTCAGCATCGCGATCATGGATGCCTGGGTGTGGATCCCCTTCATCATGATCATGCTGCTGGCCGGATTGCAGGCGCTGCCGAAGGAATTGTCGGAAGCGGCCAAGGTCGACGGCGCCAGCAAGTGGCAGGGCTTCTGGCAGATCACCTTCCCGCTCATGCTGCCGGTCAGCGTGACCGCGGTGGTGCTGCGCATCATATTCCAATTGAAGCTGGCGGACATTGTTATCAACGTCACCTCCGGCGGCCCGGGCGGCGCGACGGACACCGTCTCCTCCTTCATCTTCCGTGAATATCGCGACCGCTCGAACGTCGGCTACGGCACCATGCTGGCCGAGTTCTATCTGGTCATCATCATCGTCTTTGTGACCCTGCTGCTGAACTTCGTCAGCCGCTGGATGAAAAAGATCAACTGACCCATGGCAACGCGAACTCAAAGTCTCCGCGCGCATCATTATCCGACCCGGATCATGGTCTATGGGCTGCTGCTGGTCTGGGCCTTCATCTGCCTGTTCCCGATCTATTGGACCTTCACCACCTCGTTCAAGACCGCCGTCGACGTGACGCAGGGCCACATCGTTCCGTGGCTGGATTTCAAACCGGACTGGAAAGGCTGGCGTTCGCTCGGCCTGTCGCCCGATACGATCAGCGAGACCTCGACGGTGCGCGAAGAATTCCTGAAGCGCTTCACCAACAGCGTCATCGCCTCGATCAGCGCCTCCGCGCTCGCCGTCCTCATCGGCTCGTGCGCGGCCTACGGGCTCAGCCGCTTCAGCTACAAGTTCGGCTGGATGCGGAACAAGGACATCTCGTTCTTCTTCCTCTCGCAGCTCATCCTGCCGCCGGTCGTGCTCGCGATGCCGTTCCTGGTGCTCTACAAGGAGATGGCGCTGCTCGATACGCGCATCGGCCTCATCCTGCTCTATACGCTGATGGTGCTGCCGATCGTGATCTGGATCATGCGCGATCAGTTCGACACCATCCCGCAGGAGCTGGAGCAGGCGGCGCTGGTCGATGGCTGCTCGGTCTGGGGCGCGTTCCTGCGCATCGTCCTGCCGATCGCCTTGCCCGGCATGGTCGCGGCCTTCATCCTCTCCGTCATCCTGTGCTGGAACGAGTATTTCTTCGCGGCCTTGCTCACCAGCACCAATGCCAAGACGCTGCCGGTCATGGTGGCGAGCCAGACCGGCTCGCAAGG
Organism: Dongiaceae bacterium; assembly: GCA_035695765.1. Taxonomy (GTDB): domain Bacteria; phylum Pseudomonadota; class Alphaproteobacteria; order Dongiales; family Dongiaceae; genus Dongia_A. Next base: position 79,776 of record DASRRI010000103.1, read on the forward strand.
CATCAGCTGGTGGTCGATGGCCGCCCTCTCCGCCGCTGCAATCGCGCCGCTGATCGTGATCGGCGTATTCCTGGAGCGCTATATTGTGAAGGGACTGACGGCGGGATCCGTCAAATAGAGTCCAGCGCCGTCATGCTCTTGCGCGTCGCGGGATAGAGGTCGCGGAAAATCTGGTAGAGCTTCGAATAGCGGTCACGCACCGTAGGATCAGGCGTGAAGGTGCTTGCGACCGGATTCCAGGTTTCGATATCTGATGCCTTGACCTCGCCCACGGCCTTGGCTGCCAGGAACGCGTCGCCGTAGCTGGCGCCGATAGTCTTCTCCCGCACGATCTGCGAGCGGCCGGAAATATCTGAGGTCGCTTGGGCCCAGACGCGGTTCTTGGTGCCGCCGCCGACAGCATAGATCGCAGCCGGCTCCTGCCCCACTTCGGCGTAGGTTTCGAAAATATGGTTGGTGCCGCAGGCGATGCCTTCCAGCAAAGCGCGGAACAGGTCGCCGCGCTCATGTGTCAGGTTGAGGCCGAAGATCATGCCCTTGGCCTGCGGATCGTGGATCGGCGTCCGCTCGCCTGAGAAGTAAGGCAGCATCACCAGACCCTTCGCGCCCGGCGGCGATTTCTCGGCCTCTTCCGTCAGGGTCACGATCGCGGTCTCGGCATCGAGCTCGCGCGCGAATTGCTGGCGGAACCAGTGAGTCAGCGTGCCGCTGGTGGCAAGGCCAGACATGGAAGCGTGCTGGCCGGGGAACAGCCACGGCGCATACCAGAGGCGGCTGTCCACCACGCGCCTGGGCATGATCTCGATAATGAAAATGGTGGAGCCGTACATAAGCATCATGTCGCCTGGCTTGGCGACGCCGACGCTCAAGGCTTCCGCCGCCGCATCGATGGTGCCGACGATGACCGGCGTGCCGGCCGCGAGGCCGGTCTCCGCCGCCGCGCGCTGCGTCACGGCGCCGGCGACCTCTGTGGTCCAGGCCGGCTCGGGCAAGCGATCGAGTTCGATGATGTCATTGGCGAGAACATCGCTGTAAGCGAGCTGGTCCGGTAGATAAAGCGGGCTGGAATTCGCCGCGGAATAATGGTCGATCACGAAGCGGCCAGTCAGCCGATGGACGAGGAAGGAGGTCGAGGTCAGGATCTTGTGTGTCTTGGCGAAGAGGGCCGGGCGATGGCGCTTCAGCCAGAGAATCTTGGGCCCAACCGATTGCGAAGTCAGTGCGTTGCCGCATCGCTCGATCAGTGGGTCGGCGCCGATGCGTTGCGTCAGCTCTTCGATTTCTGTGGCCGCGCGCGTGTCAATGCCATAGAGCACGGCATTCATCAACGGCGCGCCGTCCCGGTCCACCGGCAGCATGCAGGGGCCGATGGCGCTGGTGCCGATAGCGGCGATGGAAGCGGACGCGATCCCGCTCTCCGCCAGCATCTTCTGCGTGACGAAGACGAAATCGCCCCACCAATCTTCTTCTGGCCGATGCTCAGCCCAGCCTGGCTGCGGCACCAGCATCTGGTGCGGGCGGGAAGCCGTAGCGACGATCCGCCCAACCTGGTCTACGATGACGCCCTTGGTTTCGAAGGTACCAATGTCGACGCCAAGATAGTGCTTCATTCGAGATAGTGATCCCGATCGAGGCTGAATTTCTTGTCGATGCGCGAGATACCGGCAACCAGCAATTTCGCAAGACCATCGAGGTCGGCAAGGTCGCACATCTCCAGCGAGGAATGTGTGTAGCGCGTGGGGAAGCCGAGATCGATGCAGGCCACGCCGGTGCCCGTCACCTGCACGTAGGATGAATCCGTGAGCGCGCCGATATGGGCGCTGCGCTGGAGCGGGATCTTTTCGGCTATAGCCGTCTTCTCGAACAACTCCACCAGCGCTGGATGCGGGATGGTGCCGTTGAGCGTTCCGCGGCCGTGGAAGCTGTAGAGGCTAATGCCCGGACCGCCGCCTAGCTTGACGTCACCACGCGCAGTCATGTCCGGAGTATCGGTGGCGAGAATGAGGTCAAGCTGGATCGCGATGTCCGGATTGAGCGCCTGCGCCGCCGTCACGGCGCCGCGCAGGTTAAATTCCTCCTGCACCGAAAAGACCAGATGCAAGGTCGGCCGCCTCGGATCGTCCTTGAGAGTGCGTGCAACTTCGAGCATGACGGCGCAGCCCGCACGGTCATCGACCGATGTTCCGACGATGCGATCACCGGCCAGCTCCAGAACGTTCGGCGCGTAGACGATGGGAGCGCCAACCACTATTCCGGCGGCCGCGATCTCCGCCGCGCTGCCGAACCCGCAATCGATATAGAGATCGGAATATGGCAGGACCTTGTATTTCTCGTCCGGCTGGGTTGCGTGGTGGCTCTTGTTGGCGATGATGCCCGGAATGGTCTTGCCCTGCCCCACCGACACGCGCACCGACTGGGAGGGCAGCGCCTTTTCCGGAACACCGCCGACGCGTTCCACGCGCAGCAGGCCGTTCGCCTCGATCTTGCGCACCACCAGGCCGAGCTGGTCCATGTGCGCGAACAGCATGACGGAAGGCGCGCCCTTGTCGCCGGGCAAAGTCGCGATGAGATTGCCCATGCGGTCGCTGTGCGAGGCAATGCCGAGTTCCTTGAGTTGCTTCGCGAGCAGACGGCGGACGGGACCCTCATGACCGCTGAGGCCGGAGGTCGCCATCAACGACGTGAGCCAGGCCTTCAGCCGTTCCCGCGCGCCCTTCGCCCCCTGCGCGGCCATCTCAGTGCCCTCGCGCTGCACGCGCGAGGCGCATGAATTCCTTGGCGCGCTCCGGATCGACGGGGTTCCAGGTGTTGCCGTCGACCTTCAGCGCTGTTCCGACGATGCAGCCATCCGCCACGCGCAGCACGTCGGCGACCGTCGCGTGCTTGACGCCGGTATTGGCAAGCACGGGCGTATCAGGCAGCACCTTCTTGACTGCTTCCAACTCTGACAAGGCAGCCGCCTCGCCGGTGATGATGCCGGAAACGAGGATCGCATCAGGAATCGAAGAGAAGACCGCGCTGCGCGCCCGGTCCGGCAGGCTGCGCTGATCGAGCGACCAGGCAAATTCGGCGGAGATGTTGTCGAACAGAGCAAGGTCTCGTCGGCCCAGCCGGTCACGATAGCGCATGGCCGCGCCAGCGTCCGGAGTCCACGGCCCCATGTCAGAGGCATAGGTGCCGGTCAGGATCTCGCGCACGAAGCTGGCACCCGTCGCCGCGGCCAGCGCGACAGAGCTGATGGGGTCCCACAGGACGTTGACGCCGAAGGGCACGGCAATCTCGCGTTTCACCTGCCCGATCGCATAGGCCATAGTCGCGGTCGAAGCCGTGTCGACCTTGAATTCGTAGGGCCGGTCGTTCTCGTTGCCGAACATGACCGCATCGACGCCGGCCGCCTGCAGCGCCCTCAGATCCTTGCGGATGCCTTCGACCAGCCCGTCGATGCCGGCGTCGACGTCATAGAGCGGCGCTCCCGGCAAAGCGCCGAAATGCACCATGGCAATGACGGGCTTCTTGCCGGGGAAAATCCTCGCGAATCGCGTTGTCATGTCTGCCGGGATAGCTGTTGGATTGAACTGTCGCGATCAGTTCGTAAAGTAATCCCCGGCGACCCGCAAGGCGACGCGACGCACCGCTCGTTTGGCGGCGATCAGCACTGATTAATTGCAGAACCGGCTGGCTTGAATACCGCAGCCGTCACATAGTCGGCAGCACGATATCTCGGGCTATCGTACTGCCCTGTAGAAGCTTATCTCGTCCTCTTCCCGCTCCGTCTTTCGCGACTCAAGATACCGCGCGATGAAATCGTGGACCGCCGGTGAAATATCGATGCCGCCGGCTTCGGCCTGCTTGACGATCCGCACTGCGGAGGTGCCGCTATCCGCACTGGCCAGCAGGGAAAGCGTTGCGGCGCGCTGCCCCAATCCGCAATGCACATAGACGGGCGCGGGCAGCGCCGCGATCACATCTTGAAGGGCTTGCACATCCATTTCGGAAAGTTTCTCGGCAGCGATCGGCAGGTGCACGAAGGCCAGGCCAAGCTCAGCCGCCAGCCGGCTTTCCTGGTCGGGATTCAATCCTTCTGACTCTTCATGAGGCAAGCGCAAATTGACGATGGAGCGAATGCCTTCTTGCTGCAGCTCCGCTTCCGCCGAACTCGGCTGATTGCCGGCAATGATGAAACCGATCGGGACCTTGTGCTGGGTCATTGCTCTACACCTCCTTCAAGACCGCGGCCTCCAATGCGGCCAGATGGGCATTGCCCGCAGCCCGCGGCCGCGCGTTCGGAACCGAAAGGTCAAGAGCGATGCGCCCATCGCGCAGCACCAACACGCGATCCGCGAGCGTGACCGCCTCGCGTACATCGTGGGTGATGAGAACGGTGGTGAAACCGTGGGTCTGCCAAATTTGCGTCACCAGCTGGTGCATCTCCTGCCGCGTCAGCGCATCAAGCGCGCCGAATGGCTCGTCCAGCAGCAGGACTCCGGGGTGATTGATGAGCGCGCGCGCCAGTGCGACGCGCTGCCGTTGGCCGCCTGACAGCACCGCAGGCCAGTCGTGGGCGCGGTCCGCAAGGCCGACATCGGCCAGCGCGGCCTGCGCCGCCTCGCGCCAACCGGGGGTGCGAGCAATCCCCACATTGGAGATGACCCGCTGCCATGGCAGCAGCCGTGCCTCTTGAAACAGCAGGCGAACAGAGGATTGCAGGCCGGCAACGGGATTGTCGTCGATCAGGACCCTGCCCTGGTTCGGTGCTTCGAGACCGGAGAGGAGGCGCAGCAACGTCGTCTTGCCACCGCCGGAACGGCCGACAATGGCGACGAACTGGCCGGCCGGAATCTCAAGATCCAACCCTGCGATGACCTGCCGCTCGCCGAATGACTTGACGGTGTTCTCGAAGCGGATCGCCAAGCCTTTTCCCGGACGACCAGCGATGTCTCGATCAGCAGCCGGCGGAACCAGTGCGGCCGGGTCATCGAAGCCAAGCGGCGACACCCATCGCAGATTGATGTTCGCCGCCCTCATGCCGCCACCGCCATCTTAGTCTGGTAGGCCGGATGCCAGGACAAAGCGAGATGCTCCAGCGCCCGCGTGGCGCTGTCAGCCAGCTTGCCAAGCAGCGCGTAGACGATGATGCCGAGCAGCACCACGTCGGTCTGCAGGAACTCGCGCGCATTCATGGTCATGTAGCCGATCCCTTCGGATGCCGAGATGGTTTCGGAAACGATTAGCGTAAGCCACATGATACCGAGCGCGTAACGCAAGCCGACCAGAATAGAGGGCAGTGCGCCCGGCAGGATGACGCGAAGGAACAGGGCCGAGGATGAAAGACCGTAAACCCGCGCCATCTCGACCAGTCCGCGATCAACCGTACGGATGCCGTGAAAGGTGTTGAGATAGATCGGGAACAGGCTGCCGATCGCGACCAGAAAGATCTTGGCTTCCTCGCCAATGCCGAACCACAGAATGACCAGCGGGATGATCGCGAGGTGCGGAATATTGCGCAGCATCTGCACCGATGTATCCAGCAGTTTTTCCGCGATCGGCACGGCACCTGTCAGAACGCCCAGCGCAAATCCGATCCCACCGCCGATCAGCAGGCCATACAGAGCGCGCCGGCTGCTGATGGCGACGTGATGCAGGAGCGTTCCGTCCCTCAGGCTGTGCCAGAACGCGATCACCACGTCGCTGAGTGCCGGAAGCACGCGGGCTGACAGAAACCCCAGGCGGGCCGCCGTTTCCCAAGCTGCCACCAATGCGACCGGCAGCAGCCAGGGAATGAGGGCGTCGAGATAGCGAGATCGCCCGGTCATCTGATCACGAGGTCGGCTTGCGGACTACGTCGGCGACGTTGATCTGCTTGGGCAGCAGGCCGAGCTTGAAAAAAGTGTCGGCGATCTTCTGCTGTTCTGCGATCACCTCTGGCGTAACGGGCTGGAGCCCGTAAGCCAGCCGCTCGACCGCCGACTTCAGGATTGGCGCCGGGATGCCCACCTTCGGGCTCAGTTCGGCAGCGACCTCGTCCGACTTGCCTTTCGCCCAACCATCGATCTCTTTCAACGAGTCCAGGATGGCATCGACGACCTGCGGATTGGCGGCGGTGAACTTCTTCTCCGACAGGAAGAACTGATGGTTGGACACGAGGTCGGTGCCGTCCGCCAAGGTCCGCGCGCCAGTTGCAGCCTGCGCCGCGGCGTAGAACGGATCCCAGATCGCCCAGGCATCCACCGCTCCGCTTTCGAACGCAGCGCGCGCATCGGCGGGCGGCAGGAAGACCGGCTGGATGTCCTTGTAATCGATGCCGGCCTTTTCCAAGGCGCGCACCAGGAAGTAGTGGACGTTCGATCCCTTGTTCAGCGCGACCTTCTTGCCCTTGAGGTCGCCAATCGACTGGATCGGGCTGTCCTTGGCCACCAGGATCGCCTCGCTGGTCGGCGCCGGCGGCTCGTATCCGACATAGAGCAGCGGCGCGCCAGCAGCCTGGGCAAAGATCGGCGGCGCTTCACCCGTCGTGCCGAAATCGATCGCGCCAACATTGAGCGCTTCCAGCAATTGCGGCCCGCCAGGAAATTCGGTCCAGGTGACGGTAAAGCCAAGCGGCTTCAGCTTCTCCTCGAGCAGCCCCTTCTCCTTCAGGATTACCAACGTGCCGTATTTCTGATAGCCGATCCGCACCTCTTCGGCCGCGGATGGCTGTACCGATAGGATGGCGGTAAGGCCGAGGGCCGCAATCGCCAATGACGTCAATTTCCTCAGCATCCTTCATGCCCTCCTGGGGTTCTGCCGCAAACGCGCGCGCATGCTATTTCCCGACCGGGAAGATCGACAAACTAGTTTAACTGCGGCGTGCCCCCAGAAATTCTAGGGTCCTCGCGGTTAAGACTGCCCAGCGCGGCGCTGCGACGGGGCAGCGACATTGGCGATGACTTCGCCGAACGGGCCGGCATTGCGCGCCCGGCCGAGATCGTTGCCGGTGGTCACCTTCAACGGCAAGAGCGGGAAGACGAGTTCGGCAAAACGGTAGCATTCCTCGAGATGCGGGTAGCCGGACAGGATGAAGCGATCGATGCCGAGATCGATATATTCCTTCATCCGCTCCGCCACCTGTTCCGGATTGCCGACCAGCGCTGTCCCGGCGCCGCCCCGCACCAGGCCGACTCCGGCCCAGAGATTGGGGCTGATCTCCAGCTTGTCGCGCTGCCCGCCATGAAGCTCGACCATGCGCTGCTGACCGACGGAATCGAAGCGCGCGAAGGCATTCTGTGCGGTCTCGATCGCGTCATCGTCCAGATGGCGGATCAGATTTTCCGCCTCGCGCCAGGCTTCCTCAGCTGTCTCGCGTACGATCACATGCAAGCGGATGCCGAAGCTGAGCGTGCGGCCTCGCGCGGCGGCCAGGGCGCGCACTTCTTCGATCTTGGCCGCGACGGCAGCTGGCGGCTCGCCCCAGGTCAGATAGACATCGCAGTGATCGACCGCGACTTCCTGCCCCGCCGGCGATGAGCCGCCGAAATAGAGCGGCGGGTATGGCTTTTGGACGGGCGGATAGAGCAGCTTGCCCGCTTCGGTCTGCAGATAGCTGCCTTTGAAATCGACTGTCTCGCCGGTGACCAAGCGCCGCCAGATCTCGAGATACTCGCTGGTGACGGCATAGCGTTCATCATGGCCGAGGAACACGCCATCGCCGCGCAGCTCCAACGGATCGCCGCCGGCGACCACGTTGATCAACAGGCGACCGTTCGACAGGCGGTCGAGCGTGGCGGCCATGCGCGCAGTCATCGACGGTTCGGAGAGGCCCGGCCGGACCGCAACGAGGAATCGCAGTCGCTGCGTCTGCGGCACCATCGCACTGGCGACCACCCATGAATCCTCGCAAGACCGGCCGGTCGGTAACAGCACGCCGAAATAGCCGAGTTCGTCGGCCGCGCGGGCAATCTGGCTGAGATAGCCCAACGTCACGTGACGCGCGCCGACCTCGGATCCCAGGTAGCGGCCGTCGCCATGGGTCGGCAGGAACCACAGGACGTCAGCCGTCCTGCGTTCGTCTGAATTTGCTGGTCGGGTCATTCTTATGCTCTCAACAAGGTTGGCTCTTCGCCGATCGTCGGATAGTCGATGTAGCCCTTCTCCGTTCCGCCATAGAAGGTCGACTTGTCCGGCACGTTGAGCGGGTGACGGTGGCGGAACCGCTCCGGCAGGTCCGGATTGGCGATGTATGCCGACCCGAAAGAAATGAGGTCGGCCGATCCGTCGGCGATCGCGCGGTTCGCGAGATCTCGCGTGTAGCCGCCGTTCAACATCAGCGGTCCATTGAAGACACGGCGGATGAGCGGAGCGACACGCAGGCCCAGATCGGGCTTTGCCTGATCCACCGCCTCCACGACATGCAGATAGGCAAGGTCGATGCGGTCCAATTCGCCTGTGACATGGGCAAATGTGCGCTCCGGGTCGGAATCGTGCATATCGTTGAAAGGCTGGACCGGAGAGAGGCGCACGCCGACCCGATTGGCTTCCCAAGCCGCTGCGACGGCTTCGGTGACTTCGATCAGGAAACGGGCCCGATTGCGCGTCGAGCCGCCGTAGCGATCGGTCCTCTGGTTCGTGCCGTCGCGCAGGAACTGGTCGATCAGGTAGCCGTTGCCGGCGTGGATCTCGACACCATCGAAACCGGCGGTCCGCGCCCGCACGGAGGCGATGCCGAACTGAGCGACAATCGCCGGAATCTCTGCGGTCTCGAGCGCACGCGGCTCCGGAAACGGCACCAGACCTTCCGCCGTGAAGGCCTTGCCAGCCGCGGCGATCGGCGACGGTGCGACCGGCAATCGGCCGTCCACCTGCAGATTTGGATGAGAAGCACGCCCTGCATGCCAGAGCTGCAGGAAAATGCGGCCGCCTGCTTCGCGAACCGCGTCCGTCACGCTCCGCCAGGCCGCAACCTGCGCGTCGTCGTGAATGCCCGGCGTCTTCGGATAACCGATGCCCTCAGGCGAAATCTGGCAGGCTTCAGTGACGATCAGTCCGGCGCCCGCGCGTTGCGCATAATAGGTGGCCATCGTGGACGTCGGCAAATTGCCCGGGCCGGCACGATTGCGTGTCATCGGGGCCATGACGACGCGATTGCGCAATTCGAAGGTGCCAATCCTGTACGTGCTCAACAGCGCCGCAGGCATGTCGCCTCGCCAGAGTCCATCCCTTACGGTGGATTCCATAGCGGCTGGCGCCCGAATGTCGGAGCGACTTTTTCTTGGGAGAAGCGGAAGAATAACTCGGCCTCAAGAAGAGGAACTCACGCGCCCGCCGCCTGCTCGCCGGGAATGGCCTGTTTCAGCCAGCGCTTGAAGGCCTGCAGCGTCGCCAATTCGCTCTTTTCTTTCGAGTGGACAATGAAATAGGCGAAGTCGCCGGTCAGCTCGTCGCTTGCCAGGCGCACGAGCCGGCCAGCGGCCAGGTCGACCTCCACCAGCACTGCCGGTGCGAGCGCGATCCCGAGCCCGGCCAAGGCGGCATCGAGCGCCAAGGCGGTCTGATTGAAACGCGGCCCTTTCCGCCAGTCGACATGCTCCAGGCCTGCTGCCTTCAGCCACATCTTCCAGCTCGGCACCGCAGGATCGCGATCGGCGCTGACATCGTGAAGCAGCGCTGCGGCGCTGAAGACCTTGTCGGGGTTGCGCTGGCCGTGGCGCATCAGCAATTCGGGGCTGCAGACGGGGAACATGCGGTCGCGCAGCAGCAGCTCGACTTCCAGCCCAGGGTAATTGCCGGCGCCATAGCGGACTGCCAGGTCAACCTCGTCCTTGGCAAAGTCGCTGAGCTCGATATTCGCCTTCACATCGACCTCGATACCGGGATGCCGGTCGAGGAAGTTGCCAAGGCGCGGCAACAGCCATTTGGTGGCAAAAGACGGCGCGACCGAAATCGACAGGCTCGATGCGCCCGAGAGCTTCTCGTCGAGCGCTGCGATGCTGCCGCGGAGATTCTCGAACGCCTGGTTGATGCCGGGCAGCAGCCGGTTGCCTTCCAAGGTGAGGGCAAGGCCCTTGGGCGTGCGTTCGAATAATTTCATTTCCAGCTCTTCCTCGAGCTGGCGGATTTGCAGGCTGACCGCGGAGGCCGTCACGTGCAACTCATCCGCCGCCGCCGCGAAGCTGCGGTGCTTGGCGGCTGCCCAGAAGGCCCGCAATGCGTTGAGAGAAGGCAACCGCCGATTCCGCTGCGCCATCGAAAACCTCTCCCGCGTCGTGGTTTATCCTATCTTCTCTATCGATTAACTAGAGATAAGGTGGAGCAAACTGTCAAGCGCCTAGTATTGTCGGAAGGTTTTCCCAAGTCGAGGTATGACGGGTGGTCTTACCGTTCGCTTGCCTGGATCAGGCGCATGCGGTCCTGGACCAGCTGCACACAGGTTAGACGGCCGGAAAAATAGGCGCCGGTATCAATGCCGATCCGGTTGCCATGCAGCTCTGCCTGATCGCGAGGCGTATGGCCATGGACAACGATGACGCCTTCATCATGCTCACCGTCATAAGTGAGGAACGGACCGCGCACCCAGAGCGGATCGCGGTCTTCCTCCAGCCCGCTCTTGGGCAGGCGGCGCCAGTCTCGCTTCAGCGCCACCAGCCCGAACTGCGGATGGAGACCGCCGTGCACGAAGACGTACTGGCCCAGCCGGTAGTGATTGTCGAGCTTGAACAGCCGCTCGATCCGCGCCATGCCGAGGTCGGACGCCAGCGCGGTCATGAAGGCGTCGGGATCCTCCGCCTTCTCGCCGGTGAGGCCGAGCTCGCGCGCGATCGCATCCGCGCCATTGTCCAGCCAGCTCCAGAATATGTCCAAGCGCTCCGCTGCCTTGCTTTCCAGGAAATGGCGCAGGAACTGCTCGTGATTCCCCGGCAGGCAGATCGCTTCGACCTTGGGATGCTTGATGCCGTCCAGCACGCGCTTCAGCACGGCGAGGCTGGCCGGGCCGCGATCGACATAGTCGCCCAACGTCACCAGCAGGACACTGTCGAGCTTGTCCTCGTCCACGACCCGCAGGATGGCGGCGATCAATGGCTCGAAAAGATCCGCGCGCCCGTGGACATCGCCGATGGCGAATACGGGGCGGGTAGCCGTTGCCGGCGCTGTCTGCCAGTCGCCGATGCTCGTTGAAATTGACATGGCCGTCACGATAGGGACACCACCGCCTGCACGCAATGCCGGACCGGTCGATACGATCGCCGAACAATGGTTACCGCTTTATTAGCGACCCTGCAGGCCATTATGCGGGGCCATAGGTATCTCGTTCGACGATCAGCCCGATAGGATTTACACGAAGTTCGCGTGGCTCTAGGCTCGGTTGCTGCCAAACCGCAGGAGCGAGCTGGCCATGGAACGCACAGCCCTAGCCGTCATCGGGTGCGGTTTCTTCGCGCAGAACCATTTGCACGCCTGGACCGACCTGGCGCCGAAAGGCGTCGAGATCGTCGCGGTATGCGACGTCGACGAAGCCAAGGCGCGGACCGCTGCCGACAAATTCGGAATCAAGCGCTGGTACAAGGATGCTGAGACTTTGTTCCACGAGCCGAAGCTTGATCTGGTGGACATCGTCACGCGTGTCGAGACTCACCGTGACGTCGTCGCCCAGGCCGTCCGCCACCGGGTGCCGACCATCGTGCAAAAGCCGTTCGGGCCTGATCTCGCCGCGTGCCGCGCGATGGCCGACCAGGCGCAGGCCGCCGGCGTTTTCCTGGCGGTGCACGAGAACTTCCGCTTTCAGGTGCCGATGCGCAAGATCATCGAACTGCTGCGCGCCGGTGCCATCGGCACGCCATCCTGGGGCCGCGTCAGCTTCCGAACCGGGTACGATATCTACAAGGGCCAGCCCTACCTCGCCAAGGAGGAGCGCTTCGTCCTTATCGATCTGGGCGTCCATGTGCTCGACCTGGCGCGCGTGCTGCTGGGCGAAGTCGAGCATCTGTCGGCGGAGCTGCAACGCCGCAATCCGAATGTGAGCGGCGAAGACACCGCCACGATGCTGCTCAAGCACCAGTCGGGCGCGGTCTCGATCGTCGAATGCACCTATGAGGCCCGCCGCATGCCGGATCTTTTCCCCGAGACATTGCTCGAGATCGAAGGACCGAACGGCGCCATTATCCTAAAACCGGGATCGGTGCTGGATGTCACCATCGCGGGCAAGACGACGACTTATGATGTCGATGCCCCCGTCCTCCGCTGGGCGGAGCGGCCGTGGCACATCATCCAGGAAAGCGTCCTCGCCACCTGCGATCACATGCTGGAGTCGCTGCGCGCCGGCCGCCCCGCCAATACCTCCGCCCTGGACAATGTCCGGACCTTTGGCCTGGTCGAGGCGTCTTACGAGGCGGCTGCCGCCGGCCGCTCAGTCCGCTTTTCCTGAAATTTTACAGGAATTTCATCGCGTAAGTCATACGTAAGCGCCCCTCTGCAAGTATCGCCCCGCTGAATTCGGGACGGCATTCAAGCCGACCCCCACGGGCGACACCGAAACTGCGGAGGACATTATGAGCCGGACCACCCGACATATGGCGGAGCAAGCGCAATCCGAGGAGGGTGCGCGCCCATTCGCCCCCGGCCCCAGGTATGACGAAGCCACCGAAACGCTGGCCGACGCATTATGGCGCGCGCAGGATCCCGGCCTGCCCAACGCCGCCGGCCAGTTCGAGAAGCGCCCGCTGCACGGGTTCGCCGAAGTCCGGCTGGCCGACCAGCCGGTTCCCTCACCGGTCTTTGCGTCGCCTCTTCTGCGGCACGACATTCATCGCCGGCTGGTGGCGCGATCGGTGGCGACGGCCGAACGGCTCGGCAAGATCGTGGCAGATGGACCCGCAGCAATTGCCGCGCCGGTCAATGGGGTCTTCACGCTCGCCCAGTGGCAGTCGCCCTTCAAGCAGCAGAACAACCGCGGCACCTGCTGGGCGTTCGCCGGGGCCGCCGCGCTGGAGGCCGCCTATCGCCGGAAATACAACATCGCGATAGACGTATCGGAGGAATACATCTTTCACATGGGCAAGGCCTTCGCGCTCAACCGCGACAGCCAGCAGATTGTGATCGCGCCGGTCGAGAATAATTCCTCGCTGACCGGCTTCCAGGGCAGCGGCGATATCGTCAGGAAACTGACCGAAAACGCGGCCGCGCCCGAGGGCGCGGCCCCTTACATCCAGACCCAGGAAGATCTGCTCGCCATCTTGCCGGTGCTCGGCCTGCCCAATGTCCAGGCCCTGACGACCCAGGAACAGTATGACGAGATCGAGTTCTGCGAGCAGCATATTCCGCTGGTGGCGCGCGTGAATGCGCGCTATCGGGCGACGGGGTGGAAATCGCTCGGCACCAATCCGAGCGTCGAAGCCATCGAGAACACGCTGCTGGCGGAGCATGAGGTGGTGTGCGATGTGGCGACGCCCGGTGGCGGTCACGTGCTGCTGCTCATCGGCTTCGACCGCAACCGCAAGGTCTTCTTCGCCAAGAACAGCTGGGCAGAAAACAAGTTCATCGAGATCCGGTACAGCGACGACCCGAACTGGACCATCCTGTCCGGCTGGTATTTCGAGGATGTGGTCGATCCGACCTTTGTGCAGAACGAAGCCTGCTGGCTCGGCAATTGGTGGGTGACGGTGGGCGCCAACAGCTTCCGCGTGATCCTGCGGCGGTCGGAAGATTTCGCGGCGCCCGGAACGCCGACCAAGCTCGGCACCGCCTACCTCAACGATGGCGGCCACGACGTCAATGGCTACTTCATCGACAATGGCAGCCGGCTCCGGATGTTCATCGCACCATCAACCGAACCGGCTGCGCCCGGAACTCTGGCGGGGCTGGAGATCGACGCGCATCTGGATTTCTCCGACATCTATAATGTTGCCGGCGTTTCGGGCGACCGCTCCGTCGCGATGTCGCGCTTCGCCACGCGCTTCGCAGCCATCTTCGAAGAGATCGACGGAACGCCCTGGCAGGCGCGGCATGGCATCGATTCCAAGACCTATCAGGCGACGTTCGACGCTTTGGTGCGCGATGGTTATCGCTTGACGAGCGTGTGCGGCTACAGCCACGGCCGCGGGTCGCGCTTCAACGCGATCTGGCAGAAACGCGCCGGTCCGGCCTGGCAGGCACGCCATGGCCTCAGTGCTGCGCAGTTCCAGGCGACCTTCGACAACCTGGCGCAACAGGGCTACCGGCTCACCAACATCAGCGGCTACGCGGAAGATGGCCAGGCCCGCTATGCCGCCATCTGGGAGCTGCGGGATGGGCCGGAATGGCAAGCGCGCCACGGCATGAATCGCGAACAGTACCAAAAGACGTTCGACCAGATGGCCGCACAAGGCTTCGCCCTCGTGCAGGTCTGCGGATATCGCGTGAATGTTGAGGTACTGTTCGCGGCCATCTGGCAGAAAAAAGACGAGGGCGGCGCCTGGCAGGCGCACCATGGCCTGACCTCGAGCGCCTATCAAGCGGTGTTCGACCAGCAGGTGGCCGCTGGCATGAAGCTGACCTGGGTCAGCGGCTATAGCGATACCGGCATTGCGCGCTATGCCGGCGTCTGGCGGCAGGAATCATCGGGCCGCTGGCAGGCGCGTCATGGCATGGACGTCGCGGGCTACCAGCGTGTGTTCGACGAAATGCTGCGCCAGGGCCTGCGGCCCGCGATGGTGGTGGGCTACGGAGACGGTTTTTATCCTGCGTGAGGGTCGAACGAATGCCCGGCGGCAGCCTGCGATTGCCGCTGCCGGGCGCTCGCGAAGGGCCGTTCAAGCGCATTGGGGTGAGGGGTCAAACTGAAGCGCCGCGACGGTCTGGCGAACGGACGCTGCGGAACGCTGAGCCCGTGTGTCTAGGCACTCAGGTTCAAGCGGGCCGATTTCAGAAGTGGCTGGATGAGCGCCCTTATTGCGGGCGACGGAGCTTCTCCACCAGCTGCTCTCAGCGTCCGTTCGTATCGCGAGTAATCGTCGATAGCGCCGGCCACATCGCCCTCCGCGAGACGTGCCTGGATGAGGGCCAGCGAGATCCGCGCTGATTCAGGATAAGATTCAAGCGCGCGCAAATAATTGTTGCGCGCCGATGTCCGATCATTCTGCGCTTCGCACTGCTTGCCGAGGCGGATGGCCAGCTCGACAAATTCGTCGCGCAGCCGTTCGGCAATGGGCAGCGACCAGGTCCCTGCCTGCCCGTGAAGCCGCAGCGGACCGGGGAAGCTGAGGAACAGCCGCTCCACTTCGAGCTGCGCGGCGTAGTTGGCACTTGTGCTTGGAAGTTGCTTCAGGCGGCTTTCCCAATCGGCAAGGTCGACCCAGACCTTATCGAGCACCAGCCGCAGCCTGCCTTCGCGCTGCACGATCAGGTCCGCGGCACCCAGCAGCCTGCGCAGGCGATGGAGTGCCTGGTCACAGGCGGCCTTCGCCTGATCGCCGTCGAGATCCGGCCAAAGCGTGTCCTGCAACGTCTCGAGCGAACAGGCATGATCCTTCGAGATCGCCAGCAAGCGCAGGATGTCGAGGGCACGGGTCGGCGGCTTGGTGCCGAGGTCGAGGATCTCGCCGTTACGTTCGATCCGGAACTCGCTCAGCACATGCACCTTGAGCGCCCACGGCCAGCTGGCGGGACGCCGCTCCGGCACCGCCAGATGACGTTCCGCGATCATGGAGCGGCAGAACTCCACCTCGATGTCCTGATCAAGCGCGTCGGCCAGCAATTCGGCCAGCAGGTCCGGCAGGTTGAGGAGCACGCCCGGCCAGTTCACCGCCCTGAGATCAGCCGCGAAGGCGCGCAGGTGATCGAGATACGTCGCCGCGTCCCTCTCCCACTTTGCGCCGAGCGCCTCCGCCGCGCGGATGCAGAGAGTCGTGCGGTCATGCATGCCGCCTTCGAGGCGGGGAAGCAGATCAGCCAACAAGGCGGCGGCGTCCTTCGGCCGATGGTCGGCCAGCAGCACCTGGTATTTGGTGACGTAATGCGGCCAGCGTTCCAGGATCGGCTCGTTCGCGGCTTCGATCGAAGCCATGAACCGGTCGCAGTCCCGGTAGGCCTCCGCAAAGTTCCGCTGCCTGGTATGCAGCGCAGCGCGGCAATCCGCGACTACGCCGACCTGGGTGGAATAGCGGCTGTCCGCTATCTCGGAAAGTCGCGCGACCAGCCGCGCGAACTCGGTGAAGTCGTTGCGCAATTTCATCAGCAGCTGCAAATGATAGAGCGCGCCGAACTCCACGCCGTGAAGCGACTGGCTCTCGCCGATCTCGATTGCCGCGCGCAGCGCATGCTCGGCGGAGCTGTAGGGAAATCCGCGCCGCGAATAGTGGAAATAGCGGCTGCTGCCCGCCCCGAAGCAGACCAGCCACATGCCGAGCGCCCAGGGCGAAGCTGCGGGATCGCGCAGATCGTCGATCACGCTGTCGATCGCCTGCTCAAAGAAGTCAGCGCGACCGATCGAGATAGCGCGCTCCATCATCGTTTCGCTCGCCAGCAGGCGCAGCGCTGTCGATTCGCCGTCCGACCGGCGCGACAATCGGTCAAGCAGCTTGAGTGTAAGGGCATCGCCGGAGGATTTTCCGCTCCAATCCTCGTTGGTGAAATCGAGGGAACGGACGATCGCGGTCCAGACCAGCAGCTCTTCCTCAGGCGGTAGTTCAGGAAGCCCTTGATCGAGCCGTTGCCAGGCGCGCTGCGTCCAGGTTGCCAGCCCTTCATGGGTGCGCCAGCTGCCGGTTTTCACCAGGACAGCGCGCGCAAAGGTCAGGCACTGGCCGCGCACATCTGCGTTCTGGTCGAATGCGGCCCAGGCGCGCGCGAAGCAGCGCTCCGCCGCCGCATCGTCGGGCATATGGGCGACGCCGAGCCAGTAGAACAGCCATGCGTCCATCTCGGCCGCGGGCAGCTTGCCGCACCATTCGATGAAGGTCGTGCGCCGGCCTTGTGCGATAGCCGGCGCCGCGCGCTCCAGGATGAGGTCGCGGGCAAGCGGCCACGCTTCGGCCTGCAGAGCCAAAATGACGGCTTCGTCCATGCGGCCGGCCGCGCGCAGGATGGTTGCTGCCCGCTCGCGCAGCCGCGCTCGATCCGCCGGCGGTGAATCCATCATCAGCCGGTAATCCAGGAATTCGCGCAGCAGAGCGTGCAGCTGGAACACGTCGCGATTGGATTCCACCCGGCTGATCAGCAGCTGATTCTGGTAGAGGCGTTCGAGCAGGCGGGTTCCTTCGCCGGAGCCAATCATGGCATTGGCCAAGTCGGAGCTGATCTCTGGCAGCAGGTTGAGCTCCAGCAGCATGTTCTGGTCGGCGCTCGGCAAGGTGTAGAAGAAATGCCGGCCGAGAACATCGAACAAGGCATGCTGGCCGCCGGATGCGTCATCGTTGCCGGCCGGCTTGACCGCAGCGCCCCGCTCCGCCAGCAGCACCAGGCCCACCGCCCAGCCGCGCGCCGTGGCGACATCGGTCGCCCCGCCGCGTTTCGATCGCAATGCGACCAGATTGCGCGCTTCGGCGTCCGAAAAGACGATCGCAGACTGGTCGATGACGATGATCTGGCCGCGCAGGGCAAGGTCGCTTAATTCCTCCTGCGGCAAGCTGCGGGACATGCAGACGCAACGGATGCCATCCGGCAACTCGTGCAGCATCACCGCCAGCATGCCGCGGAAATCAGCGCTGTCTGCGTAATGAAGATCGTCGAAAGCCAGCACCGTTCCCGGTTCGAGATGCTCGAAATAGGCCCGGAAGAAGCGGCGGGCGAATTCGCGCGGCCGATCCGCATACTCCGCGCTGAAGACCGGCATGCGGTCCACGGCCTTCGCCGAGCGCAGGGAACGGGCCAGATAGTGATAGAAACGCGCGATGTCCTGGTCGCCTTCGTCGACCCGGAACCAGACGTAGGGCGCGCCAACATTGTGCAAGTAGTCGACCAGGGCGGTGGTCTTGCCGTAGCCAGCCGGCGCAGCGAGCCAGCACACTCCGGCGCGCAGAGCGTCATCGATCAACTCCTGGACACGCGGCCGGGGAACGATCCTGGCCTGGCGCGGCGCCGAGAGTTTGGCGACGAAGCGAGGACTCACCTGGCGGCTCCCCCTTGATTCGATACGCCGTCGATCGATCCCTATTCAGCAGAGTCGCCGCCGGCTTGCAATCGCAACAGCGCGTCACGTCAAGGGCACTGCCCTGAGTTGCCATATGTTGATATCGGAGTGTGTCATTGACGCCAACGGCACACGTCACAGGCCTGACAAACAGCAGATTTGACGGAGATCAGTATGCAGGGGGGCGGACTGAATGCCTGTGTCTGCTCTGTTCCGCCAGGCGCCCCTATGCGCCGAACCGCGGCTCCGGCACGCCGCGGATGCCAAGGCCGTGGATCGCGAACAGGCTGCCGCGCAGCACCCCGTCGCTGGGGAAGCGCGGCAGCGGCGGCTTGGCCATCGAGGTCACGTATAGGACGTCGAGATCGGGACCGCCGAACATGACACTCGTCACCTTTTTGACCGGCATCTCGATCACGCGGTCAACCTGTCCATCGGGCCGGTAGCGGACGAGTTTTGCGTCATAGACCTGGGCATTCCACAGGCAGCCTTCGGAATCGACGGTCGAGCCATCCGCCGCGCCGCCGCGGCTGGTGTCGAGCTTGGCGAAGGTGCGGCGATTGGAGACTGTGCCATTCTCGATGTCGTAGTCATAGGCCCAGATCTCGCCCGACCAGGAATCGGCGAAATAGAAGGTCTTGTCATCCGGGCTCCAGCACGGGCCGTTGGAGACAATGATGCCGCTATCGAGCTTGGTCACCTTGAAATCCGGATCGAGGCGGTAGAGCGAACCGTTAGGCCCGGACTCCATCGTATCCATCGAGCCGGCGATGAAGCGGCCGCGCCGGTCGACCTTGCCGTCATTGAGACGGATGGCGGGATTGTCGCCGATCGGATTGTGGATGAGCGCGCACTCGCCGGTCTTGAAATCGAGCGCATGAAATCCGTTCTGCAGCGAGCAGATCGCACCGTTGCCGTCCTTGCGCAAGGCCATCGATCCGATCTTGCCCGGGACATCCCAGGCCCGGATCTCGCGGCCGTCGGCCGTGCAGCGGAAGACGTTGCAGCCGAAGCTGTCGATCCAATAGAGGCGCTGCTGCTCGACATCCCAGAGCGGTCCTTCACCGAGGATCGTCTTCACGTCGACCACGACTTCGATGCGCATGGTGGTGTCTCCCCTTATCCTCTGAAGCGCGGTTCCGGCAGGCCGCGCACGCCTAAACCATGGATCGCGAACAGCATTCCGCCCTCGCGCTCGCGCGGATAGCGACCCTTGAACGGCCGCGCCATCGAGGTGACGAACGCGATGTCGAGATTGGGCCCGCCGAACATGATGCTGGTGGTGGAGAAGACCGGCAGTCCGACCAGGCGGTCGATCACGCCATCCGGGTTGAATCGGACAAGGCGGCCGGCATAGACCTCGACGCTCCAGACGTAGCCTTCTTCATCGACGGTCGCACCGTCGGGATAGCCTTGCAGCCCCTCGAACGTGGCGAACACGCGCTTCGATTTCACATCGCCGGTCGCGACGTCGTAATCGTAGGCGAAGATCGCGCGCGTAGACCCGCCGTCCGCGAAATAGAAAATCTTGCCGTCCGGGCTCCAGCATGGGCCGTTGGAGCAGACGATATCCTTGTCCAAAGTGGTCAGCGTGAGATCGGGATCGAGGCGGAACAGCTTCCCGACCGGCTCGCCCTCCGCGTAATCCATCGAACCGGCGACGAAGCGTCCCTGCCGGTCCACCTTACCGTCATTGAGGCGCGGCCGCAGTTCGCCCGGCTGGGTTTCGTTGATGCGCGTGACGGCCCCGCTCTCGAAATCGAGGAAATGGAAGCCGCTGCGGAGGGCAAGCACAGCACCGCCTTTTTCTCGGAGAGCCATGGAGCCGATCGGCTCCGGCACTGTCCAGCTCTTGCGGTCACCACCTTTGAGGTCGGCGCGATGCACGGCGGGCGCATACGAATCGATCCAGTAGAGCCGCTGCTCCTTGACGTCCCAGAGCGGACCTTCGCCCAGGGAATCCTTCTGCTCGCTGAAGACCTCGATCCGCAGCATGACGCCTCTCCCGCGTCTAGAAATCGACCTTGTCCGCACCCTTGAGGCTCAGGATCTCGCGCGCCTCGTCCGGTGTTGCGACGTCGAGATTGAGACCTTCGATGATCTGCCGCGCGAGCCGCACCTGCTCGGCATTCGATGCGGCCAGCCTGCCCGGCCCCGCCCACAGCGAATCTTCGAGACCGACGCGAACGTTGCCACCATTGGCGGCGGCCATGGCCGCAATCTGCATCTGGGCGCGGCCGGCCCCCAACACCGACCAGTGATACCGATCGCCGAACAGCCGGTCGGCCGTGCGCTTCATATGCATCACGTCTTCCGGATGCGAACCGATGCCGCCGAGGATTCCGAACACGGTCTGAACGAACAAAGGCGGCTTGACGAGGCCGCGCTCCAGGAAGTGATGCAGGTTGTAGAGGTGCGAGGTGTCGTAGCACTCGAACTCGAACCTGGTTCCGGCACTGCCCAGGGTGGTCAGCACATGCTCGATATCCTTGAAGGTGTTGCGGAAGACGGCATCGCGCGAGCCTTCCAGATGCGCGCGCTCCCACTCATGCTTGAACTCCTTGAAGCGGTTCAGCATGGGGAACAGGCCGAAATTCATCGAGCCCATGTTCAGCGATGCAACTTCGGGCTCGAACTTCGCAGCCGGAGCAAGGCGCTGCTCCAGGGTCATGCCTTGCCCGCCGCCGGTCGTGATGTTCACCACGCAGGCCGAGCGCTGCTTGATGACTTTCAGGAACGGCTCGAACGCTTGCGGGCTCTGATCCGGCCTGCCGTCCTCCGGGTTGCGCGCGTGCAGATGCACGATCGCGGCGCCTGCCTCGGCCGCGCCAATGGCCGCATCGGCGATCTCCTGCCCGGTCACCGGCAGATGCGGTGACATGGAGGGCGTATGGATCGAGCCGGTGACAGCGCAGGTGATGATGACTTTGCGTTTCTGAGCCATGGGAATTCTCTTTTCTATGATCCGATTTCGCGCGCCGCTTTGCGCTTGTGCGCCGCCAGCGCCATCAGGCGGCGGTCGCGCCACGTCTGCCGGCGTTGCAGATCTGCTTCCGGCAGCCTGGCGCGGCGGTCGCGCTCGACCGTCTCGATCACCTCGCCGGCCCAATCGACGCGCCGCTGCATGGAGGGGAAGAGGCGCGTATAGATCTGCTGATAGCGCGTGACATAATCCCGGACACCCAGAGGCGCGTTGAGGTCTATGGTCTCGAACGGGCCCATGAAGGACCAGCGCAAGGCCAATCCTTCGCGCAGCCCGATATCGACGTCCTCCACCGAAGCATAGCCATCGGCCACCAGGCGGAACGCCTCTTCCAGCAGGGCGCCCTGCAAGCGGTTCATGACGAAGCCGTCGATCTCGCGCTTCATCACGATCGGCGCCTGGCCGGCTGTGCTCATCAGCACGCGCGTGCGTTCCACGATCGCCGGATCGGTCCAGGGCGCCGGGACGATCTCTACCGCCGGAATGAGGTAAGGCGGATTGATCGGATGCACGACCAGGCACCTCTTTCGGCCAGCGAGCCCCTCGGTGAAGCGCGACGGCAGCAATGCGGAAGTGGAGCTGGCCAGCACCGCATCGGGCGTGGCGGCCTGATCCAGCTTGGCGAAGATTTGCTTCTTGGTTTCGAGCTCCTCCGGCGTGTTCTCCTGCACGTGAACGGCGCCCGCCAAAGCATCGGACAGGGTGTCGGCCACTTTCAGCCTGGCGGCAACGTCACTGATGCTTTGACCGCCCAGCAAATCTTCAGCCGCCAGGGCCGGTAGCGCGGAGATCGCGAACTCCGCCGCCCTGCTGGCCGCACCGGCGACCTCGTCGTAGATTCGTACTTCGTGTCCGCCGCGCGCGAACGCGATGGCCCAGGCGCGGCCGATCAACCCAGCTCCTACAATGGCGATGACTGCCATGTCATATGCTCCTAAAGCGTCTCCACATTGCCGTCGACCCCGAGCGACTGGCCGGACAGATTGTCGCCCATCGGCGAGAGCAGGAACAGCACCATTGCAGCGACGTCGTGGGGACTCACCATGCGGCGCAGCGAGACCTTCTCCAGATACTGCCTCTCCATGTCGTCATAGGAGATGCCGAGCTGCCCCGCGCGGGCACGGATCACCGATTCAATGCGCGGCCCTTCGACGATGCCCGGCAGGATGGCGTTGACGCGGATATTATGCGGCCCGAGCTCCTTGGCGAGGCTCTGGGTGAAGCCGACCACGCCGAACTTCGCGGCGGAATACGGCGTGCGGAACGCATAGCCGTGCCGGCCCGCTGCAGACGACATGTTGACGATCGCGCCGCCACCTGCCTGCTTGATCAACGGGACGGCGTGATGGGCGCACAGGAACTGGCCGGTCAGGCAGATGTCGATGCAGCGCCGCCAATCCTCTGGGGTGATCTCTTCCACCGCGCCAGTTGGACCCGCGATGCCGGCATTATTGACGAGCGCATCGAGGCCACCGAGCGAGCTCGCGATCTCCTTGAAGACGCGCGCGACGTCCGCCTCTTTCGACACATCCGCGAGAGTCGCGCCGTGCTGTGGGTACTGTTTCTTGAAATTGTCGAGGAAATCCTGTGAGACATCGCAGATATGGACCTTGGCACCGTGCAGGATCAGCATGTCGGCGATCGCACGGCCGATGCCGGACGCGCCGGCGGAAATGAAGACGCGCAAACCTGGCTTCAGCCCCTCTACGATCTTGCGGCCCACTGGTGTTGCCATATCCTTCTCCTAGTTATTCCGCTCGCGCAACGCTACCACGGCCGCCAGCACGACCAGTCCGAATATGATGATGCGCGTCGCGTACGGCAGCGTCGTTCCGGCCAGCAAGGTCTGCAGCGCCGTCAGCAGAAGCACGCCGCCGACCATGCCGAGATAGGTGCCGCGCCCGCCGGTGATCAACGTGCCGCCGACCACCACCACGGCGATCGAGGGCAGCAGATAGTCGTCGCCCATGCCGAGGCTGGCCTGGCCCGAAAAGCCGGTCAGCATCGCGCCGACCAGAGCCGAGCAGAAGCCCGACAGCATATAGACCAGCAGGATCGTGCGGCTGACGGCGATGCCGGATAGGGCCGCAACCCGCTCGCCATTACCGAGGGCGTAGACGCGGCGACCGAACGGCGTGCGCCGATGCAGGATGACGGCAGCGATCACGAACAGGATGATGAAGATGACGACCGGCGTCACCAGTTCCGATCTCGATGTCATGAACCAGCGCATCAGAGGCGCCGAGAAGCCGGCGGGCGTGCCTTGCGAATAAAGCAGTGCGATGCCCTGCAGGATGCCGTTCATGGCAAGGGTCATGACGATCGGGGAAATACCCAGCATGGCGATGCCGAAGCCATTGACCAAGCCGATCAGGCATCCCACCGCCAGGACCATCGGCAGAGCGTAGAGCAACGGCCCGTTGTGCCCGTTCACCGTCCCGGCAAGCAGGATGCCGCACAAGGCGATGGTCCATGGCACCGACAGGTCGAGGCCGCCAGTCAGGATCACCGTCCCCTGCCCCAACGCCAGGATCAGCAGGAATGAGGAGAGGACGAGAAGTGAATTGTAATATCCGCTGTTCAGCAGCGCGTGCCCGATCGCGAGCTCGGTGATCAGCACCACGATGACGAAACAGACGTAGGCAGGTGCTGCATAACGCAAGGCCTCCGCATGACGCGTGAAAAAGGATGGCAGCTGGATCGCCCGGCCCGCATTGCCGGTGCCCGGCAAAGCCAGGCGTTGCACGGGGCGGTTGCCTTGGCTCGGCAGCATGCTGTTATGGCGCGCCTTGATGCGGGCGATCAGCGCGCGCAAAGCCCGCGCCGGCTGCGACGTGCGCGTGAGAGCGCCGGCCAGTACTGCGAGGATCAAGATGCAGCCTTCGGTGATGGTCGAGTAGTAGGCCGAGACGTTGAGGACAAGCAGGATGTTGACGACGATCATCAGGATATAGGCGCCGACGATCGATCCGACGCAGCCGCCGCGCCCGCCGCCGAGCCGCGTGCCGCCAACCACCACAGCGCCGAACACCTGCAGCAGCATCGAATTGCCAACCAAAGGATCGCCGGCTCCCGTCTGAGCCGAGATGAAGACGCCGGCGAAACCGTAGCAGCCGCCCGCCAGGATGTAGACCAGGAGCTGCACCCACGGCACGGAGATGCCCCGGGCCCGCGCGGAGTCCATATCGCTGCCGATCGCATAGATTGCCGTGCCGAAGCGCGTGTTCTTCAGCCAGAGCCAGAGCAGGATGAGGATCGCAAGCACCACAACCGGCATGGGCAGGAAGTTCGGGATCGCGTCCTGCACCAGCGCCGAACTGAGGCCGGCAGGCACCATCCCGCCAGGCTTGTCCAGCACCAGGAGCGTGAGGCCCTGCACGATGAACATCGTCGCCAATGTGACCACGATCGGCTGCAGGCGGAAGAACGCGATGAAGAAGCCGTTGAACGCGCCCGTCGCCATGCCAACACCAACACCGAGCAGCGACCAGAGCAAAATTCCGCCCGGCGTATCCGGCATGTTGGTGGCGAGCACCACATTGACCAGCGAGATCACCGCGCCGGCGGAGAGATCGAATCCGCCGGTGAGGATCACCAGGGTCTGCCCAGCAGCCGCAATCGCCAGGGGGGCGCCGCCGGTCGACATGAAGCTGAACTCGAAATAGCTCATCGGCCCCGGGCTCATCAGATCATTGATGAGCAGCAGCGCGATGAAGACAGCCAATGCAACCAGTAGACCGCGATAGCGGCCGAGGCCCAGGCCGCGCCGTGCGAGGGGACGAAGGCTGGCGGAGAGGCTGGTCATGCAGCGCGTCCCAGGCCGTCGCCGCCGAGAGCGGCACGCACGATGTTGTCTTCGTTGAGCTGCTCGGCACCGATCTCGCGCGAGACGCGGCCCTGATAGAGCACCATCACGCGGTCCGCCAGGTGGACCAGCTCCGGAATCTCGGTCGAATAGAGCAGGATCGCGCCACCCGCTTCGACATATTGCCGCATCAGGTGATAGAGCTCGTGCTTGGTTCCGACATCGATGCCGCGGGTCGGATCATACAGCAGTAGCACGCGGCTTTGCGCCAGCAGCCATTTGGCGATGGCGATCTTCTGCTGGTTGCCGCCGGAGAAGGCGCCGGCCGTGGTCCAGAGCGCACGGTCCGCGACATCGACGCGGTGGAAGATTTCAGCGACCGCACGTTGCTCTGCCGCGGCGTCGATTAAGCCGAAGCGCGAGAAGCGGTCGATCACCGGCATGGAGGCGTTGACGGTGCCGGGCAGCTTCAGGAACAGGGCCTCGGTCTTGCGATCCTCGGGCACCAGGCTGATCCCGATATCCGCGCGCACGGCATCGGCGGGACTGCCGATCATCACCGGCTTGCCATCCACGAAGATGCGGCCCTTGGTGATCTCCGCCATGCCGAAGCAAGCGAGGAACAGGTCAAGCTGCCCCATGCCCTGCAGGCCCGCGACGCCGAGGATCTCGCCGCGATGCAGGCTGAGGGAGGCATCAGCGAGCTTGCCGCCCGTGGCGAGGGTCTCGACGCGCAGGACCTCCAGGCCGGATTCGTGGGTCCGGGCCGGCCGCGCGGGAAATGCCTGGCCGATCGAGCGGCCGACGATCATGCGGATGACTTCCTCATCATCGAAGTCCGCGACCTTGCCGGTGGCGATGTGCTGGCCATTGCGCAGGATCGACAGCGAATCGCAGAAGCTGCGCACTTCCTTGAGGCGATGCGAGATGAAGATGATGGTGACGCCCTTGGCCTTCTCGCGTGCGATCATCTCGCCCAGCCAATCGACGTCGCGGCCGGTGAGCGATGACGTCGGCTCGTCCAGCAGCAGGATGCGCGGCTTGCGGTAGAGGGCGCGCGCGATCTCGATCTTCTGCTTGATCGCAAAGTCGAGGTTGCCGACCTCTTCCTGCAGATCGATGTTGTCCAAGCCCAGCGCGGCGAAATGCCGGTGTACATCCTCTTCCGCCGCGCGGCGCCGGATGAGGCCGAGCGCATTGGCCGGTGCGTAAGGCAGCAGCACGGATTCGAGGACCGTTAGATCCCGCACCAGCGTCATCTCCTGGAACGCGGTCTGGATGCCACGGGCATGCGCGGCGCGCGGCGAAGCAAGTGTGATGGTCTCGCCGAAGATCCGGAAGGAGCCGGCGTCGGGTGTCACCAACCCGCTCAGCAATTTGACGATGGTGGATTTGCCGGCGCCATTTTCGCCCAGCAAGGCATGGACGCCGCCTGCAGCAACCTCGAACGACACATCGTCGACAGCGATGGTCGCGCCGAACGCCTTGCGGACATGATCGGCTGAAATGGCGATCGCGCCTTGAGTCACGTCAATACCTTCACACAAGAAAGGCCGGGCGGCGTTGCCACCGCCCGGTCAGTCGACAGGCCGATTATTCCTCGGGCTGGCCGACCAGCGCAGCCTGGAAGCCAATTTCCGGAGTTTGCTCCGAGAAGATGGAGGCAAACCAGCCCGGATTCGGAACCAAGGCCGGCGGGAACGCATTACAGCCGGCCTTCATCTCCTGCCACGAACCCGTCTCGCAATACTTGATCGTCTCGTTGGTGACGATGGGCAGCGGCAGGGTCACGCGCTTCGGCACGTCCTTGCCTTCCAGCTTCTGCACCGCGAGCTTCAGCGCCAGGCCGCCGGAGTAAGGCGGCGAGGCATAGGAAATGCGCGGCGCGCCCAGCGGTGCGTAAGGCGAGTCCCCGCCTTCGACCTTGGTGCCGATGGGCAGCATCTGGATGCGGCCACCGTTGGAGCCTTCGCCCGCGCAGGGGAGCAGCTCTTCGGGCTTCTTGCCGGCTTCGAGCTCCATCGAATTCGCGGTGAAGCAGCCGACCTGCATCCAGAGGCCGTCGATATCATCCCAATTGTGGGTCGCGAGGATCTTGGACAGCTCGGTGCGCGCGGTCGCCTGGCTCCACATGCCGACCGCTTCGGCGACGATCTTGATGCCGGGATTCTTCTCGAACACTTCCTTCGCCGCCTTGGTGCGGAGGGTATCGACCGAGGTGCCGGGCACGCCAGTGATGGCGATGATGTTGCCCTTGCCGTTCAGCTTCTTCACCAGCCATTCGGCAGTGACGCGGCCGGCCTCTTCCTGGTCGATCGAGATGTTGTAAGCGCAGGGCTCGGTGATCTCCGCATCATAGGCGAAGACCAGAACGCCTTTGTTGCAGGCGTTCTTGACGGCCGCGTTGAGCGCGGTCGGCGAGATCGGGAAGATCACGATTGCCTGCGCGCCGGCCTGCACCATGGCGTTGATCTGCTGGATCTGACGCTGGGCGTTGGGGCCGGCGACCTGCACCTGCAGGTCGACCTTGTCGGCCATGGATTTGTGCGAGGCCATGGCCTTGACCATGTTGGCGGCTTCGGCCTGCCAGTCATTCCCGATGAAGCTCATCGACAGGAAGATCTTGAACTTGTCGGCGGCATTGGCGGCGCTGCTCGCCATGAAGACGCTCGCGCCGAGCGCAAAGGCTGTTGCAAGCCTCCGCGCACCTCTCATGGGTGTCATCGTTTCTCTCCCAAACTTGCGACCGCCTTTATCTGGATCCCCGGAGATATCCCCGGAGCCCAAGCGCCTGATCCACGGCCACAACAGATCGGACGCCGAATATTTTTGATCATTTGATCATAAATCATATATCATAGTCATCGCAAGGCGAAATCGGATACTTGACGCGCGTAGCCCACACCGATAGCCGCTGGGGTGACATGACATTGACGAGTCCCACGAGCCGGCCCCGAAGGCGGACCAGCACCCTGCCGCAGATGCAGGTGTCGCGCGTGACGCTGCCTGACGAAATCTATCGCCGGCTCAAGGCCATGATCCTGGATGGCGGACTCATTCCGGGAGAGCTGGTGACGATCCAGGGCCTCGCGAGCGCCTTTGGGGTCAGCGCCATGCCGGTGCGCGAAGCGTTGCAGCGGCTGACCGGTGAGCGGGCCCTCACCATCATCTCCGGCCGATCGGTGGGGATTCCACAGTTGGAAGCCCGCCGCCTGCGCGATCTCACCCGCGTGCGGATCGAGATCGAGAGCATTGCTGCGGAATGGGCAACGCCCAACGTCTCGGAACCGGACCGCGCCAAGCTGCAAGGGCTTGTCGATGTGATGGCGAAGGCGGCGCAGGATGGTGATACGCGCGCGTATGTGCGCGGCAATCACGATTTTCATTTCACAGTCTATGCCGCGGCGGGTTCCGAATCCTTGCTATCGACCATCGAGGGGCTGTGGCTGCAGGTCAGCCCCTATTTCCATCTGCTGCATAGCTCCGGCAACTATGTCGCCGCCAACGAAGAGCATCGCATGATCCTGCAGGCGATCCGCGCCGGCGACGCAAAGGCCTGCGCTGCCCATCTCCGGAGAGACATCGCCTCCGCCACCGACGTGCTTTTGAAGCTGCTCGAGTAGTTCAGCTTAATTGGGCGAGCGCCGCCGGTGATACACTTGGCGACCCAGGATGACGGCGATGGCGATGGCGCCGACCCAAAGCATGTCCAGCAGGATGAAGGCGCAGCTCTCGACATATTCGCCGCTGAGATAGGTTGCCAGGGCACCGAACAGGATCGTCATCACCATCCAAGCGGCAACGCGAAGCGTGCGCCGCGACATTGATGAACAGATGACACCGGTCAGAATGCCGGCAAGCATCGGAAATACTTCTGAAATAGCATCCATAACTCACCCCCCTCTGAGCGCCACCATAGAAATGGCGCGCGCCTTAGACGGCACGATCAGCGTTCACGCACGACGAACCGGCATCACGGCAAGCAGAATGATTCTGATGCAGACACGCGATCGTATGTGCATTCCGCCGGATATTCAACCCAACGCAAGCACCCGAGAGATTGCTGCCACCGATCATGTCCTGAGGCGTGTTCCTTTCGGATCATAGGCCGGTTCGGCGAGGATCGTCGCCTCCAGAGGCTCGCCGATCACGTCCACGGTCAGCTTGGCCCAGGACCCGACCAGCTCCTTGTCGACATAAGCGAGGGCAAGGCTCTGCCCCACATGATGCCCATAGGCGCCGGACGTGACGAAGCCGACCAGCTTTCCCTCGTGCTTCACCGGCTCGAATCCGGAGGCATCCGCATCCACCGTGCCGATGCTGAGCGTCACAAGGACACGATCGACACCCTCCTCGCGCTCGCGCAGGGCCGCGTCTCGGCCGATGAAATCGCCCTTGTCCAAGGCTACATGCTGGCGGAGGTTCGACATCTCAGGCGAGTAAGATTGCGTGAATTCGGTCGACCAGATGCCATAGCTCTTTTCCAGGCGCAGGGAATCGAGCGCCCGGTTGCCGATCGACTTCAGGCCCAGATCGGCGCCGGCTGCGCGCAGCGCGCCATAGATCGCCCGCTGATATGCCACAGGCACGTTGATCTCGTAGCCAAGCTCTCCTGTCAAAGACAGACGCGCCACCATGGCTGGGGCCATGCCCACCTCCATCTCCGCGCAAGCGAGGAAGGGGAACGCCGTGTTGGTGAGATCGGTTGGGGCTAGGCGCGACACCAGCTGGCGCGACTTCGGACCGGAGATGGCGAACCCCATCCAGTCGTCGGAAAGATTGCGGATTGTGACGCCGCCTGCCGGCAGATGGTCCATGAACCAACGCATGTGCCAGGTCTGGAGATAATAGGAGCCGATGAGCCAGAAGCGGTCCTCCGCCAGGCGGCTGACGGTCAGGTCACCCATCAGCTTGCCCGAAGGACTCAACATCGGCGCGAGGCGCACGCGGCCGACCTTCGGCAGCTTGGCCGCGAGCAGATAATCGAGCCACACCGCCGCCCGCGGGCCGGTCACCTCATAGCGCGCATAGACCGCGCTTTCAAACATGCCGACGGCCTCGCGCGTCGCCTTCACTTCCGCCGCGACGAAGGGATGCGCCTTGGAGCGACGCAGCGTCGGCTTTTCGACGAAGCCCGGCTGATTGGGTACGAAATATTGTGGCGTCTCCATACCCCAAGTGCAGCCGTAAACGGCGCCCTCCGCCTTCAAGGCATCGTAACAGGGTGACACCTTCAGCGGCCTTCCGGCAGGCAGCTCCTCATTGGGATAGGAGATCACGAAACGACGGGCATAGAACTGCCCGGTCATCGCCTTGAGGTAGGAATCGTTCGCGGCGAAGCTGCCATAGCGCGCGACATCCATGCCGAAGATGTCGGCACCGGGATCGCCTTCGATCATCCAGTTGGCGAGCGTGAGGCCGATGGCGCCGCCTTGCGAGAACCCGCCCATGCAGCCGCAAGCGACCCAGTAGTTCCTGAGGCCGGGAACCGGGCCGACCAGCGGATTGCCGTCCGGAGTGAAGGTGAAGGCGCCGTTGACCCATTTGCGGATCCCAACATTCTGCAAGGCTGGGAACCGCTCGAACCCGATCGCCAGCTCCGGCGAGATGCGGTCGATGTCGGGCGGCAATAGATCCATGCCGAAATCCCAGTCGGCGCCTTCCGTCTTCCAGTGGCGCGGATCGCGCTCATAGACGCCGAGCAGCACACCCTTGCGCTCCTGCTGCAGATAGGTGAAGCCTTCGAGGTCGGTGATGGCGGCGATCTCCCGATCCATCGCGGCAATTTCCGGCACGTCCTCGGTGATGAGGTAATGGTGCTGCATCGGCGTGACCGGCAGGTTGATGCCGACCATCCTGCCCACCTTGCGCGCCCACAAGCCAGCGGCGTTGACCACATGCTCGGCCGCGATGATGCCCTGCTCGGTCACCACCGACCATTGACCGTTCGACAGTTGCTTGAGATCGAGGACGCGGTTGCGCAGGATGATCTCCGCACCGCGCTTCTTGGCGGCGCCCGCATAAGCGTGAGTCGTGCCATGCGGATCCATGTAGCCTTCGTGGGCGTCATAGAGTCCGCCCTGCAGGTTCGACACGTCCACGATAGGGCACAGCGCCTTGATCTCTTCGGGCGTTACCAGGCGCGTTTCCATTTCCATGGTCTCGTACATGGCGCGCTCGGCCTTCAGCATCTCCCACCGTTCCGGCGTCGCGGCGAGGCTGATGCCGCCGGTCATGTGCATGCCGACGCTCTGGCCGCTCTCTCTCTCGATCTCCTCGTAGAGCCGGATGGTATAGCCCTGCAAAGCGGCGATGTTGGGATCGTCATTGAGCGCATGGAATCCGGCCGCAGCGTGCCAAGTCGACCCCGCCGTCAATTCCGCGCGCTCGATCAGCGCAACATCCGTCCAGCCGAACTTGCTGAGGTGATAGAGGATACTCGATCCGACAATGCCGCCGCCGATGATGACGACCCGATAGTGCGATTTCATGGCGAGACCTCTTCCCGCGCCGGGGGCTTGGCCCATTCCTGCGCCGCATGCTGGAGCCACTGCCACATCGCTGTGGCATAGGGGCGTTCGACATGCAGTCGCCAACCCGGCAGAATCCGAACAATGGAAGCGTGCAGGCCGGCAAATAGCGTCGATGCCGATTCCTCCGGCCCCGCCGGATTGGCCTCGAACTCATAGTTGGCGCCGAGCTGCATCAGAGCAGGCGCCGCAGGACCGGTGACATCGAACAGCATCAACCCGTCGCTGACATCGGTGATGGCGACGCCGTCATCCGACCAGCCGAAAGTCTCGGGATGCGTCGAGACGGCGTCCTGCGCGACAAACAGCAACCGATCCGGCGTCAAGCGCAGCGAATAGGCGTCCCGCTCACACGTCTCTCTGGGGCCAACGCAGGCGAGGCCGCCGCGCTTGGCCAGAAACGCGGAGAAGTTGCCGCTTACAAGCCACGCCGTCCGCGGCGACAGCGCCGTGATCCCCAGTCCTGGTTGCTGAATCTCGGCCCGTGACCAGTCCGGCACGGGCGACCAGAAGAGTCCGCGATCAGGCATTGAGGCGCGCTCCCTTGGGATCGAAAAAACAGGG
Organism: Dongiaceae bacterium; assembly: GCA_035695765.1. Taxonomy (GTDB): domain Bacteria; phylum Pseudomonadota; class Alphaproteobacteria; order Dongiales; family Dongiaceae; genus Dongia_A. Next base: position 111,731 of record DASRRI010000103.1, read on the forward strand.
TGGCACGATGCGCGCCTTATACCTCTGTCCGAGATGCTCAAGATCGATAGCGCCTCCGCGCTCCAGCCCGCCTTCGATCAGGCCAAGCGCGATCGGATGGCTAAAATGGACGCTGACATAGCTGCTGGTGACGTAGCCGATGCCGCGCCTGCGCCCACCAATGATCTCGATGGCATTCGCGCCGACCGGGATGGGCGTGTTCCCTTCCGCCAGGATGCCGACCAGTTTCTTGCGGGTCAGCTTGCCGGCCGCTGGCGTGAACAGCGAACGATCGCCGATAAAGGAATCCTGCCGTTTGGACCGAGGGCCAGCCATGCCGAGATCATGTGGCATCGTTTCGCCATCAGTGTCCTGGCCGACATAGATGTAGCCCTTCTCCGCGCGCAGCACGCCGAGCGCTTCGATGCCCAGCGGAGCCGCACCTGCGTCGCGCACGCATTGCCAGAGCTGGGCGCCGAATTTCGCCGGCACAGAAATCTCATAGCCACGTTCGCCCGTGAAGCTGACGCGCGCGATCCGCGCAGGTCGGCCGCCGAAAGTTCCCTCGGCGACACTCATATGCGGGAACGCGGAATCATCCAGGTCAATGCCCAACTCGAGCCCGGCGACGATCCGCTTCGAATCCGGGCCCGAGACTGCAATGGTCGCCCAATGCGATGTTGCATCGTGGACGAATACCTGGGCCAGATCGAAGCGGTCCTGCCGCCAGGCCTCGAGCTGCCCTGCCATGAAGGCGACATGGCTGCTCGAGCAGGAGACGACAAAATGATTCGCCGCAAGGCGAAGCACGACGCCGTCATCTGCGACGATCCCTGCCTCGCTCAGTGTGAGCCCGTAGCGCGCGCGACTCACGGCAAGACTCGACATCGGCGTGTAGTAGACGAAGTCCAGCAGCGCCGCGGCTTGCGGCCCGATGACCTCGATCTTGCCGAGCGAGGATGCATCGAACACAACCGCATGATTGCGCGCCGAGACGCATTCAGCGGCGATCCCGGCTTCATCCCCGCCATACCAGGCCGGCCGCAGGACACCGCCATAGTCGCGGAAATAGGCGCCTTCCTGCCGATGCATATTCTCCGTGGGCAGGCGGCGGATCGGTGCCTGGAGCTGGCCTCGTTCCGGACCGGCGATGGTCGCCATCGAAACCGGCACATAAGGCGGACGGAATGTCGTCGTGCCGAGCGCCGCGATATCGCGTGATGCGTTGGCAGCGAGGAACGTGAGGGCATTCACGTTGGACGTCTTGCCCTGGTCCGTCCCCATCCCGATCGTGGTGTAGCGCTTCAGATGCTCGATCGCCGAAAAGTTCTCCCGCACCGCCAGCTCTATATCGCTGGTCGTCACGTCGTTCTGCAGGTCGACCCAGATCCGCTTGGTCGATCCGCGCGGCAACGGCGATGGTGCTGTCCATTGCTTGACCCTGATCGTGGAACGCGGCGCCTCGCGCACTTCGCCGCCAGCGGCCACGGTCGCATGCTGAAGCATGGCATCAAGATCCCAGATACCGGCCGCCGCACCGACCACATCGACATCTGGCACCGGCGCACCCGGCCGATAGCTGCCGGCCAGCGAGTCCCATTGCGGCTTGCCCTTGGCGTGGCAATAGAGATGCAGGCTCGGTGTCCAGCCACCTGACTGCGCGACCAGATCGGCCGGGATGGTCTTGCCGTTGCTCAAGGTCACGGCTTCGACGCCGCGGCTTCCGATGACGGCGTCAATGGTGGCGGCCGTGAGAACGTCAATGCCAGCACCGCGCACCGAAGCCGAGAGCGTAGGATCAATCTCTACCTCCGGTCGGGAATCGACGAGATGAACCGCGCTGTCTGCGCGGCGCAATGCCAGGGCCACTTCGTAGGCGGAATCATTGCTGGTTGCGACCACGGCCCGATTGCCCAGCTTGACCGCATAACGACACAGATAGGCGAGCGCGGCGTCCGCCAGCATCACGCCCGGCCGGTCATTGTTTGCGAACAGCAGCGGCCGCTCGATCGCGCCAGTGGCGACGATGATTCGGCCGGCGCGCACCAGCCAGATCCGCTCATCATTCGCGCTTTCGGGCACGCCTTTCTGGACCAGTGCCCGCACATTGTGGTCATAGAGGCTGACCGCAATCGACCGCCTGAGGACCTCAACACCGCGACCGCGCAGGCTCTGTTCGGCGCCGCTGACCCATGCATCGCCCGGCATGCCGTCGATCATTGTCTCGCGATGCCGCAGCGATCCGCCAAGCTCCGGCTGCTCTTCGGCCAGAATGACCCGCTTGCCGTCACGCGATGCAGCCAGTGCCGCGGTCAGGCCCGATGGCCCCGCTCCCACCACGCAGATATCCGCTTGCGCATGGCGATGCGCGGCCGATGCAGCTCGCCCCGCCGCATCGACGCGGCCGAGGCCGGCCAGCGACCGGATCCGATGCTCATAGGCCGACCATTTTGGCCACATGAATGTCTTGTAATAAAAGGCGGCCGGAATGAAGCGCGCGAACCCGTCGAGGAACGCGAGCCGATCCCGGTCCGCCGTGCCGCTGGCGTGGATCGAGCGGAGCACCACGCCGTCGGCAAGCGGCTCCAACGTCGCGCGCGCATTGGGATCGTGGCGTGTGCCATGCCGCAGATCCAGAATGGCATTCGGCTCTTCCGGGCCGGCGCTGAACACCCCGCGTGGGCGATGATATTTAAAGCTGCGTCCGACGATCCGGATGCCATTGGCCAGCAGCGCGGATGCGACGGTATCGCCGGCGAAACCTTCATAGGTCCCGCCGTCGAACGTGAATTTGAGCCGCTTAGTGCGGTCGATTGCCCCGCCCTGCGCCGTACGCGTATAGCTGCTCATGCCATCGGCTCCGATCCCGTCACCACGTGGGTGAACGTGTCACGCGACAGCACGAACCAGCGGCCGCAGCCGGCGGTGTGGATCCACACCTCCTGGGCCGGGCCTTTGGCGTTCCTGCGGAAATGCAGGTATTGCGCCCAGGCGCGATCGTCGGCATCGCGCCCCGGCCGTTTCACACCGGCATCGCCGGCGTAACGGAACTCGACCTCCGCCCGCTGCCCGCACCAGGGACAAGGGAATTGCTGCATCGTCTCTCCTAATGCGCGACGCCGGCGTGGGCTTCGTCGATCAGCGTACCGGCCTCGAACCGCTTGAGATCGAAGGGGGCGGAGACCGGATGGTGAATGCCGGTGGCGAGGATGTGCGCGAACAACGTGCCCCCAGCGGGGATCGCCTTGAACCCGCCGGTTCCCCAGCCGCAATTGAGATAGAGCCCTTCGACCGGCGAGGGCCCGAGGATCGGAGAATTGTCGGGCGACGTATCGACGATGCCGCCCCATTGCCGCATCAGTTTCAAGGTCGCGAAGGACGGAAACATCTCCACCAGGGATGCGACCACCGACTGCGTCATGGGGAAATTGCCGCGCTGCGCATAGGACGGGCAGCGGTCCAGCCCGCCACCCATCACCAGCTCGCCCTTGTCGGACTGGCTGACATAGGCGCCATGGCTGGAGGACGCCACCACGACGTCGAGGCACGGCTTCACCGGCTCGCTCACCATCGCCTGCAATGTGTAGCTCTGTAGCGGCAGGGCGAAGCCAGCCATCGCAGCCAGCACGGAGGAATGACCAGCGACTGCCATACCGAATCTATCGGCCTCGATGCGGCCGCGGCTGGTCTCGACCGCATCGATGCGGCCGCTTTTGACGTCGAAGCCCGTGACCTCGCAATCCTGGATGATATGGACACCGAGCGAATCGGCGGCGCGCGCATAGCCCCATGCCACCGCATCATGCCTGGCCACGCCGGCGCGGTGCTGGATCAGGCCACCCATTACAGGCCAGCGGACATTGAGATCGGCATTGAGCAGCGGGCACCAACCGCAGCACCTCATGGCGATCGATCAGATCGATGTCGATACCGTTGATGCGCATGGCGTTGGCGGCGCGGCACATCATCTCCAGTTCGGCCTCGCTGTGCGCGACCTCGATCATCCCGCGCTGGGAGAACATGATGTTGTAGTTCAGTTCCCGCGACAGGTCCTCGTAAAGGCTCACCGACAGGTCATAAAGCGCGGCGCTCTCGGGGTAGAAATAATTGGAGCGGATGATGGTGGTGTTGCGCCCCGTATTGCCGCCGCCGATCCAGCCCTTCTCGATCACAGCGACGCGCGCGATCCCGTGCGTTCGCGCCAGATAGTAGGCGGTGGCGAGGCCATGCCCACCGCCACCGATGATGACGACGTCATAGCGGCCCTCGGGGTCTCGGTCCTGCCAGGCCTTGCTCCAGCCCTTCTGGCCGCGCACGCCCTCGTGCAGCAGCGACCAGCCGGAATAATGCTTCTTGGCCGACTTCATGAAGGTGATTGCCCTGGATTGTTCCTTGTTGTAAGTTTTTACAATAAGGAAATGGACAGCAAAATGCAATCGCGCAAGAAAGCCCCCCGCTTCAGGCGCGAGGCACCGGAAAAACGGCGCGCCGATCTGGTGCAGGCCGCCATCAGATGCCTCAGCGAAGGCGGCATGGCAGCCTTCAAGATGGAGCGGATCGCGGCGGAGGCCGGCGTCTCGCTCGGCCTGCTTCCCCATTACTTCAAGGGCAAGAATGAGCTGCTGAGCGAAGTCTACCGCGCCGCGCTCTACGATGATGTGAATCGCAAGATCGGTGAACTGGATGACAAGGATGCGGCCGGGACGCCCGCTGCCCGCCTGTGTCGAATCGTCGATGCGATCATCGACCCGGACTATCTGAGGCCCGCAAATCTGACTGTGTGGCTGGCACTGTGGGGCGAGATCGTCGTCAACCCTGAGCTGCGGCTTGCGCATCGGGCCTTGTATCGCAATTATCTGAAATCCCTGGCCGCGCTGATCGGATTGGTGGCCGAGCAGCGCAGGCGAACGGTCAATGCGACAGAGATTGCAAGAAGCCTACAGGCGCTGATCGACGGGCTGTTCCTGGAGCGGGCGCTCGATCGTCGGGCGGTCGAGCACGCCGATTTCCGCCGCGCCAGCTATGGGTTCCTTGAATTGCACCTGGGTAAGCTCAACGCCGCTTGACGGCGAGCGCTCGGAAGCCGCCGGCGACCAGATCGTCGACCCAGGCATGGGCGATGCGCAGCGCATCCTCGCGCGAGAACGTCGTGGGGTCGAGGCACAGCTCCAGCCACAGCCCATCCAGCATCGCGGTGAAACCAAGCGCGGCGAGATGCGCATCGATCTTGATGCGCCGCGCGCCGGCGATGTCGGCGATCAGTTGCTCCAGCCGTCGGCGGTAATCGGCGTAGACCTTCTTATGAACCTTGCGTACGCCGGGATCGCGCCGCACCAGGGACCAGAAAGATAGCCAGATCGCCAGCAGATCACGATCCAGCACTGGCGGCTTGAACGATGCTTCGATGAAGGCGCGTAGCTTCGATTCGGCCTCGTCCGGCGCTGAGTCCATCGCCCGCGTCAAAGCCTCGGCCACCCGCGCACCGACATAATCGTAGGTCGCGACGATGAGCTCATCGATGCCCTTGAAATGATGCGCGACCAAACCCGGCGAGACATTAGCCTTTGCCGCGACAGCACGCACCGAAGTTCCGGCATGGCCGAACTCCGCCAGGCACTCGGCCGTTGCCTCGATCAGCTTGCGCTTGCGCACTTCCGGCAAGTCGCGGGTAAAGCGTGGTTCAGCAATATCCATGGCCTCCTCTTGCCAGAACTGGTCACTTCCACTATTATACATTTGCACAACAACAGATGCCATTGCTAAGTTTCGGAGGACAGAATGGGCGTTGCATTGCGGGACGTGAAGCTGGCGGATCGCCATGTGGAGCTGAGCTGGGCCGATGGCCGCACCGGCGATCAATTCTCCTTGCTGTGGCTGAAGGACCATTGCCCCAGCCCGCAATGCCTGCACCCCGACACCAAGCAACGGCAGATCGATACCTTCGCCATCCCCGAGGATATCGCGGCGCGTTCCGTCGCGATCGAGGAGAATGGGCGCGTGCTGCGGATCGACTGGGCCGGTGATGTGCATGTCAGCCGGTTCGAGGTGGCGTTCCTGGCTTCCGTTCTGCCGACCAACCAGACCGCGCCGCGTCGGGTGCTGTGGGATGCGGCGGCGATCAACTCACAAGTGCCGACCGTTCCGCACGACGCCGTGATGGACAAGGCGAGCGATGCCGGGCTGAAGCAGTGGCTGGAGCTGACCGACATCTACGGCTTCTGCATCGTGACTGGCACGCCGGCGACGCCGGAGGCGACCCAAGCCCTGATGGAGCGGGTGACCTATATCCGACACACCATCTTCGGCGGGTTCTGGGACTTCACCGCCAACATGGAGCACAAGGACACCGCCTATACGACCCTGGCGATCGGGCCGCACACCGACGGCACCTACAGCTTCGATGCGCCGGGCTATCAGATGCTGCATTGCCTCGCCTTCAATGGCACCGGCGGCGAGAACGTGTTCGTCGACGGCTTCAAGGTCGCGGACATCATGCGGCGCGAGCACGCCGAGGAATATCGCCTGCTGACCTCCATCGATATCACCGGCCAGTACATCGACAATGACCGCAATGTTCATCTGCAGGCCTCGCGGCCTTTGTTCCGCCTCAACCGCGTGGGCGAGCTGGTGCAGGTCAGCTACAACAATTATGATCGCGCGCCCTTCTATCTGCCGGCGCATCAGACGCAGGCGCTCTATCGCGCGCTGAAATTGTTCGCCGGCTACGTCAACGATCCGGAGATGCAATATCGCCGCCGCCTGGCGCCGGGCGATGCCGTCATGTTCGACAATTGGCGGGCGCTCCATGCCCGCGACGCCTATCAGGGCCATCGCAGGCTGTGCGGCGCCTATCTCAACAAGGAGGACGTGGAAAGCCGCCTGAGGAAACTGCGCGCGCGACCCTGAGAGCTAAGCCGCACTCGCCTTCTTCCGCTTCGCGTTTAGTTCCGGCTTCTGCTTTGGGCCGTAGTTCTTGAATTTCTCGATCACGCGGGTGATCTCGGAATCGGGCAGGACCTGGGCGTTGTCGAGGGCGAGCGACAGGTAATATTGCCGCGCCAGGGTTTCGATCTCGACTGCCAGCCAGAGGGCGCGGCGCACGTCCGATCCGGTCGCGATCACGCCGTGGTTGCGCAACAGGCAGCAGGTGCGGTTCTCCATCGCTTTCAGCGCGAGCTCGGACAGTTCCTCGGTGCCGTAAGTCGCATAGGGCGCGACGCGGATGTCCGGGCCGCCGGCCGCGGCGACCATGTAGTGGATGGCGGGGATCGGCTTGTTGCAGATCGCGAGTGTCGTTGCATAGGTGCTGTGGGTGTGGACGACCGAGCCGGCCCCAGGACGCTCCTGCAGGATGCGCAGATGGAAGCGCCATTCGGAGGACGGGGCCAGCGCGCCGCTCCATTTCTCGCCTTTGCCGGAGATCTGGGTCGTGACGATGTCCTTGGGCTTCAGCTCCTCATACGGCACCCCTGACGGCGTGATCAGCATCAGCTTGCCATAGCGCGCGCTGATATTGCCCGACGTGCCCTGGTTGATGCCATGGCCGTTCATCGAGCGGCAGGCGTTGATGATGCTCTCGCGAAGTTTCAGTTCTGCTTTGTCCATCTTGTGATCCTTGTGAAAGAAAGTTCAGGCGATCAGCGCCCGGCCGGTCGCCTCATCGAACAGATGCACGCGGTCCAGCATCGGCACCAGGCGGACGTCCTGGCCGGGGTCCAGCTGCAAGCGGTCCTGGGTGACGGCGCAAACCTCTTCGCCGGCGAGGTCGGCATAGATGTGGATTTCAGAGCCGGTCGGCTCCACCACGATCACCTTGGCGGCCAGGCCAGTGCCGTCGCTCGACGGCTTCAGATGCTCCGGCCTGATGCCATAGATGATCTTCTGCCCCGGCTTGATTGCGGCATTGGGCGGCAGGGGCAGGGCGATTTCGACGCTACGAATGACCGGTGCGCCGTTCTCCGCAGCAACCTCACCACGCACCAGATTGATGCCGGGCGAGCCGATGAATTCAGCAACGAACAGGTTGGCCGGCCGGTCATAGACCGTGAGCGGGCTGCCGATCTGCTCGATCCGGCCGTCCTTCAGGATGACGATGACATCGGCCATGGTCATGGCTTCGATCTGGTCGTGCGTTACATAGATCGTGGTGGTGGAGAGCCGCTGGTGCAGCGCCTTGATCTCGGTGCGCATCTGCACGCGCAGCTTGGCATCCAGGTTCGACAACGGCTCATCGAACAGGAACACCGCCGGGTCACGCACGATCGCGCGGCCCATGGCGACGCGCTGACGCTGCCCGCCGGAAAGCTGGCGCGGAAAGCGGCCAAGATAGGGCGTGAGGTCGAGGATCGAGGCGGCCCATTCGACGCGCTTCTTGATCTCCGCCTGCGGCACTTTCTTGAGCTGCATGGAGAAGGCCATGTTGTCGAATACCGACATATGGGCGTAGAGCGCGTAATTCTGGAATACCATCGCGATGTCGCGATCCTTCGGGTGCAGGTCGTTGACCACGCGGCCACCGATCGAGACATCGCCGGCGCTGATCGGCTCCAGCCCCGCGATCATGCGCAGCAAGGTGGATTTGCCGCAGCCGGAAGGGCCAAGCAGGACCACGAAGCTGCCATCCTCGATCCTCAGATCGATGCCGTGGATAACTTCGAGATCGCCGAAGCTCTTCGTGATGTTCCTTACCGTGACGGCGGCCATCTTCTGCTAGTTCCTTCCAAGGGCGGCGCGTTGCCGCGCCAATAAGATCCGGTTGGCGATCTCGACGAAACCCGCTCCGCCATGCGCCTCAGACACAAAGGCCGGCAGGACGCGCATGCGCGCCGCGAATTCCCGCACATTGGCGACGCCACAGGCGAACGGAAAGAACGCGAACATCGGCTCGTCATTGGGACTGTCGCCACAGAAGACAAACAGCGATTTGGTCGTTTGCAGGTCAAGACCAAGGACGTCCCGCACGAACACGCGCGTCATCGACAATTTGTCATAGGCGCCGAACCAGCCGTTGACGTGGATGGAGGAGACCTTTGCCACCGCACCCGCTTCCTCGAACAAGGCGACGATCCGGTCGATCTTTTCCGGCGGAAGTGGCGTAACATCCTCGCGGAAATCGATCGCGAGATCCGCCTCGCGATAGAGCTGGTCCGCGGCAATGGCAGCACCGGGCACCTCCTTCAGGATTCGTGCAGATAGCTGCTCCAACTTACGGCGATTGTCAGCGCGCTCCGCGGGAGTGGCAGCGAAGTGGCGGATCATCTTGCGTGCGGCGTGGTCGTAGCGGAAATAGAAGGCGCCGTTCTCTCCGACCACGCCCGCCACCGGCCAGAAGCGCGCGACCATGTCGCACCAGCCCGCCGGACGTCCGGTGATCGGCACCACCGCCAGCCCGGATTCGTGCAGCCGCTCGACCGCTTCGTAGGCCACCGCCGGCAGCCGCCCGTCGGTCGTCAGCGTATCGTCGATGTCGGTGAGCACACCGACAAGATTGCCCGCGGCTTCCGCCGGCAAGCTGGAGAGTGGCCGCATGCTTGCCTCAGCCATGGCTGCTCTCCACAAACGCTGCCATGCGCGCGTTCCAGGCCGAGATGGATGGCCAGAGATCGGCGTAGATTGCTCGCAGCTCGGCATAGCGTGCGCTGCGCTTCCTATCCGGCTCGAACCTGCGCGTGGTTTTTCCGGCCATCGCTGCCGACGCATCAGCCAGAGTTGGAAACCAGCCGCATCCTTTCGCTGCCGCCATCGCGGCACCCAACGACGATGCTTCGACTGTGGTCGAGCGGGACACCGGACGCGCCGTTGCATCGGCCAGGATCTGGCCCCAGAGATCGGAAGCCGCGCCACCGCCGATCGCGACATAGCGATCGATCTTCACGCCCGTAGCCTGCTCCGCCTGGTTGGTGCAGATCGTCTGCTCCAGCGCGATTCCTTCGAGCAGCGCGCGATAGATATCGCCGCGACGGGTGGAGCCTGACAAGCCGGCGATGATCCCGCGCGCGGCGCTATCCCAATGCGGGGTCATGCAGCCTTGCCAATAGGGAACGAGCGCAACGCCGCCGGCGCCGATCGGGCTGGCCGCCGCCTCAGCCTCCAGCTTCTGGAGCAGGTCGCGCTGCTGCCCCGAATCGGCCAGAAATACTTCGCGCGCCAGCCAGTCGACCAGGAACGTGCCGGAGCGCACACAGGTCTCGAAGATATAGCCTTGGTCGGCGATCGCGATCATGGTGCGGAAGGCTGGGTCGTAGGCGTATTCGGTGCCATAGCTGCCGGACACGACCGCAGTACCGAGATTGACGTAGGCAAGGCCTGGCGTGCCGACACCGGCGGCCGCACCCGCGCATTGCCCATCGCCACCGCCGGCGATCACCTTCGTGCCGAGATGGAGGCCCGTCGCGTCGGCTGCCGCCTTGGTCACTTCACCCATCAATATGCCCGGCGCCACCAAGCGCGGCATCTTCGCGGCGTCGATCTTCGCAGCGCGCAAAATCTCCTCCGACCAGACGCGCTCGCGCATGTCGAGCGCACCGGTAGGATCGGCGGATGCAATTGATGTCACCCAGCTGCCGGTCATCCGAAAGGCCAGATAGGCATGCACCTCCGCGATTCGCGCGGCTTTGCTGAGAATCGTAGGCTCGCGCTCGGCCATCCACATCATGCGATAGATGCAAGGGATGACATCCAAGGGCTTGCCGGAAATGGCATGGACGCGCTCCGCGCCGAAGCTCTCGCTGAAACGCTTCTGCTGTGCGCGCGCCCGGTCGTCCAGCCAGACCATGCCGGGCCGCAATGCGGTTCCGTCTTCGGCGAAGACGCTGAAGGTTTCGCGCTGGTTGGAAATGCCGATGGCGGCGATGCGGGCGGCATCGACCTGTGCCAGCAGGCCTTTCAGTGCCTGCACCGTCGATCGCCACCAGTGGTTCGGGTCCTGCTCGAAATAGCCGGGCGCAGGATTCGACATGGCGATCGGCGCGCGGCCTTCGGCGATGGCACGGCCCGCGCGGTCCCAGGCGATCGCCTTGGTCGCGGAAGTCGATGAATCGATGCCAATAACGAGATCAGGAATCATCTTTGCCATTCAAGAAACGAGCGGAGGCGGCATCACCCGCCCCCGCCCTGATACCTACCACAATGCTAGAGGCCGGCGTCTTTTACTTGGTCATCGACCATCTTTGCGACCGCGTCCATGCACTTCTTGGCGCTGGCGCCATAGGCCTGGCCGGTCAGCAGCTTACCGAGCTCGGTCGGAATCTCGTTGGTCGAGAAACCAGCCCACAACGGCATGTCGGGTTCCGACGCCATCACGTTGTCGATGGTCCATTTGACGGTCTCGAGATGGCGGGTCGTTCCCGCGCCGACCTTCGCCTTCGCCTTGACGCGCGGATCGGCAAAGGAGGATTCGCGCATCGGCGCGAAGCCGCCAGCCAGGGTGCACTGGGTCATGATCTCCTTCGAGCAGGCCCACTGCATGAAGATCCAGGCCGCTTCCTGGTTCTTGGAGTAGGCGGAGAGGCCCATGATCGAGCCGCCCTGGTGACCCAGATTCGGAATCTCACCGAACCCGACATCGGCGGTGGAGCGCAGGCCTGCCTTGGACTGGAGCGGCTTTGCCGGTTCCCATAGCCCTTTCACCTTCGAATCCTCGGCGTCGAGGCCCGGGAAGAACTCGTCCCAGCTCTGCACCAAAGCGACCTGGCCCGATTGCATCATCTGGAACTGGCCGTCCCAGGTGGAAGCCGTCGAGTTGGGGGGAGCGATCGACAACAAGTCCTGGTACCATTCGAGGCCCTTGATGCCCTGCTCGTCATTGCCGGCGAACGTCTTGTCCTTGTTGAAGATCGATCCGCCATGGCCCCAGACCGCCTGGGTCCAGTCGCATTCCAGCGAATAGTGGCCGGACTTCGCCTGCAGGCCGGTGCCATAGATGCCGTTTGCTTTTTCCGCATCGAAGATCGCGTGGGCGGCGGCTGTGAACTCCTCGTAGTTGGTCGGCACCTTGATGTTGTGCTTTTCGAGAAGATCCTTGCGGTACATCAGGATGAAGATCGGGATGTCGAAGGGGATGCCGACCCATTTTCCGTTATATTTGGCAAGGCCCTCGACCAGCGGCTCCGAGAAGTCGTCCCAGTCGAAGCCGGGCATCGCCAGGTCCGGCTTGGACTTGTAGAGCTCGACCGGATCGACGCAATCCTGCGCAAAGGTAGCGACCCAGGATTGGTCGAGATAATAGAGATCGTAGGTGCCGAGCTGGCCCTGCACGTCCTGCGTCGCCTTGGCGAGCACCTGCTCCAGTGGAACGATCTCGACCTCGACGTCGATGCCGGTCAGGTCGGTAAACTCGTTCTTGATCTGATTGACGACGACCGTGGGCGGTGTCGCTTCGCTGGTGTAGCGGATCTTGGCGCCCTTGAACTGGCCGCCGACTTCCTTCAGGAACTTCTTCTGATCGTCGGGCAGGTCCGCATTCGCCCTGCTGATCAGGCCGGAATTGCGGAACGGCCGGTTGTTGCCGAGCATGGCGAGTGAAAAGGCTGAAAAGCCCACGCCAGCCAGGCCCATCCTGCGCAGGAACTCTCGCTTCGTGATGCGGCGGCTAGCGAAGGCCGCCGCCGTATCGGCGATGAAAGTCTGCTTGTCGTGCCTCTTAAAGCCCATAGCGCTCCTCCGTTGGTTATCGAGCTTCCCGCTCGTTTGGTTTGTCAGTCCTTCAGTGACCCGAGGGTCAGGCCGCGAACAAGTTGCTTCTGCACCAGCAGGATGAAGATGAAGCTCGGCACGATAGCGGACGTGCCAAGCGCCGAGATGAAGCCCCATTCCGATCCGGTGGACGTCACAAAGGTCGAAATCTTTACCGGTAGCGTGCGTATCGAGTTGGTGAGAAACAGTGAGAGCAAGAATTCGGTCCAGGAGAAAATGAAACACAGGACAGCGGTCGCCGCGACACCGCCGGTGACCAGCGGCAGCACCACCTTCCGGAATATCTGGAAGCGTGTGGCGCCGTCGAGCATGGCGGCCTCGTCGACATCCACCGGCACGTCGTCGAAGAACGACTTCATCAACAGGACAGCCAGGGGCAGGTTGATGAGCGTGTCGATGAAGATGAGCCCGAGCAGCGTGTCGCGAAGGTCCAGGTAATGGAACATGAAGACGATCGGCACGATGATGGCGATCGGCGGAACGAAACGCTGCGACAGGATCCAGTTGAGATAGGCCTGCCGTCCGCGGAATCGCATGCGCGACAACGCATAGGCGGCACTGACGCCGGCAAAGACCGTGAGGGCGGTGGAACAGATTGCGACGATCACGGAATCGATGATGGTCTGGCGCGAATCGTAGGAGCTGGCGCCGCCGACGCCGAAGGTATTGCCGGATTCGATCGCCAGTTCGGCTCGCGACTTGCCGAGCAAGGTGACCTGGTAATTGACCAGGGTCGGATCGAAGTCGAAGAACACCACTTCGTCCTTGTTGAAGATGGCCGATGTCGGCTTGAACGAGGTCAGCCCCCACCAGAACAGCGGGAACATGAAGATCCCGACCACCGTGACTGCGGCGATGTCGCGCAGCAACTGCTTGGCGAAGGACGGCGCCATCAGAACCTCACCTTGAATATCTTGATGAAGAGGGTGGCGGTCAGCATCAGCAGGATCAGCGTCAGCAGCGCGATGGTCGAGGCGTAGGGGAAGTCGGCGTTCTTGAAATAGATCGTGCCGGCATAGGCCGTCAGGGTCTCGGTTGCGGTTCCCGGCCCGCCTTCGGTCATCACCTTGATGTAGTCGTAGATGCGAAACAAGTCGACGCCGCGGATCAGTACCGCAAGGGCAATGATGCGCGAGAGCATCGGCAAGGTCAGCTTGAAGAACGCCTGGACCGGACTTGCGCCGTCGATCGCGGCTGCCTCGAACGGTTCTTTCGGCAAGGCGCGCAGGCCGGCCATCATGATCAGCACCATAAACGGTGTCCATTGCCACACATCCGCCAGCAGGATGCCGAACAACGCGCTGTTCGAGCTTGCCAGGATGGGATGGGCCGGCGACCACAGGCCCATCGCGTAAAGCGTGCGGCTAAGGACACCGAACGAACCGTCCAGCATCAGCAGGAACATCATGCCAGTGACCGCAGGCGGCACAACGAGAGGCAGGGTCATCAGTGCCCTGAGGATGCTGTAGCCCCTGCGGTCCGAATCCAGCAGCACCGCGATCAGGAGTCCGAGCGTAAGCTCGATGACAATGGCAACGCCCGTATAGAGATAGGTGTGCCCGATTGCGCCCCACACCCGCTCGTCGCCGAAGATCTTCATCCAGTTCCAGGCTGGGTCGAAGACGCTGAGGCGTGTGACCGGATTGCGCTTATGCACCGACAACCAGATCGCATAGAGCAGCGGATAGACGCCGAACGCGATCAGCACGGCGGTGACCGGGAACAGCCAGGGCAGCGGATGTTCTGAGCTCAGAATGTGGCGCAGGTTGAGACGCCACGGCTTGCGCGCGCTGCCTGCCCTCTCCATCGCGATCTGCATCCGCTCAGCCACTCAATGCTCCTGCCGCGTCGGGGTGATGCAGATCTCCTGGATCAAGACGTTCTGCGGCAGCTTGTAAGCGAACAGGATCGATTGCGCGACGTGGTCCGCCGAAATGCCGCCACCGATCCGCATCTTGTTGGCCTTGTAGTTGGCGAGCGTATTCTTGTCGGTCACGTGGTCCAGCACTTCTGTCTCGATCACGCCGGGCGAAATCACGATGACGCGCACGTCATGGGGCGCCAGGTGTGCGCGCAAACTGTCCGACATGCCGTGCACGAAATATTTGGTGCCGCAATAGACCGTATGATCGGGATAGACCTTGCGGCCGGCGATCGAACTCATTTGGGCAATGGTGCCGTGGCGGCGCGCGATCATGCCGCTCATTACGGCATGAACGCCGTTCATCATGCCGTTGACGTTGATGTCGATCATTTCGTCCCACTCGGCGGGATCTTGCTTGGTGATGTCGCCGAGCCGCGCGATGCCGGCATTGTTGAACAGGCAGTCGGTGGGGCCGTATTTCGCTTCCGCTTCCCTGACGGCGCCTTCGATAGCGGCGCGATCGCGCACATCGACGGCGCGGCACAGGGTCTGCGGCAGGCCGAGTGCCTCCATGCGATCCAGGCGCCGCGCGAGCAGCAATAGCGGATGGCCGTCAGCGGCGAAAGCTTGAGCGGCCGCGGCGCCTATGCCGGAGCTGGCGCCGGTGATGACGACGAGTGGCTTTGCCATTCCGTCTCTTCTCCCAGTCTGTTACTCGCTCCGGGCTCTTTTGGCCCGGTTTTGCCACCGCCGCAGCGGCAGCGCCCCTATTCGCGCGCGACCAGGGCCTGCGCGGTCGTTTCGTCCGTCACCAGGATGGTCGCGTAGCCGCCGCACAGCGTCGCGTGAATGGCTTCGACCTTTTCCGGTCCACCGGCAACGCAAATCCGCTCCGGGATCTTCGCCATCTCTCGCAGCGTCAAGCCGATCATCTGCTCATCGAGCGGCCCCAGCACCGGATCGCCGTTACGGTCGAGGAAGCGGCCTGCCATCACGCCGACGGCGCCGCCATCGACATAGGGCCGGAGCTTCTCCGGTGTCATGTAGCCGCTCCGCAAAGCGGTGCTGGCGCTGCCGAGGCCAGCGACGCCGAACAGGATCTTGTTGCAGGAACGGATGAGTTTGAACTGCTCAACCAGAGTGGGTTCCTGCATGAAGAGCTTCTTCACCTCCGGCCGCGAGACGATGCCCGGTGCGTGCAGATTGACGCAGCGCGCACCCAGCCGATTGGCGATGTTGGATGTGCAGAGTTCCGGCGAGAATTCGAACGTGCCGATCGCGCTGCCGGCGATCTGCACCACCGAGACTCCCGGCAGCCGGACCTGCGCCAGCGCTGCCGACAGAGCCAGCACCGTGCGTCCCCACGACACGCCGAGAACATCATTCGGCTCCAGGATCTCGCCTAGCAGCCGCGCGCCGGCGCGTCCGATGCGCTCATAGGCGGGCAGCCGCCCGTCATCATCGGGAATGACCACGCAACTGCTGAGATCGAAACGCCGGCAGAGTTCGCGGGAGACCTTGACCGATTGCAGATGCTCGGATGCGACGGCGATGGTCACGATTCCGCGGTCCCGCGCCTCCTGCAGGAAGTTCACCACAGAAGCGCGGGAAACGCCCAGCCGGTCCGCCACTTCCTCTTGGGTCATGCGCTCCTCGTAATAGAGCCAAGCCGCCCAGACGATCGCATCGCCTACAAACTCAGGCGGTGGAGACAAAGTGCTCCGCTTGACGCGGGATGCACTCGACTTCCGCTCAAAGCTGCGCGCCATGCTCCGCCTGCTCCGATGGGCTTTGTAATAAACGACACTACTCGTTGACATTTGTCAAGCTTGCTGGAAGTATGCCACTCGATAGTGACATTTGTTGCTGCACTGCACAGTGCGGCTTCACGGCTCGCCGGATAATCTGCGGGTATCGACTCTGGAGCAGGCGCGGATGGCACGCTGGACATCGCTGATCGACGACATGGTCGCCGGCCGTTGGACCAATCCTGAAACCGGCAAGCCCGGCTCTGTCCCCTACAAGATGGTGGTGATCGAGGAGCGTCTCGACGGCGCGGAAGCGGCGCTGGTCCGCAAGCTCGGCTTCGGGGGGCGGCTTGCGATTGTGTCCGACCAGAACACTCATGACGTCATGGGAAAGCGCATTGAGTCCGCGCTCAAGGAAATGGCCAGCATCGATAGCGTCGTGCTCGATCATCCGCACGCCGATGAAGAGACGGTCGCGCTTCTGAAGGATCGCGTGCGCCACGCCGATGCGGTGGTGGCGGTCGGATCGGGCACCATCAACGACCTCTGCAAATACGTGACCGCTTTGGATGGCCGGCCCTATTGTGTGTTCGGCACGGCGCCATCCATGAATGGTTACACCTCGACGACAGCGTCGATCACGCAACCGAATGGCCTCAAGGTCTCCAAGCCGGCGCAAGCGCCGAAAGGTGTCTTCCTCGACCTTGCCGTCAATGCCGCGGCGCCGACCTATCTGATTGCGTCTGGGTTCGGCGATTGCCTGGTGCGCTCGGTCGCCCAGGTGGATTGCTGGCTCTCCAAGACCCTGATGGGAACATCCTATTCCGAATTGCCATTTCAGCTCGAAATGGCCGACGAGGCGGAATTGATGAAACGCGCCGCCGGTCTCGCCAAAGGCGATGTCGAGGCAGTCGGCTACCTGCATCGCGTGCTGACTCTCTGCGGATTCGGCGTCAGCTTCACCGGCACGACCAATCACGGCTCGATGGGCGAGCACCAGATTTCTCATTATATCGATTGCTTTGCCGGCGACCGGCATCCGGGCACCTTGCACGGCCAGCAGGTCGGCGTGGCGAGCCTCACCATGGCGCGGCTGCAGGGCAAGCTGCTGGCGTCCGACAAGCCGCCCGTCATCTCGCCGACCAGGATCGACGATGCCAGCATGCGCCGACGCTTCGGCGACGGCGCAGCCAAGATCTGCCGCGCCGAGATGGAACAGAAGGCATTCGATGCTGCCGGCGCGGACAAGTTGAATGCCAGGCTGGACTCAATCTGGCCGGAGCTGCGCGCCGAACTGACCGAGTTCACCGTGCCGGTGCAGGTGATGCACGATGCGCTCTACGCCGCGGGCGGGCCAACCACCGCCGCGGAGATGGGCCTCGACATCGACTTCTATCGCGAGGCGGTCTGCCACGCGCGCGAGATCCGCAAGCGCTTCTCAGCGCTAGACCTCGCCGCCGATGCCGGGACGCTGGAGCAATTCGCGGCTGGAGAAAATTAGCAGTCTTCAAAAGATCGCCGGCGCCGGCGCAGGCCGACCAAAACCGGCGCGCAGGAAATCGAAGTCACAGCCATCATTCGCCTGCTGGATGAATTGCGAGAGCATCCAGCTTCAGCTTCTCCAGAGATTCAGATCCCCCAATTCAGCTTGGCATCTCTATCTGCACCTTGACCGAGCCGGTCGGTGGCCTGGTGGCGAACTCGAAAGCGCGGACGCTGTCCTCGAATCCGAAGGTCTTGGTGATCAGCGGCGTCACGTCGATGTCGCCGGAACCGAGCATGGCAACGCAGCGCGGAAATACATGGGCATAGCGGAAGATGTGCTCCACCCGCGCCTCCTTCACCGCCGCATTGGTGACGAGATAGGAGACCGGCTCCACCGGCATGCCGATGAAGATGATCCGTCCGCCGGGACAGATCGCTTCGAATAGTTGCGGCGCAACTCGCTGGTTGCCGGAGCATTCGAACGCCACGTCGACGCCCCAATCGTCGGTCTCGCGCCTAATCGCGTCGACCAGGTTTTCCGACCGAGCATCGATCGTCGCCGCTGCGCCCAGCCTTTTCGCGAGCTCGAGCTTTGCCTCGTCCACGTCGCTCACGATCACGCGGGCACAGCCCGAGGCGCGCGCCGCCAGCAGCGTCACCAGCCCGATCGCCCCGGCTCCCGTCACCAGCGCCGTGTCGCCCGGCTTGATCTCCGCCTTGGTGGCGCCGTGCACGCCGGTCGCCAGCGGCTCGACCAGGGCCGCGGCCGCCAGCGAGACATTGTCCGGCAGCTTGAACGTGAAGTCGGCCGGATGCACCACGGTCGGGCGCAGCACGCCATGGACCGGCGGCGTCGCCCAGAAGCGGACAGCCGGATCAAGATTGTATTTGCCGAGGCGGCTCGCCTTGCTGGCCGGGTCCGGAATGCCCGGCTCCATGCAGACCCGGTCGCCTTCCTTCAGCTCAGCCACATCTGCGCCGACCTCGACGATGACGCCCGAGGCTTCGTGCCCCAGGATCATCGGCGCACGCACCTGAAACGGCCCGATGCCGCCATGGGTGTAGTAGTGCACGTCGCTGCCGCAAATGCCGACGTTGCGCAGGGCGATGCGCACGTCGCGCCGCCCGAGCGTTTCATCCACCCGAATGTCGCGCAGGGAAAGCCTGTCCTTTTCCTCGAGAACGACTGCCTTGACCATCTCAGATCTCCTCTATCCACGGGCGACGATGATGGCCCCAATCAGCAGGGACAGGACCGTCGCCACATATAACGGAATATGAGCCTCCAGGAAGCGCATCCACAACAGGTGAAGCGCTACGAAAATAACCGTGCCGATGAAGACCCGGTCGAACGCATTGGTATGGATCGGCAGGAATCCGACGCGGCCGTTGCTATTTCCATTGCCATTGCCGTTCTGCGCACCTGCCATCGAACTACTCCTTCACCGCGCCGAAGGTGAGGCCCGCAACGATATGGCGCTGCACCAGGCCGAGGAACAACAGCGCCGGCAGTAGGGTCAGCGTGGCGGTCGCGGCCATGCGGCCCCAATTGGTGCCGGTGACGGTCACGAACTCGGCCAAACCCGTGGTGATGGTGCGGGCGTGAACGCTGGTGAGCGTGGCGGCAAACAGATATTCGTTCCAGGCAAATACCCAAGTCAGGATGGCGGTGACCGCCAGTCCCGGCCGCGCCAGGGGCAGGATGACCTTGGTCAGGATCTGCCAGGTGTTCGCCCCGTCGATCATCGCGGCCTCGTCCAGCTCCTTCGGAATGCCATCGATGACGCTGCGCAGTGTCCAGATGGCGAACGGCAGGTTGAAGACGCAATACAGCAGGATGAGGCCAATGCGCGTATCGTAGATCTTCCAGTCGCCGATCGTGAAGCCCTGGGTGAACAGCAGGAACAGCGGCAGCAGGAACACCGCCGGCGGCGCCATGCGGTTGGTAATGGTCCAGAAGAAGATGTTCTCCTTCCCCACCAGCTTGTAGCGCGACAGGGCGTAGGTCGCGAACAAAGCAAGCGTGGTCACCAGCAGCGCGTTCGAGGTGGCGACCACGATCGAGTTAATCATGTATTTCTGGAAGCTCGGGTCGCTTAGCGTGTTGGTGTAGTTCTCCACGAAGAACTTGCGGATGATAAAGGTCGGCTTGCCAAACAATTCGACCCGGCTTCGGGCGGAAACGACGAACATCCAATAGATCGGGAACAGGGTCACGAAGCTGGCCGCGAGCCAGAAGACCAGCGAGACGGCCCATCCATGGCGCTTGCGCATCACTCGGCCCTCGGCAATTCGCGGCGCGCCACCAGCGCGACATAGAGCAGCCAGCACATGACGATGGTGAGATAGAGCGTCAGCAGCGACATGGCGGAGCCGTAGCCGTAATCGGTCTTGGGAAAGACCACGCGCCAGATATAGAGGCCGACATAGCGCGTGGTCGCGCCGGGTCCCCCGCCGGTCAGCATCCATACCTCGTCCACCGTACGTAGTGCGTCCATCAGGCGGATGAAGACCGTCGCCAGGATGGTTGGCTTCAGCATCGGCAAAGTGATGTGCCAGAAGATCTGAACCTTGTTGGCGCCGTCGATCTGCGCCTGCTCGAACGGCTCCTTGGGCATCGAGGCGAGGCCGGCGAGCAGGGTGAGCGTCGCCAGCGGCGTCCAGTGCCAGACATCCATGATGATGGTGGTCAGGAACGCCTGGTCGGCATAGGTCCCGAGGCGGAACTCGATCCCGAACCAGCGGTCGAGATAATAGGGGATCGGCCCAAAGCCCTGTCCCGTCATCAGCCGCCAGGTCGCGCCGACGGCGATCGGGGCGACCATCAGCGGCAGGGTATGAATGGTCCTGAAGAAGCCCTTCAGCGGGAAGTCCCGCATCAGGAGCTGGGCCAGGAAATAGCCCAGGATCACCTCGCTGGCGACCGCGAAGAACCCGAAGCACAAGGTCGCCCACAGCGAATAGAGGAACTGACTGTCGAACACCAGGTTGCGGTAGTTCTGGACGCCCGCGAAGTGCGCCGTCGGGTCGGCGGCGAAGGCGTTCCAGTCGGTGAAGCCGACGACCAGCACATAGACGAATGGCACCACCCCGAACACCACCAGGATCGCGAGGGTCGGCGCCAGCAACAGCCAGCCGATGGTGTTGGACCGCATTCACTCACCGTCGATACGTCGCTTTCCAATGGGATCTGAGCCCGTGAAAGGCGTTCGGCGCAAGCCCGCCAACAGGACCGGGGCGGCGCGGAGCCGCCCCGGCAGGGAGGACTGGGTTACTTGCGATACCCCAGCTTCTTGAGCTCGGCTTCGGCCGCTTCCGCCATCTTGTCGAGGGCATCGGACGGGCTGAGTTGGCCGGTGATCGCCTCGTAGAAGATCGGAGCGGTCGCCTCGCGCACCTGCGCATGGAACGGATACGGCGGGGCACCGGCAAACAGCTTACCCTCGTCGCGCATCAGCGTGTAGTAATGGTCGACCTTCTCGTCCATCGCCTTGACCTTCGGGTCGTCATAGGTCGCGGTATGGGTGATGCGTGCACCCGCGACCGCCCAATCCGCCTGCACCGCCGGCTGTCCGATATATTGCAGGAAGAGCAAAGCCGCCTGCTGGTTCTTGGAGGAGAACGGAACGCCGAAGGCGCCCCCGTCATAGTAGCCGATGTAGCCCTTGCCGGATTCGGCGTCGGCCAGCACGCCGTCTTCCAGCGGCGGCAACGCGACGCCGACCTTGCCGACAATGTTCGACTTGTTAGCGTCGGTGGCGATCCAGGCGGCGTTCTCGCCATAGACCAGGCCTTGGGCCGCGCGGCCGGCGGCGAAGCTGGCCGCGACCTCGTCCCAGGTGCTGGAGGTCGCCTCGGGCGGCGCGAACTTCAGCAGGCCGAGCCAGTATTCCAGCGCGGCCTTGGCCTTCGGGCCGTTCATCGAACCGCCATGCTCGACCGTGGCACCCCAGCCGTTCTGGTTGATGCCCCAGTTATAGAGCCCGAAGGTCGGCCCCCAGCTCTCGAAGAACTCGTACCAGGAGGATGGGTGTCCGGAATGCGCCTGCACCGTGGTGCCCCACAATTCCTGGTCGTTGTCCTTGCCCCACTGTGTGAAGAATTCCGCGATGTCGCGGTATTGCGCATGGGTCTTGGCCGGAGCCAGGTCGTAGCCGTATTTCGCCTTGAAGGCCTCCTTGTTCTTCGGATCTTCGAACAGGTCCTTGCGGTAGAGATAGACCTTGACGAAGGCCTCCATCGGGACGCCGAAGACGTCGCCGTCGGCGTTCTTGAAGTAGTTGATGAAAGTCGTGAAGTTGTCGACCTTGAAGTCCGGCGCGGCCAGCTTCGGGTCCTCCTTCAGCGCCTTGGTAATGTCGACCAAGAAGTTGCGCGACAGGTACGAGTAGATGATGTCCTGCTCGATATAAACGAAGTCATAGATGCCGGTCTTGGCCTCCATGTCCTTGATCGCCTTGTCGTACATCTGGTCCCAGGAGGTGGCCTCGAACTCCACGTTGATGCCAGTCGCCTGGGTGAAGGCGGGAGCCAGCACCTCCTTCACGTAGTTGGAGGGCGGCGTGCTTTCGGACACGCCGCGGATGGTCACGCCCTTGTAGGGCGCCGCCGCATCGGACCAGAAGTCCGCGTGGGCGACCGAGACCGTCGCCAGCACGGATGCTGCGGCGATCGCGGCTCTTGTTCCAAGTCTAGAGCGCATCGGACTCTCCCAGATCTGGTTAAGGTTTTTGATTGTTCGAAGGCGCCGCAGCCGGTAGCACTCGAGATGTTCTTGCATTGGCCGGGAACGGCGCACTCCTCGAGGCGGAATTATCCGCTCGCTCGAAATGCGTGCTACACGCTTTTTGCAGGCGTAGTGCGCATTTTTTTCGCCATCCGGAATATTGCGATGCAACAACTCCTGCTCCCGTCAAGTCGATTGACACAGGCCGGCGACATCTTGAGCATGATAGCGGAAATTGGCAGGCGGGTGGGCAGATGAAAAGATCGCGGACAGTGCCCGACTTCGAGCTCATCGTCGGTGGGCCGCAGGAATCCTTCCGTTGGAATGTGCATGGCTATCCATTCGATCTCGCCAAGTGGCACTACCATCCGGAATACGAGCTGCACCTCATCCAGCAATCCTCTGGCAAGATGTTCATCGGGGACTATGTCGGCAATTTCAGCCCTGGCACGCTGGTGCTGACCGGCCCCAACCTGCCGCACAACTGGGTGAGCGACATCGCGCCCGGCGAGTATGTGCGCAACCGCGACATGCTGGTCCAGTTCAAGGATTCCTTCGTGCGCGACGCCATCCAGATGTGGCCGGAATTCAAGGAGATCGAGCCGCTGCTCAACGACGCGCGCTACGGCATCGAGTTCCATGGCGATGCCGCCATCGTTGGCGCCAACGTGCT
The DNA here is from genome assembly GCA_035695765.1 of Dongiaceae bacterium. Lineage (GTDB taxonomy): Bacteria > Pseudomonadota > Alphaproteobacteria > Dongiales > Dongiaceae > Dongia_A. Next base: position 134,899 of record DASRRI010000103.1, read on the forward strand.
GCTGCAGATCGGCCAGGTCACCGCGATGCGCCGGCTGCTGCTGCTGTTCGAGCTGCTATACGAGCTGGCAATCTCGCCCGAGCGCAGGGTGCTCTCCAGCCGGGACTATAGCGAGGCGCCGGACAGTGCCGCAGCCGATACCATCAAGCAGGTGCTGGGATTCCTGATGAAGAACATCGCCAGAAACGTGCACCTCTCGGACGCGGCGCGCTGTTTCGGCATGTCGGAACCGGTCTTCTCCCGGTTCTTCAAGCGCAATACCGGCCACGGCTTCGTGCACTACCTGAACCGGATGCGGGTAAACCGCGCCTGCGATCTGCTCACCGAAACTGACAAGCCGGTCACCGACGTGTGCTTCGAGACTGGCTTCAACAACCTCTCCAACTTCAACCGGCAGTTCCGCAAGTTGTGCGGCCTGCCGCCGTCGGAATATCGCCGCCAGGCCAAGCGCAACATGTGCAAGTCGACCGTGCTCTATCAGTTCGGCGAAGAAGCGGTCGGCACGGCGCTCGTCGGCAGGCAAACCCTGCGCGATGGCGCTTTGGGCGAGGTCGCCAGGAGCTAGTCGTCAGAAGATCGCCGGCTCCGGCGCGGGCCGGCCGAACCCGGCGCGCAGGAAATCGAAATCGCAGCCCTCGTTCGCCTGCTGGATATGCTGTGCGAACATCCAGCCATAGCCGCGCTCGTATCGGGGCGCCGGTGGTGACCAGGCGGCCTTGCGGCGGGCGAGTTCTTCTGCGGACACCTGCAGATCGATGCGCCGCGCTGGGATGTCGACCGAGATGATGTCGCCAGTCCGTACCAAAGAGAGCGGGCCTCCGGTATAGGCCTCCGGTGCCACATGCAGGATGCAGGCACCATAGGAGGTGCCGCTCATCCGCGCATCGGAGATCCTCACCATGTCGCGCACGCCCTGCTTCAGCAGCTTCTTCGGGATCGGCAGCATGCCCCATTCCGGCATACCAGGCCCACCCTGCGGTCCCGCATTCCGCAGTACCAGGACATGGTCCGGTGTCACGTCCAGATCGTCGCGATCGACCGCCGCCTTCATCGATGGATAGTCATCGAAAACAAGAGCCGGTCCAGCATGCCGGCGGAGCCGCGGCTCGCAAGCGCTCGGCTTGATCACGCAGCCATCGGGCGCGAGGTTGCCCTTCAGCACGGCCAGCGCGCCCTCCTGATAGATCGCATTGTCGATCGACCGGATGACATCCTCGTTATGGACCTTGGCACCAGCGATATTTTCGCCCAGTGATCGTCCGGTCACCGTCAGCGCATCGAGATGCAGGTGATCGCGCATCCGGCTCATCAAAGCGGGCAAGCCGCCGGCGTAGAAGAAGTCCTCCATGAGATAGAGCTCGCCGCTCGGCCGGACATTCGCGATCACCGGCACAGTCCGGCTGGCGGCCTCGAAATCATCGAGCCCGATATCGCAACCGGCCCGCCGCGCCTGAGCGATAACGTGGATGATGGCGTTGGTGGAACAGCCCATCGCCATCGCGACCTTGATGCCGTTCTCGAACGACGCGCGGCTCTGGATGCGCGTCGGCGTCAGATCCTCCCAGATCATGTCGACGATGCGCCGCCCCGCGGCGGAGCACATGCGCGTATGGTTGGCATCAGCGGCGGGAATCGAGGAGGCCCCTGGCAACGTCATGCCGATCGCTTCCGCGATTGCGGTCATGGTGCTGGCCGTCCCCATGGTCATGCAATGGCCGTCGCTGCGCGCAACGCCGCCTTCTACGCCGACCCAGTCCTCCGCACTGATGGTGCCGGCACGCCGTTCGTCCCAGTATTTCCACACGTCGGAGCCGGAGCCCAACACCTGACCCTGCCAATTGCCACGCAGCATCGGGCCGGCTGGGACATAGATCGCGGGCAGGCCAGCGCTGGTCGCGCCCATCAGCAAGGCGGGCGTGGTCTTGTCGCAACCACCCATCAGCACCGCGCCGTCCACGGGGTGGCAGCGCAGCAATTCCTCGACATCCATCGCCAGCATGTTGCGATAGAGCATGGTGGTCGGCTTCACGTAGGTCTCGGCCAGCGAGAGCGCCGGCAGCTCGATCGGCAGGCCGCCGGCCTGCATGATCCCGCGCTTGATATCTTCCACCCGCCGCTTGAAATGCGCGTGGCAGGGATTGATGTCGGACCAGGTGTTGATGACGGCGACTACTGGTCGGCCGCGCCAATCGTCGGGCCCATACCCCATCTGCATGAAGCGCGACCGGTGGGTGGAGCCGCGCAGATCGTCCGGCGCGAACCAGCGCGCGCTTCTCAGTTCGTTGGGTGCCTTGCGTGATCCAGACATTCCGCGCTCCATCGTCGAACGTTCATCGCGCGCCCGCAGCCTCGCACGGCGCGATGGTTTATTTCCATGCAGGCGCCCGATCGCGCGAGAACTATTCGGCGCCGGGCGTGTTTACCACCGAACCGCAACCATCTGCGCGCCGGGGTTGTCGCGAGGTGGCAGAAAAAAAACCTAGCCTCAGGCAATCGGACCTTTCGGGGATTGACAGCAAACAGATTGCGTGCGTCCATATTGGAAAGACTTTCCAGATTGCTTCTGCACCCATCGGGGAAAGCGTGCAAGCACTGAATCCAGGAAAGCAACCGGCAATTCATAAGCCGGACCAATGGACTGGGAGGATGAATGTCGGTCGAGTTCGACGCTGGCGAGGGCTGCCTCGCCGCGCTCCGCGCCCAACTTGGCGACATGGTGCTGGCTGGGGCTGAAATCCCAGCGCGCAACCTGTCTGACTGGAGCGGCGCGAGCCCAAGCCGACCGCTGGCTGTGATCCGCCCGAGCGATACGGCGGGGGTTGCCGCCGCGGTCAAAATTGCCCATGCCCATCACATCTCGATCGTTCCGCAAGGCGGACTGACGGGCCTGTGCGGCGGCGCTCGTGCCGATGAGCGGTCGATCGCGCTGTCGCTGGAACGCCTGACCGGCATCGAGGAGATCGATCCCTCCTCCGCCACCATGATCGTGCGCGCCGGCACGCCGCTCGAAGCCGTGCAGCGCGCGGCCGACGAAGCGGGTTTTTTCTGTCCGCTCGATCTCGGCGCGCGCGGCTCCTGCGCGATCGGCGGCAACCTTTCCACCAATGCCGGCGGCAACCGCGTGATCCGGTACGGCATGGCGCGCGACATGGTTCTGGGTCTGGAGGTTGTTCTGCCCGACGGCACGGTGGTGACGAGCCTCAACAAGATGCTGAAGAACAACGCAGGCTATGATTTGAAGCACCTGTTCATCGGCTCGGAAGGCACCCTCGGCATCATCACACGCATCGTGCTGCGGCTGTTTCCGAAGCCGGCTTGCACCATGGCCGCCATGTGCGGCCTCGCTGACTACGCGTCCGTGCTGAAGCTGCTGAACGCGGCGCGCGGAAAGCTGGGTCCGCTGCTTTCCGCCTTCGAGGTGATGTGGCCGGACTACTGGGACATCGCGACCAAGAAGATCGCCGGCGTGCGCAATCCACTCAGCAGCGAGCATGGATTCTATGTCCTGGTCGAGGCACAAGGCAGCGACGAGAGCGACCGGGCGCGGTTTCAGGGCTGGCTGGAGAGCCTGGTAGAAAGCGAGATCATCGAAGATGGAGCCGTCGCGCAATCGCTGTCGGACATCGCCGCTTTCTGGGGCGTGCGCGATGCGTCAGGCGAGGTCGGCAAGTTCCTTGGCCCGCATCTCTCCTTCGATATCGGCCTTCCCGTGGGCGAGATGGACCGCTACGCCGCCGCGTGCCGCGCGATGCTGCAGACGAGATTGCCTGGATGCGTCGCCCTGTTCTTCGGCCATATCGGCGATGGCAACATGCACATCGTCGCCTGCGTGCCTGGCCGGACGCCGCAGCCCAAGGCAGACATTGAATCCATCGTCTATGGGCTGGTGCGCGAGTTCGGCGGCACAGTTTCAGCGGAGCACGGCATCGGTACGCTCAAGAAAAAATGGCTCGCACATGCGCGATCAGAAGAGGAGATCCATCTGATGCACATCATCAAGCGCGCCATCGACCCATCGAACCTGCTCAATCCCGGAAAGGTGTTGTGTGAGTTCACCAACAACAAAGACGATACCCAAGGAGGAGACGCTATGACAAAGTTTACTCGCCGCGAAACGATCGGCATCGGCATCGGCATTGGCGCAGCCGCCGCTTTGTCGCCGCTCGGCCGGTCGGCGTTCGCAGCCGTTCCGGTGGCCAACGTGCCGGCGCCGAAATTCGCGATCGAAGAGGGCGCCGAGTTGCGCGTGCTGCGCCCCGCCAAGTTCGTGCCGGCGGACGAGGAATATTTCAATTCCAATACAAAGAAATTCACCGAAGCGACCGGCATCAACGTCAAGGTCGATTACCAGGCCTGGGAGGATCTGCGGCCACAGACCGCGGTGACCGCCAATACCGGTGCCGGCCCGGATGTCGTGCTCGGCTGGACCGACGATCCGCATCTCTATTCCGACAAGCTGGTGGAACTCACTGACGTCGCAGATTACCTGGGCAAGAAATACGGTGGCTGGTATGACCTGTCGCAGCTCTACGGCAAGAAGTTCGGCACCGATACCTGGATTGCCATCCCATTCGGCGGAACAGGCGCGCCCGCGGTGTATCGCAAGAGCTGGGTCGGAGAGGCCGGCTTTGATAAATTCCCCACCGATCTTGATGGATTCCTGAAGCTCTGCCAGGGCCTGAAAAAGCTCGGCCATCCCGCGGGCTTCACCCTCGGCCACGCGGTCGGCGATGCCAATTCCTTCTGCCATTGGCTGGTCTGGACCCATGGCGGGTTCATGATCGACGAGAGCCAGAAGGTCACCATCAATTCCAAGGAAACCATCGCGGCGCTGAAATACGGCAAGGCGCTCTACGAGACCTTCGCGCCCGGCACGCAATCCTGGCTCGACAGCAACAACAACAAGGCGATGCTGGCGGGCGAGATCAGTATGACCCAGAATGGCGTCTCGCTCTACAACGCCTTCAAGAAGTCGGAAGATCCCAACGTCTCAAAACTGGCCGACGACGTGTTCCATGCGCCGATGCCGATCGGCCCGGTCGGCCGGCCGACCACCACGGCGCTGGTGGTCAATGCCATGATCTTCAGCCACACCGAATATCCGAATGCCGCGAAGGCCTATCTCACCTACATGATGGAAGCCGAGCAGTACGATACCTGGCTCACGGCCTCGAGCGGCTATTGGGCACAGCCGCTCGCTGCTTATGCGGAGAGCGCCGTGTGGACGTCCGATCCGAAGATCACGCTCTATCGCGACACCATGAAGAATGCATTGTGGCTGGCCTACAAGGGCCCGATCACGGAAGCCTCTGCTGCCGTGGTCGCGGACTATGTCATGGTCGACATGGTCTCGTCGGTCGCGACCGGCGCTGCCACGCCGGAAGATGCGGCGGCCGAGGCCGAGCGGCGCGCCAAGCGCTATTTCAAAGGCTGATTGCGCGGTCCGGCGGGAGACAGCTTCTCCCGCCGGCACCCTCGAGTCCTGAGGAGAGCCGATGACCTCTGTTGCCGAGAGCCTGACCAAAACGTCAGTCCAGCCGGGCCCGATTGCCCGCCTGCTCGATTGGAAGCCGTTCCTGATCGTGATCTGCCTGTTGCCGGCGGTCGGTCTGCTCATGGCCTTCCTGACCTATCCGCTGGGACTGGGAATCTGGCTCGCTTTCACCGATACCAAGATCGGCCGGTCCGGCATTTTCATCGGGCTGGAGAATTTCACGTCGCTCGCTCACGACCCGATCTTCTGGCTGTCTGTCTTCAACACGATTTTCTATACCGCGCTCGCCACCGTGCTGAAATTCTCGCTTGGCCTGTGGCTGGCGCTGCTGCTCAACGAATACATGCCGTTCAAGGCCCTCATCCGCGCCATCGTGCTGGTGCCCTGGATCGTGCCGACCGTCCTCTCCGCCATGGCGTTCTGGTGGATTTATGACCCGCAATTCTCGATCATCTCGTATTTCTTCAAGGAGGTGGTGCCAGTGCGGGAGAACAATTTCGATTTCCTCGGCACCAACTGGCCGGCGCGCTTCTCCCTGATTGCCGCCAATGTGTGGCGCGGCATCCCGTTCGTCGCGATCAGCCTGCTGGCGGGATTGCAGACCATCTCGCCCTCGCTCTACGAGGCAGCGATGCTCGATGGCGCCACGACCTGGCACCGCTTCCGCTATGTCACGGTGCCGATGCTGATGCCGGTGCTGTCGGTGGTGCTGACCTTCTCGGTGATCTTCACCTTCACCGATTTCCAGCTGGTCTATGCAATCACGCGCGGCGGGCCGAACAACGCGACCCACCTGATGGCGACGCTGGCGTTCCAGCGCGGCATCCCCGGCGGACAGCTCGGCGAGGGTGCCGCCATCGCGGTTGCCATGATTCCGTTCCTGGTCGCCGCTACCTTGATCAGCTATTTCGGCCTTGCCCGGCGCAAGTGGCAGCAAGGGGAAGACAGTGACTGACGCCGTCCAGCAAGCATCCACTGCCCCTGCCCGCACCGGCGCGATCTCCTGGCGCTCCACGCCGAACCGCGTGGTCACCATCTATCTGCCGCTCGCCTGCTTCGTGTTCGTGCTGCTATTCCCGTTCTATTGGATGACCATCACGGCGCTGAAACCGAACCAGGAACTCTATAACTACAAGGACTACAACCCATTCTTCGTCCATTCGCCAACGTTGACGAACGTTCGCAAGCTGCTGTTCGAGACCGATTACCCGCAATGGCTCATGACCACCATGATGATCGCGGTGGCGGCAACGGTCCTGTCGATCTTCGCCGCCGTGCTGGCGGCCTATGCGATCCAGCGCCTGCGATTCCGTGGCGCACAATGGGTCGGGCTTGCGATCTATCTCGCATATCTGGTGCCGCCTTCGATCCTGTTCATTCCGCTCGCTACCGTGGTCTTCAAGCTCGGGCTCTATGATTCGCCGTTCGCGCTCATCCTGACCTATCCCACGTTCCTGGTGCCGTTCTGCACCTGGCTGCTCATCGGCTATTTCAAGTCGATCCCGTATGAGCTCGAGGAATGTGCGATGATCGACGGCGCGACGCGGCTGCAGATCCTGCGCAAGATCACGCTGCCTCTGGCTGTTCCCGGCCTCATTTCCGCCGGCATCTTCGCGTTCACTTTGTCCTGGAACGAGTTCATCTACGCCCTCGCCTTCATCCAGTCGTCAGAGAAGAAGACGGTGCCGGTCGCGGTTCTGACCCAGCTGGTCCAGGGCGATGATTATCAGTGGGGCTCATTGATGGCCGGCGCCTTGTTCGGCTCGATTCCGGTCGCGCTCTTCTACTCGTTCTTTGTGGATTACTATGTGTCGAGCCTGACCGGCGCAGTGAAGGAATAAGGAGATGAAAACGCCATGGCATCCGTAGACATCATCGACGCCGGCAAGTTCTTCGGCGCGCTGCGCATCATCAAGGGCGTGAACATCCCCATCAGCGACGGCGAGTTCGTGATCCTGGTCGGGCCCTCGGGCTGCGGGAAGTCGACCCTGCTGCGCATGATCGCCGGCCTCGAGGAGATCTCCGAAGGCGAGATCCGCATCGGCAGCCGCGTGGTCAACGAGGTGCCGCCGAAGGAACGCGACATCGCCATGGTGTTCCAGAATTACGCGCTCTATCCGCACATGACCGTGGCGGATAACATGGCCTTCTCCCTGAAGCTGAAGCAGGCCTCGAAATCGGAGATCACGGCCAAGGTCGACCGCGCCGCGAAGATCCTAGGCCTTGGGCCATTGCTCGAGCGCTATCCGCGCCAGCTTTCCGGCGGACAGCGCCAGCGCGTCGCCATGGGGCGCGCCATCGTACGCGATCCGCAGGTCTTCCTGTTCGACGAGCCGCTGTCCAATCTCGACGCCAAGCTGCGCGTGCAGATGCGCACTGAGATCAAGGAGCTGCATCAGCGCTTGAAGACCACCACCATCTACGTGACGCACGACCAGATCGAGGCCATGACCATGGCCGACCGGATCGTCGTCATGCATGACGGCATCGTGGAGCAGATGGGCGCGCCGCTCGATCTCTATGATCGGCCGGCCAACCTGTTCGTCGCCGGCTTCATTGGCTCGCCTGCCATGAACATGCTCAAGGGAACGATCCGCGGCTCCAGCTTCGAGACCGAGAATGGCAATCGCCTCCCGCTCGCCGCGGCGCCGGCCGCGAGTGAGGGACGGCGCGCCATCTATGGCATGAGGCCGGAGAACATTCATCTCGCCGGCGACGGGATCCCAGCGGAAGTCGTGGTGGTCGAACCGACCGGCGCGGAAACCCAGGTCGTGGTCAAGGCGGGCGGCGATGAGCTGATCTGCGTCCTGCGTGAGCGCATCTCCGCCAAGCCCGGCGAAACCATCCGCATCACTCCGGACCTTAGGCTTATCCACCTGTTCGACGCCGAAGATGGACGCAGGCTCACCGCATAAATGCCGGCTCTTCCGCGGGCCGGATTCGCTCGGCTAGGCTCAGCGCGGGGGTCATGAGCTGTGTCGAATTCTTCCGCTTTATCCGCTGATCGGGTCCTCGCCATCCTGGAGATGCTGGTCACGGTGAGCGAAGGGGTGTCGCTGAGCCGTGTCGCGCAGGAGCTTGATCTGCCCTTGAGCGCGACCCATCGCCTGCTTGCGGTTCTGGTGAGGCGCAACTACGCGCGCCAGGATCCGGCGACCGAGCAGTACGAGCCGACCCTTGGCGTCGCGACCTTGGGCATACGATTGCTCGCCAACACGCATTTGTCTGACGTCTATCAGCCGATCCTCGATGAGCTGGCGGAAGCGACGGGAGAGCTGGTGCGCCTCTCGGTCCTGGATGGCGAGAAGCTGACCTGGATTGCCCGCGCGCAAGGCGCGAAGAGCTCCATCCGCTATGATCCCGTCAGCGGCCATGATGTCCCGCTCCATGCCACCGCGATGGGCAAGGCTTGGCTCGCCACCTTGCCGGAGGCGGACGCACTGCGGATCGCGACCGGCGCCGGCTTCACCGGCGCGATCGGCCCTAACGCGGTCGCGACCTCCGAACAGCTCGCCGAGCATCTGCGCCACGCGCGCGAACGCGGCTACGGGCTGGTGAGCGAGGAGGCAGAGCCAGGCATTTCAGCGATCGCCATGGTGGTGCGCGACGGCGCCGATGCGAACAGCGCGCCGGTGGGCTGTATCTCTATCGGCGGCCCATCCTTCCGCCTCAGCGAGGAGCGGCTGGTCGGCTTCGTGCCCAGGCTGCGGCAAGCCGTGGACCAACTCTCCGCTCTCTGGCCCGTCCGTACCTATCATGTGCGCAACGTAGGCGACGACAATCGAGCCTAGCTGATCCCCATCGCCCGCGTGCGCGCGTTCTCGATATGCGCGGCGATCGCGGCGGCGGCTTTCGCGCCGTCGCGAGTCTCGATGGCCTCCAGGATGCCGAGATGCTCGCGCATCACCGGAGCAACCACCGGATCGATCCGCACCAGCTCCGCGCGGATGAGGCGCGTCTTGATGGCGTTGACGCGATAGGCCTTGGAGATGATCTCGTTGCCGAGCGCGTCGATTATGGTGTCGTGCATGCCCCAATCGACGGCCTGCGCTTCCGCGATCACCTCGGCCGTATTGCCTTCGCGCACGACCCGCTCCAGCACGCGCTCATGATCGGCGCGCAGCTTTGCCAGCACCTCGTCCGGCGCGCGTTCCGCGAACAGAGCGACGGCTTCCCGCTCCAGGAACAGACGGAACTGGTATGCGTCGCGGATGAGGGTGAGGTCGATGTGCGCCACCTGCATGCCGCGCTGCGGGACAGTCTTGATGAGGCCCTCCGCTTCCAGCCGCGGCACCAGCTCGCGGATCGCGCCCAATGGCAGGCCGGTCAGTTCCACCAGCTCGCGCTGGGAGACGAATTGACCCGGCCGGACGTCGCGCGCCAGCAGATGGCGCGTGAAGCTGTCATAGGCCTGCTCCCGTAGTTTTATCGGTTCCCGATCCAGCATGGCCCTCTCCCTTCGCGCAGCCTCTAGGCCGCGACAGCAGCGAACAGCGTATCGTAGGTGTGGCAGAGGCGCTTCGCTTCTGCCTTGCCGAGATCGACCAGCGGTGGCCGTGTCGCCATCCAGGCATCGTCCTGCGCACGGTGTGCGACGACCGCCTTGATCGCGGGCGTCACCGGATATTTCAGCAGCTCCGCCACCAATGGCGGGATGCGCTCATCCGGGGTGCCGCTTTCGATGATCCGCTGCAGCACCTGCGGGCAGATGTTGGCGATGCCGGAGATGGCGCCTTGTGCACCGAGGCGCACCGCCTTGGCGAGCAGGCGTTCGTCGCCGATCAGGATCGCAATATCCTTGTGCGCCGTCAGCAGGCGCTGCGCGTAGTCCCAATCGCCGGACGAGTCCTTGACCCCGATGATCACTTTGGGAAACGCGGCCTTGAGCCGGCCGATCAGATCGACCGTCAAGGTCACGTGGGTGACGGAGGGAATGTTGTAGAGGATGAAGTCGCGCGCTTCGTCGCCCAACGCCCAGATCAGCTGCGCGAACCAGGTATAGACGCCCTCATCATCGACGTTCTTGAAATAGAATGGCGGCGCGACCAGCAGGGCGCGGCATCCCGCATGGAGCGCGAGCTGCGCCTGCGATACCGCCTCGGCTAGGGAGGGAGCAGAGACGCCGGCGACGACTTCCCGCCGCATCGCGAACCCGGCACCCATCAAAGCGCGAAGGACAGTTTGCCGATCGGCAAGCCCGATCGAAGCGCCCTCGCCCGTGGTTCCGAACACCGTCACGCTGCCGCAGCCATTATCCAGGCACCAGCGCGCATGCCGGGTTAGCCGGCCGAGATCGATCTCGGCGCCAGCGTCAAAGGGGGTGGTCAAAGCGGCCGAAAGACCAAAACGGGATGGAGATGAAGGCACGAAGCGAAATCCTTGGGTTAAGATCTAAGCACTTGGCAACATTACTGTGTCATCTAACATGTTAGTGAGTTAGAAAATGTTTGCAACCGAGTTTTTAGTAGGCATAATGCGCGTCGGAGGCTTGGCGGGACGATCTGTTCCGTCACGAATTGACCTCGAAATCCTTGGGAGGAAGCTCATGCGGACCCTGATTTCCCGCCGTACTCTGCTCGGCACCACCTTGCTCGGCACCGCCGCTCTTTCACTGACCTTAGGCACCACGCTCGCCCGGGCCGCCGATCCGATCCAGCTGCGCATCTCCTCGCCGGCCGTCGAGACCGACTGGCACGCCAAGATGCTGACCGTGTTCAAGGACAAGCTGGAGGAACTGGCGCCTGGCCAGTTCGCGGTGGAGATCCACCTCAACGGCACCCTGTTCAAGCAGGGCACTGAACCCGCCGCTATGCAGCGCGGCAACCTCGAGATGGCGATGATCTCAGCCTTCGACATCGCCAAGCAGATCCCCGAATGGTCGATCTTCACCGCCGGCTATCTGATCCGCGATCCGGAGCACCAGGCCAAGGTGTTCAGCGGAGATGTCGGCAAGGAGATGTATCAGCTGGTGCAGGACCAGATGGGCATCAAGGTGCTGGCCGCCGGCTATCTCGGTACGCGCGAGCTCAATCTGCGCACCGACAAGGAGATCAAGACGCCCGCTGACTTGGCGGGCGTGAAGCTGCGCATGCCATCATCGGACACCTGGCTGTTCCTCGGCAAGGCGCTGGGCGCGAACCCACTGCCGCTGGCGTTCGGCGAGGTCTATACCGCGCTGCAGACCGGCGCGATCGATGCGCAGGACAATCCGCTGCCGACCGTCAAGGCCGCCAAGTTCTACGAAGTCACCAAGCAGGTCGTGATGACCAACCATCTGGTCGACGCCATCTTCCTGTCGATGGCGGGTGAGAGCTGGGGCACGCTCAGCGAAGCGCAGCAGAAGGCCGTGCTGGAAGCGGCGGACGCGGCGGTCAAATACAACAATGAGAACCGCATCAAGGACGAAGCGGACCTGATCGCCTTCTTCAAGGAGAAGGGGCTGAAAGTCTATTCGCCCGACGTCGAGGCCTTCCGCAAGACTGTGCAGCAGGCCTATCTCGACTCCGAGTGGTCGAAGACCTGGCCGCAAGGCATGGCCGACCGCGTCAACGCCATCTGATCATTTGGCGCACCCCGGCTTTGCCGGGGTGCGCCTGCTCTTCATCGATGATATCCTCCATCACCAGACTGAAAGACGTGGCGGCGTGGCTGGCAGCATTGGGTTTTGCCGTCATGTTCGCCGCGTTTATCGTGCAGATCTTCAGCCGCTATGTGCTGAATGATCCGACTGCCTGGACCCAGGAAGTCACGCTCATCTGCTATGTCTGGGTCGTGTTCTGGACCTCCGCCTTCCTGCTGGAGGAGCGCGACCAGATCACCTTCGACATGCTGATCCTCGCCGCACCCGTGCCGGCGCGGCGCTGGCTTGCGGTGATCTGCGCACTCTTGATTGCCGCCGCCTTCGCCACTGCGTTGCCGAGCACGCTCGACTGGATCCGCTTCATGCGGTTCGAAAAGTCGCCCGTTCTCGGACTGCGTTATGACTGGCTCTATTCGATCTTCATCCTGTTCTGCGCCGTCGTGGCCGTGCGCGCTCTGCTGCGCGCCAAGCACCTCATCTCCGTAAAATGGCAGCGTGAGTTCTACGAGCAGCAGCCGGCGGAGCCCGCCGAATGACCCTGCCCTTTATCCTGGTCCTGGCGGGCTTCTTCGGGCTTTCGGCGATCGGCATGCCAATTGCCTATGCCATGTTCGTCTCGTCGATCGGCTACCTGCTGTTCATGCACGCCGACCTCGCCTTGTTCGCCGAGCAGATCCTGAACAACTTCATCGACAGCTTCGTGTTGCTGTCTGTGCCATTATTCATCCTTGCTGCCAACCTGATGAATGCCGGCGGCGTCAGCGAGCGCCTGCTGCGCTTCTGCCAGGCGCTGGTCGGCCGGTTCCGCGGCGGGCTCGCGCACGTCAACGTTATCGCCAACATCATCTTTGCCGGCATGTCGGGCTCGGCCATCGCCGATGCGGCCGGCGTCGGCAAGCTGCTGGCGGAGATGATGGTGAAGACCGGGCGCTACAGCCCCGGCTTTGCCTCCGCTGTCTCCGCTTCCGCAGCCACCATCGGCCCCATCATCCCGCCTTCGATCCCGATGGTGCTGTACGCGCTCGTCTCGGATACGTCGGTCGGCTACCTGTTTCTGGGCGGCGTCATCCCCGGGCTTCTGATGGGCGTTGCCTTGATGGCGGCCATCGCCTGGATCGCGCGGCGCCGAGACTTCCCGCGCGATGAGGGCGTGGCGCTGGCTCAGCTGCCGCGCGCAACTTTGCAGGCCCTGCCGCCGCTGATGCTGCCGGTCATCCTGCTTGGCGGCATCTACGGCGGCGCCGCGACGCCGACCGAAGCAGCGTCCCTGGCGGCGCTCTATGCCCTGGCGCTGGCAGCCTTGCTCTATCGTTCGCTCTCCTTTCGCGAGATCGTGCGGATGTTCGTGGATTCCGCCCGCGCCACTTCGGTCGTCGCGCTGCTGATCGCCGGAGCGTTCGTCCTCAACTATATCGTCGCGACCGAGCGGGTTCCGGAATTGGTGGCGACCTGGCTCGACGGCTCGCAGATGTCGCCGATGCTGTTCCTGCTGCTGGTCAACCTGCTGTTCCTGGCGCTGGGCTGCCTGTTCGACGCCACCACCATGTTGCTGGTGCTGGTGCCCTTGTTCATCCCGACCTGCAGGGCACTCGGCATCGACCTCGTCCATTTCGGGGTGGTGATCGTCGTCAACATCATGATCGGGCTGATCACGCCGCCTTATGGCGTGCTGCTGTTCGTCATGAGCGGCCTGATGAAAACGCCGCTCGGCGCCATCATCCGCGAGGTCTGGACCTTCATCGCCATCCTGCTGGTGGCCCTGCTGATCATGATCCTGGTGCCGGAGACCGTGCTCTGGCTGCCGCGGCAATTCGGCTATGAGGGCTGAGGCGCCGGCAATGGACGCCGCACATAATAGCCCGGCTCCCGCATCTGGCGGATCAGCGCAGGAATGATCTCGCGATAGGCCTCGATGCTGCTGGCATAGGGCTTCGGCAAATCCGCTTTTACCGCCTCATGCAGTTCGGGCAGGCGATGATAGGGCACCATCGGGAACATGTGATGCTCGACATGATAGTTCATGTTCCAATAGATGAACCGGAACACCGGATTCATGTAGATCGTGCGCGTGTTGAGCCGGTGGTCCAGCACGTTGTCGGCAAGGCCCCCATGCTGGCTGATGCCGAAATAGATGGTGAGCCACCCGCCATACATGGTCGGCAGGACGCCGACATAGACCAAGGGCATCCATGACTGGAGCCACAGCGCGAGAGCAATCACCGCGCCATGGATGATCAGCCAGATGCGCGCGGCCAGGAAAACTTTATAGCGCTCGCTTTCCGGAACGAAGCTCGCTTCATCCGCGCTGAGGCAGCCGGTCGCGTGCAGGAGGACGTTCTTGCTCGTGGTCAAGACATGCGCGATCGCGACGATATTGCTGAGAATGCGCAGCATAGCCGGCGGGCGCATCGCTGCGATCTCCGGATCACGCCCGACGATGATCGTATCGGTATGATGCCGCGCGTGGCTCCAGCGCCAGATCGTCGGTTCGCGCATGATCATGAAGCAGGCGATCTGATAGATGACATCGTTCATCCAGCGCGTCTTGAACGCCGTGCCGTGGCCGCACTCATGCCAGCGTGAATCGCTCGACGAGCCGTAGAGCACGCCATAGCAGAAGAAGAACGGCATCGCCCACCAGCTGCCCCAGAAAAGGTAGCCGCCGGTACCGAACGTGATGAATGCCACAAGCCAGATGATGGTGTCGCGGATCGCCGGGCCGTCGGAGCGCTCCATCAGCTCCTTCAAGCGCTTGCGCGGAACGTCGGTCTTGTACCAGTCTGCGCCGGCGAGGCCGCCGGCAATGGCCGCTTCGGTGTCCGGTCCAACCAAACTGTAGTTGCGTTGCGCGATCGACATGGGACGACGGTATTGCGATTGCCCTTGAGTTCAAGGCAGGCTGCCATCAAAACCAATCAATCTTATCGTCGACCGGTGACAGGATGATGGATCGCCTGATGTAATCTGATGCGCCTTTTCATTGCGCGGCGATCTGTCCGATCGCTAGCGTCGCGTTTTCAGAGCAGGAAGAGCACAGCCTTGGTCGAGCTCTTTGGCCGCAATCTGACGCGACGGGAGGTTGCCGCTCAGGCAGGCTCGCTCTCGCAGTTCGCCGGCGTGCGTCTGATGACTCTGGGTGACGGCGTGGAGCGCGGCATCCGCATGCTGGAGTTCCGGTCCGGCACGGGCCTGCGATTTACGGTCCTGGTCGACCGGGCGATGGATATTGCGGATTGCGAATATCGGCAGTTCCCGATCGGCTGGCATTCGCCGTCAGGCTTCCGGCATCCCGGCCTGCATGAGTATGAAGGCGAAGACGGCCTCGGCTGGCTGCGGTCCTTCTCCGGATTGCTGCTCACCTGCGGGCTCGATCACATCCTCTTCATGGATGAAGCGCCCGCCGATCACTATCGCTATCCGCACCGCAAGTCCGTGAAGAACTCCATCCATGGACGGATCAGTACTATCCCCGCCCGGCTCGGCGGCTATGGCGAGCGGTGGGAAGGCAACCGCTGCTTCCTCTGGTGCGAGGGCACAGTGAGCCAGGCGACCGTGTTCGGCGAAGACCTGCACCTGACGCGGCGGATCGAGATCGAAGCCGGCACCAACGTCATCCTCTTGCGCGATGAAGTCACCAATCGCGGTTTCTACCGCACTCCGCACATGTATATGTACCATATCAATGTCGGTCACCCGCTAGTGGATGAAGGCTCGCGTTATCTCGCGCCCATTGCAGACGTGGTGTGGGCCGAGCACGACCAGCGCCAGGGAGTCGGCTATCGCACCTGTCCCGCGCCGCGATTCGAATTCATCGAGCAGGTCTGGCAGCACGAGTTGGCGACCGATCCGCAAGGACTTGTCCCAGTCGCCATCGTGAATGATCGCCTCGGCATCGGTTTCCAGGTCGTCACGCGCAAGGACCAGTTCCCTTGCATGCTGGAATGGCAGAATTTCCAGGCCGGCCTCTACACACTTGGGATCGAGCCCGCTACCAATCACGTCCAAGGCGCGGCCTTCGCCCGGGAGCGCGGCGAGCTGATATGGCTCGATCCGGGCGCCACCCAGAGGTACGACACCAGCTTTGCAGTCCTGGATGGCACGGCGGAAATCGCGCGCTGCGAGGCGGCGATCAGAGCCATCGGCCCGCAACCCAACCAGGATTATCCGGAGCCCTCTTCCAACTATCGCCCGCTGAGCGCGCGCTAGCTGTGGAGCCTCAACAGGTTGTTCTCGGTCAGACCGAGGCGGCTGATGGGTACGTTGCTTAGCAAGCTACCATGAGGTCGATGCCAGTTGTAGCGGTGGAGCCAGACCGGTAGTTGGTCTGCCCGGTGATCAGA